>JAGMCR010000019.1 GCA_023129115.1 Candidatus Iainarchaeum sp. | reverse complement strand
ACTGGTCCACAGCCAACGTGCACTGGCATTTCTTGATCCGTGATCCCAGGGACGTCGCCTGCCAATCCAACGTCAAGAGTAATCGCAAAGTCAAAGCGCTCATTGCGCTCCAACGACCCACCACCAATCAATCCCATTTCCTCTTGTATTGTGGATGCGAAAAACAATCTATATTTCAGCTTCGTCTCCCTGAGGTGCGGCAACAGTTCTGTCATGATTGCCAATCCAGCACGGTCATCCATAGCCTTCCCTGTAATCAGCTGGCCTATACGCCTTGTCGGCGGATTCCATATCACGGCGTTTCCAATGTTGACTCCTCTCGTTTTGACCTCGTCCGCATTGCGAGCGCCAATGTCCACGAAAACGTCTTCCCAATCAAGCTTTGCTTTAGCAAGTAGCTGAGGGGGGGTTATATGTCCGGGATTGCGGCAAAGATACCCTCCACATTGCACGTATCTGTTTGAATGAGCGCTGGCTGACCGATGAGGAAGGTCTCCCGGCCCGGTGGTCCAAAGTGGCTATTGCCTGGGGCTATGCGGACAAATCCACTTTGATCAACATACTTAACTAAGAAACCTATTTCGTCAGCATGAGCCACGATCAGAAGCTTCGGCCCATTCCCACCGACGTGGGCTACTAAGTTGCCAACGCTATCTGTCTCTAAGTGTGCAACGTAAGGTTTCCAGTGCTCTGCAAGCCAACGATTGACTGGCTCCTCAAAACCCGACATACCAGGTAATTGGGTCAGAGTCCGTACAGTTTCGTACATCGAGACCTCCTCTTGAATTATAAGCTGCTCCGGTTAGCACGCTTTTCCTTATAAATCTTAATAGCTTGGCTGCCTAGTTGCAGATAGAGACGTCTCCCAGCTCGGAAGCGATCCGTCGTGCTGTCCATACCGTCTCCCCACCTCCAGGAGGCCCGTCCAGTTTCGCGAGAATCCGGGTCCGCCACCTGCTGACCGTAGCTGGGCGTCTGCCGAGCTTCTCAGCAATCGCTTTGATTGCCTTGCCTTCTGCTACCATGAGAATGATCTTGCTCCGTTCACTACCCGTTGTTGCGAGGTAGCTGCTCTGGCCCACTTCCTTAGAGTCTCTCCCTGCTCTTTGGCAAGCTGGATTAGCGTGGCTTGGTATACCTCCACGAGTTGGCTCTCCAACTGCTCCTGGCTTACAGTAGAGACTCCCCAGAAGGGAAACTCTCATTGTTAGCAGCGCTCCTTCCATTGCTTCGGAACTCTCTCCCAGGCAGTGCGGACCTTTAATAAGTTTGTTACAATCACTACAAGCAAGATGTGTTGCGGCAGGCATATTAGAAGAACTTGGACTCCCATACTTTTTTTCTCAGAGCAAGCCCACCCAAAAGGTGAAGAACAAGGTCAGCTCCTAGTCGGGCCGTTTGGTGATTTACATCCAGTGCTGGGTCAATCTCAACCAGATCCATCATGATTAGATCCTTTTCTTGACCTAGCATAATTAGTGCAGCGAATGCGTCAAAGGCTGAGATCCCATCAGCATGATATCCTGGAGTGCCAGGTGCGTAAGTGTATGAAAATACATCTATATCGAAGGTTAGGTAAAACCCTTCAACACCATTTCGCGCAATCACTAATGCTTCCTTAAGGACTGATCGCATTCCATTTTCTCGAACCTCCCGAGCAGAGAT
>JAGMCR010000018.1 GCA_023129115.1 Candidatus Iainarchaeum sp. | reverse complement strand
CCGAGCTAGCAGTGGGCTTTTATAGCTCACGCCTTGAGCGTTTCCCTCAGCCCTTTGCGCCTCTTCTTGAGCATGTCCACTCTTTCCTGGTGCTTTTCCCGCAGTTCCCTGCTCTTCTTGAGCAGGCGCTCGGCGTCCTCTTTGTGCTTGTTGGCCTTGAGCCTCCTGGTGACGAGGCTCAGGAAGTTGTCGCCGTGCTCGCTCAGGAACGGGAACCCGTCTTCGCCAAAGCTCCCGGGCTTCCTGCGCTTGACGCTCGGGGCGTGGCCCACGACCCGCATGAGGTCTTCTTCGCTCGGGATTATGCCTTTCTTGAGGTCCAGCCTGACTCCCCGTATCTTCGGGTAGAGCGGGTCCATGGTGAGCTCGTTGAACTCTTCCTCGAGCTGTTCAATAAGCTCTTGCCTCATCCCCCACTTTCTGATGTCGGCCAACAATTCTTTCTTGACCTGCTCGTGCTTTTCCCGGCTTTCTTTTGCCTTGGCCTCGAGCTTGGCGGCCAGGCCTTCCACTTCTTCCCGCTTTCCCTCCGCGGCCTTGAGCAGGCCATCAAGCGCCAAAAGTTCCGCACCGGGGTCGAATTCCTCCGCCTTCTTTTCCCGCGGCTTTTTCTGTTTCGGCTTTCCCGTGCCAGTTTTTCCTTTTCTCCTTATCTCGGACTTCACTCTCTTGAGCTCTTTCTTGACCTGACGCCTGCGCTCGACTGCCCGGAAATAATTGACAATCCTATTGAATTCGCCCAGGTTTTCTTTTTCTTGTTCATCTGTGAATTGCTGCCCGGTCTTTTTTTTGGTAAACGCGCTGCTTGCTTTGGCATACTTCGATATATCCTTCCCGGGTTTCGCCCTAGTGACGAGCTGCGCTATAAACGCTTTCCTGAACTTGCTCCTTGGGACGGGCTTTTTCCCGTCAATCCAAAACTTGGCCCCAGTCCCAGCCAGCTTCCTTTTTCCTTCTGTGGGGTTCTTGACCGCATCGTTGTACGCGATGTCCATGTACTCTTCCGCGTTTTCCTTTTCCTCTTCTATATGCAAGCCCAGCTCTTCCTGCTCTTTCTGGAGCTCTTTCAGCTTCTCCACCAGCTTGGCAAGTCCAAGGCCCCCTATCCTCACTTTTGGCATACAACTACTTTTTGTGCGGCGCGGTTTTTAATACTCCACCCCGAGCCCGTCGAGCGCCTTTTTAATCACCAGCTTCTGCCGCCCCTTCAGGCCCTTCTCGTCAATCACTGCGCAGTCCACACGGTCCACGGTCTTCTCCACCATCTGCTTCACAAGCCCGTCGTCCAATAAATCAGCCGCGTACTTCGGGCAAATGTGCCCGAAAGCCACTTCCTCCATTTCCGAGAACCTCGGTGCGTAGTGCCCGCCGCCGAACCCAATCGCGTGCTGGTGCTTTTTGTTGCTCTCGAGCCCGGCCAGGATACAATCGACCACAAACTCCGCGGCTTCCTTGTCCCGCCACTGCTTTTCGCTTGACCCGATTTCCACGAAAAACAATGGCGTCCTGAACCCGGTGGGGCCGTGGTGCGTGACCTCCAGCGCCACTTCGTAGTCAAGCGTGCACTCCCGCAGTTCCAGATAGACATTGTGCTTTGCGTTGGCGAGCGTGGCCTGCAGCTCCTTTTCCCTCCCGCCGAACTCGGCCTTGCCAAAGTTCCCGGTCGAGTGCACTGTAAGGGACGGCGTGCCTGCCTGGCTGCGGTGCCTCGACGCAAAAACGAGGAATTCCAAATCAAACAGCTCCGCCAGCCCGTCCATTGACTCGGCGTGAATAATGTCCTGTGGGATTGTCGCCGCCCGCAAATCTCCTTTCCCGAGCACTGGCGTTCCGGCCCATTCCTCGAACGTGTCCTCGAACCCCCTTGCCTTTAGCGACTCCAGCATGCTCATGCCGGCAATGTCTTTTTCGGACGCCACTATGCCTATCACGCATTAGTTCTTGTTCCCGCCGAATAAAAACCAGCGCTATGCTTAAATACCCTTGGCGGGAAACTGTATACTATGCTGAGTCCAAAGAAGAAGCGCGGCGTGCAGAAGGACGTTGTCTTCGAGCTCACTGGGAGGGACGTGAAGACGCACTTCAAGGGAGTGTTCCAAAAGTCGCAGAGCATGCTCATGCTGGCCGAGGGCAGGAAGGTCTACCACAGAGGGACGGTGGACATTCCCATCCTCAAGCTGTCAAAAATCCACCCAAAGCTACTGAAGACTTACCTGAACCGGATTGTCACGCTTGACTTCGAGGGCAAGTTCAAGGACGTGCTCGACCACGTTGTGTCCCACGTAGTGGTGTCGCGGGTCAAGGAAATGAAGCCCGACAAGTCGGAAAAGCTTTTTTCCGAGTTCACCCCCCTCGTGAGGCGCAGGCTCGCAAACGTGACCAACGTGATTTTCCTGAAGCGCAACCTGCCCATCAGCGAAATCCTGATGGTGGTGGACTACTTCCGCGGAAGCGCGCCCGAGGAAATAAAGACAAAGAAGGCCGAGAAGGAAATAGCGGAAATCCTGATGACCCACTTCCTGAAGAAGAACCCGCGGTCCGTGACCGGCCTGCTGGTGGACGGCCCAAGGAAGACTTTTGCCCTCGTGGCCTTCCACATGGACTACGGAAAGGAGTCCTACGGGTTCAAGAAGACGCGCTCGACGTACAAGGAAAAGATTGGCCTGGCGCACGAGGAAGATGACCACAAGGTCTAGTCCCTGACCTGCTTGAAGTATCCGTCCTCCCCCACCACAAACCTGCTGCCGCACTGCCCACACTTCCAGGCGCCGCCCTCTTCCGTGAGCGCAATTGAATACCCCTTGTTCATGTAGCAGTCTGGGCACGTTTCCCTGAAGTGTGACATGCCCCCAGTTGTGCGCAAGCTGGGATATAAACCAATATTATTAAAAACTTCCGGGGAGAAACTATTTTTGATGCTCGAGACCATTGCAGCCATTTTCTGGTACATTGTCCCCGCCTATGTGGCCAACGCCTCGGCAATGCTCGCGAAGGGCAACACGCCAATCGACCAGAACATCAAGTTCATCGACGGCAAGCCCCTGCTCGGCAAGGGAAAGACCATCAAGGGCTTCGTCTTCGCGGTGTTCGTCGGCGTCCTGGTTGGCGCCATTCTCGGCTTCGTCGAGGGCTCTGTCATCCCGCGCGCGACGCTCGCGCTCGTCCTCTCGTTCTTCGCGATGGTCGGCGACTCGGTCGGCTCTTTTGTCAAGCGCCGGTTCGACCTGAAGCAGGGCCAGGCCGCCCCATTTTTGGACCAGTGGGACTTCGTGCTCTTTGCGTTCCTAGGGCACTGGCTCCTCCAGGCGTGGGTGCCCATTGCATTCCCATCGCTAACCGAGCTGCTAGGCATCCTCGTCATGACGGCATTTTTCCACGTCGGGACGAACGTAGTCGCCTACAAGGCGGGAATCAAGAAGGTGCCCTGGTAAAAAATAGATAGCCCCGCCCGGATTCGAACCGGGGTCAATGGCTCCAAAGGCCATCATGCTTGGCCGCTACACTACGGGGCTTTGCGAGTGACGTTGGCTTGGACCAACGTCGGCTGCCGTGGCTAGTTTCTGTGTTTATTGGATATTTAAACCTTCACAAAAACGGCCGCACCGAGAACCCGCGCTCGCTTATTGTGATTGGGTACCACGCGATTGGGAAATTCGTGGCGAGCATCTTGGACAGCAGGAGCTGCTTCCTGTACTCGCCGTTGTGCTCCTCGAGTTGCCGCAGGATTATGGCGCCGTCGCACACGTGCTTCTCGACGTCTCCGTCTTCCGAGAGTATTATGGACGTTATGCCGTTCTCCTTGAAGAACTCCACAGTCTCGTAGAGGCTGCGGCGGTAGTCCGCCTTGTTGCCAATCCTTTCCGCGAGTGGCGTTATGGAGTCAATCACGACCCTTCTCGTGCCCATGGGCACGATTATGTTCCTAAGCTTCCCAAGGACTTCGCCCTGTATCTTGGTGGGCTCGAACTTGTCGTAGTCCTTGGGCTTGAACGAGTAAATAACGAGCTTTCCCTTTTCCTGGAGCTTCGCGAGGTTCCACCCCATCATGTTCTCGTACCTCATCAGCGTGTCGCTGAACCCGCCGACCTGTATCAGGACGCCGGGCTCGCCGTACTCCTTCACTCCGCCGTAGAGGAACTGCAGCCCAAGCAGGGTCTTGCCGGTGCCGTGCGACCCGCTCACCACGACTGACGACCCCTCCGGGAAGCCGCCCTCGAGGAGCCTGTCCAGCCCCGGAATTGCCGTATGGACTCGGCGCATGGTTCTCATTAATCGGGAATGGCTTATTAATCTTTGCCCAAAACCGTTAAATACCGCGGCGCCGTTATTTTCCGCATGTCATGGTCCCCTAGCGACATCAGCGGCCTGGCCTCGAAGGACTTCGAGGGCGCTTGGATGAAGACTATTGACCTTATTCCTTCAGGCGGCTACTCCAGCAAGCAGGCCGGAAAGCCGCATGCCGAGGCCGAGTTCATCCAAAAGCTAAGAATCCAGCTAATCAGTGCAGGCTACACCGAGGTTGCGCTCCCGGTCTTTGTCGACGAGGCAGAGGCGCGCCAGCAGCGTGGGCCAGAGGCGCGCCTGGCGCTCCTGGACAGCTACGCAGTCTCCGCTTTCCCCCGCAGCTCGCCCCCGGCAGCCAATCCGCTTGAAAAGATGCGCGCCATCGCCCCCTCGTTCAACGAGGCCAAGCTCGAGGAGCTCAAGTTACTCGCGGCAGACTTTTCGAGGGGCGAGCTGGACTCTGACGCCCTGCTCTCGTGTGTCGTCGAAAAGACAGGGGTCCGCATGGACCAGGCGTCGGAGATTGTCACCTTGCTGTTCAGCGAGTCCCCGCCAAAGGCCACGGGCCTCCTGCTGAGAAACGGCTTGGTGGAGTCATGGTTCGAGACGCTTGCCGTGCTGGCGAAGAAAGAGTCTCCGCCGCTCCAGCTCTTTTCGATTGGCCTTGGCTTCCGCCGCGGTGGCAACCCCGGCTACGTCGCGTCTGGCGCGGTGGTGAGCGACGCTGTGTCTGTCGAGGACGGCAGGTCCCTCGTCACGTCGCTTTTTTCCGCGCTTGGCATCGAGCCGTCTTTTGAGAAGGTTGCGGCAACTTCCAAGCTATTCATCCCAGGCACCGAGCTCGTGGTCTCGTGCCGCGGGGCCGCGGTCGGCAGGATTGGCATGCTTTCGCCCATCGCGCTGTCCGCCTACGGCGTGGCCACGCCTGTGTTCGTGTTTGAGTTGATTGTCGCCAGGCTGGGAGTGCTGCTCGGCATGGCAAAAGAAGAGAACGAGTTCCACCAGCCCCAGTTCTTCGGGGAGTGGATGATGCCTGACGCCGAACTCGCGCGCCTGGTGCGCATTTCCACCACGCCTTTCTCTTGGGGCAAGGAAGTCGCCTCCAAAATCATCAAGACGTGCTCCCTCTATTCCCAGCAGCAGGCGCCGTGTGAGTTCAAGCTCCTGGAGAAGGACATTGGGGACAACCGCGTTGAGGTCTGGCTCCTGGCGGAGCAAGGCACGCTGTGCGGCAGGGACTATGACAACGAGCTCTTTGTCTACGACGGGAACCTGGTTTCGTCGCCAGCCATGGGCGCAAGCGAGCTGGAGAAGGAGGCAGTCGCCAAGGGCACGCGCACCGGCATCTCGTTTGTCCGGGCGTTCGCGGACTATGCGGGCTGCGTCATCGAGCAGAGCCCGGCGGCGGGCCAGCGAGTGGCGCTCGGGAAAGTCAGTGACCCTGCGGACGCCAACATCGCCGTGCCGGAGCTGGTGCGCAGGTACATCAAGTCGAAGGGCAGGTCGCTCGGCGTCTCCGGCGACGTCGGGCTTATTGTCGAGTCGAGGGTCAAGCGCTTGTGGCGGCACGAGCAGCCTCGCTGATTGGCGAAAAAACAGCGGCAACTTTAAATACCGTGGCATTCTTTTCTGTATTGGAGGTGACCCACTATGAACAAGGTTATGGAAAAGAATGAGATGTGGTTCTTTGGGATAATCCCGCTCGTGGTCGGCCTGCTGTTCGTCCTCAGGGACTTTGGCATGCAGATTCTCCCCGCGCAGATGTCCCTTTGGCCAACGATGGTATTTGTCTTTGGCTTGGTCTACGTCCTCATCGGCATGATGAAGTAGGCCACCAATTTTTTTTAGAAGAGTGTGGACAAGGCAATCGCAAGGAGCCCGCCGCCGAGCGTCGACGACAGGTTCACCAAGTGGTTGCCAATGACTCCCTCATTTTCTAGCGTCGCCCCAAGCACCGAATCAAGCATAGTGCCAAACACCCCGGCCCACAGCGTTATCCAGAACAGGCTCCAGTCCCCGAAGAGCACGAGGCAGAGGACTGCTATGGCTCCGGCGCCGGCCACCATCATTGTATTGCCGAGCGTGGTGACGCCGCCGTTGTCCCCGCGCTTGACCTTGGTCTCGAAGTCCAGCACGCTGACGGGCTGTTTCTTTGAGAGCACGCCGATTTCTGACGACAGGGTGTCCCCAGTCGCGGTCGCCAGCGCGGCCGCGAAGCCGAAGAGGTTCCCCTGCATGGCGAATGCCAGCGGCACGAGGCCGTTGCCCAGCACGTTTTCGACTGCGCGCTTCTTCTGTGACAGCCCATACTTTGACTTGGTGGAGTACTTGTAGCCAGTGGCGGCCATGCTAAGGGCAAAGAAGAGGACGAGCACGACGAGCCACTGCCACCCCCCAGTGAAAAGCACCATGTATCCCATGACGCCGCCCGTGACGGCGCTGAGCTTGTCCAGCCCGCCGGTGAAGAGGGCTAGGCCGGTCATCATTGCTGGGACAAAAAGCCAGGGATCCATCGGCTTCACTTCTTCTGCGGCGCTGCCAGAATGCGGCTCTTCACTATTTCGCTCCTCGTAATGGGATAAATTTTCTTGGCGCTCTTGTAGATTTCGCTGCCGACTTTCCCGTGGAGCATGTCAAGGAAGAGCCTGTCGTAGGTTGTCTTGGCGGCAGTGGCCTTGAGCATTTCCTCTGTGATGCGCCTGATTTCCTTGCGCTGGATGAGCTTCATCTTGCCGTGGCCGAAGGAGAGCGCCTTCACGCGCAGGCGGTAGCCGTCTTTTGTGGCGACGTCTGCGATGGTGGTTATGATGGAGTGCATCCTCCTGGTCTGGCGCGATATATAGCCGCGGTTGTACTCGTAGGCCACTGGCATGGTCTCGAGGCTCTCGCCCTTGACGTCCGTGACCTTGAAGTTGAGCTTGATGTTCTGCTGGGGGATGTTGCCCGTGATGTCGCGCATCGTGACCTTGATTGACCTGCCGGTGAGCAGTTTGGGGTCTGAGCTCACTGCCTTGCCGATTTCCTTTTCCTCGAAGATTTTTGGCGCCTTGATGGTGTACCAGCGCTTTGACTTCCAGGTGTCGACGGCCCGCACCTTCTTCTTTTTCTTTATGGGTGCCTTGGCTTTTGCCGCCTTCTTTGCGGCCTTAATGGCTTTTTTCTTTTTCGACATGCTTTTCCACCATTTCCTCTATTTTCCCGAGCAGTTCCATGATGCTGTAGTTGCCTTTTATCTCCTTGTCCCCCAGCTTGGCTCTTGCCCCGTACTTCATCACTTCACCAGGAGGCCCGCCTCTTCGGGCTTGTAGTACCAGTCCTTGGGCAGAACCTTTTTCCTTTTGTAGTACTTCTGGAGCCGCCTTATCTTGGACTCAATCAGCGTGAGCCCACGCTTGTTGTGGGTGTCCTTCGGATTCTTTTCCAAGTGCTTGCGCAGGAAGACGGCCTTCTTAATCAGGCTCAATAAGTCCTCTGGATAGTCTGGCGCGGCCTTCTGCTCCTTGAGCACGGCGTTGATTGTCTTGCCGACGACGTCTTTGGCGCTTGGGATGCCGTAGCTGTCCCTCAGCTCTCGGCCGATGGCGCTGGGCGCCATGCCTTCCTTGGCGAACTTGACGATTAGGCCCTCCACTTCCCTTTTGTCTGCCTCTACCCAGTCGGGCTTGGCCTTGACGGCGGGCTTTTTGGAGCCGCTCTTGCCCCTTTTTCGTGCGTGCATTCTTGCCATGATAACCACTATTCTTGTTCTACTGGAACGTCAAAACGAGTCGGATTCCTTTGGCGAAGGGCGTCCGTGCCCTTATTCTGAATCCGTCCATTTATAAAGGTTTTGGCTGTAAAGTCCTCAGAAAAGCCTTCAAGGCCCTCGCCCTGTGGCTCACTTGTTGTTTATACGCGAAGTCCTCTGCAAACGTCTTTTCGTGCCCCTCTGGCACGAACACGGGGTCGAACCCGAACCCACTTGTCCCCCGCTTTTCCATCGCGATGCTGCCCCTGCACTCCCCTTTAAACGTGTGAATCTTTTCGCCGTCATGATAGGCAATCACCGCCCGAAACACCGCAGAACGATTCCCCGCTCCGTCAAGCAGCTTCAGAACGCCCTTGAGCCCAATCTTCTCCCAAACTGGCTTGCTGTAGACCCCCGGAAACCCGTTCAGCGCCGAAATGAACAGCCCAGCGTCCTCGACAAAGCACGGCTCCTCCAATTCCTCGAACGCGTGCCTTATGCTGAAAACAGCGACTTCTTCCAGCGAATCTGCCTGGAGTTCCAGTGGGTGGATGTCGGATTGCTTCAGCCCGGGAATAAGCCCCACTGCCTCTTTGAACTTGCCGGGGTTGCCGGTAACGAAAAACACGGCGTTTCACTCCACCCCTACCAGTTTCGGCAGCAATTCTATGCCTGTTGTAGCAAAGTCATACTGCTTCTTGCGCATGGCCTGTATAGCCTCGAACGTCTTCTTTCTTAGGGTCTTGGGGATTAGCGGCCTGACGCTGCCCTCAATCAAGTTGAGGAGCTCTATGTCTGGCTTTACGTACAGCCCCCCCCTGACCACCATGTCCTTGCCAACCCTTTTCTTGACCTTTGACTTGGGGTCCATCGTCGACTGTCCGATGAGCATGTGCACGTCGAACGTGTTCTCCACTTCGCGGTTCTCATAGATTTTGTCGATGGTGTCCGTGCGCCGGCTCCTTACGGAATGCCTGTACCTGTTTCTATTGAATGTGCCGTACCTGGGGTCCGGAGAGTAGTCCGTCACGAATTCTTGGGTTTCGTCGGGCTCACGGTCGTGCACAATCATCACTTCGCTGCCAAAGTGCGTCACGTCGTCCGGGTTCGGGCTCCACAGCTTGCTGAGAATGTTTTCCTTGGTGAAGTATACCTTGGCGGCCTGTACCCACTCCCATGGCTTCTTCGGGAGCCACCTCACGTCAACCTGCTCGCCCAAGCTCTTCTTGTAAAGCGGCCTCACCCTAAGCGTGAGGATGTAGATGTTCTCGTGGGGCCTCCCCTCTATGATTCCGTGGTGGGAATTCATGAGCTTCTTGTAAATCAGGGGCACGTCCCTAGCTCTCCGCAGCAGGGCCTGGTAAATCTCGCCCTTGTCCACCAGGTTGTCCTTATCCCCCCCGAACGGCCACACCTTCCTGGCAGTGCTTACCTTCTCCAGCTCCGCCTCGATTTCCGCGGGCGCGGGGGGCAGTGCCTTCTGCTCGGGCAGCCTGGCGCCGGGCTCCACAAGCGTGTCTCTTATCCTTTTCCCCTTATCTTTCTTTGTTGCTAGGTCTTCCTTGAAACCCATTCGCATGGCTACCTGCGGTTCTCTCTTCTTCTTGCCCCAGCTCCTCATTTTGCCCATGCTAATACCTGTGACATTTTTGCTTTAAAAGGGTTTACTTGTATTTTGCTCTGGACTCGATTTCCTGCACTTTGGCCAGAATCCTGTCCCCGGCGCCGTACCCCGCGAGCACCCTGGGCCACACCCGCCCAAAAACATCGTAGTGCGTGGACGACAGCATCCTCTTGAACACCACGAGGTCGACCGCCCTGTCCTCGAGCGCTGTGCTCTGCTGGGCCAGCCCGAAGTCGATGAAAAACACTTTCCCAGCCTTCAGAATCAAATTGCTGGTCGTCAAGTCGTTGTGCACGATGCCGCTGTCGTGCATCCGCCGGATTGCCTTCCCTATCCTTGACGCGGCCTTCGTGTCCCCACTCAAAAACAGGTCTTTTACCTTGTCGCCATCGACGTACTCAATCACCAAAGTATCGCCACTCACTGCCAGCACGCGGGGCGTGGAAACCACTTCCCTCGCCCGGGAAAGCATGCGCGCCTCGTTGCGCAGCCGCTCTCCCCGCAGCTTCCGGTCCAGCTGTGCTTCCTTGTACTTCTTTTCCTTTCTTACCTTGCGGACGCAGTCGATGCCAAAAAACTTTCCCTTGTAGAGTTCGGCCTCGGCGCCCCTGTAAATAAGCATGGCTATGCTTTTGCGCAGTGAAAAATAAAAAAGGAGTGGGGGGAATTCACACCAGCATCAGTGTGATAATCCCCTTTATGCCGTTAACAACGATTCCAGGGTGGTACCCAGTTGCAAACACGCCCGTGAGAATGGGCATAATTCCGGTAAGCACGCCAATCAGCAGCAGCGTCCCAAGGACAATCAGCACAGATTTGACGTACTTCGTCCTGTGCAGTGCCTTGAAGCCAGGGACCTGGACAAGCACCGAGTACAGCCCAAAGAGCGGGCCGAAAATCGGGAGCCATCCAAAGGCATAGAACGGAGACGTGCCGTAGATGACTGCCTGCAGCGTGTCCTCGAACTTGCCCCTCCCTTTCATTACGCTTGCAACCGCGTGGGCCACTATGGATGTTATGAATACACCAATGAAGATGCCCAAATAAATAGCGATTCCGGTCGCGACTCCGAGGCTTACTCCAGCCAAGGGCATGCCGCCAAGCACGAGGTCCCCAAGCCATGTCGGCATCGCGACGTAGCCGCCGAGCGGCACGTCCAGAAAGCCGATGGCAATTATGGCAACCAGGCTAGGCAGAAGCGCCCAGTAGGCCATGTATTTCCAAGCCTCTTTGACGTCTTCTTTCACAACTTTCTCAAAAAACTTTTCTGGGTTCACCAAGAGCCGTTCCATTTTAGTTCTAGGCATTGGCTATCACCAAAAGCAATTAACTGGGCACGCTTTTTAAAGGTTTCCCTGCCCCAGCTCAAAAACGAGGCGCGTTTTGCCCGCGCCCTTGTTTTCGGCGCGCGTTATCGTAATGCCCCCGATTTCTTTCGTGTTCGCAACGTGCGTCCCGGCACAGGGGCACTTGTCGATGCCGTCTATCTCAACGACCCGCACTTCCTTGACGAACGGCGGCACGCGCTCGAAGAGCTTCCTGCGCCTCGGGTCCACCGACGCAATCACGTCGTCCCTCCCCGTAGTGTAAATCCTGACTTCCCTCGCCTCGCCCACTGCCTTGTCGAACTCGTGCGCCAGCCAGCCGCGCATCTCGTCGTCAACGGAAGCCAGCGCAAAGTCCATCCGCGAATAATCGGCGTGTATCTGGTTCCCAACAGTCTCTGCGCCGTACTTGTCGAGCACGAGGGCGGACAGCAAATGCTGTGCCGTGTGCATCCTCATGTGCGCGTACCTTGGTCCCCAGTCCAGCACGCCGTGCACCCCGCCATCAAGCGGCCCTTCCACGTAATGCCTTATCTCCCCCTCTTTCTTCCTGGTTTCCCTCACCCCCACGCCGTTCAGCGTGCCTGTGTCACTGGGCTGTCCCCCGCCCCCGGGGTAGAACGCGCTCCTGTCCAGCACGGCGTATCCCTTCCCAAAAGAGACAACGCTCGCGTCGAACTCCTTGGCGTAGCAGTCCTGCATGTACAAAAGCTCGGTCATGGGGAACCATTATATACCGACGCTTTTTATTCTTTGTTATGTTCCTTGACCGGGGCGGCGGAACCCCAACCCCTGCATCGGCATTTTGTCCCGTGTGCGGCTGCAGAATGAGGGGCCCGTGGGCGGTCCACACGTGCAGCGAGTGCGGCATGCGCCTCTGCGCCCTGTGCGCGAAAAGCCTGGGCGGCTTCCTCGGCTTCGGTGGGAAAGAGGTCTGCCCGTATTGCTACGAATACCTCACCAGGCAATAGCCACTTCGTCGGTCCGCCACTTCTGGTTCGTCTTCAGGCCCCCCTGCCTGACTTTCGCCCTGAGCATCTTCCACCCGGTCAGTGCAATCATAAGCCCGTTGTCCGCGTTGTACTGGTTTTCGGGGACAAAGAACTTCGCGCCGTGCTCCTCTGCCATCTGCGACAGCATTGCGCCGAGGCGTTTGTTCTGCGCGACCCCCCCCACGAGCATCAGCTCCTCTTTCTTTGTGTGCGCCAGCGCCCGCTCGCTGACCTCGACAAGCATCGCAAAAACAGTTTCCTGGAACGAGTGGCACAAGTCAGCCCTCGGAATTTTCGACTTCGACGCCGCAGTCACCAGGCCCGCGAACGCGAGGTCCATCCCCTTGACAGAATAAGGCAGGAAGTGGAACTTTTTTCCCTTGGCGGCCAATTTTTCTATCGCCGGCCCCGCTGGGAACTCAAGCCCGATTGACCTCCCGAAAACGTCCAGCGCGTTGCCCATCCCTATGTCCAGGGTCTCGCCGTACACCCTGTACCTCCCCCCGTTCAGGCCGAGTATCTGGGTGTTGGCCCCGGAGACATAGGCCACCAGCGGGTCCCTCGCCTTCCGGTTCCATTTCCCGACATCTATGTGCGCAACGCAGTGGTTCACGCCAACTACTGGCTTACCGTAATAGCCTGCCAGAGCCTGGCCAACTGCCGCGCCCACCCGGAGGCATGGCCCGAGGCCCGGGCCCTGGGCGAACGCGAACGCATCAACGTCCCCCAGCCCAATCCCTGCTTTTTCGAGGGCCGCCTCGGCCACTTCCGCCGCGTGCGTGCACATGAACTGCGAGGCCTCGCGGGGGTGGATGCCGCCCATCGTCCGATAGACAGCTTTCTCGTTCGCGCGTGCCTTGCCGTCGAACACGCCCACCCCAAAAGTGTGGGCGGTGCTTTCGATGCCGAGGCAAATCATTTCTTCCACTTGGTGTAGCCGCACTTGCCGCAGCTCATCCGGTTCTCGTGCTCTGCCATGAACACTCCGGCGCCGCACTTGGGGCATGGGGTGCGCTTGCGCTCCAGCCGCCCTTCCTTGGCCTCGTAGAGCGAGGACTTCTTGACGCGGTTCCTCTTGCGGGGTGCTTTCTTGCCCTTGCGCTCACCACTCTTCTTTCCCATTACTCTCCCTCCTTCTTTTCTTCAGCAGGGGCTTCCTCTGCTTTCGGAGCCTCTTCTTCCTTCTTCTCCTCGGCAGGCGCATCTTCCTTGGGGGAGTCGCCACCGGGCGACTCCCCGGTTGGTGCTTCCTCAGCTGGTGGCTTTTCCTCTGCCTTTGGCTCTTCCTTCTTTTCGGGCGGCTTCAGCGCTTTTGCGCCGCGCTCTATCTTGTACTTGGGCTCGATGGACTGCGCCGCCTTCTCGGACTCGTAGACCTTGACGTACGCCGTTGCTTCTTTCTTGCCGTACTCCTGGTCTATCCTGTCCACGACGACGAGCTCTTCCTTTACGCCCTTCTTCGCGGCTATCTGCCGTATAATCTCTTTCCTCGAGGGAGTCACGCCGCCGGTCTCCATCCTGCACTTCAGCTCGGTGCGGTGGAGCAGGCGGTTGACGTTCTCGTTTTCCACCTCAATGTTCATTGTTCTACCTCCTTCATTGAGAGCATGATTTCCCTTGCCTCTTCTTTTTTTTTGGCGGTCACTTCCACTTTGACGGCCCCGTCGTCGGGCTGTCCGTAGTACACTACGGTCCCCTCCGGCGCGTGCACGATGCACGGCAGGACCAGCAGGTCCTCCTCGCCGTTCACGCACACCTTGGACGGCTTGCTTTCCAGCGCAAGCCGGATGGCCATCTCGGCCTCGCCGGTTATTTCTCCGGCGGGGTTGTCGACTGTTATGGTCTTGCCCGGCATCTTCTCGATGGCCTCCCGCTTTTCCTCGGAGATTTCCTTGCGCTTTATGCGGAAGTCGTACACCGTAACCATCGGCTCCTTGCCCGCCTTGGCCGCGAGGAACGCACATTCGTCCCCGACGGCAATGAACTCGCCGTCCCAGTCCGGCTCTGGCAAGAGCTTCCCGAACGGCTCCTTCAGCCTTGCACGCAGCTCGGGCGTCAGCCTGTAGCTCACTTGCTTAGCCTCAGGGCGTACTTTCCGGGCATCGAGAGCCCCATCTTCTGGGCTATGTTCGACTTCGATGCGTCGAAGATTACGACGAAGCCCTTCCAGTTCGTCGTGAGCTCGGTCCCCCCGCACGCGGGGCAGACGTCGCCCTCGTCAATCACGAACTTGCAGTTCTTGCATGCCTTGCTTGCCATCAGTCATCACCTATCTCTTTGGCTTGCTCCCTTTTGCCGCGGGCTTTTTCTTTGGCTTCTTGGCGTCCTCAATCCAGTCAATCTTCCCTAGGCCCGGTTGCCTCATGGTTAGCCCAATCTTGCTGTCCGTTAACAGGGGCTTCATGCTCAGCGTCACGACCTTGGCGCGCACGCTGTCGCCTTCCTTCAGGATCTTGCCGCTTTCTTTCCCGGTCAGCGTGCCGGTCTTCTCGTTGTACGAGATGAAGTCGTCCGTGACCTGCGACACGTGCACCAGGCCGTCAATCGGCCCCATGCGGACGAAGGCGCCGAACTGCGCGATTTCGCTGACCTTGCCGGTGAATGTCTCGTGGAGCTTGGGCTGGAACGCCAGCGCCTCGAACGTGAGGTCGTGGTATGCCGCGCCGTCTCCAGGGATTATTCTCCCGTCGCCGATGTCCTTCACTTTTGAAATCGCGAGGATCACACCGAGGTCAGCGTCTATCTTGTTCTCGTACTTCTGCCGAAGCACGTCCACTACGGACTCGTCTATTTTCTTGCCGAACAGTGCCGGCGGGACACGCACGGTGTCCTTCAGGGTTATCAATTTGTACATTATTGCCCCTCCTTATGCTATTCCTCCAACGAAGTCGCATCCCGCCTTTGTCGGGAACACGACCCCGATGCCTTTTCCCCTCAGCCTCTCGGTGAGGGCCTTGTCGTTCGTCGCGACTGCCACGCCTTCCTTTTCGGCGTAGTCCTCAATCGCCTTGTCGGCGTACCCGCCTATCGGCAGGACCTCGACGCCGTTCGCCTTTATCAGCTCCAGCGCCACCGGGTGCCCCTCGAGCTCGTCTACGACGGCCTGCAGCGTCACCAGCTTGGCCCCCGGCACAAGCTCCCTCGCCTTGTCGATTACTCTCCTCTTTTCCGCCTCGACGAGGAAGTTCGTGTCCAGCAGGAGCTCACTGTATTTCGCCATAGCCCACCAGCCTCCACCGGTTTCCGACCCTTCGGGAGATTGCGACTTTGCTGCCGTCCGCGGCACAAACTGGCCGCTTCAGCGTGAGCGTGACCGGCTTGAGGCTGGTCACGACGCCGATGGTCGTTGCGGTGCCGACGTTCAGCACGAGCGGCTCCTTTTCCTTGAGTGGCTCGACTGTCTCCATCCCGACCGCGCGATCCATCATCTCGACAGTAATCTGCAGCTGCTTCCGCACTGGCGGGAGCGCGGCAGGGTCGCCGGCGATGTTGCCCACTAACCGGTCGGTCTTGGTCAGGCTCGGGTCCAGTTCGGTCCCAACCCCGATGAGCCCCCCGGGAATGGCGTCCTTGACGGTTTTGCCGCACGTGTTGAGCCCGACGACTTTGGTCTTTATGGGGGAGTACTTGTCGTCGCGGCTGGTCCCTGGCCGTATCTCGATTTCGTCGCCGATGGAGAGCTTTCCCTGGATGATGCTGCCGCCGACCACGCCGCCGACAATCTTGCCAACGTCGGTCCCGGGCTTGTTGACGTCGAAGCTCCTGGCCACGTACATCAGCACCGGCTTGTTGGGGTCGCGCTTGGGTGTCGGGATGTACTCCTCTATCGCCTCTGCCAAGGAGTCAAGGTTTATCCCGTGGTGCGCCGCGACAGGAATCACGGGCGCCCCCTCAGCAATCGTGCCCTTGAGGAACCCCTTTATCTGCTTGTAGTTCTCGAGGGCATCTTCCCTGCTGACGAGGTCTATCTTGTTTTGGACCACGATGAGGTTCTTTATCCCCATGACCGACAAAGCAGTCAAGTGCTCGTAGGTCTGTGGCTGCGGGCACTGCTCGTTCGCTGCAATCACGAGGATTGCGCCGTCCATTATGGCCGACCCGGAAATCATGACCGCCATCAGGGTCTCGTGCCCCGGCGCGTCGACGAAAGCGACTTTCCTCTTCGCCTTCGTTTTCTTGCCGCAGATTGGGCACTCCTCTTTTGCCGTGGCGTGGTCGCAGCAGCACTTTATCTCGACGTCGGCGTAGCCGAGCCGGATTGTGATGCCGCGCTTGAGCTCTTCGCTGTGCGTGTCGGTCCATTTCCCGGTGAGTGCCTTGACCAGCGTGGTCTTGCCGTGGTCTACGTGGCCCACCAAACCAATGTTGACTTCAGCCTGGCTCATTCTTTCTTCTCCGTGGCCTTCTTTTCTTCAGCCTTTGGGGCCTCTTCCTTCTTCTCGGGCTTTTTTTCCTCAGCCTTTGGCTTTTCTTCCTTTTTCTCTTTTGCCTTTTCTTCCTTCTTTCCGGGAGCAGCCTCTTCCTTCTTTCCAAGGAGCTTTTCCAGTGGGTCCTTCCCCTTGGCTACGACCTTGAGGTTCACCTGTGCGATGTCCTCGGCCACGGTGTTTCCGCGGATGTTCTTGCGCCTGCGCTCGCCCTTCCTTTTGGCCTTGTACCCCGGCCCGGTAGAGAGCAGGAGCCTCTTGCGGCTCGTGCCGTGGAAGTCCACCCTCATCGGGAATCCCTGCTTGTCGGAGCCGCCGGTAAGCTCAAGCTCGTACCCGCCCATGCCGAGCGTGTCCCCCTTGATGGCGTCCCCAATCTTTTTCCCGTAGAGCATCTTGTCCTGGTTGGACTCAAGCTCTTTCTGGTAGCTCTTCCCGTCAGTTGGGTTTGACACTACAATCTTCATTTCTACACCTCTTTGATTGAAGTTGGTTCTTTACGTTCTTTCTTTATCTTTTTTATTTCCGCAAGCAATGAAGCGTGCTTTACCTCGTTCATCAGCCTGGGGATTTCCTTTAGAGGAATGTTAGTCAGGAGCACGTCGCCCTCGTTGACTTGCCTCCCGATGGTTATGCCGGTGACCGAAATCGACACCCGCTCGCCGGCCTCTGCCGTCTGGACGTTTTCCTTGTCCTTCTGTATCTCCTTCACCCGCCCGCACCTTTTGCCGTGCTCGTTCATGAGTGGGCACGGCACCTTGAGTATCCCGTCCACGATTTCCACGCCGATTATGGCGGGCTTGCTGGACCGGAACACGTAGCCCGGCAGCAGCTCGAGCTTGACGGGGTAGTGTGAGTTCTTCAGCGCCTCTTCTTTCTCAACTTCCCTTTCCTTCCCATGCCACTTGTCGTACTCCTCAATAAGCTTGTAGACCACCGGGCTCTCGAAGACAGTGACCCCCGCCTCCAGCGCCTCTCCCTCAGCCTCTTTCAAGACCGGCGTGTTGAACGCGAACACCACTCCCAAATACCTGTCCTTGCCGTGCACTGCCTCTGCCTCGAGAACATCCTTCCTCGTGACGTTCCCAACGGCTGCGCTCTTCAGCGGTATGCCGCGCTTTTCTAACAGCCGCACAATCGCCTCGAGCGAGCCAATCGAGTCGGTCTTGACGACGACGCCAGTGCTCTCCTTGCGTATCGTGACGTCCTCGAGCTCTTCCGCGATGCTCTGCTGGGCAGCCTCGAGTTCTTCCGCGACCATGACTGTGCTCCCGGCCATTGCCTCGTCCAGGTCGGGCGCATTGATTTTCACGCCTGCGGACGCAACCACGCTCTGCACGTGCTCGAACTTTTTCTTGGGGTCCCTTATCTCCTGTAATGGCTTCGGCTCGAGCAGCGCCCTCACTTTTGTGGTAATCGGCCCGTTCTTGCCGCCGACCACAATCGTGTCCCCGACGCTCAATACCCCGTCGTAAATAATCGCGTCAATAGTAGTCCCCAACCCCTGGACTTCCTTCACTTCAAGAACAGTGCCCCTGGCTGGCTTGTCGCCGGTCTTGAGCTTGTCCTCCATGTACTTCTGCGTCAATCCGGCGATGAACAGCAATAGCTCTGGAATCCCCTCGCCTGTCTTGCCGCTGGTCGGCACAATCACGACCTGCTGCGTGAAGTCGTCAACCCGGTCGAACCTCTCGGAACTGTACCCACCGTTTTCGTGCAATGCCCCGACGAGCTCGTAAATCTTTTTGTCCAGCCTTTCCTTGACGTCGTCCTTCTGCCGCTGTATCGTCTCGAGGAAGGGAGCGTTCTCCTTTTCGGTGTACCACCCCTCCAACCGGTCAATCTTATTAGCCGCCACAACAAACGGCACCTTGTAGCTCTTGAGTATTTCCATGCTCTCCAGTGTCTGCGGCTGCAGCCCCTCGTTAATATCCACAAGCAGCACCGCAAAATCCGCGATGCTTCCCCCCCTCTTCCGCAGGGTGGTGAACGCCTCGTGGCCAGGCGAATCGATTATGAGCAACCCAGGGATTGTTAACTTAATACCCATTTTCCCTAGTTGTTTTCCACAGATTTCTTCGATGGTTTTTTTTGGTATTACGCTTGCGCCTATTGACTGGGTGATTGCTCCTGGTTCTCCTGTGGCTATAGCGCTGTCCCTAATTTTATCTAACAACGTCGTTTTCCCGTGGTCAACATTTTTGGTCGATTGTAGCCGGAGCTGCAATCAATGTCCAAGGACCACGATAATCGGTTGTCTAATCGTGTTTATCACCGGTGTAAAATTCCGTTGTCCCTCAGCGGCTTTGGTGGGAACTTAATCAGCCCTGCCCCGAGGACGGTGGAGACTATTCTGAATGGGTCCGTTTATAAAGGTTTTCGTGGAATCTCCCTTTCTGGAGCCGTTTGTAAGGGTCTTCTTTTTGAGTTTTGGCAAAGCCTGTATGTTTTGACATTCATTTTTTACGGCCTCCAAAGCAATTTTTACGGAGCGTGTCTGTAGCCTTTCGGCTCTTAGGATTTTAGCCGCAGGCGAAAATTCTTAAGAAAGCCGAAACGGCGGAAGAAAAAGCGTAGGAAAAATCGCGGGAGGTGGATTTATATTCCGGATAAAACATAATTGCTTACAATGGGGAAAAAGGGCGGGGTAAAAGCGAAAACCCGTGTAACAAAGAAGAAGGCGCGGGGGAAACAGCTTCTTGGGAAGGTGCCGAGGAAGCTGGTAAAGGAATTCGTTGAAGAAAACTTCATCGGCTTGTTCGGCAAAAAGAGAAGGATAATGAAGAAGCTGGAGGACGAGGAGTTCTTCAGCGCAGTAAAGCAGATGGTGGCGGATTACCCAGTGCCCGAAGACCCAGATGAACCCTTCCCTCTAGCTGTCTTCCGCGACATAATCATCAACGCGAAGGACGCAGCAGCGATACGTGCAGCGAACCAGGTCATAAAAGAGTACGCAAAGCACGCGAAGATAGTGAGCACGGCTGCACAAGATGAGGGGGATTTCTTGGTAAGTACGGGGAGCTTCTTCGCAGACACAGCCCTTCCGGAAATACTGGAAAAATCCGGGAACGCGAAAGAAGTGCTGGACTTCGGCAAGGCGGTCGACCAGCTCGTGCTTGACCACCCCCCGGAGGCCTTCTACTACCGAAGAGAGAATATTCTCCCGAAAATAATCGATGCGGCAAGGACGCCGGAAGAGCTGCACGCGATAAACCAAGCCATACAAACGTACCGGAAGAAGCTCACGCAAGCCGCCCCCGAGTTCAAGAGAGATGCGGAAGGAATCATAGACTCAGTAGACCACTTCATGCGACTTACTCCAACAGAGATACTCAACAAGCCAAAGACTGTGGAAGAACTGCGGGCAATGA
Organism: Candidatus Iainarchaeum sp.; assembly: GCA_023129115.1. Lineage (GTDB taxonomy): Archaea > B1Sed10-29 > B1Sed10-29 > WALL01 > WALL01 > WALL01. Next base: position 3,524 of record JAGMCR010000018.1, on the reverse strand, counting down.
GCGATGCCATAAGAGATTACCCAAGGGAATGGGACATAGGTGGCTTTGTAGAGGGGATTCTCCCAGACATGCTCGAAGCAGCGAACGGCACGGAAAGAATAAGGGCAGCAAGCCAAATCATACAGACCTATACGAAAACAAGACTCGTGACTACAGGCGACTTCAATGACATCCTCTTGGACGTGATGAAAAACACGACGACACCAGAAGAACTCATGGAAGTGGACAAGCTCATACGAACCCATCCAAAGGAGGGGTACATGGAAGAGTTCGTTGCAGCGTGCCTAAAAGATATAGCCAAAACAGCAAAAAACGCGGAAGAGATAAGGGAGTTGGGAAAGACAGCGTACCAACTCATAAGGAAGTACCAGGACCCCAACACCCAAGAACACTTTATAGGATACACGCTCAGTGCCATGCTCGGGAAAGCGAACAACGCAGAAGAACTTAGGGCAATGGGTGAGGCGGTGAACAAGACCGTGAGCAGCTACCCAAAAAACGCGAAAAACGCGGACCTGGACCGATTGGTATGGGCTGGCATGCCAAAGCTCATAGACAAAGCAAGAAGCGTGGAAGAAGTAGTAGCATTGAACAAGCTCATACAAGACCACCCGAAAGGGGGCGACATAAACGCTTTTTGCAGGAAGTTCCTCCCCATAGTCATGGAGGACAAGCTCAAGGGGGTGAAGGACGCAAAGAAAAGGCTCGCCCAGATGGCTGAGTGGGGCGAAGCCGCGCACAGGCTCACGCGGGAGATGCCAGAAACCCTTGGCACAGAGGGCTTCGGCGAGTATATCTTGCGGCCTGCAGCTTACGAGTCAAAGACTCCTGAGGACATGGAGCGCATGGTGCGGGCAGCGCACAAGATAATGGAGGTGTACCCCGGCAAAAAGATTGAGAAATTCATAGAGGACTCCCTGCCTGCCCTGCTGGAGTGGAGTGTAGACCCGGATTTCGCGGGACAGGTGCTGAAGTCAGAAAAGGAAATCCACTTCATTGACAACATGTATGACGTGCTCGAGCACAGCGAAGACTTTATCCCCGAGACAGCCGCGACGGACGCCAACAACAAGACTGACAGGGAGCTTTTCCGGAGCGTGCTCTGGGAAGAGTTCAAGGAGAGGTACAAACTGGCCCAGATGGACATGAAGATGCCCAAAGCAAAGGAGTTTGACCTGCACACGAAGCTCAAGGAGAAAGACAAGCCATTGTTGGCGTTCTGCATCGCCAACAACGTCATCCCGAAGAAGAAGAGCGACGTCAAGAGAATGGCGGAAGAGCTCAAGAAAAAGCTCGTGGAAAAAGCGAGGGAAGAGCATGGCGTGGAAACCGACGAGGAGGCACTGAGGGCGGAGCTCACAAAGAGGTTCAAACAGAAGGACGTGGAAGGGAAGAGCGCGGAAGAGATGCTGGACACAATCGTTGGGTTCCGCTCCAAGAACGTGCTGAGGAGGTTCGAGCAGGCGAAGGAGCACGAGGGCAAGGAAGGGGTCGGCGACATGGTTGCCTTCCACCGCCTCCCGAAAGACGAGAAGGACTATGCTGTATTCCACAAGATTGCGAAGAGCAAGAAAGCAGCATGGCTGGCCAAGGAAAAGCAGAAGGCAGAGTTCAGGAAGGAGTTCGGCGTCGACACAGAGGACATTGACACCCACCTAATGCTAACGTATGCCTACCACCGGGAGGAAGGCGACGACGTCACGAAAGGCCTTGTTTCCGCTCACCTTAAGGGCGGCGAGGACGCGGCAGAAGAGTTCATCAATAACCTGGGGCACAACAAGGGCAAGGGCACCGAAATTGAGGTTCCTGACTTCGAGGAAACGCTGAGTGGCGGGGGGTTCAACAAGGAGGCGTTCGACTCACAAGCAAAGGCACTGCAAGGCCACATAGACTTTGTTCTAACGGGCTGCGATGAATCAAAACTGAAAAAAATCGGCAAGGAGAGCGTGCGAACAGTGCTCAGAGGGCACGTCAACGGCCTCAAGGAAGCTGTTAAAGGAGGAATCAAGACGGGCACTGACCTCGAAAGCATTAGGGACCACTTGAAGGGAATTAAAAGGCGGTCGGGTTCTCTAAGGAGCGAGGGCATTGAAAGGAGTTTGGGCGAAGCCGTGGACACAACAAAAATGCTCTCTGACCTAAAGACGAACGTTGGTAAGGGCGATGTCGGGGTAACGCTGCACAAGCTAAGGGGGCTGGATCGCCTATTCCTCGGGCTGGACAGGAACCATGCATCGCTCGGCTCGTGCCTGAGAATCACCGAGGGGGAGTACAAGGAAAACGCCAAAGTCAATGCCACAGAAAACGCAATGCCAATCCTAACGCTTGAGAGCAATGAGGGGCAGAGGACAAGAGTACAGATGACCCAGCTCAGAGGCAGGGGCACCCTAAGCCACATCAACGAACTTGGAGTCTACACCAGCCTTGCCCACCCCACGGGCGAGACATGGATTCGCGCGCTGATAGCCACTGCAGTGCACAACAACAAGAATCTGTTCCTGCACTCGCTGAGCAATGACCAAATCAAATACATCAAAGACCTGAACAAGTCGATAAAGAAGCAGGGGTTCGCGAAAATGCAGAAGACCGTCCCAAAGAAGGGGTCAAAAGAGCCCGACGAAGACGAGTGCTACCAGGACCTCGGCGGCCGCAGGCAGGGATGGTTCGCCAAGCTCAATGACCTCAAGGAAATGCACAAGCGGCTGCGGGAAAAGAGGATTTAATCAAGTGAATGTGGCGCTGCTTGGACTTAAATCGGGCCATTTATAAAGCATTATCCTTAAATATGCGAAAACAGCAAGATATGCTGCTAAAGGGGGGGTGGGGAGATGACCGACAAACTTAAATATATGTATATACATAAAAGTATATACAAGGATAAGCCATTGCAGTTGGCGAGGAGCGCGGCCGTGGAACTGCTGCAGCTTGCTCTTGACGTCGATGACGTTGTTGACGTCCTCGAGTTCGGAAAGCCCGTAAGAAGGAGAAAAGAGGGCGTGGTTGAAAAGTGGCTTGTGCACGGGAAACACATTTACAATGTCGTTGTTGTCGACGTTGGGAATGCTTGGCGTGTGGTGCATGTCGGCCGCTTCACAAAAACAAAAAAGAAAATGAGGTTGATGCATGAGGGATAAATGCCACAAGTGCGGTGCGGCGATGAAGTTGGTCGACGACATAGGGCTAGGCGGCTTCATGGTTAAGGGCTATCGCTGCGGAAAGTGCGGTGAAGAGGTATTCAATGCCAATGAAGTGGCGCACATACTCAAGTTCAACAAGGCCATGAAGCGTGGCTTGTCAGCCAAGGTTTTCAAGTCAGGGAACAGCATTGCCGTCCGCCTCCCAATGGAATTGGTTTCGGTCTATCACTTGGAGGCGGGCAAGGAATTAAAAATAAGGCCAGAAAAGCACGGAATCGAACTGGTTGCTGAAATGGGCTAAAGCCGAAACGGCGGAAGAAAAAGCGAAGGAAAATCGTGAGGGGGGTTAATCCATTAAAAAGAGTTTTAGGCCTCGCGCCGCAAGAA
>JAGMCR010000017.1 GCA_023129115.1 Candidatus Iainarchaeum sp. | reverse complement strand
GAACGTGACAAGGTGATAAGGTCTAGTTTCCAGTTTCTAGTTTCTAGATGTAGCGGCCGGGCTCCGTACCGGCCGTAGAACACGGGAAAATACTCGCCTAAAACAACGGCCGGTACGGAGCCCGGCCGCTACAGGACTTTTGCGGCGGACTGCTAAACTAGCGGCAGACGCCGGACGCGACAAGACCGGGCCCCGATTTCATCCGGCCCGGCCGCCCGATTGCCTCGCGGCCCAATCCCAGCTAACCTGTCCGCAGGCCCTGACCGGTGTGTGTGCCACTGCTCTTGAGCAGTGTCTTTGTCCACCGTGTGCCACTGCTCTGTGAGCAGTGTCTTTGTCCACCGTGTGCCAAGCACTGCTCACAGAGCAGTGGCACACGGCGATAGCCTGGGCACTGCTCAAGAGCAGTGGCACACATAAGCCACCCACAGGCTGGAAGCCTGTGCTACACGGCAATGTAGCGTCCGGCCTCCGTGCCGGACGTCCCACCGGCTGGAAGCCGGTGCCACAATGTCGGCTGGAAGCCGGTGTCACAGATTGGATAGAGTAGGTTACCTAATTTTGGTTGCATATTTGAAGACTGAACTGGAGGCGTATCGTGGACACGTTGTTGGATCGCTTTTGTCGTTATGTCAAGGTGGAGACCACCGCCGTTGAGGAGACCGACCAATATCCGAGTTCGCCCGGGCAGCTTGAGCTGGGCAAGATGCTGGTCGATGAGATGAAGACCCTGGGGCTCGCGAACGTCGGCATGGACGAGGCCGGCAACGTCATGGGCACGATCCCCGGCAACGTCGCCGGCGCCCCCACCATCGCCTGGCTGGCCCACAAGGACACCTCGCCCGAAGCCAGCGGCAAAGACGTCAAGCCGCAAATCCTCGAAAACTACGACGGCCAGGACATCGTCCTGCCCGGCGACACGTCCAAGGTCATCAAGGTGGATGAGACCAAGGGCCTGGCCGAGCTGAAGGGCAAGACCGTCATCACCTCGGACGGCACCACCCTGCTCGGCGCCGACGATAAGGCCGGCATCGCGGTCATCTTGACCACCGCCGCCCACCTCATGAGCAATCCCGACCTCAAGCACGGCCCCATCCGCGTCTTCTTCACCGGCGACGAGGAGGTCGGTCGCGGCACCGATAAGGTCGATATCAAGACCATCAACGCCGTCTGTGCCTACACGCTCGACGGCGAGGGCAGCGGCGGGCTCGAAAACGAGACCTTCTCCGCCGACCTGGCCACCGTCACCATCACCGGCGTCAACATCCACCCCGGCCTGGCCTACGGCAAGATGGTCAACGCCATTCGTCTGGCAGGCGAGTTCCTCGAAAAGCTGCCCAAAGAGATGTCGCCGGAGATGACCAAGGACCGCGAGCAGTTCCTGCACCCGTACATCATCGAGGGCGGCGTGCCGGAGCTAAGGATCAAGATACTGCTGCGGAGCTTCGTGACCGACGACCTGGCTCAGCAGGCCGAGCTGCTCAAGAAGGCCGCCGCCGAGGTCCAGGCCGCGCACCCCAAGGCCAAGATCAATGTTGAGGTCAAGAAGCAGTACCGCAACATGATCGAGCACCTCGCGAGCGAACCGCGGGCCGTCAAGCTGGCCGAAGAGGCCTACAAGAAGCTCGGCCACACGCCGAAGTACGAGTCCATCCGCGGCGGCACCGACGGCTCCCGCCTGAGCGAGATGGGTCTGGCGACGCCGAACATCTCGACCGGCATGCACAATTTCCACTCCGAGCTGGAGTTCGCCTGCCTGGAGCAGATGGAGACGTCGGTGAAGATGCTGACCGAACTGGCCCAGTTGTGGGGGCAGGAAAAGTAGGCGGCACCACTGGCAAATGTAGCGTCCGGCCCCCGTGCCGGACGTCCCACCGGCTGGAAGCCGGTGCCACACACCGGCTGTGTGGCACGGCTGTGTCAGCCGTGTGCGGAACGCAGGTATTCACGGCCGACACGGCCGTGCCACCCATGGTATTCATGGCCGGGGGTGCCCCGTCCCGTTTCGCCGGGCCGCGAGCGCCGGGAGCACTTCCCGTGTCCGCAGCGCCGGCGGCAACTCGCCCAACATCGTCAGTACAAAGGTCGTGCTGCTTGCGCGGTTGAGCGAGCCGTGCGTGCTGCCCACCTTCCTGATCATCGTGTGAAAAAAGCCGGACCCATGACAGGCCCCGTCACGCAAATTGACGATCACGTCCGGCGGGTTCGCGACCAGGCCGTGAAACGCCGACCAGAGACGCGCTAGTGGATCTGGATAATCATGGTCCAGCGTCGCGGCGAACAGGGCCGGTCCGTCGATCTCGCCGGCGGCTGAGACGTGCCCGTCCCGACGCAAGCGCTCGATAATCGGGGCCAATCGCAAAGGATCGCCTGCACTCGAATCGTATCCAAAGCCGGCGTCACCTTTGGTGATCCGCGCCTGGCCGTGCCGGTCAGCGACGACAAGCGCGTCTTCGTGGCGATAACAGGCGAACTCCACGTCGTCGTGGCCCAGCAGACATTGCGCTACACCCGGTGGATCAGCCGTATACAGCGCGGCGTACGTGACCAGCCCATAGGCAATCGCCACGACGTCGCGCGGGGAGCGCAGTGACTTGCTCGGCCGATACCCGCCGGCCTTGAGCACTTCGTCGAACTTGATCCGCCGATTCTCGACCAGGTTGTGGCCGTGGTCGGCGGTGAGCGTGATGTTGACCCGGCCGCGCCGCTCGAAGACGAGTTGCTCGCAGAGCCGGTCGACCGTCCGCAGATATTCGACGATGGCGGCCCGCCCCCCACGAGTACCCAGCCCGGCAGTGCCCACGGAATAGGCATGGCCTTCACCCGCGTCAATCTCGCGGAAGGTTCGCAAGATGCCCTTCATTTCGTGGTTGAAAACGGCCCGCGGATCGAGATAGACCAACACGTCCCACCATAGCGAGCAGCGGTAGCTCATCTTCGCGAGCCAGGGGGAGTTGCCGCCGTGGAGATACACGGCGCTGCCGTCGCTCAAGCGCTTCGTATCGCGCTCGAAGTACAACGCCTGATACGCCCGGCACCGCTCCGTGTGAAACAGTTCCGACAACGCCAGATCGGTCATCGCCGGATAGCAGCAGACCACCCGCGTCGGGGGATGGAAAAACCGAAAATGCCCGGCGTGGTACAATTCCGCAACGATCTCGAACGGCACCCCGTCCAGCACGATGATGAAATGCGGGCACTCCGCCGCGGCGATGGCGTCAAGCTCGATTCGCTCGCCGGGCCGGCCGGGCACATCCGCGGCGTAGGCGATGGCATGTTTGCGCCCGCCGGGTCGCTGGTATTGCCAGAAATCCGCCAGTTTGTCACGATCGGTGTCAAAGGCGAAGACCGTCTCGTGGTCTTCGGTATGCATCGCCAGCGGCGCGGGAAACCGCGGCTCAGTCGTGCAGCCGCTTATCACGCTCAACGTTGCCAAGATCATAAGCGACACTGTAACCGGCGTGTTATGCATCGCTAGTGTTCTCTCAGACGGCCATTGTTGCTTGGGTGGCCGACCGTGTGGCATGCCCAAGCCCGCCTGTTGCAGGTCGCGAAATTCGTACGCCGCTCGAAGGCGGGCTTGGGCATGGCACCCTGCGACCGAGCACTAGCGACGAGGCCGCTTCGTTTTCTTGACGGTCTTCTTCGTTGTTTTCTTCTTGGCGGCTTTCGTGCTCCGCTTCGTCGTCTTCGCGGTCTTCTTGGCCGTCTTCTTCTTAGTTATCTTCTTCTTGACCACCTTCTTCTTGGTTATCTTCTTCTTGGCCACCTTTTTCACTGTCTTCTTCTTGGCGGTTTTCTTGACCGTCTTCGCGCTACGCTTCGCCTTGGGAGCTTTGACGGCCTTCTTCGTTGTTTTTTTTGCGACCCTCTTCACAGTCTTTTTCGCGGCTTTCTTTGCAGTCTTGGCCTTCGGCTTCGCCGGACGGGCTGCTCTGGCCGCGGCCTTTTCCGCCTTCATGGCTTCCGCTTCCTCGATCACCGCCTGCGCGGCCGCCAGGCGGGCGATCGGCAGGCGGTACGGCGAGCAGGAAACGTAGTCCATGCCCACGTAATGGCAGAACTTCACACTCTCGGGGTCGCCGCCGTGCTCGCCGCAGATGCCGAGCGTTATGTCGGGCCTAGTCTGGCGGCCTTTTTCCACAGCGATTTTCATGAGCTGGCCCACGCCCGTCTGGTCAAGGACCTCGAACGGGTCGTGCTCCATCAGGTTCTTGGCGAGGTAGTCCGGGACGAACTTGTTCATGTCGTCCCGCGAGAACCCGAGCGCCATCTGCGTCAAGTCGTTCGTGCCGAACGAAAAGAACTCTGCCTCCCTCGCGATGTCGTCCGCGGTCAATGCCGCGCGCGGGACCTCAATCATGGTGCCGACCATGTAGACGAGGTCAATGCCCTCGTCGTTGATTATCCTGTCCGCGACCCTTGTCACGATTTCCTTTAGGTAGGAGAACTCATTGATGTTCGCGACGAGCGGAATCATTATTTCGGGAACGATTTCCCTGCCGTCCTTCCGGACCTCAATTGCGGCGCGGATGATTGCCTCGGTCTGCATCTCCGCGATTTCCGGGAAAGTAATTGCGAGCCTGCAGCCGCGGTGCCCGAGCATGGGGTTGGTCTCGTGCAGCGACTCAATTTTTTCCTTGAGCTCGTCGACGGACACGCCGAGCTCGCCAGCGACTGCCTTGACGTCATCCTCCGCGTGTGGGAGGAACTCGTGCAGCGGCGGGTCGAGCATCCGGATGGTCACGGGGTAGCCCTGCATCACGTCGAACAGGCCCTTGAAGTCGCCCTGCTGGAGCGGCAGTAGCTTCGCCAGGGCTTTCTTGCGCGACTCCTTGTCGGGCGCGAGAATCATTTCGCGCATCATGTTGATGCGGTCGCCCTCGAAGAACATGTGCTCGGTGCGGCAGAGGCCAATGCCTTCCGCGCCGAACTTTCTCGCGACCTCGGCGTCGTGGGGCGTGTCCGCGTTCGCGCGCACGCGGAGGGCCCTTGCTTCGTCGGCCCACTGCATGAGCTTGGTGAAGTCGCCGCTGAGGTCTGCGTTGGTGGTCGGGATTGCTCCCAGGTAGACCTTGCCCTCGGCGCCGTCCATTGAAATCGTGTCGCCTTCCGAGACGCGCATGTTGCCGACCATGAAGTGTCCATCTTTCTCGTGGACAGTGATGTCCTGGCACCCGGCGACGCAGCACTTGCCCATGCCGCGCGCGACGACTGCGGCATGAGAGGTCATCCCGCCGCGGGCCGTGAGTATGCCCTGCGCCGCGTTCATGCCAATCAGGTCCTCGGGAGAGGTTTCTGTGCGGACGAGGATTACGTCGCGCTTTTCCTGCTCCACGAGCTCGTGGGCCTTCTTGGCGTCGAACACGACTTCACCCACGGCTGCACCCGGCGACGCGGGCAGGCCGGTCGCGATGGTGTCGGCCTTGGACTTGGCCAGTGGGTCGAGCTGTGGGTGGAGCAGGTGGTTGAGCTGGTTGGGGTTGACGTTCATCACTGCCTGTTCCTGGGTGAGGAGGCCTTCCCCAACCATGTCAACCGCGATTTTGACTGCCGCGGCGGCGGTGCGCTTGCCGTTGCGGGTCTGGAGGAAGTACAGCTTGCCGCGCTGGATTGTGAACTCCATGTCCTGCATGTCCTTGTAGTGCGTCTCGAGCTTGTCCTTGAACGAGACAAGCTTGCCGTAGATTTCGGGCATGGCTTTCTTGAGCTCTGAGAGTGGCTTGGGCGTGCGGATTCCCGCGACGACGTCCTCGCCCTGTGCGTTGATTAGGTATTCGCCGTAAAAAATGTTCTCGCCAGTGGACGGGTTGCGCGAGAACGCGACGCCGGTGCCGGACTTGTCGCCCATGTTGCCGAAGACCATGGCCTGGACGTTGACCGCGGTGCCATTGAGCCCGGTGATGCTGTTGAGCCGGCGGTACAGGATTGCGCGCTCGTTGTTCCACGAGCCGAACACCGCGTTGATTGCCATGTGGAGCTGCTCCATCGTGTCCTGCGGGAACTTCTTTCCCTTTTTCCTGAAGATGAGCCTCTTGTACTCCTCGACGATTGCCTGCAGGTCGTCGGTGTCGAGCTCGGTGTCGTACTCGATGCCCTTCGTGTGCTTGGCATTCTCGAGTATGCGCTCGAAGTTTGAGGACGGGATTTCCATGACGACGTTGCCGAACATCTGGATGAAGCGGCGGTAAGAGTCCCACGCGAAGCGGGGGTTGTCCGTCTTTTTGGAGAGGCCCTCGACTGTTTTGTCGTTGAGCCCGAGGTTCAGGATTGTGTCCATCATGCCCGGCATCGAGACGGCGGCGCCGGAGCGGACCGAGAAGAGGAGGGGGTTGTCGGCGTCGCCGAACTTCATGCCCATTTTTTTCTCGACTTTGGCGAGGGACGCGCCAATTTCGGCTTCAAGCGTTTCGGGGTACTTCCCTTCCTTTGTGTAGTACTCGCACACCTCTGTAGTTATCGTGAAGCCAAAGGGGACTGGCAGGCCTAGGCTCGTCATCTCGGCAAGGTTCGCCCCCTTGCCGCCGAGCAGGCCCTTCATGTCCTTGTTCCCTTTGCCAAACATGTATATGGGCTTCATCTTAATCACTCTGGGAGAGAAGTCGTTTTGAGGGGGGGAATTAATAAAGATTCCGCCATAACCCCCGTCATTTGCCGTAAAGCGGGGATTATGCCAGGGGCGGGAAAAAAGCGCTGCTTTTGAGCTTTTCGATGGCTTTTTCCGCGGCTTGCTGGGCCTCGGGGCTGAGGCCGACTGTGTCAGCGATGGTTTTTGGCTGGATTCCGACGAGGACTACTTTTCCGCAGTGGGGCTCGAGAAGGTCAATCAAAAGCGAGAGGGGCATGGAGTGCGTCGAGAGCGCGAGGCCACCTATTTTTTCTTTTGGGATTGCGCGGATTGACCCGGGCTCGAGGCCCATGTCGGTCGCGTCGACGATAACGAGTAATTCGGGCCGCTCTTTGCGGACTACGGAAGAATAGTTTTCGGGGAGCATGCCGCAGTCGATTGCTTTCCAGCCCTCGGCATAAAAGTGCTTGGCGACGAACACGCCAATTCCGTCGTCGCCGCGGAGCTCGTTGCCGACGCCGAGCAATATGTTCATGATTGTGGTTCTGTCGCGAAGTTTTATATTGCTTTGCGCACTAAGTTGAGGCATGCACGGGATGTCGGCTGCGCGGGGACTGCTGGACACTGTTATTGCGGGGGCAGAGCAAAACAAGGCCAAGAAGGTCAAGAAGGTGTACGCAGTCCTGGGCGAGCTGAGGTTTTTGCCGGAAGAGGAATTAAAGGAGCACTTCGAGACAATGGCAAAAGGCACAATCGCCGAAGGCGCCGAGCTCGTGATTGAGCCGAAAAAAGCGGGGTTCAAGTGCCCCAACTGCGGCGAGTCCGGCGAGCTGCCCTCGGACGAGATGCGGCTCAAGATTTTTACGTGCCCAAAGTGCGGCTCGGGCATTGACATTGTCTCGGGCAAAGAGTGCTTTGTCCGCGCGGTCGAGATGAGCGACTAGGACTGGATGGGCTTGATTTTTTTCTTGCTTGTTTCCGCACGCTCGTAGTCATTTGTATAGACTATTGCCTGCGTGGGGCAGACGTCGCCGCACATCCCGCAATAGATGCATTTGCCCATGTCGAAGTCGATGCAGCCCTTTTTGTGGAAGGTGATTGCGTTGGCCGGGCAGTTCTTCTCGCACAGGCGGCAGCCAATGCACTTGTCGCTGAAGTACTTGATGTTGCCGCGGAAGCGCTGCGGCACGTCCTCCTTCTCGAACGGGTAGAGCCTCGTGAACGGCTTCCTGAGCAGGTTGCCCAGCACCTCACCTATAACACCCATACAAACCCCCAGCTGACGCGGATGAACTCGAAAAGGGCAATCACCATCACTATGAGCAGGCGGTCGAACGCCTGGTCGACGCGGTAGCGCGGCGTCGTCGCCTGCGAAAAAGTGAACACAAAAAACGTCCCGAACGCGCCCAGCCCGAACAAGAGCCAGTTGCCCGTGCCGACGAAAAGCGTGGGCCACAGCAGCGAATAGAAGAGCTTCTTGAGGTAAGAAGTGGACTTCATGAAAAACATTTTCTTTCCCGGGTACTCTACCTCGACGCCCGACAAAATCTCGGCCTTCGCGCTAGCGGTGTCGAACGGCGTGACGTGTATCTCGACCATCCCGACCGCGAGCAGGCAGAGCGCAGCCAGCGGCAAAGTGGCGAAGCCGAAAGAAACATCGAGGCCAGCGAGCGACAATGCGCCGGACGCCATGAACACCGTGACCAGGATAATGGCGAGCGTGATTTCGTAGACCACCATGAGAATCATTTCCCTCATGGAGGCGATGACGCTGTACGGCGAGTCAGAGCTCACGCCAGCAAGAATGAAGAACGCGGAGCCGAGGATTGTGAGATAAATCAGGAGGATGAAGTCGTAGCTGAACGAGACGATGGACAGCGGGACGAACAGGAAGAGCGCGAAGTGCGAGAGGAAGTAGAGCACTGGCGCAGCCTTGAAGAACGGGTCGTTCTCCTTGCGGAGCGGCTTCTTGCCCCACAATTTCAGCAGGTCGTACAGCGGCTGGGCAATGGGAGGCCCCACGCGGTTCTGCATCCTCGCGATGAGCTTGCGGTACAATCCCTCTGTGAGGATTGCGAGGAATGGAACGGCCAGGAGGAAGAGCCAGCTATCCACAGTACTTCCTCCTGAACTCCTGCTCGGTCAGGGTCTCGGTGCGGCGGCCCTTCGTCACAGTAATGCGCTCCATGCACCCGATGCACGGGTCGATGGACGCGACTATCACGGGCACGTCGCCCACGTGCGCGCCGAGCATCATGGTCTCGAGCGCCGGGAAGACTGCGAGGGTGGGTGGGCGGATTTTGGCGCGAGTTATTTTGCTGTCCTTGACGATGTAGTAGTGGAAGTTCTCGCCGCGCGGCGCCTCGACCCTGCCGTAGCCCTCGCCTTGCGGCAGTGCCTTGAGCGAGTGCTTCGGGACTTTTGTCGCGGGCATGTCGCGGAGGCACTGGTCAATGATTTTGACTGACTCAAAGATTTCGTCGAGCCGCACCATGGTGCGGGCGTAGCTGTCGCCGCTCTTGTAGATGGGCTGCTTGAACTTTGTTTTTCCGTAGGCCTCGTACGGGTCGAGCTTGCGTATGTCGTTCTTGACCCCGCACGCGCGGGCCGGCGGGCCGACGAGGCAGTACTCAATGGCCTGCTTGTGTGTCACGGGCCCGACTTTTTTGAACCGCGCGGCGACGACGCCGTTGCCCTTGATTTCGCTGCGGAGCGATTTGACAGTGGGGAGGATGCTGTGGACCTGCTCGCGGATGTAGTCCTCGTCCTCGATGTCGTACCGCACGGTGCCGAGCTTGTTGTAGCTGTGGTGCACGCGGTTGCCGGTGTATCTCTCGAACACGTCGAGGATTTGTTCCCTCTCGCGCCAGAAGAGCTGGAACAGTGTCTCGAAGCCGATTTCGTGGCACATGAACCCCGCCCACAATAGGTGGGAGTGCAGGCGCTCTAGCTCGGCGAACATTGTGCGGAGGTACTGCACGCGCGGGGGTGCGCGGATGTGCATCATGGACTCCATGGCGCGGGTGTACGCGCTCGCGTGGGCGTAGCTGCAGATCCCGCAGATGCGCTCGGCGAGGTAGAGCGCGTTGTTGATGTTCTCGCGCTCGAAGATTTTTTCGACGCCGCGGTGGATGTAGCCGAGCTGCGCGTCCACGCCCTCGACCGTGCTGCCGCTCAGCTTCAGCCGGAGAGAAATGGGCTCTTTGATGGCGGGGTGCTGCGGCCCGAATGGCACGAGGTAGTCGCTCACTTCCTCGCCCCCAGGAACGGCTTTTTCTTGTCGCCCTCTGCCTTGAAGAGGCGCTTGTTGATGTTGGGGCAGCCGGTGAAGGTTATCCCGAAGAAGTCGTGTATCTCCCGCTCGTAGAACTCGGCGCTCGGGTAGTCGGGGGAGATTGATTCGGTGGAGCCGTTGTAGGGGAGGCGAGTGTCCGTCGTGGTTACCTTGCCGTTGGAGTCATAGAAGTAGACCAAGCGGACTCCTTTTCCCTCGTCGATTCCTGCGATGGTTATCAGCCGCTTCATTTCATCTTCTCCAGGACTTTCACGACGCCTAGGATTATTGACTCGGGCCTCGGCGGGCAGCCCGGGACATAGGCGTCCACTGGAATGATTTTGTCGATTGGGCCCGCGAAGTTGTGGCCTTCCTTGAACACGCCGCCGCTGATGGCGCACGAGCCCACTGCAATGACGTACTTGGGGCTCGCCATCTGGTCATAGATTCGCTTCAGGCGCTTGGCGCTCTGCTTCGTGCCGATGCCCGTGACCAATAAGATGTCGGCGTGGCGGGGGCTGTCGCGCCAGAGGCACCCGAAGCGCTCGATGTCGTATCGCGGCGTGAGCATGGCGAGGACTTCGAGGTCGCAGCCGTTGCACGAGCTGGCGTTGTAGACGGCGACCCACGGGCTTTTCTTCATCAGAGCCATGCCGCACCCCCAATCAGCAATAGTGCGGTGAGGACAAGCAGGGTTTTCATGAGCTTGCTTTTGTCGAAGAATTCCTCGTAGTGCTTTGGGAGGACGAGTGCCTCGTCCATGTCTTCGCCGCAGAGGTACTGGTCGATTTTGCCGGTCACATTAACGCCTCCAGCAGCGTGAACTGCAGCGTGGGCAGGACGCCCAGGATTATGCAGAGCGCGGCGAGCGCGAGGTTCATGGCGGTGATGCTCCTTGGGATGCGTACCTTGGCGCCTTCGCCGATGAGGAGGCGGTAGACCAATTTGTAGTACATGACGAACAATAAGAGCGCGGCGAATATGCCGAGGATTGTGACGATTGGCATCACGGCGTAGCTCGCTGTGAAGAGCGCCCATTCAGAGACGAACATGTTGAACGCGGGCAGGCCGGCGAGCGAGAGGCAGGCGATGGTGGCGGCGATGTCGTTCCACTTGCTGGTGTAGTACGAGCCCTCGAGCTCGCTGATTTTTGTTTTGCCGATGGCTAGGACGCCAATTGCGAAGAAGAGCGCGAAGCCCGCGAAGAAGTAGTTGAAGATTTGGATTGTGCCGAGCGCGCCGAGCTTGCCCAGCATTTTTGCGACCGCGAGGTCAAGCACGACGAAAATGATTTGGATTGAGTTGGAGTAGAACAGGAACCTGCGGAGGTTGTCCTCGAAGAGCGCGATTATGGCGAGGAAGCACAGGCTGAACACTGAGACGACCGCGACGGCGGGGAGGAAGGCGACGTCGTGGTTGATGAATACGTTCAGGAAGAAGAACGATAGCATGATTGCCGAGAACATCGATGCGGTGATGAAGCGGGAGAAGCTCTTCACCCACAGCGACGCGAACAGGAGGAGGAAGAAGCCGGCTGCGTATTCCCACTGCGTTAGCGCGAGGAGCGAGGTCGAGAGGAGCACGGCGAGGAACCAGAGGTTTTTCCTGTCGTGGGAATAGGAATAAACTCCGCAGAGGAGCGCACCAATCCCAAGGAGTGCGGCGAAGAAAGCCTCTATCATTGGGTTGAGAAACGCGGGAAGGGTATAAAAGGATTAGCCCGTTCTAGAGCTGGGCGCATGCGCCGGCGAGCGTTGGCATTGACGTCTAGCTGACTGCTTCCTTGATTACCCAGCCGAAGCCGACTGCAATCATTACGGCGCCAATGATTTTCACTGGGCTGCCTAGGTCCCAAACGAAAGGAACAAAGCTAAGCAGCACGCTCAACATCAACAGAAGGACGAAGCCGGACGCCCTACCCGCATGCATTCGCGGCCTCCCTCTGCGCCTCGGCGAGCTCGGAGTATTTTTCTTCACTGATTTTTTCGATGGCGAAGCCCATTCCGATTAAGACGAAGTCGCCAGTGCTGGCGTCGATGGGGCACTTGACCTGGCGGTGCCTGCCGTGGGCGTCCACGATGTCGGCGTAGCCATTACTCTTTGACAATATTTTGGCTGGGCACGAAATGCACACTACACATCACTCCAATTTTCCCCAGGGTTTTGCCTGAGGCGAAGCCGAAGGGAAAAGGCTGCTATGCACATTCCGAAGGGCATCCAGAAATTTTGTTGAAACGCCGGTCATGGCCGAGAGGCCGGCGAGCATCACAACTACGCCGGCGAACGTGAGGAACTCGACTTCCTTCGCGAGGAACGCCCACTGCAGGGCAGTGGTTATGACCGCGCCGAGCAATAGGATTGCGGTCGCCTCGCTCGCCTTCACCAGTGCGAGGCCGTGGTACCACGTCCAGACATAGCCGAACAGAAACAGCGAGGTCACTAGCACCCACGCGTAGTGCATGGGGGTGAGGGCGAAGGCAACTCCCAACAGGTTATTTACAGCCAGGAACGGGATTAGAACGAGCAGGCCGAACGCCATTCTCGCGGACGCGACGACTCTCGGCTTGACAGTGGCGAGCGCTTTCTTGGAGATGATTGTCTCGATGCTCCACAGGAGAGTGGCCGCGATGAGTGCGAGCTCGCCGAGGCCGAACGCGAGTGCTGGTGTCCCAGTGAACACGAACAAACCCGCCAACAGGGCGCTCGCTCCCAACAGCTGTTTCCTCGTCAATTGCTCCTTGAGGAAAACAAACGCGAGGAGCGATACCCAGACGAACATTGTCTTGTGGATGAACGCCGCTGTCACGGCAGAGGAGTTCTTGAGGCCCCAGAAGAACAGCAGAAACGGCACCGAGCCGCCGACTAGCCCTATGGCGAACAGCTTTTTCCATGCCTCGAGGGGAAGCTTCTTCAGGTAGTCGAAGTCGCGGAAGAGCAGGAGCGTGCCGAGCAGCGCGGCCGCGACCACCGCGTTCTTGAGCGTGGTGAACACGAACGGGTCGAACTTGGCGACGCTGAACGCGTTCATGAAAATCGCGAAGCCAGAGATGAATGCGGTCGCGAGGACCCAGGAATACTTCATTTCTTTAGCTCCCATAAGCGGTGGAACTCTTCGGCGGTGATTACTTCGCACGTGCGGTCGTAGTGCACCGTGGCGTAATCCCCTTTTTTCAGGTTAGGCGTGTAGGATATATTAACTTTCCTCTCGCCCGGGGGAATGCGGACCAGGCTGTTGCCGAGGTACTCGGCGGGCCAGACAGTGCAAAGGTTGATGTCGATGTCCGGGTGGGTCTTTGCGTGCTCGACCAGGGCCGAGTCGTGGTCGAGCCAGAAGTACTGGCGGATTGCCCCGCGGTCGATTGAGTCTTTGCCGAGCGCCTTGGCGGCCTGCGCGCACATGAAGAGCCCGACCTTGAAGAGCGCGGGGTCGATTGAGAGGCCCTGGTCGAGCTGTTCCTGCGTGATTGTGCCGCGCTTGACCAGCACCCTGCCGCACGGCAGGGCGTACCTGAGGAATAATTCTTTGTCCGCAAGCTCCATGCGTTTTTTGTGGGCGGCGCGGTTTAAATCGGTGTAAGCCTTTTTAAGCAAGGCGGCGTAATTGCCTTGAATGCATGCACCGGTGGACCTTTTCTTTGAGATTGGCGTGATTCTGGCGCTTGGGAGCGTTCTCGCGTACGTCGCGAGGAAGTTCAAGCAGCCGCCGCTGCTTGCGTACATCATCACTGGCATCCTCCTAGGGCCAATGTTCCTCAACACGATTAGTGCCAGCGAGCTGATTGACATTTTCTCGGAGTTCGGGATTGCGTTCCTGCTGTTTACCGTGGGACTTGAATTGAGCATACGCGAAATCAAGGAAGTCGGGAAAATTGCCGCCATGGTGGGGATGGCCCAGGTCATAATCACCGCGGCAGTGGGGTTCATGATAATGCAGCTCATTGGCTTCGGGCTGATGGAGTCGATTTACGTCGCGATTGCGCTGACGTTCAGCAGCACGATTATCATTGTGAAGCTGCTGTCCGAGGACAACGAGCTCCACTCGCTGCACGGCAAGGTCGCGCTCGGCATACTGCTGGCGCAGGACTTCGTCGCGATATTCGCACTGATTTTCATGGCCGGGCTGGCCGGGCAACTGCCAATCCACGAGCTCGTGGGCATGACGCTGCTCAAGGGCGTTGGATTGTTCATCGTTGCGTACCTGTTCACGAAGTACGCGCTGCACCATATCTTTGACCGCATCGCGCATTGGCACGAATTGCTGTTCATCTCGAGCCTTGCGTACTGCTTCGTGTTCGCGTACATCACTGACGCGATGGGGCTGTCGCTGCACATCGGCACATTGATTGCGGGCGTGTCGCTTGCGACGCTGAAGTACAACGTGGACATCATCGGGAAAATCCGGTCGCTGCGCGACTTCTTCATCGTGCTGTTCTTCGTGACGCTTGGGATGGGGGTCGTTGTGACGGGGACGGCATTGCTGTGGCCCGTCGTGATTCTGTCGCTGTTCGTGCTGCTCGGGAACCCGCTGATTGTGATGGTGATAATGGGGCTCGAGGGGTACAGCAAGAGGACTTCACTGCTCACGGGGATGATTTCGGCGCAAATCTCGGAGTTTTCATTGATACTGATTGCGCTTGGGTTCGCGCTTGGGCACGTCAGCCAGGACATCGTCTCGATTGTTACGCTTGTGGGGATTTTGACCATTACCGGGTCGGCGTACATGATTAACTACAACGACGAGATTTACAACAAAATCGGGAAGTACTTCAAGATTTTCGAGCGCAAGAAATTGATTGACCAAAAGATTAGCCTGCCCGAAGAAATGCGGGACCATGCCGTGCTTTTTGGGTACCACCGGCTTGGGTTTGACGTCGCGCAGAGGCTTCAAAAACTAAAGATCCCAACGATTATTGTTGACTTTAACCCCGAGGTAATCGATTCGCTGCTGAAGAAAAGGAAGAAGTGCATGTACGGGGACATGGGCGACATCGAGACGCTGGACCGCGTGGGGCTGAAGGACGCGACGCTGGTGATTTCGAGCGTGCCTTCGGTGCAGGACAACTTTGTGCTGCTGCACCGGATGAAGGAAGTGAGGAGCAAGGCGATTTGCGTGGTGATGGCCGAGCAAATCAGCGAGGCGCTTGAGCTGTACGACGCCGGGGCGGACTACGTTATTCTGCCGCACTTCCTCGGCGGGAAGCACGCCAGCCTGTTGATTGAAGAGTTTACTTTGAACCCCCGGCGGAGAGAGTACGTGCGCAAGAGGCACCTTGACGAGCTGATAGAAAAGAGGTACAACCGGCGCGAGTGAGAAGCGGCTCTAGAACTCTTCGTGCGTGGCTAGGATAATCAGCGCGCCTAGCAGCGTCAGTGAGCCGGTAATCAAGAAAGTTTGCTGGTAGCCAATGATTTCCCCGACTGTGCCGATGACCAGTCTCCCGGCTGCGCCAGCAATAATCGCAACAAATAGGAACAGTGAGTAGTCGCCGCCGATTCTTTTCTTCGAGAATAAGTGGGCGACTTCGGTCAGCATGAAGACGCTGACACTGATGTCCCCAAGTGTGTGTATAACCCGGTAGGCCATTACTTCCAGGAAGGACGTGGCTGTCGAGAGCAGGAAGTGGCCCCCTGAAGACAGCAGCAACCCAAAGAAAAGAGCCCACTTGGAAAAGTGATGGAACTTGTCGAATCGCTTCCCCAAGTAAAGCGAGAACAAGGCCGCAAGAAAGAGCACCCCGCCGAGGGCGTAGCCCACTTCAATCATGTTCATGCCAATTACGTCGCGGAAGACGATTGGCGCGCTTATGTCGTCGGCGGCGCCGTGGAACGAGTAAAGGAAGAAGACGACTGCGAGGACTATTACTATCTTGTGGCTCACGTCGCCCCGGTATTCGCGCACCCGCGGCTTGTGGAGCACGTTCTTGTCAAGGAAGAACGACGCCAGAAAGACAATGGCGAGGACAAGCAGGCTGATGGGAAAGATGTCGCCAAAAGAAAAACCCATTAGCAAATAGCCACCGAAAACGCCAGCGATGGCGGTCGCGAAGACACTCACGAACTCGAGAATGCCCAGCTCGAAGCCTTCCTTGTGGTGGTCCAGTGCCTTGAAGATGAATGCGCGTATTGAAGTCTTGAACAGGTTGGCGCCGACGCCGCCCACGAAAAAGAACGCCAAAAGCATTGGGAAAGAAGTGAAATAAGTTAGGCCGACGAAGAAGAGTATTAGGCAGGCAATCCCAAACGAGACCATCCGCTTTAGCTGGAAGCAGTCGCTCAAGTAGCCGAACGGGAGGGTGGTGAATAACGCGGTGGCCAGAAAGACAGAGAGCAGGACACCAATTTCCATTCCTGTCATGCCCAGGTCTATCAGGAACAGGGCCGCGAACCAGTTGAAAAGGTTCAGGGCCAGCACTTCACCGAAAATAAGCGACGAAGGGAAGTAAGAGTGCTTGAAGAGTTTTGAGCTCACTACAAGTGGTTAAGCGTGAAAAGTTTATAATAACTGTTGCTCTCCAAGTTCTCAACAAGCGCTAGGCAGTCTCGATGCGCGGCGCTAAGTAGTACGTGATTGTCGCGTCGTCGATTTTGTATGCCAAACACATTGATGCGAAACACCGGGGGTGGAGCCGCCTTTTCCTAAAGAAGTTTTTTCACGGCTCCCAAGAACCCGGTTGCAACGCTTATCGCGCTTTCTGTTTCGATTTCCATTATTTCAGGCCTTTCTTCCAAGCCGTACATTATGTCGTGCCTCTGCATCCTCAGCGTGTTGAGCTCGTGGATATACTTCATCTCAATTTTAGTGCCATATCTTTCTTTGACATAAATGCAGAGCGCGTAATGGCTTCTCTCCTTGTGTCCATCCTTAAACAACAGTGCGCGTGCCGCATGAAACATTGAAGTATAGGCAGCAACCGTTGCCTCTTCAAAGAATTTTTTCTGAAAAAGTCCTTTGGCCCTCTCAAGCTTGTGCTTAGCTGAATCAAGAGACCTCCGCGCTTTAGCTTTATCAGGTTTTACCTGCAGCAGCAAGCCCTCTTGAATGCATTCCTCAACGTTCACAGCACCACCGGCTTCTCACCAAATAAAATAATTGCGTCAAGTATCACCTGCTCGTAAAACACCTTGTCTTTTTTTGCTTTTTCCCTCCATTCACCCGGCGTATACATGGTCAAGTTTATCTCCCTCTTCAGTTTTGCTTCAATGTCAGACAACGAGACCCTCTTCTTTTTGTTGGTAACAACAAGCAAATCTAAATCGCTTTTCTCGTCACCAATGCCTTTTGCCATGCTTCCATAAAGAAGAACTGCAACTGTGCCCGGGCCTAACTGCTTTAGCATCCCGTCCCAAACCCGCTCTAATGAGTCAAGCGCAAACAACTTTTTCCACTCACGCGTCAAAGGATTCTCAAGGTCTGCGTGGAACTGAAACGCTCTCCCGACTTTGGCTACTTTCACTAGCTTCTTTTCCTTCATGTAGTTGAAGCAAGCCATTGCACTTCCTGGGCTGAAGCCCGCTTCCTTGCCAAGGCCCCGGACCGAAAACTTTTTCTGTGGATTTTTGAATACTGTCTCCAAGGCCTTGAACAGGGCATACCTCTCAAGCATGTTCAATATATTATACATATGTATATTTAAATGTTTCTATCTTTAGTATGTTCAATACACTGAACATATGTATCTTGTAGAAAACAAGCGCTAGGCGGTCTCTATCCGCGGCGCCCGGGTAGTACGTGATTGTCGCGTCGTCGATTTTGTATTATGTGTGCATGTCCACAGCCGCCATGGGGACACGCGAACAGAAACGTTTATATAAGAGTATGTACTCAATAGGTATTCAGGTGGTATAATTGCAGACACAGAAAGTGACTATCACTATCCCAGTTACATTGTACAAGGAATGTTTGAGACTGGTTGAGAACGGCTTGTTCTCTAACTTCAGCGAACTCGTCAGAAGTGGGCTCAGAGAAGAATACAAAGAAATGGAGTCAATGCTTATGGACGTGGAAGAGCTAATGGCCATCGAACAAAGCCAGAAAGAAAAAGTGTCCCGCAAATTCAAGAGCAAGAAACAAATGAACGACTTCCTCGAGAGGCTTTAGCCGTGGAATACTCAATAGAGTTCACCCCCACATTCGAAAAATCACTAAAAAAGCTCAATAAAAAAAACAAAGCATTATTCCAACAGGTCCAGAAAAAAATGAATGAAATCGTGGGCAACCCATCTCACTACAAGCCACTAAAAAATCCTCTCGCTGGGTGCCGGCGGGTACACGCCAAGTCGTTTGTCATAACCTTCGAAGTAAAAAAGAACGCCATAAAGTTCTTGTACGTCCGCCACCACGACAAAGCATACAAATAAGGCTAGGACACTTGCCACTCCAAAAGCAATGCAGCGAAAACCATGATTGCTCCGCCCGCGGCGCCAGGTAGTACGATTACTCTTCGCTTGAGTAGTCAAGCTGGGTGGTGCTTTCTTTTGTGTAGTCCAGTTCAGGAGCCGGCGGCTTTTTCTTGCGGAGGAAGAAGAACGCGCCTGCGGCGAGCACAATGATTACGAGTGCCACAACAATGTACAGCAGAGTGGAGCCGCCGTCTGTGGACTCGCCATCGGAGCCACTGGGGGAGTCGCCAGTTGGCGACTCCCCGGTTGGGGTTGGAGTAGGCTCTGGAGTTGGGGTGGGGGTTGCCGCCTCGCCTTCTTCCCCGAAATCGATTTCAATCGTGTGCTCGGAGTGCGGATAAAAGATTTCCACTTGGGTGTCCGCCTCGTTGTAAGTCCAGCAGAGGCAGTCCTCTGTGGCCCCGCCGCCCAGGATGGCGGTGATGCAGGTCTGCAGGAGCGAAACGCTGCACTCCGGGATTTCCGCGCCGTCGAACTTGACTTGCTTCGGCTTGCGTGGCGCATTGGATACTTGAAGGTATCCTTGTGAAGTCGCGTTGCCCTCGACCTGGTAAGTGATTTTGTTGCCGGCCGCGCTGTGCGCCCTAACCTGGGAAGTGGTTTCCGCGATGCGTGTTGCCTGGATTTTGGCGGTGACCGCGGTGCTGCTGGCGACCGGAGCCACGATGGCAACCGGAACTGCCCTGATTGCCCGGGGGGCTGCGATTAACATCGGTGCGGGAGTTGGGGTTGGAGTGGATGTGCCGCCAATTGCCTGGGGCGTGGATGTGCCGCTGTCTGGCTCGGGAGTTGGTGTCGGCTCTGGAGTGGCGGTGGGAGTTGGCTCAGGGGTTGGAGTAGGCGTTACTTCAGGAGCTTCTTCTGCCGGGGGAGAGCTGAGCAAGAAAGTGACGTCGTCAGGAGAGCCGAAGGAAATTGACTCGGCGGAGAGTATGTAGTCTCCCGCAGTAGTGTTCCCTCCGATGGCGATGGTTTCCTCGCTGCCGTCAATCTTTACGGTCGCTGTCGAGGGCACCCCAGGCAGGGAGCTTTGGTAAGTCTCGGTCAGCTCAATCATCATTGAGCCATAACGCGCCTTGGGCGTTGTTTTAGTGTTGAGGGTAAAACTCGTGTCGAGAGAGATTGAGACTATTTCGGTGACGTGGAGGTATGCGCTGGTCGCGCCGGTCCCAACCATCGTGTCGGTCCACTTGATTGTGAAGCCATCAGTCTCAACGTAACCCAAAAAGTCAATAGTGTGCTCTTCGTCGTCGACGTCAACAACAATGAAGCTAGTCTGGCCGGGCATGAAGGAAACATTGACCGAGACCAACGCAAAGTTAGACCCAGAAAGAGTTATGGGATCGCCCAGGTCGATTTCGAACGTGGTGCCGAGAGACGCGGCGAACACGCTGGCGAGCAACAGGCATAGCAGTAGTAGGCGCTTCATTATAATCACTATGGGGGTAAGGGATATCGGCTATAAAAGCGTTGCCTCAAGCAGTCTCGATGCGCGGCGCCAGGTAGTACGTGATTGTCGCGTCGTCGATTTTGTACGCGAGCCGGAGAGGCGCGTCTGTCCGTAGTTCCAGGTCGACCGCGGTCGCCGCGTCAGTGTTCTTGAGCAGGTCGTTGAGGTAGTCAAGTGGGTACATGGCCCGGGACTCGCTCTTCACCGTGTAGTCGAACAATTGGTCGCTCCCCTTGTCCGCGCGGATTGAGACCTCGCCCTTGTCGCCGTTTGCCTCGATGACGAACGCGTCCTTCAGCGACGAGAGGACAACATGCGAAGACACGAGGCCCGTGTCCTTCAATGCCTCCTTGAAGAAGTTGCCCGAGAACTTTATCTTTGACTCGAAGTCAATGCTCGGCTCCCGCGGCGCGGACGCGCTAATGTCCAGCAGTGGGACAACAAAGCGGCGGGTGGTCTTTCCCTTGAACAGCAGAACAAGGCGGGCCTTGCTCTCGTCCAGCTTGATGACGAGCTTCTCGTCGCCGCGCACGCGCGACATTACCTTAGCGAGGTCCTCTAGGTTCAAGCCGATTTTTTGGTCGCCCTCCACCTCGTATTTTTCAAAAGCGCTCTTGGGCATCACGAACGAGACCATCGCGATTTGCGACGGGTCCATTGCCTTCAGGACCAGCCCGTTCTCGGTCAGCTGGAACTCGCCCTCGTCAATCAGTGTGACTATGGCGTCGATAGAGGCCTTGAAGCTCTTGGCGTTGGAGACTACTAGCTCGAACATGGGAACACCACATATGGTTTAAGCGCCGGGGTTTTTATTTGTGCCTGAAGGCGAAGCCCTCGATGGCCTTCCCGCCCTGGTAGAAAATCCAGAGGAATACGGTGGCAAAGCCGATGGTCATGACCGAGGCTATGGGAGACATCGCGAGCTGGACTATCAAGGCGTCTCCGCCGAGCGCGCCCATCCCAAACCAGACGAGCAGCGCAACGACCAGCACGAAAAAGTACCCGACCGCGCTGTTGACGAAGAGCGCGAACCAGTCCACGCGCTCGTAGTGGTCGGGGAGCGTCGGGACCAAGAGCTTTGTCTTCGAGAGCCGGAGGTGGTCGATTTTTTCTGCTTCCTCGAACACGTCGTCGATGTCCTCGATACCCCTCTCGCGGAGGTGCCTGAACTTGATTTTCTTTTCAATGGCGTGGAGGAATTCCTTTCCTTTCTTGGTGACAGAGATTTTTTCCTTGCCGCGGATGAAGCCAAGCTTGCGCAGGTCGTCCAGCTCCTCAATGAAGAGCGGCTGCTCTTCCTTGCTTACCTTGAGGCTGCGGCACAATTTCTTGAAGCCGCTTTTTTTCTGGCGGAGCACGTAAACGCTCGACCAGTACACCTGCTTGCCGTTCACCCAGAACAAGTCGTTCGCGCGGTCGTACCTGACGTCCATTGAATACACCTCGAATGGGAAACGGCACGAAGGTATTTAATTGTTTAGCACCACAGCGGGCCAGGGTAGCCGTGGCCCAAAGTGACTATGTGCATGAAGAGCATTTTGACGTGGCCCACGAGCGGGATTGTCAGGATCGACTTGCCGAGGATTTTGCCCTCGGGCACGGGCGTGCTGATGCAGCCGGGCCAGCCCACGTCAGCGGGAGAGCAGAGCTGCCTGATTTGCTGGCTGAGCAGGGTACACTTCTGGACACCCCCCTCTTCGACCCACTCGGCGCACTCGATTTTGGCTGAGTCGGGGAGCATGTTCGTGTCGCCCTTGGTGATTAGGTAGCGGCCCGTTGGAGTGGTTACCTTGGCGATGGCGCGGTGGATTATTTGCTCGCCGCTTATGGGGGATACGTGGAGCACTATGTCGCCGGTTGTCTGCACCGCGAGCTCCTGGCCGTCGCCGAAGACGAGCTTTTGTGTTTGTTCGCGGATGTCGTTGGGGTAAATGGAATAGTCCAGAGCGGGAGTGGTTATTTCGGGGGCGCTGATGGCGTCGAACGAAGTGCCCATCAATACTGCGACGTCGCCCACGTTGTAGGTGCCGGTCATGGAGCAGGTCTGGACCACGACGGCCGGTGGGTAGGTGCCGAGGACTAGCGGGAGGATAACGAAGTAGAACAAGGCGGCCTCGAGGAAGCCGACTCCCCAGTCCACTGCCTCGGCTTTCCAGCCCTTTAGCCTGTATCGCTTCTTCAGGAAGTCAGCGGGGTCGTACTTGCCGAACATAGCTCACTTCTTGCCCTTGGCTTTCGGGGAAGCCCTTATCTTGGAGACTGGCTTGTTGACCGAGTCAAGCTCTTTCTGGATGAGCTTCAGTGCCTTCTTGAGCGCGGCCTTGGGCTCCTCGCCCTTGGTCTTTATGTGCATCCTCGGCGTGCCGACCAGGGGGTGGGGCACCTCGTAGACAGCTACTTGCACTTTGGGGTCCTTCAGGAGGGCCCAGCACAATAGGCCGGGGAAAGTGTGTGCCTCGCCCTTGAGCTCGACTATCATCGAGTCCTTCCTGTTCTCTAGAAAAACCAGTTCCATGGGATATCACGCCTGTGCTTCGCGGTAGTCCTTGGCCATGTGCCTGTGGTCCTTCCACCCGCACGCGGGGCAGACAAGGTCCTTGCCATCCTTGTCGAGGGGGGTGCGGCACTTGACGCAGAATGCCTTGATTACCCCGAGGTTTGGCCCCTCGGTGCTGACCACGACGTTCTGCGGCTCAGCCTCAAGTATCTTGACGCGGACTATGTCGCCGATTTTGAACTCGTCCCGCAGGTCCTTCACGAACCCGCTGCGGATGTTGTTCACGCGCAGGACTGTCGAGGCCTGGATTGGGGCGAAGCGGTGCTTGTCGCTCTCGAATGGGAAAAGGTCCACGAACGCCGCTTTTTCGCTGGTCTTGGCGACGATGCCCATGACCTCAAGGCCCCTCTTCTGCATGGTGGGGGTCCTGCTCTTGCTTTCGACAGAGACCTCGCGCTTGTCTAGGTCTTTTTTTGCGGTCCCGACTTCAGCGGCATAAACCTTGCCCTCTTCAACATAAGTGCCCATTCCGGGCAGGAATTCCTCGGCATTGACAATAAAGTCGCCGGGGAACAATAATTCCTCTGGCATTGTTTCATCTCCTCAAAATCGGTAGGTTTATGAGAGGAGGGGTTTATAAATGGAACCGTGTGGTACAACTCGTTTAGAGCCGGAAGGCTCGCAGAAGGCTGCAAACGCTGCTGGAGAGGCGAGAAAATGGTGTTCTTTGCCACGGGGCTATGCAGCCAGCACTGTTTTTACTGCCCGATATCCGACCTGCGGAAAGGCAAAAAACAAGCATGGGCAAACGAGCGCCCAATCCACAAAAACAAGGACTTTCTGGACGAGTCCCGGGAAATGCGGGCAACCGGGATGGGCGTCACTGGCGGAGACCCACTGTGCGAGGTCAACAAAGTGTGTGGCTACATCCGGCTGGCCAAACAGAATTTTGGTGGCTACCACGTGCACTTGTATACCTATGGCGACCTCGTGACTGAAAAAAACATTTCTTTGCTCGAAAAAGCGGGGCTGGACGAAATTCGCTTCCACGCACTCCACGGATTTGAAGGGCTTAGGCCTGCGATGGACAGCGGGATGGGCGTGGGCATTGAAGTGCCCTGCATTCCCGGGGACTGGAAGCGGCTTAAGAGCGCCGTGGAATTCGCTGCCGACAACGGGTTGTTCCTGAACCTTAACGAGTTCGAGTACTCGGACACCAACGAAGAAGAAATGAATGCACACGGGTTCAAGCAGCGGGGCGACGGGTTTGCTGCAGAAGGAAGCCGGGAGCTCGGCGAGAAAACTGTTCGGTACGCCAAAGAAGTCGGTGGCCGCGCGCATTTTTGCTCGGTGCACTACAAGTATGCCGGCCAGCTCGTGAAACGATTACGTCGAAGGGCAGAAACAATCAAGTGCCACTACGAAAAAGTGAATCGTTATGGCTACTTGGTCCGGGGGGTCGTGGATGTCGACAAGGCAGTGGCAAAGCGGCTTGGGCTGGACTGGGTTAATGGAGAGGCGCGGGCCAGTGTCGAAGACGCGAGGCGGCTCGCAAATAAATACAATGCCTTCAAAGTCGTGGAGTACCCGTCCGCAGTGCCGTGGGTATTCGAAAAAACGAGGCTGTGAGTGGAAAACGTTTTAAACTTGCTCGAAGAAGGTGTTATTCATGCTTGAGTCTTTGCTTGAGGCCGAAAAAGCCGAGAGGGCGCCGTGGAAGATGCTTTTCCTGGCCATGGCGATTGGGGCAGTGGCGATTGCATTGGCTGGCATGATTGGCACTGGGAACGAGAGCGGGCACCTCGTCGTGGCTTTTGCGTGCATCGCGGCCGCGCCGCTGATGGTGCGGGTTATCCAGATTGAGGAGAAGGAGGACACCGAGCCGTGGCTTAGCAAGAGCGAGATTGGGATGCTCATGCGGCACGGGGACATGTTCGCGGTGTACGGGCTTTACTTCATTGGGTTCATCATCGTTACTTCACTGTTCTTCACCGTGTTTCCGCTGGAGACCATGGAGGGCGTGTTCTCGAGCCAGGTGGGCGAGTTGGGCGCGATTGAGTCGCTGCGGCAGACCGGCCAGGTAACCAGCCCGTGCGGGTTCATGTGCCTCGTGGAAAACAACCTGGGGGTGCTCGCGCTCGTGTTATTGTTTTCGTTCGTGTTCGGGGCGGGAGCTGTGTATATAGTCACGTGGAACGCCAGTGTTGTCGGGGTCCTAATTGGGACGCTTGCGAGGCAGCACGCTGCGCAAAGCGGCGGCAGCTTGATTGTTTCTTACTTGATTGCATTGCCTTATTCGCTTATTTCGCTGTTCCCGCACGGGCTTTTCGAGGTCGGGTCGTACTTGCTCGGCGGCCTGGGCGCGGGCATGCTGTCGGCCGCACTGATAAGAAAGGACTACAAGAACAAAGTCGTCATCAAGGACATCGCGACAATCCTGCTGCTCGCAGTAGTGTTCGTGGTGATCGGGGCGTTTATAGAAGCGATGGCTGCTGGCTAAAGCAGCATCGGCAAGAAGCCCGCCGAGATGCAGGTGACGAGCATTCCGGCGAGGGCCGCGCCCACGCCGATTCCCACCATGGACGATTTTCTGGGGACGCCGAGTACATAGGCAGCGAGGGCGCCGCTGTAGACGCCAGAGCCCGGCAGCGGGACTGCCACGAACAAGGCGAGGCCAATCCGGCCGTACTGGTCCACGTACGGGGCCGCCGCCCTGCGGGCGCGCTTCAAGAGCTTTTGGGATAGTGTCCAGCTCTCGAACATGGGGAAGACGTGGTCAAGGAAAAAGAAGAGTGGGAAAACCAGGAGAATGTTGGCTACTGTGGCGGCGATGCCGACCACGATGGGGTCCATGCCAGTAGCTATGCCGTAAGGAATGGCGCCGCGGAGCTCTATGCCCGGGCTTAAAACAAGCAGGAATACCTCAAGCCAGCCCATTGGTTCACTTCCCCTTCAGCTTTTTCCGGGCCTTGCGCTTCAGCGTCTTTAGGATGTCCTCACGCGAAATCGGCACCCCCTCCCGCGTCTCATCGAGAATGACCTCGTTGTAGCTGTCGAGCAGGTCGTCCTCGAACTTGTCCTTCTGCTTGGCCGTCATGCTGCCGGACAAGCGGTCCGCGAGATGGGTCAGCTCGAGCGGGAAAATGATTTTTGATGACTTGCCTTCTGCAACTTTTTCGAGTGCCTGGAGGTACAGGTACTGCAGCGCGGGGTCGCTCAATCGGCCGGCTGCCTTGCGGACTGCGTCAATCTGGATGGCGTGGGCCTTCGCCAACTCCTCGGTCGCGTACTTCTTTTGCTCTGCGGCCTTGCGGTCGTGCATCGAGTCCATCACGACCTGGGGGAGCTCGATGCTCTGGATTTCGATTTTCTCTACCTGGACGCCCCATTCTTTCGAGACCTTGGCCAGGCCCGCGCGGAGCAATTCGTTGATGACGTGGATGTCGCTGATTACTGCCTCGAGCTCCATCTTGCCGATTATGTCACGCAAGTGGGCGCGCACGTAGGTGGTGGCGGCCTCCATGGGGTCCTTGATGTTGATTACGGCGGCCTCGGCGTCGTTGATTTTCATGTAGATGATGCCGTCTATTTGGAGCTTGATGTTGTCCTTCGACAGGACTTCCTGGGGCTGTATGTCCACGACCACGACGCGCTGGTCAACGATGCGCGCGTCGTCGATGAAAGGCGTGAGGAAAACCCATCCCGGTCCGGCAACGCGCAGGAACTTTCCGTACCTCAGCACCACGGCGCGCTCGTACTGCTCGAGCTCAACCAGGAAAGGCGGGGTGCTGGAGTAGACGTAAAAGAGCACGATGAGGAGGCCAATCAAGAGGACGAATTCGCTGATGTAGCCCAGGGCGTAGACAGCGAAAATCCCGAGCACAGCCAATACCAAAACGAGCAGGAAACTGCCCACTTCTTTCCCGCGCGGCTTCTTGCCAGCCGGGCGAATTGTCGTAATATCCTTTAACTGGGGCATATAACCTATTATTTTAAATTAGAACGAAATATATAAAGGGATAAGGTAGGGCGAGATGAAGAAAAAGACTATTGTGCTGTGCGTGGACCGCGACGACGACTACGGGAAGAAAGCCGGCGTCAAGAGCCCCATAAAAGGAGAAAAAGCCAACCTGGCCGCGGCGCAGGCACTCGCGCTCAAGGACCCCAGCGAGTCAGACATTAACGCAGTGTACGGGGCGGTCAAGGCGTACCGCCAGCTGAAGAAGGACGGCGATGCCGCCGAGGTCGTGACCATCTGCGGCCACAGGGACCGCGACCACAAGGCCGACAAGGCGATTGTGAAGCAGGTCGAGAACATACTGAAGAAGGGCGATGTCAAGGGCATCGTGCTCGTGAGCGACGGCGCGGACGACGAGCAGGTACTGCCGCTCATACAGTCCAGGGTGAAAGTCCTTGGGGTGCGGACAATCATAGTCAAGCAGGCCAAGGAACTGGAGAAGAGCTATTACGTCATAAAGGAAGTGCTGCGTGACCCGCACTTCGCGCGGCTCGTGTTTGGCCTGCCGGGCATTGCGCTCGCGCTGTACGGCGCGGTTCACTTATTGGGAATCCAGCAGATTTCGCTCAACGTTTTCCTGGCATTGATTGGGGTCTACCTCATCCTCAAGGGGTTCGGGATTGAGGACGCGCTCGTCGGCGCGTTCAACACGTTCAGGAAGACCACGAGCATCGAGCGCGCGAGCTTCCCGCTCTACATTGGCTCGATGCTATTGTCCCTGCTCTCGCTGTGGGCTGGGTTCGACAACATCTCATTCGTCTGGGACTCGGTGCCCGCGGGAGTGATAATCAAGCCGGGATACATCAATATAGTGAATATTGCCGGGTTCCTGCTGGGCTTCATTGGGCTGGCCGTATTGGCGGCGATACTGTTCCTGGCCGGAAGGATTGGAGACATGTACTACAAGCGGGAGTACTACAGGATACGGAAGTACGCCAGGAGCATCGTGTCCATGATAGCGCTCTTCGTCATCGCCGATGTGGTGGGCAGGTTCCTCCTGTTCTGGACAGACGCCGTCGCCACCGGCCCCACGTTCGCAGACTTGTTCGTCGCGGTGGGCACTAGCTTCATGATAACGCTCGTGGGCTTCCTCGTGATTAAGTACATTTACATAACGAAGTACGTGAAGCCCCGCGTGCGCAAGGGCATAGCAATCAAGGACACCGATGGCGAGGACATCGGCAAAATTAGCTATATTGACTACAAGAGCAACTACTTCTATTACACCAAGGGCGGCGAAAAGACGCCCGTGAGCTTCAACAAGGTCCTGCTGGTGAGGGACAACAGCGCAGTTATCGCCTAGACTTGGATACCTGCGTCAGGTAGATTAGGTTAGCGCCGCCCAGCACGAGCATCACAAAAGCGAAGCCGAAGAGCAGGTAGTCCCTCACGACGAGCCCAAAAGCCATCGAGAAGGGGCTAAGCACTAGCATCACGAAGCCCAGCTGGCCAACCAGCCTGTCCTTGAACAGTTCGTCCCAGTTAATGAATGACACGATAAGGATTATGGGCGCCCACAATAAAAAAGCTATCGGCTCACGATGCGCTTGATTTTCTTCAAAAGGGCCGGCTTCTTCTTGGAGCTGGCCAGGACGCTGGAGAGCACGTCATAGAGGTTGGCCGCGGTTATGATGCGGATTTTCTTGGAGTCCTCGGGCGAGAGCAGGATGTCGTCCCTGTTCGCCTCGGGGATTATGACTGTCTTCATGCCCGCGCCGATTGCCGCCTCTATTTTCGGGGTGATTCCCCCGACCGGGAGGACCTCGCCGCGCACGCTAAGCGAGCCCGTCATGGCAATGCTCTGGTCCACCGGCAGTTCCTCGAGCGCGCTGATTAATGCTGTGGCAACCGAAACGCTCGCCGAGTCGCCCTCCACCCCCTCATAGGTCTGGAGGAACTGCACGTGGATGTCGCGGCGGGAGATGTCAGTGCCCTTGTACTTCTTCACGATGGCGGAGACATTGGTGACTGCCTCGCGCGCGATTTCGCCGAGCTTGCCCGTCGCGATTAGCTTGCCCTCGCTCTTGGAGTGCGCCGGCGCGACCTCTGCCTCGATGGGGAGGACAATGCCGCCGTCGCCCATGATGGCGAGGCCGTTTACCTTGCCCACTTTCTTGCCGCTTGTTGAAAAGACTTCGTATTCCTTCTTCTGGGAGATGTACTGGTCCGCGAGCTGCTGCTCCATCGTGCGCGCCAGTTTCTTCGCGGCCTTGATGTGCTTCGGCTCGACGAGCGCAGAGCCGTCTGCGCGAGCGATGTCGCCCGCGGCCCGGACGAGCCCACCGAGCTCGCGGAGCTTCACGGTCAGCTTGCCCTTCCTCCCAGCGCGCTTCTGCGCCTCGCGGATGACGGCCTCGACGCCCGCACGCGAGAAGTGCGGGATTTTGCCGTCCTTTTGGACTTCCTGCGCGATGAACTGCGCGATTTTCACGCGGTTCTCCGGAGTGTCCGGCATCTTCTCGTTCAGGTAGATCTCATAGCCGTAGCCGCGGATGCGGCTCCGCAATGCGGGGTGCATGTTCTTCAGGTCGAGCAGGTTGCCCGCGGCGACGAGCACGAAATTGCACGGCGCGGGCGAAGTGTGCACCATTGCTCCTGACGACATTTCGCTCTGCCCGGTGATTGAGAACTTCCTCTCCTGCATCGCGGTCAATAATTCCTGCTGGGACTTTGCTGACAACGTGCCAATTTCGTCGATGAACAATACGCCGAGGTGCGAGCGGTGGATCATGCCCGCGATGACCCGGAGGTGGGCGGGAGTGCCGAGGCCGCCGGACTGGAGCGGATCGTGCTTCACGTCGCCCAAGAGCGCGCCGGCCTTGGCGCCAGTCGCCTCGATGAAAGGCGCGTGCTTCTGGCGGGAGTTGTCCACCAGGAGCTTTGGCGCCGTGTTGTCTGTGCGGGGCCGCATCTGCATCCCGATGACTACGCCGATTCCGAGCATGCCCGCCACGATGAGGCACGCCGCGGCGAGCAGCTCGCTGAGCCACCCAAGCCAGAGCAATACCCACGGGATTGACAAGAGGAAGAGGAACGCGATGAAGCCGGCCATCTGCTTGGAGCTGCCGCCCTCCATGGCCTTCTTGGTCTCTTCCTCGACAATTTTTAGGCCCTTGCCGGCCTTGACGGTTTTTATTTTTGGCTGGTTCGGGTCGCCAAGATTGGGGTAGACAAGGACGTCCTGCAGCTTGCTCACCGGCAGGAGCTCGGCCATCGCGAGGCCAAGCATGGAGTTATGCAGCAGGATATTGCCAGCCAAGAAACTGTGGTTTGTTGGAACCGTGAAATCATAGACATAATCGCTACTTTTGGTTTTTGTTATGCTCTCAATCTTGTCCCAGTATATATCAGAATCTGTAAGACAGGACAACTTTATGATTGTGTCTTCTACTTCCTCATCATAGACTCCTGCCACTTTCTGCTTGCTTAAGTACACGTTAGCAATTTTTTCAGTTATATCGGCAAGCCCCCTCCTACTAGGCTCTCTTTTTCCATGGACATAACGAGAAAATGTAGCAGGGTAATCTGTCACGTCAGTATTCTTGAACTCTAGTTTTTCCTTCAAAAACTTTAAGTCCTCGAAAATATTGGGGACTACATCCAAATTTGGATTGGGCTTTATAACAATAGACCTTTCAAGGCGTTCTCTCTTCCTACCGCTGTGGAGACCAATGGAACCCCTGAACTTCCTTAGATTTTCAGCGCCGAATATGAAAAGGTAATAATATTTTCTCCTTTTCTTGCCCTTGGTATTTGTAGCAGCATTGTATCTTGTCTTTAATCTCGATATTATGCCAAACCTTAGCAGTGCAATCTGCATAACCCTGGTAAATTCTTTACTTCCACTACAGAGTTCCATACACCGCCTGCGCGGCTTTTGCACATGGCCTTCCATATCATAGTAAGTCCTTATGAACGCGGCAAGGACTGGCAGTGGTGCGGACAACATCCGGCGCGGGAATTTTGTGATGTGAGACCTGTTGGGAGAGGATAACGCTACGTCAAAGACTTGGTTCAAAAAACGGCAAAGTGATGAAGAACTGGCTTGAGCATACCAATGCTCTTTCCTCTTCGCTACGTTGAATCTAATTCCAAAGAGTGAGTGAGCCAAAAACGCGAAGTCTGTTACTGCTGCTTTGTCGTTGTTTGTGAAAATAATGTTCCTATCCCTTGTTATAGACGTCTCTGAAAGCATATACGCTAAGAATCTGCCTAGTTCCTCGCTCCAGTTGCCCACCACCTTGACTTTTTTTGAGGAGGAATCAGTAACACTTGTTTTGTATCTGATGTGGCTTATCTTGTCATAAGATACTTTTTTCTTCTTTGCCTCCTCTAGACCGAACTCTCTATCCAGTATGCATAAGGTAATGTCTCCATCAAGGTCGTCAATGAAATCTATGTCAGTTATCTCCGGGAATGTGACGCTTCTCGCACTAGCTATCCTACCCCCCTTTGACAAATCCTTGGCAGGCACCCACTTCAACTCACCCCTTTTTGTTATAGTGAGCAATGGATGATTATCCGTAAGAGTTACCTCAGAACCAAGAGAAGTCTTGATTCTGAATAATTGCTTTAGATTCTTGAACCTTGCTGCATAGAGCACGTCTTCCTCTGTTAATTTTACGTTTTTCCTGTTAATGGATAACGTCCTTAAGCCCGTGTCAGAAAGTAATGTTCTGTCTGAATCCTGTGTAACGATAATGCCATTTGTTTTTGCTCGATTGAACACAGACTCTGCAGGCAGTACTTCCCCACCGGCAAGTGTTATTAAGGTTTCCGGGGCGACGCACTTGCCAGTGCCAGGCTCGCCGAGGAGGAAGACGTTGCGCCGCTGGCGCGCAGCCTTCTTGACTATCTCGACGCCCTTTTCCTGGCCGAGGACCTGATCCACTGTCTTGGCAGGGATTTTGATTTCGGCCGTGGACTTGATGGTGATGGGGAGGGACTGTGTGGTCTTCGTCAAAGGCTTTGCCCGCGGCTTCGCTGCTTTGGGGGGCGCCGCCGGCTTTGCCGTGGGCGCCCCCCGAGCTTTTTTCTTTGCCGCGGCTTTCTTCTTCACCGGTTTCTTCTTTGCCACTCTTTTCTTCGGCATGCTTTAATACTCCCTGGGGGCATAGCTTCAGCCAATGAAGCTTGTGCTCCAGCTGTCGCGGCAGGACCCTGCGCTCGCGCGGGCAGAGGCGGAAGCGCTCTTCCCGAAAGCCAAGGCACTGCACAGCGAGCTCCTGCTTGTCGACGGCGACGCCAAAACCCTGGGGCGGCTCGTCATGACGCGATTCGCGGGAAAGCTGGTGGCTGAAGCAAGCAACTGCGAAAGATTAAGGCTTCCTGCTTATAAATCCTTTGCCGTCCGCGTCAGCCGCGTGGCCGGCAAGGAAAGCAGCTCCGCGATTATTAACTCCGTGGCAGCGCGGGTCAAGGGGAAGGTCAGGCTCGATAAGCCCAAGACAGTGCTCCGCGTGTTCACGGACGGCAAGAAGTACTGGGCCACGGAGCAAGTGTACGAGCACTCGGCGAAAGGGCTTGCCCCGCGGGACGTGAACGCCAGGCTCGTGTTCCACCCGACGAGCCTCCAGCCAAAGTA
This sequence comes from Candidatus Iainarchaeum sp., assembly GCA_023129115.1. Taxonomy (GTDB): domain Archaea; phylum B1Sed10-29; class B1Sed10-29; order WALL01; family WALL01; genus WALL01. Next base: position 50,897 of record JAGMCR010000017.1, on the reverse strand, counting down.
CGGGCGGCTGCTGGTTAATTTGACTGGTGTTAGGAAGGGAAAAATCCTGGATCCGTTCTGCGGCATCGGCGGAATTCTTTTGGAGGCCGCGGACATGGGCTTGTCGGCGAGGGGCGTCGAAATCAGCGAGGAGTACGCAGAGGGCGCGAGGGAGAACGCGTGGTTCTACAGGATGGAAAAGAAAATCAAGGTCGACAACGCGGACTTCCTGGAGTGGGGGGGCGGGGAGTTCGACGCGATAGTCACTGACCTTCCGTATGGGAAGAGCTCGGGCTTGTTCGGGAGGGAGAGGGGCGAGCTTTACCTCGAGGCGTTCAGGAAGATGAAGAAGCACTCAAAGGTCCTTGTCGTGATGGCGCACGGCGACCTGCGGCCGCTGCTGAAGAAGGCGGGGTGGAAAATAAAACAGCGGTTTGAGATGTACGTGCACAGGTCAATGCGCAGGTATATACACGTATGCTCATTTTAAATATTCTTTCCTTTGCTCAAGGATGAACTGTTTTATTTCCTTCACTGCTCTGGGGTTTATTGATAGTTCTTTGCCGTAACTTGTTGGCTTAACAACAATAAACCCCAAACCAACCAATTGCTTCAATGCCTTCTTCACTTTGTCACGCGCATGTCTGGGAAAGCTTTTTGGGAGGTTGTCCGCCGAAGTGTGCTTTCCCCCTATCCAGCCGTGATAAATCATTTTCTCTAGCAATTGTGCCATTAGGCCACTGTCCCTCCCCCCCATAGCATTGTGGATTGTGTCAGTTAGAGTTTATAAAGACTATCGTATAATATTTTATATATACAAAGATAGTTTTTTATACTATATCGTGGACAGTAAGGCCATGGAAAAAAAGAATGGGCTGGTTGAAATATTCAACAACGCAATCTCGGGGGTTTTGGACTTCTTGCTAATCCACGACACCCATGACTATAGCAAATCGGAGATAGCAAAACACTCAGGGGTAGCCTACAAAACTGTTTACGATGTGTGGCCAATTCTCGAGGGATACGAGTTAGTGAAGCAAACACGGACAATAGGAAGGGCAAAGATGTACTCAATCAACAGGAAAAACCCGCTCGTGAAAAAGTTGAAACAATTGCAGCTCGGCATAATGATGCATGCCCTGGAAGCAAACAAGGAAAAAGTGGCTGCGCAGGTACGGACTTGATTCACTTTTTAGCACGCTACTCCTTCATCTTTTTCCAGATTTTCTCGACCTGCCTCGCGCCGACCATGCGCTTGCCGAAGCAGCTGTGCGGCACCAGTGCGCCCGAAAACGTTTTGGGAATGTGGAGCAATTCGTGGATTATTGTCTTTTCCTTTTCTTCGTCCGAGAGGCGGTCCCACTTCTTGTCCATTACCTCGATTACGTAGGCGGCCTCGATTTCGAGGCACTGCTGGAACACGCGTGGCAGTGACCAGATGCGCGCGACCGCGCGGCTCTTCGACCCCTCGCCCCGCACGCAGAACACGCGGTTCGGGCGGACGTGGGAAAGCCCTGCCTCTGCGACGAGGCGCTCCATCATGGCCTGGACATCAGGTTCTTTTTTCCACTTCATTTCCCCACCACTTTTGCCTCGAACGAGAGCTGCGGCGAGGTCAGCCATGCCCGCGTCTCGGTCGGGCCGTTCCACTCGCCCTTCTCGAGCATTTCGAAGACATTGCCGGTCAGCACGCAGCCCCGCACCGGCTTTTCGTTCAGGATTGCGTGTGTGATGTCGAGCGAGAAGTCGCCCGTCACGGGGTTCATGTTGTGGTAGCCCATCAGGTCGCGAACGAACATGCCGCCGCCGCTCCCGCGGGACTCCGGAGAGATTACGACGTTCGTCATGCTGATGGTGGGCGGCGACACTGGCCCACCGCGGAAGCCGTTGCCCGTGGCCTTCGCGCCAGCGAGGTTCGCGGTGCGCGTGTCGTAATAAAACTGCTTCAGCACGCCGTTTTTTATCATGTCCTTCTTTGTCGTCGGGACGCCTTCGTCGTCGAACGGCATGGTGCCGATTCCCCAGTCGATGGTGGGGTCGTCGGTGAGCGTAAAGTCGCCGGTGACTTTCTTGCCGAGCCTGTCCGCCCACTTTGCCTTGCCGCGCCTCGCGAGCTCGCCGTTGAGGTTTCGGACGACTGACTCGCCGAAGAACGAGCCGATGACGTCCTGGTGCAGGGTGACCGTCCCCTCGTAGTCCACGGGGGAGGCGCCCACGCCCTGCTCGGCCAGCTCGCCCGCGACGCGCCCTACCCTCACGGCGCAGTCGGTGAGCTTCCTTGAGGAAAAGGACTCGTCGCCCATGCTCTCCTTTTTCTTGCCGACGCAGTAGAGCGAGAACAGTGACTCCGTGTCCTTTGCGTAGACGCCCTCGGTGCTGGCTATTTCCACCGTGCCGTAGCGCGCCTCGACCTCGGCCTGGATTGGGTCGGCGCTTTCCGCGGTCGCGTCCATAGAGGCCAGGACCATGTCAACCAGCTTTTCCTCGTCAAGTGCTTTTAGCTTGGGGTCGAAGCATTTTCTTTTGTGGTAGCTTGCCTTGCCGGGAAGGGAATAGCCCTCGGTGTGCGAGAGCTTTGCCGACTTGACTGCGCCCGAGATGGCGCGGTCCGCGTCCTCTTCCCGGCTGAAGAATGAGTGGCCGATGCGGCCGCCGCACACGACACGGAGGCCGAACCCGCGGTCCTCGGCGGACTTGCACGCCTCGAGCTTGTCGAGCGAGCTGCGGCTCAGGAGCGAGTGGGACTCCGCGTAGTAGAGCTCTGCCTGGTCGCATTTCTTCGCGGCCTTGGCGAGAATGGGGTCAATCACCCGACGAGCACCCCCTTGATTCTTATGTGCGGCCCGCCGTCGCTCACCGGGAGGTTCTGGCCGGCCTTGCCGCAGAAGCCGGGGTGGCCGAGCCTGGACTTCTTGCCGCAGGCCTCGACGTTGCGCAGGGTGTTGACCAAGTGGCCGACGAGCGTGATGTCGCGGAGCGGCTTGGTCTTCTCGCCGTTCTTGACGAGCCAGCCGTACTCGGCAGCGAACTGGAAGTACCCCGTGTGGGGCTCGGTCACGCCGCCCTTCGTTCCGAGGGCATAGATTCCGTTCACGCCCTCGAAGAGCTCGTCGTCGGAGCGGTCGCCCGGCTCGAAGAACGTGTTGCTCATGCGCACGATGGGGAAGTGCCCCGTGGACTCTGCGCGGGAATTGCCGGTCGACTCGGTCTTGAGGCGTGACGCCGACTCGCGGGAGTTGAGGAAGTTTGTTATGCGGCCGCGCTCGACAATCCTGGTTTTTTGGGCTTTGATGCCCTCGGCGTCGTACGGGTACGAGCCGAATAGCCTGGGGAGCGTGGGGTCGTCCGAGATGCTGACGTGCCTCGAGCCGAGGAGCCGGCCGAGCTTTCCGCCGAGGATGCTCTTGCCGTTGGCGATGGTGTCGCCCTCGGCGGCGTGGCCCACCATTTCGTGGGCGAAGACCCCAGCCAGCTCGGAGTCGATGACGACCCGCGTCTTTCCCTTCGGCGGGAGCGTGGCCTTCTGGAGGAGCAGGGCCTTGTCAAAGACTTTTTTTACCATGGCGTGCTTGCCGTCCAGGAGCTCGACCCCTTTAAGGCCGGCGGCCGCGTCCTTGGCCTTCAGCAGCTCGCCGTTTTTCTTTGAGTAGGCGGAGACCGCGAGGAACGAGCGCACCGGGAAGTACTCGAGTGCCGCGCCCTCGCTGTTGACGTAGTAGCCCTCGCCCCAGCCGTCGGCGTACTCTAGGTCGCGGGCCGTTATGCCCTTGGGCCTGTCGCCGGCGAGCTCGAGGCAGAGCTTGACTTTCTCGTCGAGGCTGAAGTCCTGGGGGTGCTTCTTTACCTTGACTCTGGTGCTGTCGCGGGCGTCGCTCTTGCCTGCGAGGGACGCGCCGATGGGCTTGCGGGAAGAGGCGCGGGAGAGCTTGACCGCGCGCTCCACTGTCTCCCACAATTTCTTTTCGTCGGACGTGTAGGCGAACCCCCACGCGCCCTTGTAGAGCGCGCGGACCCCGAAGCCGGACGCGGAGCCGGACGAGACTGTCTCGACCTCCTTCTCGCGCAGGTGGAGCCGGGTCATGTGGCCTATTGAGGCGCCTATCTCGACGAAGTCCGCCTTGGAAGTGACTGCCTTCTCGAGAGTGTCGAGCATCACGCCACCAGCTTTCCCTTGTCCATGACCAAGGCGCCGTCCGCGTAGAGGCTTCCCTTGTACATGGGCTTGATGAAGTCGAGGTGCGACGACGCGTTGTTCTTGCCGCCGTACCCGATGTTCCACCCGATTGCGATGTGGAGGGTGCCCTTGATTTTTTCGTCCACGATGATGTAGCCGTTCGTGAAGTCAGCCCTTGAGTTGCAGCCGATGCCGAGCTCCGCGATGCGGCGGCACTCTCCCGTGTTCTCGGCGAAGAACTTTGTCAGGTAGTCGCGGTGCCTTCTGGCGCCGTAGTCGACGACGTTCCCCTTCTCGAAGAAGAGCTCGATTCCCTCGGCGAGGCCGTGGCCGGGGATTATGTTCTTCGGGATTTTGAGTATGCCGTTAGCGCTGTACTCGTGTGGCGCGGTGAAGATTTCCCCGCCGGGAATGTTCATGCCCACGTCCTTGTTGCGGATGTCCTCGGCGCCGAGGACTGCGTCGTCGCGCATGAAGCGGCGGCCGCGCACCGAGAACTTTAGGTCAGTGCCGTCGTCGTGGACGATGTGGATTTTGCTGGAGCCCTTGAGGGCGTGGTAGTAGCCGTCGACGAGCTTTTTCATGCGCGGCGTGAAGGACTCTTCGATGGAGCCGTCGACTATTCTTTTGAACTTGGCTGCGGGCAACCCCAGCTCTTTCGCGATTTGGGGGTGGGGCCAGCCAACGTAGCACCAGCGCTGCATGCGCTTGTCCCGGATTTCGTGGAGCTTCATGCTGGACGGCGCTGCGGCCATGAACTTGGCTGGATTGATTCCTTTTTTCCAGAACTCGTTCTCGATGGCCTCGAGGTTGATGTAGTAGTCGGCTGTCGAGTGGAGGGCGGCGCTGATTGGCGAGAGCTCGCGGATTGCGCCCATGGGCGAGAGCTGGTAGGCCTCGCGGATTGCTTTGGTGCTGCGCTCGAGCATGAGGGCGTGCGCCCCATTGCGGAGGCACTCGCGGCGGACTGCTTCGGCATATTTTTTGTTTGCCGCGTTGAACGCGATTATCACGGAGTGGCCGACCGTGGGCTTGGGGACGTAGCTCTTTCCTTTTTTTACGAAGAGCGGGCCGTAGTCCACTTTGCTGAGCTCGTCGAGCATGGCGGCGTTGCGCCTGGTGGCAGTGATTTTTTTCTTCTTGAGGAGCGTGCGGACTTTTTTGCCGTATTTTCGCTCGGCCTTTCGCAGGCCTTCCGTGTTTTCTTTCTGCCCGATTCCGAGCGTGTAGTTGACGAGTTTTTTTGCGAGCCATTCCTGTTGCATGGTGCATAGTTAAATACACAGTTAATAAATAGCTATCGTATGGCAGAAGTCGTATTCCTTGGCACTAGCTGCGGAATCCCGATGCCGGACCGGAACCACCCCGGAATCCATTTCCAGTACAACGAGCACAGGTTCTTGTTCGACTGCGGGGAAAACACGCAGCGCCAGCTCGCGATTGCCAAGCTCAGCCCCATGAAGATTAGCCGCGTGTTCATCACGCACTTCCACGGCGACCACTACTTTGGGCTCATTGGGTTTATCCAGTCCAATTATTGGCGCGAGAGGACGGAGCCGCTCTATATCTACGGCCCAAAGGGCATCAAGACGCTGGTCGAGGACGTGATGCGGCTGGTGGAGCAGGGCAAAAAGACGTTCGAGCTCGTGGTCGAGGAGGTCAAGGAAGGAGTGGTTGTCGACGAGCCCGAGTTCACCGTGTCCGCGTTTCCAACAAAGCACTCGCGGCCGGGCTTCGGCTACGTGTTCCAGGAGAAGGAGCGGCTGCACGCGGACGAGAAAAAGCTGCGGAAGATTGGGCTTAATCCGGGGCCATTGTACGGGGACTTGAAGGCCGGCAAGACCGTGGAGTGGAAGGGCAAGAAATTGAAGCCGGCGGACTACGTGACGCGGGAAAAGGGAATCAAGTTTGTTTACACGGGCGACACCGAGATGTGTGACTCCACGATAAAGGCTGCGGAGGGCGCGGACTTGCTGGTGCACGACTCGACTTTTGCTCAGGACGCCAGTGACCGCGCGAGGGACGCCACGCACTCGACCGCGCGGGACGCGGGCGAGGTCGCTCGCCAGGCGAACGTGAGGCAATTGGTGCTCACGCACTTCTCGACGAGGTACAAGGAAGAGGAATTGGACAAATTGCTGCAGGACGCGAAGAAAGAGTTTGATAACGTCATAGTCGCGAAGGACTTTATGAGGCTGGAAATCTGATGCCTGCCTCTGGGGGGTGCCGAATGGCACCCCCCAAGTCTATCGTGCCAGCTGAGATTCAGCTGTTTGACAATGTTATTGTCGCGAAGGACTTTATGAGGCTGGAGATTTGATGCCTGCCTCTGGGGGGTGCCGAATGGCACCCCCCAAGTCTATCGTGCCAGCTGAGATCCAGCTGTTTGACAATGTTATTGTCGCGAAGGACTTTATGAAGATAGAGATTTGATTGTATGCCGGTCATAATGACTGCCAGGACTGATAAGCTGGCGGTGGAAACATTAATGAAAGAGTTCGACTTCGGGGAACCAGCAGCCGCGATGAAGAAAAAATTCGTGCACAAGAATTTTGCTGACTTGTTCTATGAAACTGAAGTGAACGGAAAAAAGCTGTTTGCGCTTTTTGGTGGCTATGGATACAACCAGGCTTTAGGAGTATCGCTGGTTTATGACGACTTGATAGAATTTGACGGAAAGCCGTTCATTGTCTATTTTGGGTGTTGCCAAGCCACATGCAGTTCAGAAGCAGAACCTGGCGATTTAGTTGTGCCGTCGAGAGCCTATTCAGACGACCCGAGCTTCATAGAGCTTTGTGGGATTTGCAGGGACAACAACGTGCCGGGCAACCCGGAGTTGTTTGATGAAGGCCTTTCCGAGAAGATGAAACAGGTGGCGAGAGGCATGGGCTTGAAGGTCCATGGTGGCGAGGTCTACAGCCGCTACGGACTCAAGCCAGGGAGGTTCAAGGAGCACCCGTTTGAATTGTGGGATGAACTCTGGGATTCCTTCGCAGAGAATGAAGGGCCAAGTGTTTATGGGGATTATGAGACTGCATGTCTCGTGGCGTCAGCCCATCTCATAAGAGTGCCAAGTGTCACAGTTTCTTACGTGACTGAGAAGGGAAGCGAGAGAAAAAAGGACTACACACGCCTCACGAAAGAGGACTACAGGGAAACCTTGTCCAATATCACCAAAGTAATACACGAGTTTATGAAGATAGAGATATGAAAATTAACTGGCGACCGAACAAAACGAGGCTGCTGCTCGTGGCGGCAATGCTTTTGGTTGTATTCGCGGGGCCAATGCTGCTGCGGCCCACAGAGCCACAGTGCCAGCGCAGCTTTTACGAAAAAAACCCTGCGTGTGATGAAGCGTTCGCCGAGTACTCGGAAGCGTACTTTGCGTACCAAGCGGTGGAGGAGGCCTATTCCTTTGTGACGTTCCCGCTTTACGCGCCGCCGAGCCTGCTAATGGCAGTTGGGATAGTGATTTTCGCCGGGGCGATACACGGAGACGTATTGTCCATATTGGGCTTCTGGGCGTGGTCCCTGTTCTGGTTCACCACGTATTTTTACTTGCTCGCGATGCTGCTTGAAGCAGTGTGGAAGAGGGTGCGGGAATAAGCTGGCGCGTCATTTTCTGTAGAGGCCGTAAAGCATATCGCATATCTTTGGTAAGTCGCTCGTGAAGACGGACGCCTTGTTGCGGTCTGGGACAGAGGCAAAGTGCTTGTCGGCTATGCCCAAAGCCGTGGGGAAGAGGTCCTCGTCCAGCCGCATAAAGGAATTAATTGTGTGGGGCGTGGTTTGCAGCACCCTCTCCTTGTTTTCTTGGGGTATGGACTGCAAATGCGTGTTCAAGAAGCGCACCATGCGAGAGACTCTCCCAGTTTTTTGGAACTTGGACAACTGGCCGACCATGGGTTCGAGGCCATAGATTACATCAATTTTCCTGTCCCCGGGAAACGAGGAAAGCTGCTTGCCGACCAAAAATAACACGGCGTCAAAGTCCTCGTCTTTTTCGAGTGTTAACAGGGGCTTTGCAAGGCCGTGAAAGCAGATGGTCGGCTTGTGGTCCTCGGGAATTGTGCCAACGTGCTTGTCGACGAACTTGAGGAAAGCCAGCTCCCTTTCCGGCTTGGCTTCCTCCAGGGCCTTCTGCAAATGGGTTATTTTTCCGTGCTGGCCAATCCGCCTGTACAGCGACGTTATCTCCCTTCGTTTCTCGACTTTCTCGACCACAGCGATAGTTAGGGGTTACAACAATAAAAGCCATACCCATAAATACAACAATACCGCTATTTATGGCAATGAAGCGCGTGCTTGCCTTGCTGCTGATTATTTCGACTTGCCTAGCCGCGCAGGTGATTGACCACGAGATCAGGATAGGCCTGCACGAGGACGGGTCTGCCTACGTTGAGCAGGAGTATTTCCTGCGGCTGGACAGCGGCGAGGGAAAGGAGTTCGAGGCGCTCGTGAAGGACGGCGCGAGCTTCCCGGACCTCGGCGCGTACGGGATTTCGAAAGTGATTACTTACGAGACCACTGACGAGAACGTCGTGATGGAATTGACACAGTCCGACTTCGGCGTCGTGGTGCTGCAGTACACCGTGCCCGAGGTTGTAGAGGCCGTCGAGAAAGTCGGGAAGCAGGAATTGACGGGAATCACCGAAAACGCGTTCACTTTCTTTGACGGCAGCACGATTTCGCTGCCGTACGACCCACCGACGACGCTCAAAATCGGGATGCCAATCACGCTGCGGCTCGCGAGAGAGGTCACGCCGCCGGCCTATTCCACTGCGCCGGGGCTCGACGCCAGCGGCCAGAAAGTGACTTACTACGAGTGGAACTACAAGAAGCCGTTCACTAGCGGCAAGTTCCGGGTATTGTACGAGAAAGAGATTCCGCTGCAGAGCCAGCTCTCGCTCCGCAGCATAACCAGCGAAATCCGGGAGAAGTACGGCAACCCCGTCTACATGATTGCGGGATTGATTTTGCTCGCCATGGTGGTGTGGTACCGCAAGGAAATCGGCATTCTGCTGAGCGAGTCGTTCATGGGCGAGCCCGTGCTAGAGGAAGAGTTCAGTGAGTGATTCCCTCGAAGATTACGGGGCGGAACTTCAGCCCGAGCCGCTTGGCCGAGGCCTGGAGCGAATAGTCGTCGGTGACTATTTCTTCTTTTAGCTCGAACCCAAGCGCGAGGACCTGCAGGTCTGTCTCCGAGAGGCGGGGGGACGCCGCGTCGCGCACGGCATCGACGGAGTCTTTGGATGGGGAGAGGACTTTCAGCCTTCCTTCGGAGACCATTGCCTGTGCGAGTTCCCTGGACTCGAAGTCCTTGAGCTCGCCAAGGACTTCGGGCACTGTCACGCCTTCCGCCAGCTTGGCGTTTATGATTGCTGCGGCGTCAAGCACCGGCATAAAGCATATTAATGGACGACGGCTATAAGAACCTACCTTATGGGCTACTCACTTCACGAGCACGAGAAAGCCATTCTGGTTGCGCTGAAGAAGCCGATGGGCCAGGAAGAGCTGGCGAAGGCGGCAGGCCTCAAGAGCGACAGCGTGTCGCACGCGTCGCTGTGGCTGCTGTCCAAGGGCCTCGTCAGGATTGACGAGAAAAAGACAGAAAAAGTCGCGCTCGGCAAGGAAGGGGAGGAATACCTCAAAGAAGGCCTGCCCGAGCGGCAGGCACTGAAGCTGTTCAAGGCTGGCAAGGCAAGCATGGCCGAACTCAAGAAAAAGCTCGGCGAAAAAAAGTTCGGGATTGCCATGACCTGGCTCACGAAGAAAAGGCTCGCCACGGCAGCGGGCGGCGAGCTCAAGCTCACCGAGCACGGCAAAAAGGCGCTGAAGAAAAAGACTTCTGACGAGGACGCGCTTGCCGACATTGCGAAGGGCAAGAAAGTCCCGGCAGAAGCCGTGAAGATGCTTGGGTCCAGGGGCGGCCTGATAAAAGTGACCGAGCAGGCCGAGAGGACGATTAGTCCCACGGCGGAGGCGAAGAAGCTCGTGAAAAAAGGGCTTAAGCTGAACGCCGAGGCCAACCTGCTGACGCCGAAGATGATTCGGGACGGCTCCTGGAAAAAGACAAAGTTCAGGCCGTACGAGGTCGGGGCAGTGGTGCCAAGGATTTACCCCGGCAGGCGGCACTTCGTGAAGCAGGCGACCGACTATGTCCGCAAGGTGTGGCTCGAGATGGGCTTCAAGGAGATGGAGGGGCCGCTGATTAACACTTCGTTCTGGAACTTCGACGCATTGTTCACTTCGCAGGAGCACCCGGTGCGCGAGATGCAGGACACTTTCTTCGTCGACCCGGAGGCGGGGAGCCTCCCGGACAACGCGCTCGTGGAGCGGGTTCGCGAGGCGCACGAAATCGGAATCCGCGACTCGATTGGATGGGACTACGCGTGGAGCCCGGACGTGGCGAAGAAGAGGGTGCTGCGGACGCACACCACGGTGCTGAGCGCGCGGACGATTGCCGCGCTGAAGAATGATGATTTCCCCGCGAAATTCTTTTCTGTGGGCCGGTGCTTCAGGAACGAGGCGCTGGACTGGGCGCACCTGTTCGAGTTCAACCAAGTAGAGGGCATCGTGGTGGACCCGGACGTGAACTTCAAGAACTTGCTTGGCTATTTGAAGCAGTTCTTCGGAAAATTGGGGTTTGCGGAGGCGCGGTTCAGGCCGGCTTATTTCCCGTACACTGAGATGAGCATCGAGATTGACGTGCTGCACCCAAAGGGGGAGTGGATTGAATTGGGCGGCGCGGGAATCTTCAGGCCCGAAGTGGTCGAGCCGCTGCTTGGCGAGGACATTCCGGTTCTTGCGTGGGGGCCGGGCTTCGACAGGATAATCATGGACTATTACGCAATTAATGACATCCGCGAGCTGTACAAGAACGACGTGCAGCAGCTGCGGACAATCAAGCACTGGATGAAGGGATAATGCCGACTTTCGAGGTAAGCAAGGACAAGCTCGTGAAGAGGATTGGCAGGCCGATTAGTGACGAGAAGCTAGCCGACCGCATCGCCATGATGGGTGCGGTCGTCGAGAAGATGGACGGCGACACGTGGACCATCGAGGCCTTCCCGAACCGGCCGGACCTGCTGTCGGAAGAGGGGTTGGCCCGCGCGCTGCGCGGGTTCCTCGGGATTGAGACCGGGCTCGCGAAGTACAAAGTGGACAGCGCGGGATATGCCGCGGTCGTGGACAAGTCGGTGGCGGGCGTGCGCGAGCACGTTGTGGCTGCGGTGGTGAAGGGAGTCTCGATTGACGAGGAGACCTTGGTTTCCTTGATGCAGATGCAGGAAAAGCTGCACACGACACACTCGCGCAACAGGAAGCTCGCCTCGATTGGGGTTTATGACCTGGACGCTATTGAGTTCCCGGTGAAGTACACAACCGTGCGCGGCGACTTCAAGTTCGTGCCGCTGGAGTACCGGAGGGAAATGACCGTCAGCGAGATACTCCGGGAGCACCCCAAGGGCAAGGACTACGCGCACTTGCTGGCGGGGACGAACCTTTACCCGATTTGGATTGACGCGAGGGGGCAGGTGCTTTCGCTGCCGCCCATCATCAACAGCGCCGAGACAGCGGTTACCCCTGACACGAAGGGAGTGCTCATTGACGTGACCGGCCTGAACAGGCGCGTGGTCGAGCAGGCGCTGCACATAATCGTGGCGCAGCTCGCTGACGCGGGCGGGGAGGCATACCTGGTACAGTTCGGGGACTCGGCGACGCCGAACATGGAGCCGCGGAAGATGCGGCTTGACCTGGGCTACTGCAATTCCTTGCTTGGGCTTAGCCTGGATTGGGGGCAGGCGAAGAAATTGCTCGAGAAGATGAGGTACGGCGTTGAGGGGAAGGACGTATTGGTGCCGGCGTACCGGACGGACGTGCTCCACCCGATTGACCTGGTGGAGGACATCGCGATTGCCTACGGGTACGAGAACTTCGAGCCCGTGATTCCGCAGATTTCCACGATTGGTGGCGAGGGGAGAGAGGCGATTGTGGAGAGGAAGGTGGCGGAGGCGCTTGCGGGGTTCGGGTTCCTGGAGTGCAACACTTACCACTTGACTCCTGCCGAGGCGCCCGCGAAGATGAGGGCGCCAGCGGAACTGGTGATGGCGAAGAACCCCGTCAATGTTAATTATAACGCGGTGAGGAATTCGCTGCTGCCTGGGCTGCTCCAGATTTTGTCGGAGAACAAGCACTACGACTACCCGCAGAGGCTGTTCGACATTGGCCGCGTGGTGGAGAGCAGGAAGTCACTGAAGGAAGAGCAGAAAGTGGCCGCGGTGTCGTGCAACGCGCGCGCGGACTTTACCGAGGCGAAGTCGCTGGTGGAGTCGCTATTGCTTTCGCTGGGTTACGAGCCGTCGTTCAAGGCGGTGAAGCACCCGTCATTCCTCGGGGGGAGGTCCGCGGCTGTTGTTGTGAACAAAAAAGAAGTAGGGGTGGTCGGCGAAATCCACCCGGAAGCCCTCGCGAACTTCGGGGTGGACTTGCCTGTTGCGGCTTTCGAGGCCAGTCTTGAGGCGCTTACCTCTTGATTTTTCCCATGAGCGCCCGCTCTGTGCTTGCCTCGTGCTTCTTCGCAATGCGCGAAACCGAGTCCTTCAAGCCAAGGCCCAAGGCAATTGCCGTGCCTCCGCCGACGCCCAGTGCAACCGCCATCACGAGGTACTGGAAGACATCCGTTATGATGGTAATGTCGATGTTGAATGCCTCGTGGCTCAGCGCGATGGTCACCGTGAAGTAAATCACAATTATTTTCACGGCTGCTGCAAGAACGTTGGCTTGCGTCTTCATGCCTGTCCTGATTCCGTTTGCCAGGTAGTCAGCCAGCAAGAAACCGGCAATAAGTATGACGATTCCCTGGAAGAACGGCACTATATACCCGGCAAGGTTTGACAGGAACGGGGCGAGGATTGGCTGTGCGATTCCCCCGCTAACCGCGAGGAGTGCCTTCTCGATTACGTTCACGGACGCTGCCAGGAACATGAGGAATACAGTCCACTTGACGATTCCCGTGATAAATCCACTAAGCGTGAGCCCTATTAGAGCTCCGCCCATGCCTCGTGCAGTGAGCTTTTCATCCATCCCGGAGCGGGTGAAGGCACGCTTCAGGACGGTTTCCAAGATTACTGCAACAACGTAACCTATGACAAGCCACCCTAACCCGATGACCAGGCTAATTACTACGTCTAACAATTTGGTTTGTAATACAGCTAAATCTAATACCATGGAGGTTCACCTCAAAGACTACAAAACACGGGCGACTTATAAAGCTAACGCCTATTTGCGGTGGATGTGGGTGAAGTACGAGACGCCCCTGTGCTCCTTCCACTCCGACTTCTTTCCGGGGGCGTAGATGCCGTCCGGGTCAGGGCTCTTCTTCTTCCCCCATGGGATGAATGACTTTGTGGCGCGGGTGGCGCTGTCGGCCATCACTAGTGCTGCTCCAGCGGTGACCTTCAGGTTCCTCTTGACGTCCGCGTAGGCCTTTTCTAGGCTGGTTCGCGTGGAGCCCCCAGCCGAATAGTTATGGGCGGAGACCGCAACTATGTCCGCTTTTCTTATTTTTTGGGGCTTCTTGGCCCAGTCGAGCGAGAGGACGTCCTCACATATCAGTGGCAGCACGTTGAAGCCCGCAATTCTGATGGTCTTGATTGACCTCGGGCCTTCGTTTCCGGACTCGACGATTTTTCGCCTCACGACTGCGACTGACGGCTCTTTTTCGGAGGGGACCACGATGAAGCCAGACGTTGGGAAGCCCAGCTTCCCGATTCTCTCCGTGCCTGAGAAAAAAATGTGGGCGTTGTTTTCCCTCGCGGCCTTGACGAGCTTTTCCATGTTGGCCTTTACCGTGGGGTCGTCTGCCACGACCATGCTGTTCTCAATCCGCAGGGCTTTGTTCGTTTCCCTGTCCCTCTCGTTGAGCTTGCTCTTTTGCTTGGTGTGGAAATACTCCGGCAGCACCACGAGCATGGGGTGCTCGGACTTTTCGTTCTCGATGATTTCGACTATCTTGTCGATGTTGTAAGAGCTTTCCGGGATTGAGACGAGCTTCAGTGACTTGGTCATTTCACCGCCTTCCTCGCGGCCGCCTCGGTCACGCCTAGGGACTGCAGTTCTTTTTCGTCGAGGCCGAAGGTCTCTGCGTAGCCGGCCGGGTTTTTCTTGGCGAGGAGGCGGAGGTACGGCCAGTGGTCTGTGAGGACTTCGTGGGGGCTCGCGTGGATTTCGTGGCCGATTTTCTTTGCCGCGCTTTTTCTCGCGGCGCGCTTTCCTTTCGTGGCAAAGAGCTTGCGGATGAACGTTGGGAACTGGTACGAGGTGAAGCCGTGGTACTTTTCCTTCTTGGCCATGGCGACTCCCGCAGTCATCATCGCTATCTGGAACTTCATGAGCGACCAGTTCTGCCGGCGGTAGATGCCCGCCGCGTAGAAGTCCGCGCGGGACAAGGCGTTGAAGGCGTTGGCGAGGTCCTCGGGCTCCTTGTACTCGCGTGGGATGTTCTCGTCCACCCACTTCATGAACAGGTCTGGGTCTTCTTGGACCGAATCAAACGCGGCCTTGGCCTTTTCGTAGTGAGTGGTCTTGAAGACCGTGAGCATGGCGCTGAAGATGCTGCCCTCCCTGTCGCGGTCGGACAAAAGCACGTCGTCCTCGTGCAGGGCTCGCTTCCCGACGGCGAGCGCCTGCAGGTCGTTGATTGCGGCCTTGAGGTCGCCGTGGTTCGCCTTCGCGATTGTCTCGAGGGCCTTGGCGTCGCAAGAGACCTTTTTTTCTTTGCATATTTTTTCGAGGACGTGCTTGATGGTGGCGTAATGGACTTTCTTGAACTTGACCACCTTGGATTCCTTTCGGATGGAAGAAATGTTTTTGGCGTACTCGTCGTTCGCCGTCAAGACGATTGGGCACGCCGAGTTGCGGATGATGTTGAGCACTGCGCCTGCGCCGCCGTAGTCCACGCGGAACAGGCCGTCGATTTCGTCGAAGAGAATCATGCGCTTTTTCCCGGAGAATGTGGCGGACACGCTGGCGAGGCCCGCGACTTTTTCCAGGACTTTTTTGCTGCGCAGGTCGCTCGCGTTCAATTCGAATAGCTCCCAGTCCATGTCCGCGGCGAGGGCGATGGCTGCGGCGGTTTTGCCGGAGCCTGGCGGGCCGGCGAGCAAGAGTGCGCCCTTCGGGCGCTTGGCCCAGCTCTCGATGTCTTCGACTGCGCTGGGGTTGCCCGCGACTTCCTTGAGCGTTTGTGGGGCGAAATCCTCTGCCCAGGCCATGCGTAAACAGTGTATAGCCATGTTTAAAAACATTCAGCTGCAAAAGAAGAGGGCATGAAAATCGGTGTTGTTGGCTCTCCAAACGCGGGCAAGACCACGTTCCTTAACGCAGCTTGTCTCACAGAGGCGGAGATGGCCGCTTATCCCTTTACGACGATTAAGCCGAACCGCGGGACTGCGGTTGTGCGGGCCAAGTGCCCTTGCAAGGAGTTGGGAGTGGAGCATTGCGACGGGAAGAGGCTTGTGCCGATTGCGATGGTTGATGTCGCGGGGCTCGTGCCTGGGGCGCACGAGGGCAAGGGAATGGGCAACCAGTTTTTGTCGGACTTGGCGGACGCGGACGCGCTTATTCACGTTGTCGACGCGAGCGGGAGGAGCGACACTGAGGGGAATCCCGGGAACGGTGATCCTGTCAAGGACGTCGAGTTTCTCGAGGACGAGATTGAGCAGTGGATGCTTGGCATACTCATGGACAAGTGGGACTCGCTGAAGCGCAAGATAGAAATGAAGACAGTGAAGCCGTGGCAGGCGGTGCACGAGCAGCTCAGCGGCCTGAAGGTGCGGGAAGAGGACGTGAAAAAAGCGGTCAAGGAGTTGGGGGTGGACAGCAACGCGACAGAAAAGCAGCTGCTCGAGGTCGTGAAGAAAGTGCGGAAGCCGATTCTTGTGGCGGCGAACAAGATGGACCTGCCCGAGTCGGAAGAGAATATTAAGCGGCTGGACAATGCAGTGGCTTGCTGCGCGGAAGCGGAGCTGGCCTTGCGCCGCGCCAACGAAAGTAATCTTATTTCTTACTCGCCGGGGGACGCCAGTTTTGATGTTGGGAGTGAAGTGCCGGAGAAGCAGAAGAAGGCGCTGGACTTCATCAAGTCATTGCTCGCGAAGTTCGGGAGCACGGGCGTGCAGAAGGCGATTGACGGGGCGGCTTACGGGCTATTGGATTTGATTGTGGTTTATCCTGTGGAGGACGAGAACAAATTGACGGACAAGAAGGGCCGTGTGCTGCCGGACGCGTACCTCGTGCCAAAGGGGAGCACGGCATTGGACTTGGCGTACAGGGTGCACACTGAGATTGGGGAGAAGTTTGTTGGCGCGGTTGACGCGCGGACGAAGAAGCGGGTTGGCAAGGACTACGAGTTAAAAAATGGCGACGTGATTAGGATTTTGGTCTAGTCGAACTTGAACTCGTCGCCCTCGCCCTTTTCCTTGTAGGGCTCTTTGCCGCCTTCTGTCTCGACCTCGGGCTTGTACTCGTCCTCGAGCACTTCTTCCTCGCGCTCGACTGCCTTGGAGAGCGCGGCGGTCTCCTTGTGCTTGCGCGTGATGCGGAGCAGTGCGTAGAAATAAGCGTTCAGCAGAGTGTCCAGGCCCATCTGCCTCTTCTCGTGGCCCTTGGATACTTCTGTGACGTAAAGCTCCACAAGCTTAAGTGCCAGCTCGTCGTCCTGCATAGCGAGATACACTCCCCCGCAGCTTATAAACCTTTTCCCCCCCAAACAGGGGTGATGCTGGGAGTCTGCCTCGCCCCAGGGGACGTAGCGCCGGAGTGGGACTACGTCGAAATCCAGTTCGAGAAAAGCGTTAGCTACGACCCGGAGTGGAAGCACAGCGGCCCGCGCTTCGGGGTGCACGCGCCCTACTACGTGACGCTCACGAGCCCGAAGCTGCAGAAAGTGGACGACGCAATCAACAGGATACTGGGAGCCGCGGAAGTCGCGAGGAAGCTGAACGCCGACATCGTCGTCACGCGCGCCGGGTTTTACTCGAAGCAGGAGCCGGGCGAGGCGATGGAGGCGCTCGCCAGGAACTGCCGCGAAATAATGAAGAAGACGAGCGTGCCGCTCGGCATCGAGACCCAGCCAAGGCAGTCGCAGGTTGGCTCGCTGGACGACGTGCTGGAGCTCGCGGAACAGGTGGGGATAGTGCCCGTGGTTAATTTGCCGGCAATCGTCCAGCGCGAGGGGGAAATAGCAATCGAGCGCGTGCTGGGGCTCGTGGAGAAGCCGTACATTCACTTCGACGAGTCGATTGACTTGGGGGAGTTGGCTGCGGCTCTGCCACAGAAGTATACACTCGTGGCTGAGACAGTAAAAGCAGCGGAAAGAATGAGGGAGCTTATATAGTTTCCATCTTGAAGACTGCTTTTGAGCCGTGGAGCTTTTTCTGGATTAGGTTGCCGAGGCGGAGCAATTCGTCGACCGGGGGCCTCTTGTCCCATGAGTACGAGAA
Source organism: Candidatus Iainarchaeum sp. (assembly GCA_023129115.1). Classification (GTDB taxonomy): domain Archaea; phylum B1Sed10-29; class B1Sed10-29; order WALL01; family WALL01; genus WALL01. The sequence continues at coordinate 33,242 of JAGMCR010000017.1, read as the reverse complement.
GTCGTAGTTGCCCTGCTGGTCGACAAAGCCGAGGGCGTTGAGCTTTTTCCCGACTTCGATGGGGCTGTCGCCCTCGCTGCTGTACCACAAGGTCAAGTACGTCTTCATTCCTTACCACCTGTTTTTCCGCCAGCGCTTTTCCACTGTTCAGCCGTAAGGCTGTAACAGAAAAAGGGCTGTTTTCACTTTGAGCCACCGTATCCCTGGATAATCATGAGCTCGTCCGTGGTGAGCTTCTTGCCTTCCTTGAACGCCTTCATCAAGTCGTTGGCCTCTGCCCTCATAGCCCTGGCCTTCTTCTTATGGACTTTTTCCTGCTCGAATTTTTCGGCGCCCTTGATGCTCTTGTACTTGTCGAGGTAGGTCTTGTGCGCCTCGTCCGCCTCGCGCCGCGCGAGCGCGACCTTCTGCTGGACTTCCTTGAACTCGGGCTCGAGCTTCTTGATTTGCTCGTATGCCTTCTTGACGTCGTCGTGGTATCGCTCGGAGTCCTTCGCGTGCTGGAGCATTACCTCGTGATAGGCCTGCGCCTCCTTGCGGAGGTCGTCCAGCTCGGAAGTGATTTTGCGGAGCTGCTTCCTTTTTTCGTTGAACTCCGCGCTCGCCGCGCACGCTTCCTCCAGCTCGGCGATGCGCCTCGCGATCTTTTCCTCCTGCTTGACGTCGAGGACTTCGGTCTGGACCTTCCACTCCAGGCGCTCCAATTCCTTGCGCGTCTGGTGCATTGGCCCGGAACTGGCCTTGAGCTTGGCGAGGTCTTCCTGGAACTTGTTCAGCGCCGAGATGTGTGCCTTGATTTTCTTGTTGACCTCGTCGCGCTTTTGCTTGAACTCCTGGACCAGCTTGTTCTCCTCGTCGCGCTTGGCCTTGGCGTCCTTCAGCGACAGGCGGAGCCTCTTGACGCGGCTGGTCGTCTCTTTGGACTCTGTCCTCAGCTTTTGGGTCTCGGTGTTAAGCTTGTCCCGTTCTTGCTTTAGATGCTCAAGCTCCATGTGAATCCACAAAATAAGCGGTTGCTTGGGTTGTGGGGGCTATTATGAAGGGCTTTGCTTAAAAAGGTTTTCGGGGGGGTTGGCTTTGCATATTAATAGGGCCTGCACATTAATCCGGGGGTTTTGCACAATCACTCCTTCTTTTCTGTAAGTGGGAGGTGGAGGAGGAAGTGGTCTGGAAGGAAGCCGCGCTTCTTGTAGAGATTGAGGGCCTTCTCGTTCTTGGCTTCGCACGCGATTTCTACTTTTGTTGCGTTCATGGACTTGAACGTGTTTATGGTTTTTTCCAGCAGCTCCTTGCCCAAGCCTTTTCCTTGGTGGTCTGGGTGAACTGCAAGCGCGTAAACGTAGCCAAGATTAGGGGGGTACCACCACTCCCTGAACTCGGCGAGGACAACCCCAGCCATTTTATCGTTCTCCATGGCCACAAACGATGTCCGGGGAGTGGAACGATTGAAGATGGCTGAGACTATGTTTATTGTTTCTTCTTCAGAAAAAGCGGAATCGGGAAATGCCTCATTCTGCAAAGCAGCAATGGCTTGCAGGTCCTCCTTTGAAGGGTTACGGAACAACACGCTTAGCTATTGTGCGGTTTGGAATAAAAGGCTTTTATAGCCAAAACGGGTTAGGGGCTGGCAGAAAAGTACTCCACAGACCGAAAGCGATAAATGCCTGCTCCCCCCAAACAATAAGTGGGGAGAGGGAGATGAGGAGAGGCATCGTAGCATTTTTGGTACTGCTGTCCTTTGTGCCTACTGCGTTCCATGCGCTCGGCCTGTACCAGCGCGAGGCAGCAGGGATAAGGCAGACAAAACAGTTTTTTCTCGAGCAGCAGGCAATCACGGTGAAGGAGCAGGACTTTGAGGAATCGTTCTGGCGCACCGTGGAATACTCTGCGCCGCGCGGCGAAAAAGCCGTTGGAAAAGCGCTGGGCGAGTGGGCCAGCGAGATGCGGGCCATCGGGGCCGAGCCGTGGTACGGCCATACGCATGGCCCTGAATACCAAAAATTGCTGGGCGAGCCGCCGCAAGGGTTCGAGCCCGACATCAAGGTATTGCCGAACAAGATTGTCGTGGTGCACGGCGACGAGCACGAGGCGATTGGCGCGACAATCACTGTTGGGAGCAGCAAAGGCATTTACTTAATCCCAAGGGGGTGCAGCCATGAATACGCTTGAGGCAATGGTGGCCGTGATGATGGTCCTCGCCATCGTGGCAATCGTCATGGACGCGCACTCCCGGGCAGCCGAAGGGCTTGGGGGCGAGGCGCTGCGCGAGAGGATGGAAAGGGGCACGCGCGCGGTCCAGGAGCAGGCGGTCGCCGCGCTCGGCAAGGGCAGGTCGGCCAACTCCAGCGTGTTCCCGTCGTACGGGAGGTGGTACATTGGCGAGCAGGGGGCAGGCCTGGATGATTGACGCTTCCATAGCGTTCTTCCTCGTGCTGCTGCTGGTGCAGATGTGCCTCCTGTGGACGCACTTGGTGGTTGGCTCCACACTGGGCATGCACTCCACCGCAGAGGGGCAGGCGAGGCTCATCGCCGCGAGCGACCGCCTGATAAATGACCCGAAGTGCCTCGCCCAGTTCGACAGAAGCGTGGGCAGGGTGGTGCCGCAGACAATCGACACCGCCAAGCTCGGGCAGGAGGCAGAGTACTGCCACGGCAACTACAGCATTTCTGGCGACAGGGAATTGGGGGGTGGCATCAACTCGATGCCACCCCCCGAGGAGGGGGCGAAACTTGTTGTGAAGCGGCTCGTGTTCCTTGGCGAAGAGGGGGGTGAAGTCGGTGTGCTGGCGGTCTGGTAGGGGGTTCGTGTTCAGCCTCGAGGCATTGGTGGCAGTGCTTTGCTTCGCGGCGTTCATCACAGCGCTCTCGTCCATCACGATGGAGGACTACAGCGACGTCGTGCTGTACAAGCAGGCCGGCGACTACGCGCAAATTGCGATGAAAAAGAAGTGCGAGCACAACTCGACGTGCCTTGCGGCGCTGCGGGAAAAGATTGGCCGGGCAGGTGCTGGCGAAAAGTGCGCGTCGGTCACGCGCACCGCGGTGACGCCCGGGCTGGACTACGAGAAAGTCGTGTTCACGCTATGCGTATGAAGCCGTTGTCGTTCGTGACAGTGAGCTTTTGTCTCCCGGAAAGCGTTAGGCCCTCGGACCCGCAGTAAACGAGTTTTTTGAACGTCTTGTTGTTCCAGTGCAGCGACATGCCCTCGGTAAGCTCTGCCTCTCCCGGGATTATCACTTCCACGTCCAGCGAGTTGCCGTCGCCCATGACGCACACCGCGTTGATTGTGGAGGCGAGGCGCTCCGCGGCGAGCTCGGCCTGCTTCGCGCCGAGCGCTGCGTCGATGGCGTGGCTGGCGTTGCCTACCCCGGCGAGCCAGACCCCCAGGGCCGCCAGGAAAACGGCTAGCACTACCATGAACTCGAGCGATACCTGGCCCCGCATTGCAGTCACCAGTCTTCGATTTTCTTCAGGACTTCGCTGGTCTTCGCGTTCATGGTCTCGCTGGAGTTTTTCACCGTTTGTTGGAGGTTGCCGACGAAGAACAGCGCCATTGCCATCAAAGCGGCGATGATGACGATGAGCTCTGCCGACACTTGCCCGCGGTTGTCCTCAAGAATTCCTCTCCCCATTCATTTCAGCTCCTTCATGATTTTTTTGGCGGTTTTTCCGCCGATTTTCTCGGCGTCCGCTGCCGTGTCCCGTAGGGACGAAACAGCCAGCAGCGCTACGGCGAGGACTGCGGCAAGCACCACAATCAGTTCCATGGACACTTGCGCAGCACTGTCTTTCCAAAGGTCTTTACTCATTCTCTCTCCCCCTTTAGTAAGTTATTTATTGTGTTAACTCGTATTTAAGGGTTGATGCAAAACAGCGAGCTAATCCAGATACTGATTTCGTGGGTCACGCTTAGCCTCGCGTTTTCGATGGCGTCCGTGTACACGCACGGCCTCCTCCCCGCGTTGACCACGAGCTTCCCCATCATACTCCTCACGCTGGGCACGGGGTTCATCTTCCACGAGCTGGGCCACAGGTGGGTTGCAAAGAAGTTCGGGTGCATCGCTTTCTTCAAGATGTGGTGGCAGGGACTGGCTCTCGCTTTGGGAATGGCGATAATGACCGGGGGGCGCCTGATTTTCGCGGCTCCTGGCGCGGTCATGATTGGCGGCAAGAGGCTCACCCTCCGGGAGTCCGGCCTAATCGCGGTCACGGGGCCGGTAATCAACCTGGCCGTGGGAGTGGTGTTCCTTGCCTTGAGTTATTCCAGCAACACGCTCGTCTCGGTTGTCGGGGACTGGGGGGCGTACATAAACTTTTTCCTGGCCGCCTTCAACCTGATCCCATTCCCGCCGCTGGACGGCAACAAAGTATTGCAGTGGAACCCGCTTGTCTGGTTCCTGGCGATTGCAGCGGCTGGCTACTTGTTGCTGCCGTACTTGACTTAGCCGATGTAGCTCGCGGTGTCGATGCTCGACTTGTGCTCTTCCATGAACCCGCGGTAGCGCTTCAGGTCCTCTTCCTGGATTGATGGCCTCGCTGCCTTCAGCGCGCCGGCGAAGTCCTTTTTCGTGACTTCCTTGGACTTCTTGTCGCGGCGCAATGCGTTCATCGCGGCCTCGCGGCACACCCCCTCGATGTCCGCGCCCGAGAATCCTTGTGTGGCCTCGGAGAGCTCCTTGAGCTTCACGTCCTTCGCGAGCGGCATTTTTTTGGTGTGCACCTCGAAGACAGCGAGGCGCGACTCCTCGTCAGGCGCGGGCACGAAAATCATGCGGTCGAAGCGCCCCGGCCTCAGCAGGCTCGGGTCCACTATGTCGGGCCGGTTCGACGTCGCGAGAATCACGACGTCCTTCAGCTCCTCGATGCCGTCCAGCTCGGTCAGCAATTGGTTCACGACGGTCTCGGTGACCACAGAGCCGCTGTGCATCCCCCGCTTCGGCGCGAGCGCGTCAATCTCGTCGAACAGGATTACCACGGGAGCCGCGAGGCGGGCCTTGCGGAATATCTCGCGGACGCCGCGCTCGCTGTTGTGGACGAGCACGCCGCCAAACCCTGCGATGAAACGGTGTGTTGGGTTAACCCCAATGTCATATACATATGGGTGCTCGTAAAGCTCACGAGTCTTCTCAACCACGAGGTCCCAGTAAACGTCGCCGTCCATGTGCTGGCTGGGTGCCTGCAATACTCTTTTTAGTTTAATGTTTTTGAGGTAAGCATTCAATAGCTTGTTCTTTGAGCCATACAAGAACCCAATTTCTTCAGCGAATTTCTTCAGGAAACCTGTCCAAAGGAACCGGACCCTGTAACTCGTGCTGCCTGTCCACTCTTTTTTCTCGCGGCACCTGGCGACTATGCCAAAGTACTGGAGTGCAATCATGACATCGTTTGCAAGGTCTTGGCTGACTGTGCTCGCCTCCACGTACTTCCCACTGAAATACCCATCCCCCCCGAAGTAACCGCGGAGGAAACCACTCACTGCGGGGAGAGGTGCGGAAAGCACTTCAGTGGGCATGCGCTTGTTTTTTGCCCCTCCCCTCAGCTTCAACACCTCTTCCAGAACCGCCTTGAGGGGGAGCGAGGATATTATCACGTCTCTGCCCCTAGAGTCTGGTTTTTCATAAATAGTGAGATTCTTGAAGAGCTTCTTGCAAAGCCGCTTAACAACAGGGAGTTCGGAGTCTGAAGTGCTTATGCGGACGCCGTAGGACAAGTAAGACCCTTCTGCAACCCACAGGCCAAGGAACGTGCCAAAATCCTTGTCCATCTTTAAGACAGCTGGCAATTCATGCTTCCGATAGCGAGAGCTTATAACCAGGTCTCGCGGATTGTATTTAATTGCGGCGTGGTCCATAAGCATTACGAAAGAGTCCACTGGAAGCGCCGCTCTCTTTGCATACGCATGAATATTCTTTCGCTCTTTGCCCAGGATCCTCGCTGCCTCTGCAGCCCCAACCTTTTCAATTGCCTTCTTCACAAGCTTTTGGCCATTCTTGACGAACAGCGCGTACTTGGTTTTCTGCAACCTGTCCAACAAATTGATTTCAACAACAGAGCCAACTGGCTTTAACTTCATTGGCACTGCTATTCTTGTTTCGCCTGGTTTTACTTCCTCTGCGACAACTTCTTCAAGACCGTTTCCACCTTTAACAAAAACGCTGTGCCCACCCGTGACCCGCACTTTCCTGCCTGTTTCCGTGACGAGTACGTCCACGTACGGCGGAGCAGGATGGCGGATAAAATCAATAATTTTTGAGTTCTTTGCCTTGAGAGAATCCGTGACAGTGGGCGCCATCACCCCATCCCCCCCACTGGATTCAACAAGTTTCCCTATTTCTTCCCTCTCAAGCAAGCCATCCCTGATGACAAGCACTTCTTCGTCGAATGGCAGTGACTCGCCAACCCACTTCGACAAGAGCTCTGGGCCTTTCACGACAATGAAGTTGCTCTCGCTTTCTGTCGCGACAGCCTTTGCGAGCAGCGTCTTGCCGCTGCCGGGCGGGCCGAACAGGAAAAGGCCCTTCGGGGGCCGAATTCCGAGGCGCGTGAACATCTTGGGGTCTTTTATGGGCCACTCAATGGCTTCCCTGAGCTGCTTCTTGACCGTGTCGAGCCCTCCGACGTCGCCCCACCTCACGTTCGGGACCTCGACCAATACTTCGCGCAAGGCGCTGGGCTGGACTTCCCTGAACGCGTTCATGAAGTCGTCCTTCGTTACCCTTAGGTTCTCGAGGACCTCGGCCGGGATGCCGTCCTCGCCCTCCAGGTTCATCTTTGGGATGAGGCGGCGCAGTGTCTTCATGGCCGCTTCCTTGGCGAGCGACTGCACGTCGGCGCCGACATAGCCGTGGGTGATGTCGGCCATCCTGTCCAAGTCCACACCATCAAGCGGCATGTTGCGCGTGTGGATTTGGAGGATTTCCTTGCGGCCCTTGCGGTCCGGGACCCCCAATTCGATTTCGCGGTCGAACCGGCCCGGCCTGCGGAGCGCTTCGTCGATTGCGTTGACACGGTTCGTCGCCGCGATTACGACGACGTTGCCCCTTGCCTGCAGGCCGTCCATGGACGCGAGCAGCTGTGCCACAATGCGCTTCTCTACCTCGCCGTGGACCTCGCCGCGCTTGGGCGCGATGGCGTCGATTTCGTCGATGAAGATTATTGTTGGCGCGTTTTCCTCGGCCTGCTTGAAGATTTGGCGGAGGCGCTCCTCTGCCTCGCCCACGAACTTGGAAACTATTTCCGGGCCCTGGATGGAGATGAAGTTGGCGTCGCTCTCGTTGGCGACTGCCTTGGCCAAAAGGGTTTTGCCTGTCCCGGGCGGCCCGTGGAGGAGGACTCCTTTCGGCGGCTCGATGCCGAGGCGCTCGAATAATTCTGGGTGCTTGAGCGGGATTTCAATCATTTCGCGGACCTTGTGGACCTCGTCCTTGAGCCCGCCAATGTCCTCGTACGTCACCTGGGGGACGCCGATGACTTCCTTGATCGGCTCTGTCTTGAGCTCGATTTGTGTCTCCTGCGTGATTTGTACGAATCCCTTGGGCGTGGTCTTTGTGGCGACCATCACGAGGCTTGTGCCGAACACGCCGACGAGCACGCGGTCGCCTTTTGCCAGTGGCCGGCCGATTAGGCGCTTCTGGACGTATGACTCAAAGCCCGGCGAGAAGCGGACGGGCTGTGTGGGGGCGAGCGTGATTTTCGAGGCGGGCTTGGGGTCTGTTTTTTCGATGGTGACGTAGTCGCCGATGCCGACGCCTGCGTTCTGGCGGATGAGGCCGTCCATGCGGATGATTTTGAGGCCCTCGTCCTGTGGGTAGCACTGCCAGACAACGCCGGCGGTCTCTGTTTTGCCGTTGACCTTGACTATGTCGCCGGACGTGAGGCCGAGGGCGTCGCGGGTCTCGCTGTCTATGCGGACTATGCCCCTGCCCACGTCGTTTTGCATTGCCTCTTGGACTTTAAGCTTGGTCTCTTTCACAGAAAACACCTCAGGGGTAGTGGGTATATTAGTTGGAGGGGGTATAAATAGCTGAGCGAGAGAGAGGGCTATGATACCGATTTACGTAACGCGCTCGGCTGGGGTCAAAGAAGAAGAGGTTGTGCATGCCATAAAGGCACTTGAAGAGATTAAGGAGCATACCGGGCTCGACATGGAATTGCTTCCTCTGTTGGTCAGGGGAAGTGCCAAGAAGTTTGATGAAGACGAGAAAAAGTTTTTTGACGCCGAGAAAAAGTTTGTCGACGCGGAGGCGTTGGCGGACGTTCTGGACAGCAAGTTCCACCTGCGCGTGCACTTGACGAACAAGAAGATTACCGGCAAAGGCGTGGAGAACGTGTGGGGGCACTCGCGCGGCAATACAATGATTTGCTCGGTCAAGGCGATTAGGAACGCCATGGGGAGTAAGAACGTGGCCGACATACACGAAGCGATAGAATACGTGGTTCAGCACGAGTTCGGCGAAGCCGTGATGGGCAAGCACTGCAAAAATCCTTGTGTAATGGCGAAGGGCCACACTGACGAGGAAAAGAAAAGCGCGATAAAGAACAAGCCGCCCGGCATATTCTGCCCGGCGTGCAGGAAAAAAATCCAGGCTGCCAACAAGGAGCACATGAGATGATTGAAAACATTCCCCTCAACTGCCCAATAGACGACTTGCTTGGCGGCGGCCTGCCGTCGAGGCTGATTACGCAGGTCTATGGGCCGGCTGGCTCGGGAAAGAGCAACTTGGCGCTGCAGGCCTCGATTAACGCGACGAGGATGGGCGGGAAAGTTTTGTTCGTCGACCCCGAGGGCTCGTTCAACCTGAAGAGGCTGGAGCAGATGCAGCCGAGCAAGGAAGCGCTCAAGTCAATTGTCTTGCGGGAGCCGGCGAGCATGAGCGAGCAGGCCGAGGCGATTGACGTGGCGTGGGGGATTGACGGCCTGGCGCTCGTGGTCGTGGACAGCATTATTTACCATTTCCGGCTCGAGCTCGACCGCGACGAGCCTCACAAGGCGAATAAGGAGCTTGGGCTCCAGACGGCGGCGCTGCTGGACATCGCGAGGAAGAAGAATATTCCCGTGCTGGTGACGAACCAGGTTTATACGAACCCGGACACTGGGCGGGTTGAGCCCACCGGCGGGGACACGCTGCGGTACGGCTCGAAGGCCATTGTCGAGCTGTCCCACTCTTCGGACAGGCACGCGCGGCTGGTGAAGCACCCCTTCATGAAGGACGGGCAGCGGGTCAGCTTCAAGATTGTGGGGAAAGGAGTAATCTGATTCTCGGCAAGACGCCGTTTCCGAGCGAAACGCGCTTGTGGAGCGCTTTTCCGGCTCACGGCGCTTTTTCTCGGCAAGGCGGCAATGCCTTGGGGTATATAAATGAAAACGGCGAAGCTATTGCCGGTGATGGCGTGAAGGTATTGCTTGGGAACCAGGTAAAGAGCTTGTCCAAAAATGAAGCAACTTATTATGCAGATGCATTGCTGGCGACGCTCGAAAGAACCCGCGGCAACCGGCGGATTGCCCGGGAACTGCACGCTACACTAACACACCTCTCCCACCTAGCATAGAGAGCCCTACCGGAGCAACGCCCCTACTCGTTTCTGGGGCAATGCTCCAACCTTTTTTTTACTTTAGAATGAAGGGCACGGCGAACATGGCGTAGGCCGCCATCCTCGCGTATTCCGCCAAAAAGTCGAATCCCGCGACGCCCATGAGCGCTGCGCCCATGAAGAAGAGGACCGAGACCAGGAAGACTAGCATCTTTAGGTTCCAGGTCCGGAAGTAGGTCCTGCCGAACATCCCGATGGTTATGAGGGATAGGACGAGGGCGATGAATCCGCGCAGGTCGCCGAGCTGTTCGTAGATTGTGAAGCCGAGAAAGGACGCTGCGACAAGCGAGAGAGCGCCGAGCGCGAGGTATGAGAGGCAGATTGGCTTAAGCCACCTGTCCTCGAACCACTCGGCGAACGAGAGCGAAATCATGAGCAGCCCGACAACGGGGTACATGACTGCGAACGGGGCCGCGAAGAAGATGCTGAGCACTGACGCTATGGTGGTGAAGGCGAACAGGCCGACGAGCATGAGCTTGCGGTAGTCCCTGAGCCGCGACCTGTGGAAGAAGAATATTGTTAGGGATGCCGATAGCAGGGCGTTCAACAGCGGCACTGAGGTAGTGACATCCATTACCACACGGGGCTAACTCATTCAGCCCTTTTTAAGTTTTCTGGTTTTCCAGACGTTAAGGCCTATCGAGCCCATAATGAGTACGAGGAATATGGCGCCTATCCACCACGAGCCATAGGCGAGGTTCCAGCCAGCGAGTATGAATGCTGCGGCCAGGGCGAGTGCGAACCCGGGCTCGTGCGCGAGCTGGGAGACCGACTTCACTTTAGGTCACCCCCGCTGGGGAGGGCGAGCATCCAGTCGTCCAGCGCTCCACCGAACTTGGCCCTGAGCTTCTTCGCCAGGTCGCTTTTCTTGGTCTTGCCCGGAGTGATTTTGATTCCTTCTTTGGTGGACAAGGAAGGGACGTCGCCGTCGAGGAAGGCAAAGATTTCGAGCGGGGTTTTTTTGAACCACTCGCGCTTTCCCTCCATCACGAACGAGCCCTTGCCGAGGAACTCGCCTGGCTTGGCCGCGGTCTTGACCTGCTCGGGCCTTACCGAGTAGACGTCAATTGCCCCGACGCCTGCGGTCCAGGCCTTGGAAAAGACTGCGGCGAGGCGGGCCGCGTCATCGCGGTCCTGCTTGTCTGCTTCCTGGCCGTCGATGAGTATTGTGGCTGCGGCTCCTTGTATGTCGGCGTGGAAGAACAAGTCGTTTTTCTTCATCTGGCGCTTGACGAGGGCCTCGTTGCTCTTGGCGTCACGACCGGCCACTGCGAGGAAGCCGTTCGTTGTCGTGAGCCAGTGGTATTTTTCGAACCAGCCGCGCTTTCTTTTCTTTTCGAGTTGCGTGGGCTTCTCGACTTCGCGTGTGGACTCGAGCTCTTTCTTGCTGCGCTCGAGCGCCTCGCGGGCGCCCACGGCCTTTTTCTTCATTTTCTTGGCGCGGTCGTAGTAGTCGCCCGCGTTCTCGTGCAGGGACTTCTTCAAGTCCAGCTCGATTTCCATCCACCGTGTTATTTGCGGGGCAGTATAAAAAGTTATAACAGCTCTCCAGCGTGCTCGCCCGGCGTGATGGAAAAGACTTGGTCTATCTTTACTTCGACAACGCCGCGTGGAGTGCGGTCGGGCTTTTTGGACTGCATCCATGCCTTTCCTTGCTCGAACACCGGGCCTTCTGTGTAGTAGGTCGCAGTGCCCTTGAGCTTGTACCCCTCTTCTGTGGAACTGTTCCAGAAAGAGATGCAAACCTTGTTGTTCTCTGCGAGGTTTTGTTTCGTCTGCTTGAAAAAATTGTCCAGTATCAGAATAGTGTCGTCGCCAGTTACTTTCTTCCAGAACACTGCGCACACGTTGGGCACGCCATTCGCGTCGGCAGTGCCGAATGCCACGATGTCCTGGCCATCAAAAAGTTTTTTTGCTTCTTCAGGAATCTTCATTCACTCACCTTTCTTCCCCTCACTTTGTATTCATTAGTTTTTGTTTCTATTATTTTTATTCCTTTAGCTCTGGCTTTCCATCATAGGGGAACTCGAAGTACGACACGCTCGCGCGGTGGCCGAGGACGTCGAACAAAGCCTCCTTGTCCGTGCCGAATGTTGCCGAGCCAACCGAAAACCCTTCTTCCTGCAGGCGCTCCTGAAAGCGCACCAGCAGCGGGAGGGCCTTGCGCGGGTGCTCCAGCCTGTTCGACAAGTGCGCGAAGGGCAGGACTACAACTTTCTTCTTGCGGTGGAACGCGTTGTTCAGCTCCACCACCCTCTGCACCGCCGACTCGACGTACTCCATCTTGTCCCCTTTTTCGATGCAGGACAAGACCACTATGGCGTCACGGAACTCGCCGCTGCCGAACGCAGTTGGGAAAATCCCCTTCGGCCAAGTGGACTTGTGGGTATCTGTGTACCTGAACTTTCTGCAGCCAAGTATGACACCCCGCATCCTGAATAGTTATTGCAAGGGGTTTAAAAGAAGATTTCCGAACTATATGCGCAAAACATACGGGTTTATATGCCAAAAACCGCATATCATACGTTATGAAGGGGCTTAAAGCAGAGGACAAGAAGCTCTTGAACCTGCTGCAGGGGGACGACGCGTGCGTCCCGAGGGTCACGATGCTGGCGCACAAGCTCAAGCTGCCGACGTCGACCGTGAAGACGAAGATTGACAAGCTCACGCGAGAGGGATATGTTACCGGGTTTAGCGCAACGCTTGACCCAGAGAAAACCAATAGGGGATTTGTGGCGTTTACCCTTGGCCGTGTGCCACTCACAAAAGATCTGGATGTTGTTAACGATATTCCAAAAAAACTGGCTGCGATTCCCGAAGTGCTTGAAGTGTTCTTCATCTCTGGCGAGTGGGACTACCTGATAAAATTTCGCGTAAAGGACCGAGACGAGTATACGCACGTGATAAAAAAAGTCGCGAGAGCCCTTGGCGAAGGAAACGGCCGCGGGCTCGGAATGGTTGGATTCAAAACACTGAAAGAAACACACAAGATAAAGGTTGTTTAGGTCAGGGTTTATATGCCCAAAAGCCCATCAATTAAGCCGTGCTTACGAAAGAGGGGTACAACAAAGTCCTGAAGTTGGCTAGTGCCAAAGACCAGCGGAACAGGGGCACGGCTGACGGGACGTGGTTCGCAAGGCACTGGCCCCTCATGGAATTCATCGGGAAAGAAATAATCCCGAAAATCAACGCCAAAAAGGTTATTGTGCACGACATAGGCCCCGGCACAAAGGCAGGCCCCGGGGGGGCGCCGAATAGCCTGGGCCACTGGTACGGGAAGCCCGAGGCGTGCTCAGAGCCATACGAAATAGTGAACCAACTCGAAAAAAACAAGAGGGACTACGAAATAAACATAATCAATCAACACTGGTATACCGAAGACCTCTACAAAAAAGACTACCCCACATTGACGTTCGCCATGACTGAGCTAGTGAAGCAGTTTTATGGGCTCAGTAAAGAGGTCGCCAACTACCACGAAGAATTCCTGAAGCACAGGCGGAAAAAAGTCCGCAATGAAGCATTTAATCGAGACGAGTACAGGATAAACGTCCGCCCAATCCAAAGAAAGTTCAGGGTCATGATGCAGAACCACCTGCTAGTCCTGCCACGCAAGCGGGCACACCTCACGTTTGCCCTCAGGATACTGAATAACCTCGACCGAAAGCCCCGCACACCAATCCAGCAGGCGTTTTTGTTCCACCAGGTGAGGGCAACACTCAAAAATGGGTTTGTGGTTACGGACTACCAGTTCAGAAGCGACAAGGAAGTCAAGAGCTTTGGCCTCAAGAGAATGGAAGAAAAAGGCCCGGGGAAATTCGTGTACAGGAAAATAAAAGAGCCAAAATTCAGGAAGCCTTAGGCTTCTTCTTCCTCTTGCCCCAGTCCTTCTTGGTCTCGCAGTTCATGTCGAGGCATATTTCGTAGCTGCGCCTGCCGTGGATTATCTTGACTTTCGGGGAGCCGCACGACTCGCACGTGGTGCCCAGCGGGATTACCTTGCCCTTCTGCGGCAAGGGGTACGAGACGCGGCAGCCTTCATTATACCGTGAACATCCAACGAAGCGCTTGCCGGACGCCCGGGAAGTGATGATGCGCAGGTCCCCCCCACACTCGCACTTGGCGATGGTGTTCGCCTCGGAGACTGCGCCGCGGAGCGACTTGCTTATCTCGCCGTGGCCGCGGGTGAGCTCGTCAAGGATTACGCCGAGCATCTTGCGCGATTCGTCGACGACGACCGGCTTTTCCTTCTTGCCGCCGCCAATCTGCTGCATCTCTTTCTCGAGCTCCGAGGTCATCTTGGGGCTCGTGATGTCAGGGGCTACCTTCTCGAGCACGCTGATTACCGCGAACGCCATCTCGGTCGGCTCGTAGTTCTTCGTGCCGCGGATATAGTGCCGGTCCAGCAGCTTCTTGATTATGGCCGGGCGAGTCGACTTCGTGCCCAGGTTCTTGTCCTCGAGCTCTTTTATGAGGGCTGCCGGGGTGTAGAGCTTGGGCGGCTGCGTCTCCTTCGCGAGCAAAGACAAGTCCTTGACCTCGACAGAGTCGCCCTTCTCTAGGTGCGGCAGCTCGACCTCCTTGGTCTTGGAATAAGTGTAGACCTCTTTCCACCCCGGGACGTGGATTGTCTGGCCGTTCGCGATGAAGTCCTCGCCCGCCAAGTCGATGACCGCGCGGACCGTGTCCAGCTCGCACTTCGGCAGCAGGGTCGCGAAAAATCGCCGCACGATTAATTCATAGACCTTCCACTGGTCAGCCGGCAGGACTTTGCTTGACGCGGGCGCGACCGGGTGGATTGGGGGGTGGTCCGTGGTCTGCTTCTTTCCCTTCGTCGGCACGAGCTTTTTCTGGGAGAGGACGAGCTTCGCCTCCTTGTCGAACTCACTTCCACGAAAGGATTCGACGATTTGCTTTAGTTTGATTGACTCGGGGAAAACAGTGTTGTCGGTGCGCGGATAGCTGATGAAGCCGGAGGTGTACAGCGACTCGGCGAGGCTCATGGCCCTGGACGGCCCGACGCCGATGCCGCTCGCGGAGCGGAGGAATTCAGTCGTGTTGAACGGCGTGGGCGGCGAAAGGTTCTTCTTCTTTTTCTGGACGCTTTTGACCGTTCCGGTTTTTTCTGTCTTCAGCTTTTTGTAGAGCTCTTTCGGCTCCTCCAGAAACCTGCCCCTCGAGTGCTGGGCCTCGAAGTCCTTTTGCTTGTGGAAGATTGCGAGCATTTCCCAGTACGGCGTGGGCTTGAACGCGCGCCTCTCCTTCTCGCGGTCAACGATGAGGGCGAGCATGGGGGTCTGGACGCGGCCGACCGACAGAAAGTCCCGGCCCAGGCGGCCGGACGCAAGCGACACGAACCGCGTGAGCACGGCGCCCCAAATCAAGTCGACCTCGCGCCGGCAGTCCGCGGAGTCCGCGAGGTTGTAGTCCAGCTCGACCAGGTGGCCGAACGCGTGCTTTACTTCTTCGGGAGTGATGGCAGAGAAGTGGGCGCGGTCGACCTGGATTTTCTTGTTGATTATGGTGATGGCCTCAAGGCCGATGGACTCGCCCTCGGTGTCGTAGTCCGTCGCGATGGTGATGCGGGTCGCGTTCTTGGCGTACTTCTTCAGCGCATTGACGATTGAGGGCATTGACGGCTTGTACTGGAGCGGCGCCCTGATGAGCTGGTTCAGGTTCGTGGCGCGCCAGTTGTTGTACTGGGGCGGGTAGTCAACGTTCAAGACGTGGCCGCTCATTGGAATGACGAGCGTGTCGTCGCCGATGTCGTACACCGTGGTCTTTCCCTCGCGGATTGCCTTCGGCGCCTTCGAGCCCAGTATTTCGGCAATACGTTTTGCTGCGATGGCTTTTTCCGCCACGATGATTCTCATAAGCAGGCACCGACAAATCCGTAGAACAATGGCGCTGGCTCCTCCAGGTGTGTCTTGAACTCGGGGTGCGCCTGGGTCCCGACGAAGAACTTGTGGCCAGGCAGCTCGAGGAACTCCATGAAGCGGCCGTCCGGGGAGCGGCCCGAGAACACGAGGCCCTTTTCCTCCAGCTGTTCTATGTAGTCCGGGTTCACCTCGTACCGGTGGCGGTGGCGCTCGCTGACTTTTTCCTTGCCGTACAGCTCAGCGACGCGCGAGCCCTTCTTCAGGATTGCGTCGTAGGCGCCGAGCCGCATGGTGCCGCCGAGGTCGCCCGACGATTCCGGGAGGATTGTGATGATTGGGTCTGGGGTCTTGGGGTCGGCCTCTGTCGAGTTCGCCTTCTTGATGCCGCAGACGTTTCTTGCGTACTCGATGACCGCCATCTGGAAGCCGTAGCACAGGCCAAGGTAGGGAATGTTGTTTTCGCGGCAGTACTTCACGCACTCGATTTTGCCTTCTGTGCCGCGCGAGCCGAACCCGCCTGGCACGATGATGCCGTCCACTCCCCCCAAAGCCTTTTTGGCGGTGGTCTTGCCCTCCTCGATGGCCGTGGTCTCGACCCACTTCAGGTTGATTTTGGCGCGGTGGTGCGCGCCCGCGTGCGTGAGCGCCTCCATTATCGAGACGTACGAGTCCTTCAGCGCAGTGTACTTGCCGGTGATTGCGATGGTGACCTCCTTGTCCGGGCTCTTGATGTTGTCGACCATTGCCCTCCAGTCAAGCATGGAGGGCGGCTTCACCTTGAGGCCGATGCGCTTCAGCAGCTTCTCGCCGAAGTCGCTCTCCTCCATGATGAACGGCACCTCGTAAATCGTGTCGCAGTCGTGGTCCGAGATTACGTTTTCCTCGTCCACGTTGCAGAACAGCGAGATCTTTTTTCTCGGGCCATCCTCGAGCGGCTCCTCGCACCTGCACAGGATAAAGTCGGGCTGCACGCCCATCGAGAGCAGGTGCTTGATGCTCTGCTGCGTGGGCTTGGTCTTCTGCTCGCCGACCACCTTCAGCTTGGGCACGAGGGTAACGTGGCAGAACACGACGTTCTCGTCGCCCTCTTCCTGGTGCAGCTCGCGCATCGCCTCAATGAAGTACGAGTTCTCGATGTCGCCGACCGTGCCGCCGACCTCGATGATTACTATGTCTGCCTTGGCGTCCTGGCCGACCCCGCGCACCCACTCCTTGATTTCGCCCGTGACGTGGGGGATGAACTGGACGTCCACGCCGAGGTACTCGCCCCTGCGCTCCTTGGAGAGGACTTTTTCGAAGATTTTTCCTCCCGTTGGGTTGTTGGCGCGGACCGCCGTGATGTCGAGGAAGCGCTCGTAGTTCCCGAGGTCCATGTCGCACTCGGTGCCGTCGTCGAGGACGAAGACCTCGCCGTGGCGGTAGGGGTTCATGGTGCCGGCGTCGATGTTCAGGTAGCCATCGAACTTCACGGGCATGACGCCGTAGCCGCGCGACTCGAGTAGCTTGCCGATTGAGCTGGTGACGATGCCCTTGCCCAGCCCACTCAGCACTCCTCCGGTAACAACAATGAACTTCACTTTAACCCACTCAGCAAAAGCCTGTAACGCGTGAGGTAAAGGTTCGCCTTCAGTACCTCGAGGTACGGGATGACGAACAGGAACAGGAGCAGGGTATCCACGAGGACCGGCAGCCAGAAGATGGTCGTCTGGCCGAGGCCGACGTCAATCACCAGGAGCATCGCCAGCATGGCGATTGTGATGACGTAATAGACGATGACGCCCAGCGGCTTCTTGACGCAGTAGCTTGCGGAGTCCTTCAGCGCGTCCACGAACTCTTTGTCGTGGAGAATCATGGACTGCGGCAGGAAAATGAAGAACGCCCACAGCACGAGCATCGCGAGCGCCGTCAGGAACCCCGGCAGGCCAACGGCGTTGAACACGAGCCCGATGAGGAAGGTCACTACGCCGATGAGGCCCCACGCGAGCATCAGCCGCAGCACGTAGCGCGGGAACTTTACCAAGAGCTTGGTGAATTGGATGTCGTCCATCGAGCGCCTCATCTTCACTATGAGGGTCACGGCCGTCGCCAGGAACGAGACCGAGAACAGGCTCACCACCGCAACAATGACTAGCATGATTGCGTCCGCAATTGGGATTGCGCCCGCGAGGACGTCTGCGTAGCGGACGAAGCCCGCCCCAACAACGACGTAGGTGAATGTGCCGAGCAGGAAAAGCATGACTGCAAACACAAGAAAGCCAAAAACAGAGATGAGTGACAATGAGTCCAGATAAGCCGCTAGTGAGTCAGTAAGCAAGCGCATGCCTTATTTTGTCAGTAGGAATTATTTAAGCCTTTGCCAGCTAGGCAACGTAGTCGTCGAAAAGCCGCATGGCACAAAGCTCTCCGCACATCGTGCACTTCTTTTTCTTCGTGGCGGGGCGGCGCTTCAGGTATTTCTTCGGCTTTTCCTTGTCCAGGGCATACCTCAGCTGCCTGTCCCAGTCGAGCGCGTGGCGAGCCTCTGACATTTTCCTGTCCTGCTCGACGCCAATGCCCTTGCAGATGTCCGCCGCGTGGGCCGCGATTTTCGCGGTTATTGTTGCTTCTTTTATGTCGTCGTCGTCCGGGAGGCACAAGTGCTCGGAAGGCGTGACGTCGCAAAGGAAGTCCGCGCCGTACGCCCCCGCAATGGCGCCGCCGATGGCGGCGGTGATGTGGTCGTAGCCAGGCGCGACGTCGGTCACCAATGGGCCAAGCACGTAGAACGGGGCGTTGTGGCAGTACCTTTTCTCGAGTTCCACGTTTTTAATTATCTGGTTGACCGGGATGTGGCCGGGGCCCTCGACCATGGCCTGCACGCCGGCCTTCCTCGCGCGGAGGACGAGGGTGCCGAGTGCCCTTAGCTCGGTCAACTGCGCTGCGTCAGTGGCGTCCGCGATGCTCCCGGGCCGCAGCCCGTCGCCGAGGCTGATTGTCGCGTTGCATTCCTTGAGCATCTCGAGCACGTAATCGAAGTTGGTGTAGAGCGGGTTTTCTTTCCCGTTCTGTGCCATCCACGCAGAGAGGATTGCGCCGCCCCGGCTCACGATGCCGGTCGTGCGCTTTTTTGTCTTGGCGACGCCCTTGCGCGTGACGCCGGCGTGGATTGTCACGAAGTCGACGCCGTCGTTTAGGTGCGCCTGGATTGCGTTGAAGAAGTCGTCTTCGGTGAGGTCGTGGAGCGCTTTGTTGACGAGCGCCTCGTAGATGGGCACTGTCCCGACCGGCGCCTTAACAGCGGCAATGATTTTTTTCCGTGTTTTGTCTGGCGTGCAGGTGCTTAGGTCCATGACCGCGTCCGCGCCGTACTTGACCGCAATCCTGGCCTTCCGGATTTCGTCGGCTGGGCGCGCGATGTCGGACGAGGTGCCGACGTTTACGTTGATTTTTGTGCGGAGGCCCTTGCCGACGCCCACCGGGACAGGGTTTTTCCTGCGGCTGCTGGCGAGCACGACGATGGTGCCGCCGCTCACTCCGTTCTTGATTGCTGAAACAGGAAGGCCTTCCTTCCTGGCCACTGTCTTTAGCATTGGAGCTAGACTATGTTCGAACTGGGTTAAATTGGTTCCGCCTTGAGGTAATTCGTGAAGGCTGCCGTCACCCTAACAGTGTATTCCTTGCCAACTACGCCCTCGAAAACCAGCTGCTTGTAGTTGGGAGCGCGGCCTATGACGCCACCCTTGCTGCCCTCGGTGAGTGCAAGTGCTTTGTACTCTTTCCCGATGTAGTTCTGGTTGCACCCAAGAGAAATCTCTCGCGTTAATTTCGACGCCTTGACGCTCCGTGCCTTGGTTTTTTCTGTTGGGAGCTGCTTCATTTTGGCTGCGGCAGTGTTGGGGCGGATCCCGAACTTCGAGACGTTGGTTATGTCCGGGCGAACGCGGCGCAGCAGCGCGAGGGTTTCCTCGAAGTCGTCGCCTGTTTCTGTTGGAAAGCCGACAATGACGTCGGTGCTGATGCAGGCGCCGGGAATGCCTTTCCGCAGTTGGGAGACGATGCCCTCGAACTCGGCAACAGTGTACTGGCGGTTCATTTCGCGGAGGACTTTGTCGCTGCCGGACTGAATGGGGAGGTGGATGAAGTTGTACAGTTTGTTGGTTTGGTACGCGGCGATTAATTCGGGCAGGAGCTTCTTTGCGTGGTTGGGGGTCATCATGCCGACACGGATTTTGAAGTCGCCGGGAATGCGCGTTATTTCATTCAATAGCTCTGGCAGCGAACTCCCAACATCGATTCCGTAGCACCCGGTGTCCTCTGACGTGAGATAAGCCTCGCGTGCGCCGTTGGCCACTGCACTCCCAACAGCTGAAACAACGTCTTTCACCGCGTAGCTGTGCACGCTGCCGCGCGCGTGTTTGGTAGCACAATAATGACAGTTGCCGGCGCATCCTTCCCCAATCCCGATTACCGCGGTGATGCCGTGTGTTGGGCACGGCAGTGACAATTTGTTTTCCCGCTCGTCAGAAAAAAAGTCTTTCGGGTTTTTCAAGAGCTCCGGAATCCTGCCGAGCGAGTTCGTGTCCAGCAAAACCGCGTTGGGGGCGGCCTTTCGGATGGCTTTTTCGTTTATCTTCGGCAGGCAGCCGCACACGACCAGCACTGCCTTGTGCTTCGCGAGCTTCTGGATGCGGGAGAGCATGCGCTGTTCAGTTGTATGGAGCACGCCGCAAGTATTGATGAAGATATAGTCTGCGTTGTCTGGAGTGCCCGCCACTCCCAACCCCTGTTCCTTGAGTATGGCGCGGATTATCCTGGCGTCGCTCTCGTTGTGTGCGCACCCGTAGGACTCGATGTAGGCCTTCACACGGGCTCAGTCCTTGATGTTTTCGCCGAAGAGGTCGAGCTTTTCGCCGGCCAGGCGGAGCGTGCCGAACCTGGCGAAAGAGCCGACGACGAAGGCCACGATAACGAGGCCGATTGGCGTGCACGGCTCGATGCTGCACCATTTGGCGCCCATGAAGACCTCAAAAGTGGCTCCCCCAAAAACAACGTACGACCCGACAACTGCCGCCACCACGAAGCCGAGTGGCATCCACACAGTCTTGCTGTACGGCGTCACGTTCTCCAGCAGCTCTGGGAACGCGTAGCCGAGGAGCATGAAGCCAAGCACAATCATTGCCAGTGGCAGCAGCAGCGAGTCCATCACAGCCAGTGCGGAGAGCAGGACTATTGCGCCAAGAAGCAGGGTGGCATAGCGTATCATTTGAATCACTTTTTCTTTAGCTTTACGGCAGTGCCGTAGGCAAATATCTCAATCATGCCGGGCGATACCTGGCCCGAGCCCATCCTCACGCAGACGACGGCGTCTGCGCCGAGTGCCCTCGCGTTCGCGACGAGCCTCTGGATGACCTCGTGCTTCGCGTCGTTAATCATGCACGTGTAGGTCGTGATTTCTCCGCCGATTAGGCCCCGCAGGACCGCAAGGACGTCGTGGCCGAAGAACTTTGACTGCACCGACGTGCCCCAGACGTAGCCCAGGTACTTGGTGGCCTGCCTGCCGGGGACTTCGTCGGACGTTGTGACTATGATTCCCTCGAGCTCTTTTTCCATTACTTTCCAGTCTTTTTTCTTGACCATTGGAAACACCCGCGTAGGTAGTGGCAACCATCTTTTATATATCTTGTGATGTATAGATACCCCCGAGGTGTCCCAATGGAACTAGCTTTGCCGTGGGTGGAGAAGTACAGGCCAAAAGAGCTAAAGGAAGTTGTGGGCCAAAAGGCCGTGGTCGAGCGGCTGGAGGCATACGCCAAGGAAAAGGACATGCCGCACCTGCTTTTCTCGGGCCGTGCTGGAATCGGCAAGACCGCGTGCGCCCTGGCGCTCGCGAACGGGCTCTACGGGAGCGAGGGCAGGAACATTCTGGAGCTGAACGCCTCTGACGAGAGGGGCATCGACGTCATCCGCGGCAAAATCAAGGACTTCGCGGCCACGCTTTCAATCGGCAAGGTGCCGTTCAAAGTGATTTTCCTGGACGAGAGCGACTCATTGACGCGCGACGCGCAGAACGCCCTGCGCCGCACCATGGAAAAGTATTCCCGGACCTGCCGCTTCATCCTGTCTTGTAATTATTCCTCTAAGCTAATCGAGCCCATACAAAGCAGGTGCGCACTGTTCCGCTTCACCCCGCTTGGCGACAAGGACATCCGGAAGCGGCTCGAGCACATCGCGAAGCAGGAGAAGCTCAGCATTGAGGACAAGGCGTACGTCGCGCTGGAGTACGTGGCCGAGGGGGACCTGCGCCGCGCGATTAATATTTTGCAGGTCGCTTCGACCCTCTCCAAGAAAGTGACTGCCGACTCTGTCTACAAGGTCTCGGCCCGCGCGCGGCCCGAGGAAGTGCGCGAGATGATTGGGCTCGCGCTCAAGGGCAAGTTCCTCGAGGCGAGGAAGGCCCTGGACGCGTTGCTCTATGATTATGCGTTGTCTGCGGAAGACGTTTTGCTGCAGGTCCACCGCGAGGTTGTCTCGTCCGAGGACTTTGACGCCAAGCAGAAAGTGGCTTTGGTGGACCGCATCGGCGAGGCGAGCTTCCGCGTGAGCGAGGGCGCGAACGAGAGGATACAGCTCGAGGCGTTTTTGGCGCAGCTGGTCCTGATGGGGGCCAAGAAGTGAAGACTGTTTTGCTTGACATGTTCGGTGTGGTCTGCCCGGACGGGCATTTCCACACGAACGTCCTGAAGCCAATGTGCAAGGACGCGCTCGACGTCCAGATAGAGCGGGAGTACGCAAAGCTCAAGTTCGGGGAGCTCGACGAGGCCGAGTTCTGGGAAAAGCACAACTGGGAGCCCATCAAGGGCAGGGCGGAGATGGTAAGGCGCGTGCCGATTGACCCGAAGCTCCGCGAGGTCGTGGCCTATCTCAAGCGCAAGGGCTATCCCCTTGTCCTCTTCAGCGACTTCCCAAAGGACTGGCTTGACTTGATTGTCGACAAGAAGAACCTTCGTGTCTTGTTCGACCAGGTCGTTGCCACGCCGCAGTGGGGCTACCTGAAGAGCAACCCGAAGCTCTACACAGAAGCCAATAAGCAGTTCGGCGACTGCGTGATTGTGGACGACAAGCTGAAGGTCCTCGAACTCGCGGGCAAGGCGAGGATGGAGACCGTGTGGAAGAAGACCATCGAGGAAGAGACTTCGTTCGAGCCGGACCACGTCATCCGCTACCTGGACGAGCTCAAGGGGATTTTGTGAAGGTCACGGACGTCAAGCACGGCTATCGCGGGCCGAAGCATGCAAGCTTTGACGACATCAAGCGAGAGCTGCTGCGCTTGCTCGAGAACGCGAGAAAAAAGGGCGTTGTCGACGCCGAGGCCAACCCGTACCTCGACTTGATTAACTCCAATCCCGACTACGTGACTTCTTCTTCGTGCTACGGCCGGATAATCTTGATTGACCTGCCGAACTACACGAAAAAAGATTCCAACTTTCTTTGGAAGCAGCATAACACTGTTAGTGTTGACGACGCATGGGCTGCGCTGCAATCCGCCGAAGGAAAATTCGTCTGGCTGAAGGCAGACCCGCTTATTCTTCACGTGTCGTGCCGCGACATCGACGCGGCAAACGCTTTGCTGAAGGTAAAGGCTTGCGCGGGAATGAAGCGCGGGGGAATCTTTTCGATTGCCGAGAACCGCGTGCAGATAGAGCTCGAGGGCACGTACCGGATGGAAGTGCCCGTGAAAAAAGAGGGCGAGTCATTGGTTGACAAAAACTATTTTTCCCTGCTCATAGAAAACGCGAACGCAAAGTTCGAGAAAAACGCGGCGATGTGGGAGCGGTTCGCGGGCGAGTTTTCATCCCGTCTTGAAGCGTAAAGTGGCGGCAACGCCACCAAGGTGCTCCAGCCTCTCGCCGGACTCGTGCTCTGTGCTGATTATGTGGACTTCTGCGTTTATTTGTTCCGCTTTTTGTAACAGTTTTTCCGCGATGTCCCTGTTGTCCGAAAAATAGCTGTCCGCGAGCAAGAGCTTTTCCGCGGCGCCATAGTCCAAGGCCTCTTCCACTGCCGCGATGCCGTACGCCGCGTTGTCGGTGGGAATCTTCGCTATCACTTCCTCGACCAGCGAGGCCTCGACAGCCGCGCGCGCGTCCTTCACGACTTTTTCAATGACTCCCTTTTTGAGCAGCTCCTGCATTCCCGGCGAGCCCGCGCCGCCTATGTCGACGAACACGCACTTCTTGTACACTTGCCTTCCCTCGAGCCACTTCGCGAAGTTGTCCTTGGTGAATCCGGGGCCAGCCACAACGACTTTTTCGGCGCCGGAGATTGCGCCCGCGATTTGGTCGAAGTAGTCGCTCTTTTTTTCCGCGGGAAAGGCTTTGCCGCTTTTGCCCGAGCGGATTGTGCCTTTTTTCTCCAGGCCGAAGTCCCTTAGCAGCGCGACCTCGGCTTCCTCGTCGTCCATCACGACGATGAGGAGCTTGGGCTTCTTCGAGGCCTTGACCGCGTGCTTCAGGCGATCGAGCTGGTACTTTTTCCAGGACTCTTTCGTGACTGTAATCATGACGCCCGGCAAGACTTCAATGGTGTGGTGCATGCCA
The DNA here is from genome assembly GCA_023129115.1 of Candidatus Iainarchaeum sp. GTDB lineage: Archaea > B1Sed10-29 > B1Sed10-29 > WALL01 > WALL01 > WALL01. Next base: position 9,198 of record JAGMCR010000017.1, on the reverse strand, counting down.
ATTGCGACGTACTCCGCGGGGTATCCCTCGACAATCGTGCCGAGCAGGCGGAGCTTCCGCGAGTCGCGGTGGTACTCGATGCCCTCGACAGTGATTTTGACCGTGACTGTTTTTCGCTCGGACTTCCCGCTCTCGGTCTTGAAGCGGCGCTCGCTCCTGGCAGTAACGAGGTCTCCCTTCTCGATAATCTTCTCGAGGTGCCATATGTCGTCAAGCGTCTCCGGCACAACGCCGATGGCCGGAAGCGCCCGCTTTGTCACCCTCACTTTTTCAGCTCCCTGTTGATTCGTTTTTTCAGGTCCTTGGCAAAGCCCCTGTTGTGGGCTTGGGTATGCGCCTTGCCGTAAGTGTTGAGGTACACCTCCGTGTGGAAGTGGCCCGGGAGATTGGTTAGGCCCGCCATGCGGCGCAGGACATGATGGTCTTTTTCCACCGGCTTTAGCCCCTTAGGGGAGTAAAGATACTCCAGGGTAATGTTCCCCTCCTCGTAACGCTTCTCGAGCACGCCAATGGCGGTGCCGTCCGCAGTGCCGTGGACATCAACGATAACGTCCGTGCCCTCGTAACGCTTCTTTTGCACGTCAACGGTGCTGCCGTCCGCAGTGCCGTGGACATCAATCAGCTGGGCTTCAGGGAGCTGTTTTTGGATTATTTTGTGGGATTCTGCAGAATTAATGAGGTCTGGCAAGTGGTCATATAGGACATCCAAAATTTTCGAGTCATTTAGCCCCGCTTTTTCTGCGTTATAGTCGAACCTCGTCATTGCGCCTGAAACCGGATCGCCCCACTGCCCTTCTTTCAGCACTCTTCCGTCGAGATAGTCTTCGAATAGCTGGCCAGCTATTTTTAGCTTCTCTGGGCTAAGGCTCTTGAGGTACGTGTCTGCATTCTCTGGCAACTCTCCGGCTTTTAGTGTCTTTGCTATCTCGCGGAACGTTTCATGGCACTTCCTGAACCAAGCCAATGGCGTGTGGGCCTCTGGGTGCTTGACGAAAAGCACTTCCGGGCCGTAGTCCTTTTCTATGCGCTTCACTAGGTCTGTCGTCGGCTCGGCGGGCTCATGCGTACCAAAGTATACCACTACCCTTGGCTTCTTGATTTTCGCCAGCTTTTCCTTAAGCTCTTCCACGGTCTCGTATTCGAGCATCACGAAGAGGATTAGGGCTATCTAGGTTTAAAAAGGAGGCTTTGCTAAACTGGTTAGTTATGCGAATAGCTGTCCTGGACAGGAAGAAGTGCGTCCGCGGCAAGAGCTGCAGCTATGAGTGCATCAAGTTCTGCCCGGGCGTGCGCATGGGGCAGGAAACAATAATCAAGGGGGAGGACGGCTACCCGGAGATTTCGGAAGAGCTTTGCTCGGGTTGTGGGATTTGCACGAAGAAGTGCCCGTATTCAGCAATCACAATCATTAACCTGCCCGAAGAATTGGGCAACCCAATGCACCAGTACGGCAAGAACGGCTTCCGCGTGTTTGGCTTGCCTGTCCCCAAGGAAGGCGTCGTCGGATTAATCGGCAGCAACGCCACCGGCAAGACCACGCTCGTCAAAATGCTTGCTGGCCAGCTCGTGCCCAACCTCGGCGGAGAGAACAAGGACTGGCACAAGGTCATTGAGCTGCACCGCGGCAACGAAATCCAGACGCACCTCGAGGCGCTCGCCGAGGGCGGGACGCACATCTCTGCGAAGCCCCAGAACGTCGACCTGATTCCCAAGGCGTTTCCAGGAACAGTAAGCGAGCTGCTCGAAAAAGAAAGCGCTTCTTTCGACTTGTCCAGGCTCGGGATTTCCCACCTGGCGGACAGGAACTTGGACGAGGTCAGCGGCGGCGAGCTCCAGCGCATCGCGATTGCCGTGGCGCTCGGGCGCGACGCGGACATGTACTTCTTTGACGAGCCAACGACTTACCTAGACGTCAAGCAGCGGCTGCGCGTGGCGAAGCTGATTCGGGGCCTAGCCGAGACAAAAAAGGTGCTTGTCGTCGAGCACGACCTCGCTGTGCTTGACTACCTCAGCGACTACGTGCACGTCCTGTACGGCAAGCCAGGCGCGTACGGCATCGTGTCGACGCTGAAGAGCGTGCGCGTCGGAATTAACGAGTTCCTCGACGGCTACCTGCGCGCGGAGAACATGCGGTTCAGGAAAGAGGGAATAAAGTTCCTGGTGAAGCCGCCCGCCACGGAGTGGGAGGGCAGGGACTACCAGGAGTACCCCGCGTTCACCAAGAAGTACGCGTCGTTTTCGCTGGACGCAGAGGGCGGCGTGCTGCGGCAGGGCGAGGTCATTGGGATACTCGGCCCGAACGCTATTGGGAAATCGACTTTCATGAAGGTTCTTGCGGGCGTGGAGAAGGGCGAGCCCTCGCTGGACTGGTCGCTCGCGATTTCGTACAAGCCACAGTACATCTCCAGCGACTTCGAGGGCACTGTCCAGGAATTGATTGGCCGCGAGGAAATCAACCGCGAGGTGTTCGACACCTACCTCAAGCCCGAGGTGAAGGACTTGTACAGCAAGCGCGTCAAGGAATTGTCGGGCGGCGAGATGCAGCGCGTTGGGATTGTGCTTGCCCTGGCGCGGGACTGCGAGCTCTGCCTGCTTGACGAGCCGAGCGCGTTTTTGGACGTGGAGCAGCGCATCAAGTTCGCGGACATCATCCGGAAGGTCACCGAGAAGCAGGAAATCACGACGATGGTCATCGACCACGACATCACGCTCCAGGACTATGTGTCGGACAGGCTCATGGTGTTCGAGGGAGAGGCCAGCAAGACGGGCAAAGCGCGTGCCGCGGAGGCGATGCACTCGGGCATGAACCGTTTCCTTGAGGGCATGGCGATTACTTACCGCCGCGACCCTGATTCGGGCCGGCCGCGGGCGAACAAGCCGGACTCCCAGAAAGACTCTGAGCAGAAGAAGACGGGCGAGTATTACTACGCGGTGGAGGAGTGAGGGATGGCTAAATCAAATCTCGACACCAACCTCAAGAGGGGGGTTGGGCGGCTGATGACGCTCACGCTCAAGAACGGCACGGTGGTGAATGGCCTCTTGGTCAAGAAGGGGTATGGCATTTTTTCTATCGGGACGGAAACGTTTAGGGCAAAAGAGGTGGAAGAATACACTCTAAAGGTCTCGAGGAACGTTGACTTGGAGGCGAACAAGGACAACGTGATTAAGATTGTGCCTTACGACGAAACGGAAACCAAAGCAATTCTGGAAGAGGTACTGGGGGAGACCCGTGCAAGGGACTGGTTCACGACAAACCACTTTACGAGAGAATTCATTAGGCGGATAAAGGAGAAAAGCCACGTGGACGATACAACCGCAAAAAAAATAATGAACAGATGCCACTCCATTCTCCGCTCGATGATTGCATCACAGGATCTTTACTCCATGAAAATAATCACTCCAGGGCGGGCACAGGGCAGTTCAAACGTTACTGATGAGCTCAGTATAACACACTACTCCCGAGACAAAAAAATCCTCCTGGAGCTGCATAAAGAACGAAATCGCCCGGCGATGCGCAGGCGCATACTTATGGAAAAGGCTTTCACGCAATCCATGCCGTTCCTTGACTATAGTGACGAGTTTCACGAAAAAATGGTCGGGATGCTGGAGCGCGGGACAACACGGACTGAAGTGGCGGACCATATCATGTCCACATATGAGACCCAAGCGATGGAGAACGTGCGGGTCTCACAGAAGGACATGCAGCGCTACCGGAAAAAATCAGCTGCGGTCAGATGGAAACTCGGAATTTGTGTAAACACCACACTGAAGCTCCTTTGCGGAAAGCGCCCTAAGTACTTTGACTTGAAGAAGCCAGTCGCGGAGATTATTGGAAAAACCGTGAGTCCGCGCACCGGACGGCTGTCCAACCACTACAGAATGAAATAAGCGAATTGCAAACGATTTTATACTCCCTCGCTAAAAACCCAACCATGCTTTTCAAGGAGCTAGAGGGCAAGGAAATCATTGACCGCCACGGGGAGCGTGTGGGCTTTCTCCATGACGTCGTGTTCACCACCAAGGGCAGGATTACTCACTTGATTGCGATGCCGAAGGGCGTGCTGACCAAGATGAAGATGGGCCAGCTCAACATCCAGTTCGAGGATGTCGGGGCAATCGAGGACGTCATCATGCTGAACAAGAGCGAGGACGAGATTCTTGGCCGCACCAGCGCAACCGCGCCTGCTGCGAAAGAGCCGGAGAGGGAAGAGGCGCAGGCACCGGCCAAGCCCAGAAGGGTTCTGCTCAAGAGAAAGAGCGAGTGAGGCCCCAGATGGACGGCGAGTGGGCGAAGCAGCCGTCGATTCCAAGGCGAACCAACGGCAGCCCGGCAAGGCTCAAGCAGCTTCTTCTCGATTCTGTTGACAGGCGCAGCCGCGGGCTTTCCGAAGCCGCACTTCTTTTTTCCGGGGGCGTGGACTCGTCGCTGCTCGCGTTATTGTTGAAAGACAAGCTGGCGCTCAAGTGCTACTGTGCCGCGGCAAAGGACTCGCACGACTGGAATCTTTCTGCGAAGAGCGCGCCGCTGCTTGGTGTCGAGCTAAAAAGAATCGACTTCACCATCGGCGACGTGCGCGAAGAGCTGCCGAAAGTTGCTGCCGCCCTCAACAGCACGAACGTGATGAAGCTCGGCGTTGCATTGCCGCTCTGGTTCTGCGTGAAAGAGGCGAGCGAAAACGCAGTCTTCTTCGGCATGGGCACCGAGGAACCGTTCGCTGGCTACCAGCGGCACCGGAAACTGCTCCCGGACTACCGCGCGATTGACGACGAGTGCTTCCGCGGCGTGATGGGCGCGTGGGACCGCGACATCAGCAGGGACATCGCCGTGTGCACGGCGTGGGGAAAAGAAGCACTTTTCCCTTACATAGACCAAGCGTTTGTCGAGGAGGCGCTCGCGATTCCCGCGGAACAGAAAATCAGCGCGGAAAACAACAAGCTCGTGCTGCGGGAGATTGCTGTCGAGCTTGGTTTGCCGCGCGAAATTGCTGCCACGCCCAAGAAGGCTGCGCAGTACGGCTCGCGCTCGGACAAGTTCATTCGAATGCTCGCGAAGGAAAAAGGGGTTTCGTTGGACGAGTTCCTCAAACTATTGTGACGATGACTTTTTTGCTGTAGCCGACGTTGTTCTTCGAGTCTTCTGCCTCTATCCAGTATGTGTCGCTCACGAGCGGGTTTGTGGACGTGGTTAATCCCATCTTTTTGGCGCCGCCGTAGCTCTGGAGCGTGTACGTCACGGCATCGCCGTCGGGGTCGCACGGCGACCACGAGAGGTTGTTGGTGCCGCTGTCGTACTGGATTTTGACTCCGGGCGCGTAGTCTGTCTCTAGGTGGATGGTTATGTCTATGAACCCGGTTTGGTAGCCGATTATGTCGCTCTGGTTGCCGTTGACTGAGTCGATTACGTCGCTGCCGATTCCCTTGTCGCTGTTGAATACGCCACTGGCAGTGGGGCACTGGAATGCTTCTGCCTCGACCGCCCATTTCGCGCTCTCGACCACTCTTCCGGTGATGGAGGAGTCGCTGAGGTCTGACTGGGAGAGCATGAACGTATAGGCTGCGGTGACGAGCGAGAACGCGAACAGTAGTGCGGCCGCGGTGCCCATGAACCCCTTCATTTCATGCACACCTCCCGTGTCGCGTTGTAGTACTCTAGCTTTGCGATGGCTTCTCCAGCGCAGTCCGTGGTGTAGCCGTCTGGCAAGCCGGTGGCTTCCTGCCCTGCGTCGTGGGCGGCTTTCATGGCCTGGACCTCGTCGTAGTTCGGGATGCTGGCGGACGGAAGCGAGCCAAGGAGGATTATGACTGCCGCGAACACTACGACGATTACGTAGACTGCCTCGGCGCTGAATATCAGGCCTTTCTGCAGACGAACACCTCCACTTCATTGCCCTTGGTGCCGCGAGTGCTGCCGATGCACGTCATGCCTGCCTGGGGTTTGTCGGACAAGTCGTATCCCAGGTCATACGCTCCTCCCTTGAATTCACCGGTAAGGATGTCTTTTTTTCGGCCCAGTCCATCATATGGGTACTCCGCCCCAAGGCTTGAGCCATAATAATACCGAATTGCCGCGGCGTCGATTGCGATTTGCTGCATCTTGGCGTGCTCGACAGTTGCAGAAGTCTGCTGCAGGTGGTAGTCCCACGCCTGCGTGACGAGGCCAATTGCAAGCACCACAATTATCAGGGCGAGCATCAGGTCGACCACGAAGATTTGGCCCCTCACAGCGGCTTCACCTCCACCCAGCCGGTGTCGAAGTCACTGTCAAAGCCTGCCTTGAGGCCTTCGTCGCAGCCGACGCTGAAGACCGGGCTCGTGGGGCAGCCCATCATACGACGGATATTCGCGGTATTGACTATGGGATAACGGGCCGTGACAATGGTCGGCGCACTGGAGTCCATGCGGTAGACCGTCACCTCAACAATGATTTGGTTCACGCGGCTGTCGTAAGTGATGTTGCATTCTTCTGTGGTGGCGAACGCGGAAAACCCGGGCATCCCAAACGACGCCTGGCCCGTTGACTCGGGGAGGCCGGTGAAGTTGAGCTCCATGTACGAGCCCGGGCCTGGTTCCAGCGCGGCGAAGTGGTTGATTGCCGAGCCGATGGACATGGCCATGGCCTCTGCCTTGTACTGCGTGGACGCGACCACCGTGTTCTCGATTTGCGCGTTGGCGAGGGCGAAGAAAGCGCCTGCGCTGGCGATAAGCAGCACAAGCGACAGTATGAACTCAAGCGTCAGGGAGCCCCGCATCAAGACAGAATACGGAGTGGTGCTATTTAACTATTTCTAGCTTTGTGGGGTTGCCGTGGGCGTCGAACGCCGCGAGGTTCTCGAACGTGTAGGGGCGTCCCGCGATGATGTTGACCATGCCCCTCTCGAAGAACTGGAGGTCTGCACGCGAAGGCCTTGCCGGGCCGGGGTGCGAGTGCACCGAGCCCACGATTGACGGGTCGAGCGGCACCATGTGCATGAAGATTGACGAGCGGTTTTCCTCGAACTTGCTGCCCGGGAATATCAATACCTCGATTATGACGCCGTCCTTGCCGCGCAGCAGGCCAACGAACTCGCGCGGGTACGCGCCCCTCGCGGTCTCGAGGATGAACTCTACTGCCGTCGCGCTAATTTTCACAGCACAAAGTAAAGCAGGACAGGGATTAAAAGGCTTGCCATGCACGTGCTCCTCTTCTGCCCCCACACAAGGCAGAGCAGGCCGACCACAGTGGAGGCGGCGAGGAACGCGAGCGCTGTCACGCCGCCCAGTGCAGTCAACGCGATTACCACTCCCAGCGCAAGAATCGATGCCACCCGGTGGTTGACTTTGTTGAACGCGAGCACTATTGTCTTCGACAGCTGCCACGCGAGCCACGCCGAGATCCCTATGGCGGCAAGTGACGCGCCGGCGATGAACAATAATGACGGGCGCTCGGCTGCCACGGCGATTGCCGCGCCGCTCCTCGGCCTGCCGATTAGCTGGATGGCGAGGACTGCGGCGATGGCGTAGACAGTGTTGGTGCCGCCGAGGACCGCGAGGAACTCGCGGGGGCGCATCCTCGGGCAGACCGCCATTGCCGCGACCGATGGGGAGACCGCGGGGAAGAGGCCGGCGAGCCAGCCCGCTGCCGCGGCGAGCCCTGCCTGCCTGTTTGTGATGGTTGCATCGCCGTGGGGGAGCTGGGGCGGGATTGACGGCGCGGTGGCGAGTGAGTAAAGTATTGTGCTTGTGCCGAAGAATCCGGCGAGCATCGCGGGCAAGGCGTTGCCTGCGAGCGCGGCGTGGCCGATTGCTGCGGACGCCGCCATTATCGCGATTGTCTTGGCTTTGCTTTTGGCGGTGTATGCCATCACTCCCAATGTGAATACGAGAACTATGGGCGCGAGGAACGGCATTTTTCCGGCGAACCCGAGGAACGGGACAGCGGCGACTGCTGCCGTGCCCGCGAAGAGGCCGCCGAGTATTGTTATGCGGAAGGCCTCGAGGGCTTTGCCGCGGAGCAGTAATTTGTGGCCGGGGAGGACTGACAATGACGAGGCCTCGTCCGGGGCGCCGAGCATGATGGCGGGGATGAAGCTGAAGAAGGAGTGCGAGACCGCGAGGCCGATTATGAACCCGCGGCCGGTGAGGAACGGGAGGAAGGTGTTGGGGTGGAGGCCGGGGACGAGCCCCGTGACGATTCCGGCTATGCAGCCAATCACCACGCTGGCGTCCTGGGCGAGTGCCAGGCCGAGGGCTGCTGCTGCGATGCACAGTGCTCTCGCCTCTCCCTTCATTCTCCCCAGGTTATAGTGTGGATGGGTAAAGTATATAACTTTTGCCTTTGCAGTGGCCGTACTCGTCGTAGCGGCAGCCGAGGGCTTCGCTGACGCGGCCCTGGATGTCGTCGAGGCGGTCTCGGGTGAGGAGGGCCTGCTCGCATTCAGGGGGGTCGAGGTAGATTAGGTAGTAGCCGTTGCTGGTCTCGTTGAAGTAGTCCAGCCTTGCGTTGGCGCAGCTGGCGTCGATGAACGCGGCCTGGGAGAGGAGTAGGTCGAGCTGGGTGCGGATGGTTGTTTCTGCGATGGTGTCAGAGGATTCGCCGAAGTACGAGACGTATACCATTCCGGCGACGATGATTACGAGCGCGGTGATGAGTGTCATTTCGAGTGCTGTCTGGCCTTTCATCAGCAGCCTACCCCTATGCAGCAATTGGGGAGGCAGCTGGGCGGTGCGCCGGTGCAGTCCTTGGCTATGCTGATGTCCCAGTAGCCGCCGCTTCCGGAGACCCTGTCGATTTTTATGTTGTCTGGGTAGCCGAGGGACTTGAGCTTTGATGTTTCGCCGCTCATGTGGGTGAAGTTGCCCCATACTTTACTGGCGTCCCACTCGATTCTGGCGGGGGTGAATAGGTCGCGCTGGATGTATACCGTGATTGTTTTTTTGGAGCCGCATCCGGTGAGCTTCATTTCGTTGGCTGTTGAAATGATTCTTTGCTGGGCTGCGGCGAGGTTGATTGCGTTTCCGGTGTCGGTGACGTCTGCCTCGACTTGTTCGACGGTCGGCATGGAGACTGTGGCCAGAATAACGAGCATTATTACTAGAATCAGGATGTATTCTATGGTTACCTGTCCCCTCATCACGGGAGGAAAACGAAAGGAATGTTTAAATAGCTATCTGCGTTATTTCCTTTCATGCGCGGGCAGGGAGCGACTGAGTACTTGCTTA
>JAGMCR010000016.1 GCA_023129115.1 Candidatus Iainarchaeum sp. | reverse complement strand
AACAGTAATGTGGAAGTCATTATTCTCAAGCGCGCTTCCTGCCAACGCCACTCCCAACAGCAAAAGCAATGCAACGGCACTTGTTTTGTTCAATTCATGCGCCCCCCCTCACTAACCAAGATACTTCTTTGACGCTTCGGCGTCGTCCCTGTCGAGGCAGAAGGCCGTGGAAAAGGGAAAAGACATGACCTTGTTGAGTTTCTTTGATTGGTAAACATCTATCCGTTCTTCTTCAACCTCAAGCGTTATGCCCTCCTTAGCAACCGACAGCAACACCCCAGTGTATTGCACGTTTTCTATTGCCTTCCGCTTGCCGAACATGACCAAAATACGGTTAAGTACTCCCCTCTTCCGCCGTTCAATGTGGGCTTGTACTTGCTTCCCCTTTAACTCATCAAGGCTATCAAAACGAACCGCTTTGAGGTATTCTTTTAATTCCTTGCTCGAATCCAACTCTTTAACCCGTGTTCTTTCTTCTTGTTTCTCCCCATCAGTCGGCAACCGCAGATTTTCTATAAGCGGGTACGTAACGAATCTTGTGTTAAAAGTTTCACAATCCAGAACCACGCCAGCGTCGTTGGCCGAAAGCAACGGAGAAACGACGCCTTTTATGTTTCCACTTAGGAATCTATAAGTGGCGACCACTTCTTTACCAACAAATTCTTCGTACACAATACTCGCCCTTTCTTGTTTTGGGGATAACCAAGGAAACACGACGCACCGCCGCTTTAAAAGCGTGGTGGGTTCCGGGGCGCCTAAGAAAAGATTATCAGGAAAAAGGCGTAGCTAGGGGGTCTGGAGCCCTGTCGTGGAATCCTCTGGGAAAGTAACCGTGTTTTCCAGCGGGTTGATTTTCACGCCGAGGACGTCAAAGACTTCACCCGTGGGTTCCTCTTTTTCCTCACCAGGCGTGTCGGACAAGGGCTTTACTTCGAACACGTACGTGTCACTCTTGGTTTGGTTGGTCGGTCGGTAAATCATGAAGCCGGTGATGTTCTCTAGACCTGTGCTGCAACTTAGTGTCCATTTACCATCTTTTCCATCGCTGGTATTTATTCTACCCAGTATCTTAGGGTTTGTGCCACTGACGGCGCACTGCGTGGTGATGTTGACTTCGACGTTACCCATCGGTATGTATTCCTCGTTGTTGTTGGTTACTGCTACTCCCACACTGAAGGGAGTTGAGGATATGCCACTACTGGGGAGTATCAAGTCCACTTTCAAGTTAGTAAATATGCTGCTCACGTTGACCGTGACGCTTGTGGGCGGCCCGTGGTTGCCTACGTCGTCGACTCCGCGGATGTACAGGCTGCCAACGCCCTCGGGCACGTTCGTGAACTCGTGGATGTAAGTCGTGTCGTTCGTCGCGCCGGTCACGGCGTCAGTCCAGTTCGCGCCGTCGTACGAGTACTGGAACTTGTCAACGTCAGTGGCGTTGCTCTCGAACGACACGTTCACGTCGTCCACAATGTACTTTGGCACGCCAGTCGGCGCAGTGATTATCGTGATTGGGCCGTTCGCATTGATGTTAATCTTGTTGTTCGACACGTTCTCGTTTCCCGCGTAGTCCACGGCCTTGATGTACCTGTAGTGCGTCCCGTCACTTATGTTCGGGAACGCTGCAGGGCTCCCAGTAATTGGAATCCACGCGCCGCCATCAAGCTTCTTGTAGAACTGCTCCACGTCAGGAGAACTCGAGCTGAACCACACTGAAACCGATTGCACAGTTGTATTCGTGTTGTTGAGGGGGAATGTTATGGTCAACCCCGGCGCAACCGTGTCCAGCGTGATGCTCACGTTGACCGCGGCCCCGGTGTTGCCGAGCTTGTCCACGGCGCGTGTGTAAAGCGTGTGCGCGCCGTCCAGTAGGGTGAATGTGTGCGTCTCCACGGCCTTCATTGTCCAGCCGCCGGCGTCTGCCTTGACCTCGTAGTAGTCCACTCCGACCCCGGCGTCCGTTGCAGTGTACTCCATGAGCCCGCTGCTCACGTTCGCGCCGTTGGCGGGGTAAGTAATCGTTGTTGCCGGGCCGGTCAAGTCGATTATGAACTCTGCCTGTGCCACGTCGGACCAGAGCGTGCCGTCGCCGCACTTCACGTAAACCATGTGCGTGGCCTCAACCGTCTGGTTGGTTATGGCCTGTATCTTGGCCACGCCGCTCGTGGCGTTGAGGTTGTTGTTCCACGGGCCGGCGTCAATTTTGTAAGTGCAGTTCAGGAGTGAGGTCTGGATGTCAGTGGCGGTGAAGTTAATCTGGTCCAGGAACAAGTGGTAAGAGCCTTCTGCAGGCTCGTTTATCACGACAACCGGCGGCGTGTTGCCGGTCGAAGTAATGTTGACCGTAACGTAGGCCTGCCCGCTCTGCCCACTGTCGCTCACGCGTATCTTGAGGCTGTGCACCCCGAACGGGACAAACGTGAAGTTGTGGGAGTAAACAGTGTCGGCGCTGATGCTGCCAAGGCCTGTGTCCTTCCAGGCGCCGCCGCCAATGGCGTACTCCACTTTTTTGACGTCGCCGTCCGGCGTGGTGAAGTTGACCTCGACCCAATTCACGCTGAACACACTGTCGTTCGCCGGCGAAGTGATGTTAACAACAGGCGCGCGGGAGTCCACGAGCACGGTCACGTTGTCCTCGGGCCCGATGTTTTCCGAGAGGTCGACGTGCCGCACGCGGAGCACGTGCCAGCCGTCGGCCAGGCTCTTGAACCCGGTTGGGGAGCCGTTGGGGTCCTTGCACCAGAGCCCGCCGCCGGTGTCGTTCCACGTGTTGTTGTACGGCTCGGGGCAGGAAGTGCGGCCGTCCACTGCGACGAGTGCGTAGGCCACGTCAGTCGAAGTCGTGGTGTACCACACGCCAATGTTGTTGTAACCGAAGGCGGTGCCGTTGGCTGGCGCGATTATCTCGATGTCCGGTGGCGTGCAGTCAAAAGTGATGTTGATTTGCTTCCGCACGTAGTCGCCGGCCAGGTCGTCGTCCTTGACGACGAGGGAGACGGTGAAGACCCCGGTCGAGTTGAACGTGTGCGTCACGACCGCGTCGGTCGTGTTCGTGGTGGTGCAGTCGCCCCACTGCCACGTGTAGTAGGCGATGCTTCCGTCGGGGTCAGTGCTGCCCGACGCGTTGAACGTGATTTTGTTGCCCTTGGCGCCGCTGTCCGGCGAAGTGAAGTTTGCGGTCGGGGGCTGGTTGCTGGGCGCGTCGGTCACGGTCACGTAGGACCAGTCGTTTGCGCACTTTGGGATTTCGACCTTGACGAAGCGGAATGGAGTGGGATAGTTTTTTATCGTGAAGCTTTCTGTGGCCCAGGACTGGGGGTAGCCCGGCGAGTTGTCAGTGTCGATGCTTGTCGAGGGGAACGTGCCGGCGATTGCCCAGGTCACGTTGTTCGCGGACGTGGTCACGTTGACTGTGTCTGTGCAGCCGGCGTAGAGCCCGGACTTGAAGTCGACGTTTATGCTGACGTTCTGGCTGATGAGCGTGCCCATGTCGTGGACGTGCCACCGCTGGTACCAAGCGCAGCAGTCCTTTTTGCCAGTGGCCGCACAGTGCGGCTCCTTGGGGTTGCTGGAGTACCCGATGTTGTTGCCGCACGTGTCGCTCCAGAGCGAGGTGTGCGCCGCCAGTGGCATTGGGCCGCCGCTGTCCAGGGGGCTAATCCGGGTTGTGCTCTGGGCGTTGCGCGAGTTGGGCATGTGGATGAGCACTTGGGCGACGTCCTGGTTAGTGACGACCGTAAACGTGGTTTTTTTGTTGGGGTTGGGGATTCCTTCTTCTGCTATCTTGTGGAAGAATCCGCCGGGGGAAACGTAAATCTCGACTTTTTTGGTGTTGCCGTGGGGCGTCACGCTGAAGTCAAAGCGGGTGAGGCCCGCGGTCTCGACAGGGAAGACGTGGCCGTGCTTCAGCGAGCCGCATTCGCCTGCCTTGCACGTGATTCTTTCTGAAGTGTCTGGCGGGCCGGGGGGCACCGGTATTTCGGGGCCAGGAATGGTCACAGTGGTTTCTTCCTGCTTTTCTGCTTCGGTCACTTCGGGAACAGGAGTCGGCGCCGCTTCCGGCGCCTGGATTTCTATCGTGTTCTCGACAGGGTTTACTTTTATTGTCTTGACGAGCTGGCCGAAGCCAGGGCCGATGAAAGCGAATGCCATGCTAAGGAAAAGTATTGCCGTCACAGCCGCAATTACACATCTCCGCGTCCGCTCCATTGCAATAATTATTTAGATAGAAAGGACTATATAAATATATCATCAAATGCCTACTTTTTTTATAAAAAAGTACTACAAAAAGAGTATATAAAGCCCAAGTTTCAGCCACTTGTGTAGTCTGCTTCAAAGTAGTATCACCACAGTTTTATTCCGGTCCATTTTTCGTAGTCTTTGTGGGTGCCGACGAAGTACATGGTCTTGGTTTTTTGTTGGCCGTCAATCTTGTAGCACAGGCGGTATTGCCCGATTTCTGTGACGAAGAAGGGGAAGCCGAGCTTCAAGTGTCTTGAATAAGTTGTTTGTTTCAATTGTTGTATTTTTTTCCACACGCGTTTCTGCATGGTTTTGTCGAGTTTGGAAAAGTAAGTGTCCCATTTTTCGTCGAATTTAAGCGAGTATTCGTTCATCGCTAAAACCCGTATTGTTTGGCGACTTGTTTTTCGGTGAATGTTTTTCTTTTGCCGCCCTTGATTTCTGCGTCTATCCCCTGCATTTTTTCCAGGGCCAGCTCGTCCATGCGTTCTTCGCGGGACTTTATTACGTGGTATTCTTTCCCGAGCTCGAGAATCCCTGCTCGAACAGCCTCGGACTTGGTTTTGAAAAAACCCGTGTTCACAAGCCTCAAAAGCGTTTTTTCGACTGCGCCGTCCAAATGAACCAAAACATCTGCCATGTTCAACCCTCCAAATTATTATATCAAATAGATATATAAGACTATCTATTTGATAGTAACGAAATGGGCCACCCACATTGTATAAATCAGGTCTATAGGTGGTAGTTTCGAGCCAGGCCTTGCGTTGAGTGCGGTTGAGCGTTAGTGGATAAACGTTGCTACAACCACGCAAAACCTGTCTATTCACCACGATACTGTTGCGTTTGGCTCTTTCCCTGTCCCGGAGCCGCAAATCTGCCCAAAGCCGTCCTTGTCTACTGTGATAGTGAAGCTTACCGGGCTTTTGCTCTCGCCCACGGGTATTGATTTCACGATGTCAGTGCATCCAGCGCAATTCTTTACTGGATTTCCGTTTATTCTGACGCCCATTGCTTGGACAAGAGTCAAGCCGACATCTGCTGTCCGCGGTGGTCCCCCAAAGCTCTCGTCTGTCCCGAACGTGATAGTTGCAGAGGTGGATTCGGGAACATCAATAGTCGGCCCGCCATTGCAGCCCTTTTCAGTTCCCCCGCGGCTGCTGCCAACAAACGAAAGCACAATGCTGCTAGGCCCCGGCCCGTTCCCGCCGCCGATTTTGTATTCCAGCCAGGTGGTTTGGGTGGTCTGGAGCCATGCCGTGCGGTCGTTGGGGCTGAACCTGAGCCAGAATTTTCCTTGGAGCTTGCACATTTCCTCGCCCGCCACTTTTGACGCTGGGATAGGCGTGCCGCCCTTCTCCATGATGCCGCCGTAATACGAAATCGAGCCCGGCGCCGTAAGAGTCGTGCCGTCATACGGCTCGGTGTACTGCTTCAGCTGCAGGTGCGCGTTGCTGCACTCGATAATGTCCAGGGACACGCCCCGCTGGTCCATAGGCGCCGCGAGCACCGAATTTATAATCATCAGCACTCCCGCAATCAAGCCCATCACGGCGATGGCGATAAGCAAGTACTCAGTCGCTCCCTGGGCATACGTCTTCATCCAGCCCTTACAAACGCACATGGGTTTTTAAGGGTTTGCTCGGGTTGGGGGTTGTCGAGCACGCGTCGTGAAATCAGTTTTTCTTAAAGTATTGGTGATGGATTGCCGCGGTCAAAAAAAACTAATGAGTCATTTGCGCCACAAAATCAGTGAGTTTGTGGTGCGGAGGCGTTGACACCAAAACCCTTTTATTGTGGGGTAGGGAATAATAGAACAGCACCCTTCTAAAGGCTTTTGTATGCTACGCTCAATTGCTTTCATCCCGGACGGCAACCGCCGCTACGCCGCGAAGAACGGCCTCAATTTCGCGAGGGCATACTCGGCGGGCTTCGAGAAGACGCGGCAAGTATTCGAGTGGTGCCTCGACGTCCCCAAGCTCAACGAATTAACAGTGTGGACCATTTCGACAGAAAACCTGTCGCGCACCGGCGTCGAGCTCTCGGTGTTCACCCGCCTCCTCAACACCAAGCTCGTCGAGGCCAAGAACGACCCCCTCGTCACGGACAACGGCGTAAAAGTAAACGTCATCGGCCGCCTCGAAATGCTTCCATATTACGTCCAGGAGGCCGCGTCCGAGCTAATTCGCTCGACCGCCGAGAACACCGGCCGTGTGCTCAACCTCGCGATTGGCTACGGGGGCAGGCAAGAGCTCGTCGACGCAGTGCAGTCAGTCGTCGCGGCGGGCCTTCCCGCGACCGAGGAAAACATTTCCAGCGCCCTTTACACTTCCACCGAGCCGGACCTGATTGTCCGCACCGGCGACACCCAGCGCTTGAGCGGCTTCATGCCGTGGCAGTCCGCGTACAGCGAGCTCTACTTCTCGAAAAAGCTTTGGCCAGAGTTCACGCGCAGCGACTTTGACGAGGCGGTGTCCTCATTCTCCGGGCGCGCCCGGCGCTTTGGGCTTTAGGGCCCTTTTCCCGTCTTTGTAGTCCTAATGTTCAATCCTCAAGCCCCTACAAGAGAAAGGCAACAGGGGGTGGGCAGTCGTGTTTTGTGGGTTGGGGAAACGCAAAAAGCAGGGGCGGGTCTTGCGCTGCATTGGGGCATACGTAGTGCCTACCGAAAAACAAAGAATTCTGTTTCCAGTAGGCACTACTTCGCTGCGCCGATGTACAAGTCCAATGCCCTCTTCACGTCCCTGGCACTCATTTGGGTGAGTGGCCTGAGGTCCCCCGCGTCTGCGTAATCGAGCGCGTTATAGTAGGTCTTCCTTATCCCCTTCTTCACAATAGCCGGCGGGAAGCCCGCCCTCATGAGCCGCAGGTTGGCCAGCAGCCTCGCCAGCCTGCCATTGCCATCAACGAAGGGGTGGATCCAGGCCACCATGAAGTGCACCCTCACCGCTGACTCGACTGCCTTGGCCCCCTTCTCCCTGGAGTTCAGTTCCTTCACGACTTCCTTCATCAGCCCCGGGACCTTCTTCCAGCTTGGGGGGACGTGATTGGTTCCTGCTATGTACACCTGCTTGTGCCTGAAGAACCCCGCGCCCTGCGGGTTGATTTTGTCGAGTATGATTGCGTGGAGTCCCAGGACATCATTCATGGTCACCCTCTTCTTCCTGACAAGCCCCGCCATGAAGTGTATGGCTTCCTTGTGGTTGGTTGCCTCCAGGTGCTCCTCCACAGATTTCCCGCCTATCGTCATCCCCCGCTCGATGACAAGGTAGGTTTCCCTTAGCGTGAGCGTGTTCCCCTCAATCGCGTTGGAGTTGTAGGTCATCTCCACCTCAAACTTTTTATTCAGTTGCTTGAGGGTCTCTTTTGGGAGGGGCCTGAGCGAGTTGAGCTCCTTCAGTTTCTTCTCCAGCATGGTTGTGGTGGATTTGTTGAGGAGGGCGGTGTCCTTCGGCGGCTTGATTCGGTGCCGCTTGCAATAGGACAGCATATCACCGCGGCTGCCCAAGTACTTCATCACCTTTTGGCGGACCTTTCCCCCCTCCCTAGTGCTCTTGACGAGCTCGTAGTACACGGTGATGCCCTTCCTCTTTTCCCTTATGAACGCCATAGCATATTTGTAGTGCCTACCACTATTTAAATATTGCTGTTTCCAGTAGGCACTACAAGGCCTTTTCCCCACCTCACCCGGCGCCCCCCAACCCCCCAAACCCGTTGAATCGGCTGGCGCGTGGGAAAGTCGCTCACTTCCGCATTTTTTTCTTGCTCTTGACCTCAGCCAATTCCTTCATGGCTTTTTCCATGAGGCTCCTGAACATGTGCTCGTCCATCTGCTGCTTCATGTACTGGTACTGGATTTGCTTCATCTGGCCGCGGATTTCTTTTTCTTTTTTGTCGAGCTCTCCCTTCTTGGCGAGGCTGGAGAGCCCCACGAAAGCAGCTGCCGCGAGCGCAAGCACGGCGACGCCAATCACGAACGGCATGTAGTCGCGCTCCATGGTGTAGACTATCTCGGGGCTTTCGGCGGGGAACTTGCTCCAGTGAATCACGTTGCCCTCGAGCGTGGAGTCCTTGCGGGGCACGTACTCGACGCTCACCACGCTCTCCGGCAGTATTATCTTGAGCGTGTCGCTTGCGTTGACGGGGGTGTACCTCCACTTGGGGAAGCTGATTAGCTTCCGCGCGCCCTCCGTTTGGACGAACATGATTATCCTGCCCTGGCCGTGGAGCACGAAGTGCCCATCCCCGTACTTGAGCTCGCACGTCGGCTCTGCCGGCAACTGCCCGGTGTTGTTGTAGACCGGGTCGTAGAGCTGCTGGGTGAGGCCCTCGGAGCACGGGAGGGGCCCCTCCATGAGCTGCGATAGGTTCAGCTCTTCCAGGCACTCTTCTGGCAGGGGATAAGAAGTGGTGACGGTGAAGACGGCGTCCTCGCCCACGACTTCGTACACTGTCTCGTAGGAGTCGGGGTTCGGGTCACACTGCGCGAGTGCCACTCCCAACAGCAGAACGAGGACTAGCCACCTCATCACCCCATATTCCCAGCGCAGCTATAAAAACCTGTTCCCGCATAACGGTTGGTATGCTTACGGTCATAGCCTTGGGAGGCAATGCCCTGCTCCAGCGCGGCGAAAAAGGCACTTTGAAGGAGCAAATCCATAACGCCGAGAAAGCGATGCGCAGCGTCGCCAACCTCGTGAGCCAGGGCGAGCAAATAGTCATCACCCACGGCAACGGCCCCCAGGTCGGCGCAATCCTGCTGCAGCAGCAGTGGCCCGACACGCCCGCCATGCCACTTAATGTCTGCGGCGCCGAGTCCCAGGGCCTCATCGGCTACATACTCCAAAAAACACTGCTTAACTACGGCGTCGAGTCAGCCACGGTCGTCACCCAGGTCCTCGTCGACCAAAACGACCCAGCGTTCCAAAACCCATCGAAGCCAGTGGGCCCGTTCTATGACTCTCCGCAGCCGGGCATGATTGACGACGCGGGCCGCGGCTACCGCAGGGTCGTGCCGTCCCCCAAGCCCAAAAGAATCATGGAAATCGGCGCCATCAAGGAGATGGTGGACAAGTCCGTCGTCATCGCGTGCGGCGGGGGCGGAATCCCCATTGTCAAGCACGGCGAGAAGTACGACGGCATCGAGGCAGTGATTGACAAGGACTGCTGCGCGGAATTGCTCGCGCGCGAGCTCGGGGCGGACCGCCTCGCAATCATGACGGACGTGGACTATGTCTACACGAATTACGGCAAGCCCGACCAGAGGTGCATCAAGGAAATGACGACTTCGCAGGCCCTGGGCTGGATGGACCACTTTGCCCGCGGCTCGATGAGGCCAAAGGTAGAGTCGTGCGTCGCATTCGCCGAGGCAGGCGGCGAGGCAGTCATCTGCTCGCTCGGGCAGCTCGAGCCCGCGCTCGCCGGCAAGGCCGGGACCAGGATTTACAAGGGATGAGAATGATTGTGATGAAGTTCGGCGGCTCGTCGCTGAAGGACGCGGACTGCACGACTGCGATTGCAGCAATCCCACTGTGGAAGCTCCACCAGGCCTATGGCCTCAAGAAAGTCTTCATCTCCACGTACCAGTCCACGAGCGGCGCCGGGGCGAAGGGCATGCAGGAACTGGAGACAGAGACCCAAAACTATTTGGACGGAAAGCCCGCCTCCCACGGGGCTTTCCAGCATCCCATCGCGTTCAACGTAATCCCACACATCGACTCGTTCCAGGAGAACGGCTACACGCGCGAGGAGATGAAGGTCGTGGGGGAGACGCGAAAAATCTTCGGCGACCCCAATATCCCAATCAGCTGCACGTGCGTGCGCGTCCCGACTTTCCGCGCGCACGCCGAGGGCATCGTCGTCGAAACCAGGAAGCCAGTCTCCCCTGACGGGGTGCGGGAGCTCTTCAGCAACACCCCTGGCATCGTGGTCCGCGACGACCCGGCGAACAACGTTTACCCAATGCCCCTCACGGCGTCGAACAATTACAGCGTCGAGGTGGGGCGCATCCGCCGCAACCTGGTGTTCGGCGACCACGGCATAGAATTTTTCGTGTGCGGCGACCAGCTCTTGAAGGGCGCGACGCTCAACGCGGTGCAGATTGCAGAAGCCTTAATCGAAAAAGGTGTTTTCCAGTGATTGAGCACAAGCAATTAATTTCCCTAGCCGAGGAGTACGGCACTCCGCTCTACGTCTACGACGGTGACCTAATCCTCCAGCGTTACAAGGAATTGTACGGCTTCATCAAGTGGCCAAAGCTCAAGATTTTCTATGCCATGAAGGCGAACTACAACCCCAGCATCCTAAGGATGCTCCAGGAGAGCGGCGCTTTTGTCGACGCGGTGAGCCCGGCCGAGGTATTGATGGCGCTGAAGACCGGGTTCCCAAAAGAAAGAATCCTTTACACCGCGAACAACATGGCCGAGGAAGAAATGCACGAAGTCCACGGCCTCGGCGTGCTGTTCAACATCGGCTCTTTGTCCCGCCTCGAGAAGTACGGCGCCGCCTTTCCCAACACCGAGGTGTGCCTGCGCTTCAACCCCGATGTGGTCGCGGGCGAATTTGAGTTCGTCCAGACCGGCGGCGACTTGACCAAGTTTGGCATCCTGCGCCAGGACGTTCCCAAGGTAAAAGAAATAATCGCGAGGCACAACCTCACTGTCGTCGGCCTGCACGAGCACACTGGCTCGGGCATTGCCGAGACAGACAAGGTGTACCAGAGCATGCAGAACCTCCTGGAAATCGCGACTCCCGAGGACTTCCCTGACCTGCGGTTCATTGACTTCGGGGGCGGGTTCAAGGTCCCTTACAAACCAGGCGAAAAGAGGATTGACTACGCGTCCTTCGGAAAGCGAATCACCGAAATCTTTTCCGGGTTCTGCAAGTCCTACGGCAGCGAGCTCGAGATGTGCTTCGAGCCAGGCAAGTACATCGTGGCCGAGTCCGGCTATTTGGTCGTCAGGGTAAACACTCTCAAGGACAACAAGGGCCGGCTCATCGCGGGCACCAAGTCCGGCTTCCCACAGCTAATCCGCCCCGTGTTTTACGGCGCCTACCACAGCATCACCAACCTATCCAACCCCAACGGCCCCGTAAAAAAATACGATGTGGCGGGAAACATTTGCGCGACCGGCGACGTCTTCGCTGTCCAGCGCGAGCTCCCTGAAATACGCGAGGGCGATTTCCTCGACATAGAAAACGCGGGGGCGTACTGCTACTCAATGGGTGGGGTGTACAACCTGCGCCCCATGCCGGCGGAGGTCTTCGTGTTCAACGGCGAAGCCAAGCTCTCGCGCCGCCGCCTGTCGAGCGAAGAATTAATCGGCCAAATCATGGGTGAGTCGCAGTGAAGTTCACTAAGATGCATGGCGCGGGCAATGACTTCGTGGTCATCAACGCCATGGAGGAGTCCCTCCCCAACGACTTGACCGCGTTCGCCAAAAAAATCGCGGACCGCCACTTCGGCGTCGGCTGCGACCAAGTATTGCTCATCGACAAGAGTTATTCCGCGGACTTCAAAATGCTTATTTTCAACAATGACGGCGGCGAGGTTGAGATGTGCGGCAATGGCATCCGATGCCTCGCGCGCTATGCCCACGAGCGCGGCCTCACCGACAAAAAGCAAATAACTGTCGAGACCCTTGCCGGGCTCATCAAGCCCGAAATTGTGGGCGACCGCGTGAAGGTGGACATGGGCGAGCCGCGCCTGAAGACGGGGGACTGGGCCTTTAGCGGCGAGCGGACGATTGGCGAGGAGCTTGTTGTGGGGGGCAAGCCGTTCAAAATAACCCTCGTATCGATGGGCAACCCGCACTGCGTCGT
>JAGMCR010000015.1 GCA_023129115.1 Candidatus Iainarchaeum sp. | reverse complement strand
TGACCCTCTTAAGGTAGCGTAATACCTCGCCGCTTAATTGGCGGCTTGCATGAAGGGCGTAACGAGATTCCCACTGTCCCAACGAGGAACCCGGTGAACCTACTACATGGTGAAAATGCCATGAAATCCCAGTGGGGTGCGAAGACCCCATGGAGCTTTACAGCAGCTTGGTGTTGTGTTACGGTCAATGGTATGAAGCGTAAGCAGGAGACTTCGACGCCCCGTCGTCAGGCGGGGCTGAGTCGCCAATGGGACACTGCTTTCCATTGACTGTGGCACTTACTTGCTTGTTCAAGGACAGCGCCAGGTGGGCTGTTGGACTGGGGCGGTACGCCTTTGAAAAGATATCAAAGGCGCCCAACGATCAGCTCAGACGGGACAGAAATCCGTCGTGGAGAGTTAAGGTCAAATGCTGGTTTGACTGCATTCCTAATAGCACGGGATGCAGGGACGAAAGTCGGGCCTAGCGAACAACAGTGTGTCCTTTAGTGGGACCCTGTTCTGACAGAAAAGCTACCCTGGGGGTAACAGGGTTGTCGCGGGCGAGAGCCCATATCGACCCCGCGGTTTGCCACATCGCCGTCGGCTCTTGCCATCCTGGTCGTGCAGCAGCGGCCAAGGGTGGGGTTGTTCATCCATCAAAGGCGAACGTGAGCTGGGTTCAGAACGATGCGAGTCAGTTTGGTGGCACCTACTGGGATTGTTGATTGCCTGAGGGGAAGACCCATCAAGTACGAGAGGAACGGTGGATCGGGGCCTCTAGTGTACCAGTTGTCCGACAGGGCAGTGCTGGGCAGCCACGCCCCAAGCGATAAGAGCTGAATGCATCTAAGCACGAAGCGCGCCTCGAAAATAGGCAGTCGTCCGTTTTTCGCGCCTCGGTCACCTGAGGTTGTGAAACACGGTGAGAGCTCCCGTAGAACACGGGTTTGATAGGCCTGGGATGTACGTATCAAGGCTTCGGCCGAGATATTCAGTCCGCAGGTACTAAACGCTCGAGGCGAAACCATTACTAGAAAAACAACAAACAACAGTTTCGCGGAAACCTACACCTTTAATACAACGACTATGCACTGCCAACTTTTCTTTTTGTTTAAGAGGTTAGCTTGGCCTCTACTTTGTCAACGCATAGTTCCACGTTTTTATTTATGTCAGATCCCCAGAAGCGTAGGAGTGTCCAAGAGCCCCCATCTACCTTCTTGATGTAAGCGGACTTTGCTTTATCCATGCGCACGGTGTTTTTCTGTGCTTGCTTAAGCGGCTTGCCCGCGTATTTGGCGGGGTTTGCGTGCCAAAAATCGCCGTCACATTCTACCACAACTCTCTGCTTAGGGAAGACAAAATCACACATGAATTTGTTCCTAAATTTAAATTGATGAATAAAATCTATCCCTTCTTTGTATCCCCTACGTATGAGTTCGTTTTTCATTAACAATTCAATTTTTGTGTGGGTTTGGCGCGGAAAGTCTCCGCTTTCATATCGCTTTAGAATTCGCTCTCTATTCTTTCTAATGTAAATGTCATACTTTTCTGAACTCATAACGTCAGATAGTTTTTTGCCTTTATTCCATGCTTTTTGGCCTAAATGAGCTTTACTCATCATTTCTCGGTAATTAGGGTCTTTCCATAACTGTTTTAGTTCACATTTTACTGAACAGAAACAGACTCGTGTGTTTTTAAGACGATATGGATGCAATAACAACTTTTTTCCGCAATTTCCGCATTTAGTTTCTATCAACTCTCCTTTGTTCCATGCTGGCATGCCCGTGCGGTCAAATACTTTCTTGCCTTCAAGACTTTTCCAGTAGCATTGTTGCGAGCAATATTTCCCGCGTGTCTTCGCATGGAACGGCGTCAAACGCATTTCTTTGTTGCACGTTGGGCAATGCCGCACAATTCGCTTCTTTCTTTCTTTTGGTTGGCCTCTTTTTTTGATGCCTCTCCTCCGCAGAATCCGGAAGATCGTGGTGTTGCTTATTCCGCACTTCCGTGTTATATCTGTCAATCGCACGCCCTGCTGGTAGAGTTGAATCACTCTACGCTCTTTCTTGTTACTAAGCCGTCCCACGCTTCTAGATGGGGATTCTTGAGCTATAAAAGCCTTTTTCTGCCTCTGGGGGGCCTTCAGGCCCCCAAGTTTAACGTGCCAGCTGAGTTTAAGCTGGGATACACCTCAATAACAACGACTATGCACCTGCCAACTTTTTCTTCATAACTTGGAAAGGCTAGCTAGAGCGCTGTTTCCACAGCAAAACGTTTTAACATTTTGAGCGTTAAAATAGTGGAAGTATGGGCACTATTTAAATACTCCACTATTCCAGAAAAGAGGTATGCAAAGAGGCATGCGAACGCTGGTAGTCTCTGATGGGCTCGTATTTGTTAAAGGGAAGGATGACCTCAAAGCACTATACTCCGCCCTTTCGAAGTCCTTAGGTAAATTAGATTTCGTTAATTGGACTGGACTGCCCCCCCAATTCAATGACTATGATGTAATAGTGTTGGACACATGCCACCTGTCTCCCAGTACGAGCGTTTGGAGGACGACGGGAGTATATGAGCCGACAGCATGGAGAGTCATAGAGGAATTCACCAAAAACTTTCCTGATCTAGTTAAGCAGCAAACAGTCACAGTCATAATAACCAACCTGGCTTCCGAAGAAAACAAGACGCTGTATAATTTCTTTAACGATAACGCCTTGCCCCTAGTGAATCAGTACCCCCCAGCAAAGCAGTTTACTATTTCACCCCATTTCGGACTTGTGAGGGACTACTTCGACCAGGTTGAGGAGTGCAAAACAAAACTGGCCAAAGGGTTTATTTTGGATGAGGCAAATTTGCCGTATATTAACATGTCCGGTATCAAACGACTCGTTGAGCCGCTTGCAGTAATGACGAAAAGCAATGAGATTATTTCTGGAGCAATAGACCTTGGGAATAGCTACTTGGTTTTCCTTCCAGGTATTAAAGCAAAATCGAGTATGGAAGAAAAGCTTTTGGCACTTACCAAGATTGGAGGGATTGCCGCCCACTATTTTAAGAAGGGGGCCTCCGAACCCGAGGTCGTTCCAGAAGGTGCCGATTGGGTGGAGAATTACTTTCCAAAAGACAAGGAGTACGACGAGCAGATACTTACGTTAAAAGAAAAGAAAGCGCGACTCGGCCAGTTCAAACCTCTGCTTTATGGAACTGGTGGTTCCCTCGAGAAAAGCGTTGCGGCTGTCTTCGACCAGTGGGGCTGCGATGTCAAGGAAACCCCCTCTGGGCACTCCATCGATTTGAAGGCTGGAACCGCTGATGGGAAAAAGCTAGCCATTGAGGTTACTTCTGCGAAGAAGAATCTTCGCAAAGGCAGCGGAAAGAACCTGCAATTACCCCAATATTTCCTTAATGAGAAACAGGATGATGAGAAACTAATACTCATTGCTAACACGTACCGGGAAGTAGATCCCTCGGAGCGAGAAGAGGAGCATTTTAGTCCGAATATACTAAAGGTGATGACGCCCATGGGGGTGTGCGTGCTTACTTCTTATGACTTGTACCGTTTGTGGAGGAGAACAGAGAAGAAATTGTCATCGGCGGACGCAATAATTAGGTCGCTGATTAAGTGTGATGGCTTGTACGAGTATAAGTACAGGGAATAGGGCCCCTAACTCCGAATCCTCATGGGACAACGTGCCAGCTGAGATACACCTTTAATACAACGACTATGCGCGAGCCAACCACTTTCTGATTGTTTTTAAAAAGCATATAGATTTACTTTAAGGCCTCTTTGTAAGCATAAAGAAGGATTACAACAGAACAAATGGCCTTAAAGTTTTTCTGTCCCATCTCCACTAAAGTAATTGCCGTTTTAACTTCTGTTTTATTTCTTTTGTCAACGATGCCGTAGACTATTTTATTTCCCTTAACTTCCCAATTTGCATGCCCAATAGCGTTCCGTAAATCTGGATCAATAAATTCGAATAAACTTGCATATTTTCTATTTTTAAACAAATTAAGGACTTTGACAGTATTTCTAACGGTACTAAAATCAGAAGAAGATTTCAGTCCCACTCTATTACTCAGCTCCTCATTAATTTTCTTTATGGTGGTTTCTGGGAAAAATGAGCAAAATATCTCACAAATGGTAAGGTAACTCGCCAAAGTAGGAAAAGCATCATCCGCGGCTTCCCGCTTTTTGCTTTGGTGTTCGGAGATAAACTTCACCACTTTAGCCAGCGTAGGGTTTTTCTTTAGATTCTCCTCAACTTCAGTTTCTGTTATATACCCTCCCGAAACAAGTACGGAGGCGAGATCCAAGAATAGTGGTCGATTAACAAGATTAGCAACCCTTTCGTTTTTCGAGTTTAACCCCAGCAATTTCTTAACCTCTTTGAAAACAATTGGATATACCAAAAACATTCCTATGATAACGAGGATTGACCCTAATCCGATGAGGTTGGTCACATCCATCTCTTCTCTCAACTCTTTCTGCCTATAAAAGCCTTAGTCCGCTGGCCCCCCGCAGGGGGCACGGACAACGTGCCAGCTTAGTTTAAGCTGCTATGCACTGCCAACTTTTCTTTTTGGATTAACAGAAGAGCTACAAGCATGTATGCTCCCCCAATTAACATCAGAGGTATATTGAATAGTTTGGTCCACATGGAGAAAACGTAATAAGAGACGGCCACCCCCAACACGGCTCCCGTAACAAGGTGTGTCCACCTTCCGCTTTCGTGTAGTCCAAGCCTTTGGATAACCCAATCTGTATAGGGTATAATGGGAAGACCCATCAGAAGCGGGATTTCAGCTGCATTTACTGGTTGTATCAAGAAAAAGATCAGGGTGGCTGGCCAAAAAGATAAAGTAACGCCTAAACATCGACTGCATAGGAAACACTTTGTTCCGAATAACTTCAGAGGTATGCAGTGTTTCTCGTAATCACGCCAGCTGTGGTGTGACAACAATTTTTCTAGTTTTGTTGACTGGTTCACAATGACGCCCCCTTACGAGAAATCATTCTCTGGCCACTCGTTCTTTTTCCTTCTCTAGCTCGTTTTCTACGTGCGCCAAAGCGTATTCTATCGTCGCTTTTACTTGTGAGTATTCGTCGCCGCGCTCCAGTTTGTCCTCACCACTCAAATAGTAAATAATGAAGCACAGCAAGCCAGGTATGACGTAGAGGAACAGTCCAACAATGCCGAGGCAAAGCCATAACCCGTTCCGTTCTTTTACCACAACGGTTTTTTCTTCGATTTGTCCATCGACAATGAGGCTAACATCCTTACCGCTTGTGTTGATGGAAAAATAACCATGGAAGTCTTCAGAAGTTAGTTTTTCTCCAGCTATAGAAAACTCCTCTTCCTCCATGCGTTCCAGGAATTTTGTTTTAATGAAGTCTATGAATTCTTTGCTGTCTGGGAACACTTTTTCTATAGAGAACTCCTTTTTTTGGACTGTTTCGGTGCCAACAAGAGCCATGTGTTTACCCCCTATAGGCCTCATTACACGAAACGCCCCCAGCCTATAAAAGCTTTTTTCTGCCTCTGGGGGGCCTTCAGGCCCCCCAAGCCTAACGTGCCAGCTGAGTTTCAGCTGAGATGCACCTCAATAACAACGACTATGCACTGCCAACCTTTTCTGATACAATGCGGGGGAAGCGTATTAAACAAATGCGGTGTATAAGTCCCTCGCTTTAAAGCATGTGTTTGCTTTGTTCCACACAAATCTCATAACTCTCGTTAGCTTGTTTAGATGCAAGTCCACTCGGTCCGCCGTGTAGTTCCCATATTCTATCGCACAGCTCCCGTTCCCCCGTTTGTTCAAAAAGATATGTGTAACAATTATGGGCATAGCAAGTATTCTGACCGCAAGGCAATCTCTCGTTTATCTCGTCGCATATTGCCACCTCAGGGTTTGGCAGATACAATCGTGTTGTACATTTCCCAACAAATTGTCTTTCATCTGCAGTTCTATTGTTTAGTTCCACGCAGAAGTCTATATCCACAGCCCCTCTATCGACAAGGAGCTTTAAGCACCCCATGCGATAATTGTAATCTATTAAATTTATGCAGGTCTCGGTATCGTTAGCATAAAGCGTATAGTAGTACAAGCACTTCTCGTATTTCATATGTCCGACTTCATCGCAGATTGCTTTGTTTCCCCGTATTGCCGCTTTGAGGGCAATGCACTCGTAATACAAGCTACCAGCAGCGATTCCTTCGCCATATGTTCCATTTCGTATTTCTTCACAGATGTAATCTTTGCCATCATTGATGTAAGTCGCCATTACTGTGTTCCAACAGTACATCAATTCTTCGTTTGAACGCGAATCGTATGAACTTGGCACACACGCGTGGGGATTAGTGTCCTCCGAATAGTCCATAGTTGAACCAGACTCTTCAACGCATCCCGCCAGCACGACGAGCGCCACGATTGAAAGTAAAGCAACGAATTTCATTTTTTCCACCCAATTGATGTTTTTATTTTATCAAGCAAGGGCCGGTTCTTTTTCTCTTCCTCAGCATCCCACTTCCTCATCGCTTCCTCGAGAGTGTCAATAAGTGCTTGTTCTTCTGGACTCAATTCTCCTGGCACTTTTTTACTAAACAAGTGCCGCCAGCATTCCGCAAAGAGTTGGAGGTCCTCTTGGTCGCCCTTCATTAACATCCTCACAAATGGCAACATAGTTTTCATCGCAGCATTATCCGAGGGCATTGGCTGTGTTGCATCGTCTATCTGGTAATCGCTTAAACAGCCCGCTTTTAGCCGCTTCTTTAACTTTGCTTTCAGTTCCCGTTTGTTCACGGTCTTTTCAGGGCCTCTCACATATAAAAGCCTTTTTCTGTCTCTGGGAGCCGTTAGGCTCCCAAGCCTAACGTGCCAGCTGAGTTTCAGCTGAGATGCACCTCAATAACAACGACTATGTACTGCCAACTAATGGGCTTTTTATTTTCAAGAGGTTAGCTGTGGCTGTAGTGGATAACTGCTTGTCATAAGGGTTTCCAGCTAGGTTTGTTGCAGCGGGCGTATCCTTAACGATTAAGCCAGATGTTCTAATACACTACTTCTAAAAAACAAAAAAGTCGTTTACGTCTACGTCATGTTTTTTACATAGCTCTTTTGCTTTTGATAATTTCTCTCTTGGCACAACTAAAATAAACTTTGAATTCCCAGCCCCATAGACCTTCCACTGGTTCAAACATTCTTCTTCAGTAATAGTATTTTCAGTTTCAACCTCATAAATTTCCTTGACCGATTTTTTGTCGGTTACATAAATGTCGGGATAAAATGTGTTGATGCCTTTCCTAGTCACACCATATTGGTTGAGATTGCTAGGATTCGTACGGATTATAAGGTTGGGGTGTTTCTTGTTTAATGACTTTGCCAATGTCGAAATAATCTTGTCATGAACCGTTGCTTCAATATCATTTCTTTTTGCCACGCTTACCACCAACTGGATCAGCCACATTTTCTGGTTTATCAGGTGTAATAGAATACTCTTTAATCCGTGTTTCAAGTATATCCACTTTCTTATCAATTTCGTGAATCTCTTTACTTATTTCAATTATCGATGTTTTTATCTCGGGAATACAGTCAACTTTTTCAGATAGTTTTCCAAGCCAAAATACACATCCCAAGAGAGTAATGCCCACCCCAAAATAGGGTATCATGTCCATCCAGATTGGGGAGTGAAGAATCTCAATACTTTTCAGGAAAGCCCATACAATAACAATTACGCTACCAACAAAAGCCAGTAGCTTTGCCCAGTTCATTATTTATACTGTCACTAGGACGATATTTAAACATATCTCTGATTCCACTCATAAACAAACTTTTCTGATGGTTTGCGGAGGCTAGTGGAAGCCGTGTGATTTTCAAGGCATTGCTGACAGTATCTGTATCAAGACCAGCAGGCATATCGCCCACGCCAGGATTATGGCTGGCAACTGGATAAGTTCTTTTGCTCTCATCTAACCACCTCCTTTTCGATTATATCCCCGGGAAATTTGGCACCCACTGCAATACTTGCGCAAGCAGGCAGAAAATCCACGTTGCTTCAGCGTTGCAACTAACCTGTAGGAGTACTGGTTCGAGAGCGCTTTCTATTGCCCAAGTCGTTGCGAGGGCAATAGCCCCCATCACTATTCCACTTATATCCATCATTTTTTTCACCATGCGTGTGGCACTATAACCTGGGGCTAATGCGCAATATGTAGGTTGTAGCCCCGCTTTGGGGCGGTTCCACAACCTCCGAGAAGCGGTATGCCTACCGCCCAATTTTTATATGCAAAAACTCCAATCTTTCGGTCATGGAACTGGGGATGGATCTGAAAAACTTGCTCGAGAATGGCATAGTAACGCAAGCCGAATTAAAGAAAGGGATTCTCCGAACGAAAACGCCCCTAAAACAATTAATTGACTTTGGCGGCTACCTAACATCGTTTGTTAATGGGGTTCTGGACCATAAGTACGGGCTGGCATTGATGTATGTAATCGTCGCCCTGTTCTTGGCACTCTTAACCCTCGCTTATCTTGCGCTAATCTCTTTCGCCCCAGTAATACAAGTGTTTATCCCAAACATGGAGTTCGTTGCGTTTTACTTTCTTATCGGCATCTTATTTTCCATGT
Source organism: Candidatus Iainarchaeum sp. (assembly GCA_023129115.1). Taxonomy (GTDB): domain Archaea; phylum B1Sed10-29; class B1Sed10-29; order WALL01; family WALL01; genus WALL01. The sequence continues at coordinate 65,545 of JAGMCR010000015.1, read as the reverse complement.
ATATCTTCCAAATGGTGGAGGGTAATGAACGAGAGAGAGCTTACGTACTCTTCTTCCTGTTGAGGGGGAGAGCCCCCATCGATTTAACTCATTTACAGCTAGCGATAATGAAAATAGTCATGAAAAATGGTGTGGACGCGGGAGGCGTAAAAGACAAATTGGTTTCTAGGAAACTAAAAAGACCCCGCACAAAATACGCGCGTGACCGGGTGAAAGAAAACATAGATAAGCTCTTGCATACTGGCTTACTAGAAGAAAGAGAAGACAAAGTGCTATACACTCCACCTACTTTCCATATAAGTGGCATTGAAGGTGAACCGGAAGAGGAGATTTCAGCTTACCTAACGGCCTTGTGGAACAAGCGAATACGCTTAATCAATGAAAAAACCGCAATCATCGAAAAGTGAGTTAGAAGGTATATCGTCCTGAAAGACATACCCTGCGACCTCTACATTTTGGACATACTCCCCTCCCAGTTCCCGAGCACTTGTGACATTTGGGGGCATTTTTTAAAATTGGATTACATTTAATGTCCACTATGAAATCCTCTTTCACCGGCTCTCTTCCGATACGTTGTTTCAAAACATCATATCTCTCTTTATCAAGAGGAATCATTATTTCTTTCTTCACCATGTTTACGCCCATTTTTTCTATGTTAATCCTTTTTTTCTCTTCGAACCAGGTATCATAGAATCTCTGATCTTTCAACACAATCTCACAGTCTACTTTACCCTTGTAGCCTTTATTTGTTAAGGAGGTTAACGTGATAACGTATGAATATCCGCCAGTGCGTGAATCTATTTGTAAAACAGCACGGGTTATACCTTGGGCTATAATTCTAGGCACCAAAAATCCGTTTGTGCAATATTGACATTTTAGTTTGGCGGTTCCGCTGCACATGGGGCAGATTATGTAGTTATCTAGTAACCACCATGCAACAGCAATTAACCCAAGTTCAAACAAAATAAAGAGAATTGTCAAAAACCAAAAAGGAAGGGGTGCCTCAAGGAAATGGCTGGCTAGGTTGCTGGCTATCGCACCAAGGACTGCTGCGGTTATGGCGATTACAGCATCTCTTTTTGCAGTCATAACAGCCGTTTTTCTCCATCATTTTCTCGTTGAAGATAGTTCCCGAAGCAATAGTGAGAATACGAACATGTCTACTACCGCAAAGAAAAACAACGCGGAATCAATGGTATACATTAGCCCGTCCGTAACTCCTACGCAGGAGCCCAATAGCAAGAAAACCGGTGTTAACAAGATAACAGATAGTAACGCTATGGCTGCTATGAGGAAATTGTAGGCCCACTTCTCGTTTTTTTCGTAGAGTGCAGCTGCTTCTTTTGCCCTTTTTCTTATTTCTAAAGTGTGTTCCTTGAGCCCAGTCAAGTGATTAAACCCAAAAAATAATCCCACGAGCAGAATTGCGCTAGTTGTTATAAGGTAGTATAAAGCATCCATTGTTATCCCTCTTTCTTCTCCCAAACAATCCGTTCAATCGCATGGCTCCTATTGGCGTAGGCCTTCTGCTTGACCTGGTCATCAATCCAGTCCACGAGTTTTTGGTCCATGTGGTTGATAACCTAATTTTTGTATGCATATTTATATATCTCTCCCTTTTCTTTTATATCCTTAAGTATCTCCTTTGTCGTTGTGTCAAACCCCTCGTCACTTTCTTGGAATAATACATATCTACACTCTTTAATGACATAGACACAGCTTTTTAGTAAGCTAATCAAAGACACAATCGCCTTTTTTTCGTCAAATCTGTGGAATGGTTCGTAGATAATCTTTCTAGTTTTGGAATCTTTTCTGAAGAATGGGGCTAGGGTTTGGCGGGTAGGATGACAATGATCACATAAGAAGACGTAAAACTCTCGATAATTAGCGTCAACCTCTGCATCACCAATCAGGCCTTGGTATACTTGCCCATATCTCTTTTCTTCTTTTAACCATCTTTTAAAAGTAGTTGGGCGGATTCGGTAATGCCGCATCATACACGCTGTTTCAAAAATGAAACGGGTGTTATTGAGAGAAACAGCATAACGCCCTAAAAGTGCTTGTTCATATGCTGATCGGGCATACATAGGTACAAGGAGAAAGTAACTAAAAGCAATAAAAAAAGGATCGTCTATCCGCATTTTCTTCTTTGCGTCCCCATACGTTTTTTTGAGGTAACGGGTTGTGCCTTTTGTAGTTTCAATTAAATCTGGCATTCCGTGTCGCGTTAGTTTTATGTTTTCTTCTTCTATATTGAACATGGGTGTATTACTTACGAGGGCATGCTTAATATCCTCTTCGTTTTTACTGTCTGAGGCTTACTTGTTCCTATCCAACCACTCCCCCAACGCCTCAGCCACACACTCACTCATCCCCTTAAACGACTTAGTCTTCTGAGTGGTCCGTTCAACAATCTTTTTTTACATCCCCGCACAGCAGAAAAAGAGAAATAGCACTGTAAGCGGAGACTAATACAATTGACGAAGATAATCCGTCAAGTATTGCTAGTGAGGGATACAGATTTTGTTGCAATAGTTCTTGTAGGAACAGGAAACAAGCCCATAAGGCCATGGCACAGAACACCAAGCGAATGTAACAGTCTTCTGAACTTTTTGCCAAACTGGCATCATGTCCTTCCCTTGGTCTGTCACTGACTTTCAAGACCAAGGCTATAACACCAATGAAGAAAAGAGTATGAAATACCCTCTGCAAACCCAATACTCCATTAGCAATCTTTGTCAGATTATGAGTCTTAAAGCAATCTGTGACTTTAGTGTCCTGGCATTTGTGGTTTGCTGACTCAAAATCGTTAAAGGCAAGAGTATTCAGATAAATGCTGATTGCTAAAACAATAGCCACCAATCCAATCAAGAGGGTTAAATCCGGTTTGCAGGGCATAGTCCTTATTGGAGTTCTGTAGTATAAAAAATCGAGTTTAAACATTTTATTTCTTCAAGTGTTTCAACGTAGTTTTTCCCTTCTTTGTTATAGAGACAAAATAGAACGGCCTTGCCCCAATTTTGGTTATGTTTATGTCTCCTGTTGCTTGGAGCTCTTCACAGTTATTTTTGATGCTCCTGAAGCCGGTTTTTGCTGCCTTCGCCAAGGCATAAAACGAGAGCTCATTCTGCTTACTGAGCGTCTCTAGGATTACCCTCTTTATCTCCATGCTGCTACGCTTTTTTCTCATCGGAAAGGCTTAACCGAAATCATTAAATATAGTGTATTGTATAATATTGTACTGTATAGTGCAATAGTGGTGCCATGACAGACCCCAACCGCCTCTCCTTCGCCAAAAAAGCCCTTTCTCTGCTTGAGCGCATAGCCGTGGCGCTCGAGAAAATCGCGGGGGTCAAGGAATGAAGCTGTGGCTTGTCTTTGTCGTTGTGCTCCTCGTCCTCGCCCTGCAGTGGGATGACTTGACCTACGAAGGCCCGTTCGTGGGCAGCAAGAACTCGGACGTTTATCACCGGCCGGGGTGCATGTATGCTAATAGGATTAAGCCGGAGAATCGAATCTATTTTGATAACACTGTTGAGGCAGAAGATGCGGGGTATAGGAAAGCTTTGGTTTGTTAAACCCTCGGCAAGGAGTAACAAACAATTATAAATACGCTTTTTTAGAAAGAATGCTAACGTTTGAAGGCAGGGTGTAGGGCATGTTACTTAAGAAAATTACGATATCTAATTATCGTTGTGTAAAGGATTTAGAGGTGAGTATCGAAGAAATAGCTGACAAAAAGTGCTTCATGTTTTTTGGTATAAATGGAACAGGTAAAAGCAATATTCTGCGAGCCATAAGCCTCCTACAGAGCGGATTAGACTTCCAATACGATGTTGACTGCAACAAAAAAGCCCGTTCTCAAAACGAAAAGGTTGAACTAAACTATCTTTTCGGATTAGAAGATGGTGATCTCCCCAAGATTGTTGAAAAGATTGATGGGCCTCCTTCGCTACGTCGGCAAATTAAGATAACTGGAGTTGAAAAACTAGTTTCATTTGATAAAAATTCGAAAAAGGAAGACAGTTACAACCTCCATTTTGGAGGAATCAAATACGACCACTTTATTTACGATAGCGAAAAGAATAAGATCTCGCTTGAAGTTTCGTTGGATAAGTCCGATGAGTCTAAGGAGATTTTAAACCGTTTAAATGACCCTTTAGATGATAGGTATACTAAGCTTGATGAAGCTATTTTAAGTAAGAATGTTGGACCCCAAATAGGCGGACAGTTAGATGCCCTACTGCCTGAAGTGATTCTATGGAAACCAGACCCCAAACACTTAATAAATGAACCAATTAATCTAGAGCAATTTAGACAGAATCTAGACACTTCTATCCCTCTGAGGAATATTTTCCACTTAGCGGGTTTTGAGGGGGAGGCCTTAATCACTAATCTAGACCGGATACAAAAAAGTCCTGGAGATAGAGCTGAAATGGAAGGGATATTATCAAAAGCGATAACCAAACACTTAAACGAGTTATGGCCAGAACACAAGATTAACATATCCCTAAGGTTCGAAGCGAATAATCAATGTATTGTCTTTGTAGAAGATAAAGATAACGTCACGCCAAAGTTTACTATGAAACAGCGGAGTGATGGTTTCCAGCATTTTATATCTATACTACTTACTCTTTCAGTTGAGAACAAAATAAACCAACTGAGAAATAAAGTCATCCTTCTTGACGAACCTGAAAGAAGTTTACATCCTAGTAGCGTGAGATACCTTAGAGATGAACTACTGAATATAGCGAAAAATAACATAGTATTTTGCGCATCACATTCAATATTTATGGTAGATAAAAAAGACATAGACCGCCATTATAACGTGATTAAGGAAAACGGCGAAACCAAAATCCAGAGAGTTAGTAGAGACGACCCCCTCCAAGAAGAGGTAATATACGAAGCACTCGGTACAACGATTTATGAACTCATTGAGCCAAATGTCATCATATTTGAAGGAAGAATTGATAAAGACTTATTTGATACATTCACCCGGAAATTTAAAACTAAGATTAAACCCTCTCGAATAAAAACAATCTTTGCAACGGGAGTAAAACAAATACCTAGATACGCCAAGTTCTTTGATCAAAAATTAGTGAAAGGGTTTGTAGTAGTTGACTCAGATAAAGACGGTCAAGGTGTCAAAAGAACTATTGTCACTACCGACACAGCCTTCAAAAACAAGACTTTTGAATTAAAGGACCTCGTTGACGTACCTAAACCTAAAGCTACTACAGAGGACTTATTACCTGAGGAGATTGTCCTATCCCTTGCAAATAAACTGTACGGATATACGTTTAATTCTCCGGGTGATGCAGCGATTCTTAGTCACATAAAAACGATAAAAAAACGAGAAAAAATCCATACAGATGGGCGTCTTGAAGAGTTAAAGAAACAAATCGTGAGAGCGGTTATTTTGGACATCAAAAATAAAAGTATCTCCCAAGTAAAAGAAAGATACCCACTTTATGTCGAGTTTGTAAAAAACTTAAATCAAAGGGTTAAGGATTAAGCCGGAGAACAGGGTTTGGTTCGAGACGGCTCAACAAGCGGAGGGTGAGGGGTATAGGAAGGCGGTGTGGTGTTGAACAGTCAACTTTAAATATACTTTAGTGTAAAGTCTGTTCATGTCCAAATGTGCGTTTTGTGATGATGTAGTTATGGATGAACTAGATGATGAGGGGACTATGGGTCATAAAGTAGGTAACATACTCCTTTGTGATGGCTGCCTGAAACAATTAAAAGACGCCCTCAATGAAGCATGAAACAAAATCGCTTCAGGGCTATAGGAAGGCGGCGTGGTCTTAGGCCATCATTGAGCCGTTTCGTTCTACACATTCTTAACTTTTTTTGGATAATGTTTTCTTAAAAAAGTAGCGATTTCTTTTGCATATACTTCATACTTCTCAAGATTTTTAGCAAAGTACCTCCCACTGCGGGGGTGGTAGTGATGAACCCACATAACTCTTTTATTTTTTGGGTACTCAATCTCTCTTAAATCGTAGTCTGGGTTGTGGGATAGGTTCATCTCTTTTGATAATGGAGTTATTTTCTTGTTTAATTCTGTGGCAATGACGTCCCACGCGCGATTCCCTTGTGTTACAACCACTTCTGGTGCCAAGATTTCAATTTCAGGCAGGATATACTCCCTACAATTGTGGAACAAAGTAGAGTTTGCTTCCGCATTATGGGGGTTATTCATACAACATTTGGCACTATTAGTATGAGCAAAATACGGTTTTATTTGGTGTACACCAAACCGTTTTTCACCACAAAGCTCATTAAACACACTACAAGCAAATTCATGTGTTTTATACCAGTGTTTGTGTTTGCCATCAGTTAAGGGGTTTTTTTCAGTTTCTCCCCTAACCCCAATAAGTGTTCGTTTGACAGGATCTTCGTTCTGTGCGCCTGCATCTAGTGATAAGAAGAGCAGCCGGGGCACGAGCCCCTCTTCATATTTTTGGCCTACATAAGCAGCTTTACCTTTAGTGAACTCATGGGGGTTATCTACTTTTGAGAGGCATGACTCAAGATGTTTACAATGGAAACCAATAGAGTATATGCCTTGGCCCTTATAGTACTCTTCCAGTTCATTTAACACAAGTTATCCACCCCAAACTACTTTTTATTCCTATGTTCAAACCCAAGATTTCTCCCAAGGCTAAAGCAGGAAAACCAGCTTTGCTTCGAGAGGGCGGGATAGGGGGTATAAGGGGTATAGGCGGGCGGCGTATTGCTAGGCTACCGATAGGAATATAACTCTGTTCGCTTTAATTAGTTTTATGGTGCAAACTATTGGTGACCGTACGGAGTATACTGCTCTCAGTGGTGAATTAGTTCAAGGCACCGTGTTGGATGAAGTAGAGCATACAACGTCCTATCCCGGCGAAGGAACGTTTAAGCGTAAGATACAGCTAATAAAATGGGATGAAGGAGAAACTGGAGTCCGATTTACTTATTGGGTTAAACCAGAAGGAAAAAACCACTGGATCTACGGCCAGAGGCCCTTGTCTTGTGATAAGCGGATAGCAAAGCAGTTAGTTAAGAAAGCAATGAAAAAAGGTATATTGTGAAGCTCTATGCAAAAAGGCGAAAAATATCGGCAATCTCATTTATACAAACTGCTCATTATAGAGTGCCAGCTCTGGATACTTAACGGAAACTACGCTCTATAATTTTGCTGTCCTCTCTACCAAGCCCATACGCCTCATAAACTAATTCGTTTATTTCCTTTTCTTTTGTAGACCATTCTTCTTCAAGATTTTTGGGGATTTGACCATTTTTCCCTATAGTGCAGCATTCATCAACCAAAGATCTCAATCGGTTATAAACTCTTTTGTTGATTGGGAGCTTACACAAAGGCGATTTATTCAGATGGCATTTGTCAAAATGCATATTTCTTATTGCTTTGGCGTAAATGAATCGGTACGCATACCAAGAAAATAGTTTAGAATTGAGTATTCCCACTAAAACAAACGGGTCGAAATCCGCTTTGGGACTGATGTTCACAACCGTATCTAAAGTTAAGATCCCCTCATAATCAAATGTTGAGATAAACAGCAAGTGGTCCTTCGGTTTGGTTACGTGGGCAACGATGTTCTGCATTATAACCTTAGGAGTTTCTTGTACACGTAGTTTATTCGCATGTTTTGCGTAGGTAGTGCTGCTTATGAACCTATCCGTAGGTTTTAGTAAGAATCTCCCAACACTGGAACCACCATAAATCCGTTTAGATCCTGTCTGAGAGAGCTCATCTTGTAGGCCCAGTCCGCGTTCTAAATCAGCAACGTCAGAGAGTCTAGCTTTACCCGAAAGATTCAGGCCGAGTTTTAATTCGTCTTGTCCAATCTCATTAAGGATTATACCGAATTTCTTCAAGTTGCTCTTTTTTATTTCGTGATGTTTTGTGGAACCCAAAAATTCAATTGCGTAAGTCTTTGAAGCACTGCCTTTCTTTAGGATTATAATAACTTGTTCAAGCCGGACACCCTCAAAAGCCTTGCTAACATCGACCAGTTTCACTAGATCCGGTAAAATAAACTCTCGACATGCCACCCACGTATCACTGTACAAAAGCGATTTTGGCACAATAAAACCGAGATAACCACCTTTTTTTAATAAGGTATACGCATGGTTGATAAATGCTATAGCTGTATCCGTGTTTCCTTTTGTTGCGGGGTAAGTATCCCGTATATAGCCTCTTTCCGCTTTAGACAACTTAGCGCTATATGGTGGGTTACCAATAACAACATCAAATCCGGGATTATTCCCATCATCAAATACGGTCGGAAACTCAACTTCCCAGTCAAACGGTTTTATGTTTTTTATATTGTCAAAATAACCTTCGTCATCCTCTTTAACAAGGTTTTTATCCAATAACTCAACAAGTTCTTTCTTATCAGATTTTATTTCATTGACTAGTTTGCGTATTTTTTGGTGAGACTCTTTTGTTTCATCTAAGCTTTCAAGATGTTCTTCTAATTTAATTATTTCATTTAGTTCCGTTTTGAACTGCTTCAGTTCCTCTGGGCCTTCAACACCCGTTATCAGAGAGTTACCTTCTAGAATCTGCGTGCCAAGATTTATGAGTTTTGCGTTCTTGATCGCCGTTTTAAGCCATAAGCTCAGTTTTGTTATTTCAACAGCACGAGATTGGAGATCCACCCCATGAAGATTAGTTTTCAGTATATGTTCGTTTATGTGCACCTTTTTTTTGTTTGTAACCATATCTAAAGCAAGGAAACGTAACTTACTTTTCAAATACTGCGTTAGTAAGTCCTCGTTTATCATCTCTTTATCATACATTTTGGGGGATAGTCGATAATACCCGTCTGGGCTTATAAGAAGAATGTTCTTTCCGAGCAGGTCTTGGATAGTATTGTTTATTTCGAACAAAGAAAGGCCAACCTTTTCCGCAAGTTTTTCCTTGTCTTTGATGGCGGTATCTCTTTGACTGAGTATCTTGATTAGTTTTTTGATTCTGACAACGTAACTTTTAAGTGACTTATCTGAAAGAGCGGTTGTTTCAATCTGGTTATCAAACAAATATTCGTAAGCGCTTAGCAAAAAGGTCCCAGAACCACAAGCTGGATCGACCACGTTTATGTTATCTAACCTATCTAGATTTTCTTTCAAAAAGCTTCCAACAGTATTTTTAACTATGTACTCTGTGATATGTTTGGGCGTGTAATACACTCCAGCTTCCTTTCTTTTTTCTTTAGTCTCGTCGATTATGACTTTGGGGTGGATACTCTTCCAATCTAGGTCAATGGATAGACCTAAGTACTTTTCATAAATATGTCCAAGAACCTCCACTGGAACTTCAGAGAAGTTGATCTTCTCATTTTTTTCTAACATCAAATGTTTAATCTTTTTTGTCTTTTTTTTCGGCGCATATTTATTTAATCTCAATATGACATCCCAAACTACGTGGTCGTCTATCTGGAAGTGGGGATTGTCTAGAATGGTGTTAGGGGCAAAAAGTCCACCATTATAGCCAAAGAATCGCCGGTTTGGGTCTTTGAAGTTGCCTTCATCAATCTTTCTAAATAGTTTTCTTAGGTAATCAAAAAACGTTAAATCTGGTATATCCGCTCTTGCTGTCTGCCAGAGCTCCTTTAAGTGAGCTGTAAAGTTTGCGTCATAGGGTTCAGGTAGAAGCCCCCTGCCCTCTGCAAAGCGAATGAAGATTAATCTATCTATGAACGTTTGTATTATATCCAAAACAAGCTGATTACTCTGCTTTTCAGTTAGTCCTGAAGATTCCATATACCTCTGGATTATTTGTTTGTCTTTACGGAGTATGTTATTAGCCAATTCATTCCGTAGTTCCTTTATCACTTCATAGATGTATTCCCCTAAATCATTTAGGTGTTCCTCACTTTGCTCCAATATCTTATCTTGGATTCGGCTAACAAAAGACTCATTGGATAATAGGGTATAAACTCTCTTAGGATGGAAAGCCGATGTTCTACCAACTGCCAGAGGGTTGTTTAGATCATCTAAAAGGAACTTCTCATATTTTGTACTACCTTCTTTACGATTATATAGCCGCAGTTCATAGCCATTTGTCACAACTACCCAATTGATCCCGTGTGCTTCAGCATACTCAAATGCTTGGACGATGGCACTTTTCTTGTATTTTCCCACCCGTTTATTGAGATCAGTCCTCCAACTCTTTGTTTCTACTAATATCTTGTATTTTGGATCTACGTTGATTACGATATCTATATGGCCTGTTCCATCTTCCATTCTAACTGCAGGTTCATACTGAAATTGTTTTTTCTTAAACCCTAAAAACTGGCATAGTAAAGGTTCTATCACTTTATTCTTAACATTCTCCTCTGTCCCAGACAGATACTGGGCTATGACGGTTGGGTTCTCTTTCCCAATATCTCCCATCAGAACTTCTGGCAAATCATCAAGAACCGTCGATTTAAATAATTCATATTCAGTTTTTTGCTCTTTTCCAAAGGAATGTAGAGGTCTATCAAAACTCCGCAATTGAAATTCAACAACTAACTTGTTAAATAAGGGCTCCCCGGCCAGTTGTTCTTTCTCAGTCATTTTCTAACCACCCTAACAGCCTTACTCTCCTTAGTCTCCTCAAGTTTTTCCAGCTTCTTCCTCAGCCCCTCGTCAAGCCCATCAAGCTCCCTCGCCAACGCCCCCGCGTTTAGCTAGGTGGATATCAACTACCCCGGGGCTATATTTAAGTGTTTTGGACGTGTATTGGATGGCTATGCCACACACTAGCGGTTCCTTAAAAAGTGCCCACAAAAAATTTACTAAGAGAGAAGGACGAGTCAATTTTTACTGCGTTGCCTGTGAGGCAGTTGAGGACTATCCCCTACAAGCAGCCATAGTGATACTTGCCACATGGAATAAAGCGCGGTTCCATTACCTCTCTTCTGAAAAAGAGACTCTCGGTCAACTCGAAAATGCTATCAAGACATGTCTTCCTATTTTCAAGAAACTCAAAAAAGAAACATTACAAACAGCTAACCTCGATGAGAATGATGGTTTGGGCTCCGATATCAAGAAGATTTATGCAGAGCTTTCCAAGGTTCCGGGAGTAAAATACACTGGCTCTTCCAAAGTTATGAGTATATTCAACCCCGCCCTCTTCGTAATGTGGGACACCAATATCAGGCGACACTATGGAATAAAAAAATCACAACCCACAGCAAATGATTACTTGGGATTTCTCAAAGAAATGCAAGAGGAGTTTGGTGGCGTGCTATGGCGGAGTAAACAAACACCACTAGCTAAAGTTATAGATGAATACAACTATGTAAAATTTACCCTGTCCCAGAGGAAAAAATGAACCTCCTCTTCGTCTGCACGGCCGGCGAGAACCGGAGCCGCACGGCGGCCGAGATGTACGGCGGCAAGTACTGCGGCATGTACGACTTAACGGACGCGGCGCTGAAGTGGGCCGACAAGGTGTACGTGTTCGAGAAAAAGCACGAGACGTACATAATGGAGCATTTCTTCCGGTTCTATGGCAAAGTCGTGAACCTGGACATCCCCGATATCTATGACTATGGGGTCGAGCCGCTGAAGAAGGTGGTTAGGGCGAGGATGAAAGCCAAGAGCTAGTTCTTGGCAAAAACCTTTTATAGCCAATATGAATTAACAAATTATGACAAAATGGTACCCTGTCCCAGATAGGTCACTAGGCATATTAAAGGCGATGGCTAGGACTATCGAGACAGATATGCCTTGGACAAAAAAGTTTATACTAACTAGTGAGGCCACGCAGGATATTATTCGTTCTCGTCTTCCAAAAAAGACTAGGGTTTTGGGAAGGAAATTTTTTAAAGATGTTTTAGAGATACAAAACACGTTGCATCTAGTTTTGGTTATGCACCTGTATTTTGAACGTTTTTTAGATGCAATCATAACTAAAAGATTAAAAAACCCAAAAAGGCTACTAGATGAAAGGTATTACCTAAAGCTAGAGATAATTTCCGCTTTGGGTATTCTGGATAATGAGCTCTATCGGGAGCTTAAGTTCGTGAATTATCTTAGAAACCAATACGCCCACAGATTAGACTATACTATGGAAGATCTAGAAAAGATTCCTAACCCCTCTTTGAAAAAGATGTTCGCAAAAATTAAGAAGGTGAGAGGGACAAACAAACGTAAAAAATTGTATCATACTGTACTGCAGTATTACTTCTATTTTTTGATGATGGATTTATCGTTCACATTCCGCGAGCTTTTTCTTTTGTAAAGTTAGTCACTAGAAAGAAGTTTATTTCTTAACCACCCTAACAGCCTTACTTTCTTGGCTTTTCTTTTGGCTGCGCCATTACGAACCCGCGCTTCTTCCCCGTGGAGCGTTTGGGGGACTTGAGCACCGAAGCCTTCTCAGTGAGCTCGATGCGCTGCCGCACAAGGCCCTGGAACCCGGCCGCACGCTCCAACGCCTTGTCCAGCCGACCCCTCCGAAAGCGCTTGACGTCCCTCTCAAGCGCCGCATCCATCTCCCTCAGGCGAGCAAGAGCCACTCCACCAGCAACAGGCACCGCTTTTTCTTCGGCAAGCCGCTGCATGAAAACCCTGTGCATATTACTCCGCTGGATGACCTCCGCATCAGCGGCCTGGCCCCCACGCGTGCCCAAAAGCGCTTCCTCAACACTGTTCAGCTTCTTGTGGACACTGAACAAGTCGTTCTCGCGCGCATACCTCCGCGCATCGCTTGCCACCACTTCCTCCCGCCTCTCCCTGGCCTCGGAAAGAACACCCATAATCCTCTTCAGCTTAGCCCGGCCCTCAGCAACACCCTCCACCGCCTTCGGGAGATTGGCGGCATTCACCTCGTCCACGCCACCGAAAGCCGCCGCCAACACGGCCTGGACGCCAGCACCCTCACTATTCCTAAGCGCCTCGTTGCCCGCCTCCAAGTGCTTGTCAATTTCCCTTAACGAAACGTTCTCAGCAATGCGGCCCACTGCCTCCGGGCCCTCCAAATCCACTGAACTCCAATCAAACTTACTCACTGCCATCACTAATGGATAAGCAGGCAGCAGAATAAAAGCGTTTCACTTCCTCACAACACGCACAGACAAAGACTCTTTTGTTTCCTCAAGCTTCTTCTTCAGCCCCGGATTACAGCCCACAAGTTCCCGGGTTACGGCAACGCCCCTATCATGCCCATCAGCATCCCGAGCACCAAAGCCGGCAATAGCAGGCCAAACAAGAGTGCCGCGTATACCGCGTGCTTGTGGCTCGTCTGGTAATAAGACTGGAAGATGGAGTAGAACAGGATTAGGCCCAAAACAGTCGCGATTAAACCGGCGTTCAACCGGCTAAAGAGCCACACAACCACGGACCACACCACCGAATACGCAGTCACTAAAACAGCGAAGCCCTGCCACGGCGCTTTCTTCCCCCACTTGTTCCCCAACAAATTGCCAACGGCTATCGGGAGCAAATTACCCAGTGAAATCGAAGCGAACGCGAGGGGCAGCACTACAATCCACCTCTCGTCTGGTGCCCACAACCAGGAATAGAGGAAAACCCCCAACAACGTCAACCCCAGCACCTTGACCAAGGCACTGTACACGTCAAGCTCCCTCAACGGCTTCACCCATTTCTCAGGCAGAGCCTGAAAAGCTTTTCCCTTTTTCTTTTTTTTACCCGCCATTAACATCACCTACTTCTTCACAACACGCACAGCTTTAGACTCCTTAGTCTCCTCAAGCGTAAATGTTTTTCCACCGCTCTTTGACGCGTTTCTCGCTTTTTTCTTTCTTTTTGCGCCTTTTCGTGACTTCTTCGAGCAAGCCCATTTCCGTCAGCACCCGCTTTTCCACGGCCTCGGCGTTATTGTCCTTGAGGCCCCCACTGCCAAGCTTTATCTTCAAGAGCTCGCCCCTAATCTTCATGAACGCCTTTTTGTGGTCAGGGTTCGACGCGTCAAAGCCAATCTCCCCAACTTTGTCCTTGTCATCCAAGTCCCACGCCAGCTCCAAAAAGCGGTTGAAGTGGGCCGGCTGGTCGACAATGTCCCGTAGGTTCACCATGTACCTGTTGAACTCGGCTTCTTTCTCCAGCCCATGCCTCTTGATTATGCTGGCGGACAGCTCTTTGTCCCACTCAGCACTATCGTCAGCAAGCGCCACAATCTCGGCCAAGGCCTCCCGCTCCCTCGGGTTGTGTATGTTAAGGCTGTGCAGCATAAGGCTGGACCTATGCATGTCTTTGGCCTCCTTGTCCCCCTCCTTAGCATTTTTGCTTATGCCCTCAAGAGACCTCAACGCCAAGCCCCTCGCGACAGAAGGAAGCTTCTGCAGCACCTTCAAGGGGTCAAGGGCTTCATGAGAAAAAATGCTGAGCACAGCAGTGCGCTTCTCTTCTTTGGGCAACTCCAAAAGCTTGTGGGGGTCCAGGTCAGCCATGATAAGAATCTTGGCCATGTCCAACAAAATCTCTTTGTTCTTGCCCATGTGAATAGTAACCCCCAACTCCTCCAACTCTTTCTTCGAAAAATCTTTTTCAGTTAAACCAAAATTATCCAGCATGCTTTGGAGCTGGTCCTTGGTCATTTCCTTGTTCTCGTCCCTCTGCTGGATTAATTGGTGTATCAAGTAATCGTCCTTGTGCATCACAGCCATCAAAAACCTTGCCCGGTCCTTGGGCGACAAGTGCGCGGCCACCTCCCACTCCCCATCGAACTGCTTCGAGACGCCCTCGTCCGCCATCAAGACCTCAAGGCTCTTCGTCAAGGCCTCGTCCTTTGTCTTATTCGTGCCGTAATACATGTCCCTCGCGGTACCAACCGCCTTGTCCACTGCTTGGGTGTCAACAGTGTCCAAATTAATGTCCGACCCCTGCGCAATCGCCTTGACCATGCTGCCCAAATCAGTCTGGACCATCATTTCGTGCGCCAAAAACCGGTCGGAGTCACCAATCTTGAGCTTGGACTCCACCTCGCCGAGCAAGCCCTCGTAAATCAGCTTCCGCCGCTCCATCTTTTCCTTAGGAATCTTTTTCAGTTCCCTGATTGCCTTGTCAAACAATTCCTCAATGCCCTTCCCGAAGACCTTGCGGTCGCCCGCCATCAATTTGATGCGTTCGGACCTAGTGAAAGGCTCCCCCCTCGCATCAGTGAGCTTTTCGATGCTCCCGTCAGTAACCCTCTTGACCCCCAACTCAATGTCCGGGTGGCGCACGGCCGTGTGTTTCTTCCTAGGCATTCACCTCAACTCCACACAAAACAAAACGAAGACAAAGAATAAAAGCGTTTCACTTCTTCACAACACGCACAGCTTTAGACTCTTTAGTCTCCTCAAGCTTGACAAGCTTTCCCCTGATTTTCGGGTCAAGGCCCTCAAGCTCACGCACAAGAGCAGCAGAATCCAACTTCGAGTACTTCTCCCACAACCCCTCTTTCTTCAACAATTTCTCCACTTTGGGGTCGAACGATACCCTCTTCATCGTCGAGACGGCCACAGCCGCCTTCGACCCAATGACTTTGCTGGTGTCGTGCTGCTTCGAATACGCCAGCACGTCCTTCCGCGCGTCCGCGTTCTTTATCCCCCACTCGTCCAGCTTCAGCTTCGTCTGCACAAACTTGTTCGCCACGCGAACGCCCTCGTCCCTGCGGAACTCGCGGACGGTCATGCGCGTGGTGGCGCGCTCGTGCTTTTTTTTGGGACAGATTTCTTGGAAGCTGCACCACGGGCAAAGCCCACACACTTTGGCGGGATACTCTTCAGCAGCCTCAATAGTACTAATCAATTCAATCGTGTCACTCTTCAACTGCTCCAGCTGCCCCGGAGTCCGGCGAGAAACAATCTCCTTGTTGAAGTGAAGCATGTGCCACACGAGGTCCACCTCCTCCACGTCCCTGAACATCTGGCGCAAGCCAATTTCGTAGAGAGCGAGCTGGCGGTCACTGTCAAACCAGTCCTGCCCCTGAAGCCTCTTAGTCGTCTTGTAATCAATGATTTTGTAGTGGCCCGGAGAAGCCTCGGCAACACGGTCAATATACCCGATTAACGAGTACTTGCCGATTTTAAGGCGAACCATTCTCTCGAGGGCCACGGTACGGTCCTCGATAAACGGCGAGTGCCGGTTGTAAAAGTCGCCGAGGTACCGGATGCCAAGCTTTTTCCACGTTTTTTCGTCAAAACGGGGGATAATCACGTCCGGAGTCCACATCTTGCCCCAGGATTGGGTATAATAGTCGATGGCGTCGTCCAGGGACGGCTCCCGGCCGAAGGACAGCTCTTTGTACAGCCACTCGAGCGCCTCGTGACAGCTCTTGCCCAGCACAAGAGCGATATTGTCACCCAATACCTCCTCCACGTCCGGCTTCTCGACGTAAGTGTAATAAAATTTCAGGGGGCAATTCTCGTACGTCGAGATTCTACTATGGCTCCAGGTGGGCATTGGATAGCTAAAGGTGGGCGTTAGTTTTAAGTGTTTTGGGTGCGTTAGTTGTGGTTGAATGGTGCTGAAGGAGATTGGGGAAGGCATTCGGGGCGTGGTCCGAAAATCACAGATGAAGAGGGGCACCTATTCACCGGAAAAGTGTGAAGGTGACTTCAAGCGCTTGTTCAAGAAGGGGATGGAGACTGACGCGATCCGGCTGCTCATACGAGTAGAAAGAATGTATCCGGACAGCCCCGTACTCAAAACACTACGCCAAGAATACGACAGCAGAATCCGGAAAGTACTGGGGTACGGTCCGCCCACTGCCAAGCAACTCGCCCGCCGCATCCACAACGAAGGAATCAATCTCCACGACGCCGGGCGATACAAAGAAGCACTCGCCAAATACGAAGAAGCAGCCAAAGTCCACCCCAACCCAGTGTACATAAGAAACGCCGACCGACTGCGCGAATACCTAGTCGCGCGCCAACAAGCAGCCCAAGCCCAGCGCCAACAATCCGCCAAACAAGCGACCTTCGAAGACCTCAAAAACCTCGACAAAAAAGACCTCGTCCTCAGAATACGAAAACTTTCTCCTGAAATGCAAAGAGAACTACTTGCAGTCCTCGCCTTCCACGGCATAAAAGTAGATATGCCTCCTCCACCACTCCCCCGGCCAGCCACATACCCCCAGACAAAGGACTGGGAAAAGCCACGGCGGGATGCACTCGACGACAGGCCCTCGAGATACAGTAGCGCTTCCACGCTGCCGGCAACCAAAGCCCCGGCCAAGCCGAGCAAGCCCAAAGAAAAAATCCAGTGGGGCAGCAGCATAGGGGGGACGCGCAGCGAAACGGTATACCCTGGTGAGCCAAAAGACAGCCCTCACCCGATTTCTGGTGGAAACATTGATGGCATGGAGATACGCAAAGGCGGAAGGATGATACACCCCATTTCGGGTGGAAACATTGACGGCACAAACATGCCAGACAAGCCAAAAAAATCTAGGGGCGCGGGGTTCCTCGAGGGCTCAGCAGACACTGCAGAAGTTGATGATGAGGGTCCCACATACGGGTGGGGTGGCGGCGCGGACGAAACCTGACGAAGCGGGATAAAAACCTTTTCCTGCCTCTGCGGGGCCTCGGCAAGGCAAATGCAAAGCCGTTTTTAAGGCGTCCAATCGTGTTTAAGGCCAGTGGGAAACATTGCTGTCGGCATCGACACGTCAAAAGACAAGGGCAGGCACAGCAAAGGGCGGAGACTCATCTGTGCAGTAGTCGGAAGCCCGGAAGCAATCAACCGCTTTGTTTCCAGCATTGAATCCACCGCTCGCTTGAACGGCTACACCGGCAGCATCCACTGGAAACACATAAAAGCGCCACTGAGGGAGCGCATACTGGCCGAACACCACAACGCCCTTGAGGCACTCGGGCTCAGGGCAATCATATTCTTGGCAACAAGAGGCGAAAAATCAAGAAGAAACTACTACCTCAAAGAATGCCCCGCCGCCATCGCTGCAGACATTGGCTACTTAATCAACGAACGCACTGACAGTATTACAGTCGTGCCGGACACGGACTTTGACGCATTGGTTCCAAGCCCCAGCCCCTCCTCACAACGCCCATCCAACATATTCCTAAGCGAACTCTTGTCCAACCTCTCATTTGCTGTGGTGGGTGCCTACATTGCGCCAATCCGTAAAAAACACAGCACTTCACTATCCGCTTACCGCAAAAACGGCAGAAGGATCAAGCTGTCCGGCTCGATTGGCTCACAGTCATCGCCCGAAGTCCAGGCCGCCGACATAATGCTGGGCATGTACTCTCTCGCCCGCTCCAAAAACCAGCGGCTCAACCGCGTAGCGCTAAGAGAAATAAAGTGAAAAGCCCGGGACCCAAAGCCCCGGGCGAGTGCCGTCGCAAGCGCGTGCGCGTAAAACCCAAGGGCCGATACGCAAACGCCTCGAGCACTAAGAACAGGTTCACAAAAACACCCTTTTTAAAGTTATTGGAGGGGTTTAAATATCAAAAACAGGGGGGCAGGGACTCACTCGCCGAAATGCGGGAGTGGAGCCAGATAGGCATTGGATAGGGATAGGTGGAGGGGGAATTTAATGGTTACCAAAACCCGTAAATACCAGAAAAGCCCTCCCTTAAACCCGGGTGTTTCTATGAATCGATTGGCGTTATTTTCAGTGGCTCTTTTAGTTTTATTTACTGGAGTTCTGGCGGGAGAGGCGTATTTCGAGGCAGAGGATTATGCAGTTACTGCTTATTGGAGTATCCCACTCCAATCCAATCCGGGTGGCTCTTACAATATGTGGCAATATGTCCCCAGTACTCTGGGAGAATATCATGCTGCTGCTCTTAATTATAATGACAACTGCAGAGAAGGAGATTGTTTATACACCGATCCACTTGGGACAGGTGGGCCAGTATTTGATATTAAGCTTACAGGTTTGACTGCAGAACAAACATATGACATGTACTTTACTACCTACATCGGGCCGAACACCTGGCATTTTGGGACCAAGGTATATACCGAGGCGAATAGCACGCCGGTGCACGCCATCAAGCCATTAACCGGAGTGGCTTATACCTATGAAACATACTATGGCGAGATAACCCCAAATTCTTCCGAGTTTCATGTATACGTGGAAGACTCCGAACTAACGAAACATAACGCAGCCTCGATAGATTTCATTCGATTGGTTTACGAGGACCCGAGCCCAACCCCCACGCCAACACCGACTCCCACGCCAACTCCAACTCCCACTCCGACTCCAACGCCTACAGCGACTCCAACGCCTACAGCGACTCCAACGCCTACAGCGACTCCAACTCCAACGGCAACACCTACTCCAACCCCCTCACCTACAGCAACCCCGAGCCCAACACCCACTCCGACCGCGACACCAACAGCCACACCCTCGCCCACCCCCACGCCGAGCCCAACAGCCACACCTTCGCCCACAGCAAGCCCCTCACCGACCGCGACCCCAAGCCCAACGCCCGGGCCAACCCCAAACCCTTGTCCAAACGGCCAGGTGCAACTATGCCACACCCAATCGAACTCCAATATGACCATGTGTGTCGCAGAAGCAGCAGTTGACGCACACTTGGCTCAGGGGGGTTATTTGGGGGAATGCAAGGCAGACGAAGTCGTTCCTTCGTCTGAGTTGGCGTTGATAGTCCTCAAGCTCGAGGAGATAAAAATCCTTCTTGATACTATTGAAGGAAAAGTCCAATTCATTCACGAACATTACCAAAACAAAGGCGAAGAGAACAAAGCAATGAAATGGCAAAGGGTAATGGGGGCAATAGATGACACACAATTGGAAGTCGACGAAATGCTTTCCATAACCAAGGGCCTTGGCCCGAATGACACCAAAGGCAACAAACTAAAGCTGAAGAACTATGCGAGCCGTTTGGAACGTAAGCTTGAGAACGTGTTCAACAAGATAACGGGGGAATGAATATGCGGAAATTATTTGCTGTTTCAACCATTATTTGCATGGTTTTTATGATGGGATGTATAAGTGGCACAGAAGAGGCCTCAACGCCAACCCCGACACCTGAGCCAACAATCGAACCAGATGTTGCCGATGTAGAACAGGACATAACCCAGAATATCACTGATTTGGAAAACAGTTTGAGTGACATCAAGAATATTTTGGATTAAGCCTTTCGCTAGATTTTGTGGTTCTTGGGTGACCGCAAAAAGCAGCGGCGTGGCCACCTCTTCCTGGTTTTGCCCCCACGACCCCTTTTTAAACCTAACGGTTAGGCATATAAATAGGGTTTCGAAAGTAAACAGCGGAACTGGAGGTTCATGGGATTGCCCCAGAGGGCTTCACCCACTGAACCGTCGAAGGTTTGTGGCCTGCGGGGGGCCATAATTCCCCGCATCCATCGCCCTTAAATGCTTTTTGTTATCACCCCATCCATCTTCCCGTAATCTTTGTTCATCCCCAAAATTAAATCGGCGAGAATAATGGAAGAGGATTGAGAGTCCCTCACAAACCCATCCAACAGCCTTCCACGGCCCCCGGGCCAAGTCAAGCGAAGCAAGTAATCCTCAAGGATGCTCCCCCCATTTTTGATGCGTCTCCCGTTAGATGTTTTGTGTTTTATCACGTCAAACCCCCGGACACGCCTGCAAAATATTACTATTTGAAGACTGTGCCTCACGAGATGGGCAAAATTTTGATTCCCCTCTTTGAAGAGCGTCATGGGGCTATCAGCATAGATGTTCACCGGGGGGACTATGCAGTTAAAAAAGTGAAAGATAGCACGTATTGTTTCCTGGAACGATTGTTGAAAGAACTGGCTATAGAGATAACAGGAAAAACAGTCCCAATCCGCCACAAATCAAATGAAATCCAGATTACGATTAAGAATAAGTTGGACCAAACCCTTAGCGTGTATGGGCATGAGGTTGATTCTTATTCTAGGGCAGTCCAGCTTAGTGATGTCATGCTGGGCATGTATACCCGCCAAAAGAGTGCTTGCTCCTTTGTTGAAGAACACACGATATAAAGTTAGGGCTAATGGCAATAAAAATGGCCCCACCCTCAACGGGTGGGTGGTAAGCCTTCGACGCCTTTTAGGTTACCCACCAGGGGATTCCACAAAGACTCCAGCTCTGCATAAATCTTAATCTTTCTAATATTTAAGCTTTCAATTCCGTTTAGAGCTCATCCAGAATGACATTTGTTTTCTCGCTTAACCCAAATGTGTCTCAATACTGCCACAATCTACCCATAAACTTGTGCCGCCCTCGTCTAACGAGCCACCTGGCGAATCCCAACGGATTGCCGGGGTACCTGGCGAATTTCCCAAAGGAAAACGCCGGGGCATTCTCGTCTGGGCTGAGTTTCAGCTGAAGTTGAGGGGGCAGGACTCGTAAATGCTGATTCTGCTGTGGGACCAAGTGGGCATTATTTCTTTAATCGCTTTGTTTTTTTGCGCTTGATTGACTCGGGGTGCTTCGGGATTAAGTACACTTCCCTGTCAGCACGCACGCCTTCCTCAAGCCGGTAGCTGAGCATCGGAAACCACTTTTTGTACACGGGCTTCAACCCCTCGTGCTTGCCACCCGGATGCACCTCACGCAAAATCCGCTTAGTGAATTTTTTTACGTCCTCTTTCTCAAGCAACCCACGCAAGTCACAACCATACAAAATAGAGTAAATCTGGCCCGCACGAACATCCGCCTCGTGAGCAGCCACAGGAGCCAACACAAAATTCAAGCCACTGAACTCCGCGTTAATGATTTTCAATTCCTTAACGCAATGGTCAATAACGTGGTTCACTGCCTTCACGAACTCCTCGCGCTTCACCTGCTTCCCCCGCCAAATGCTGCGCATCGCCTCCTCGAACCTCTCGTTCTCCGCAACCGTTTCCTCAGCAAGCCGCTTCTTCTCGCGCTTCAGCCCAAGCTCGTGCAACACAGGCTTCAAGTCACTACCACTCTCCACCGCAGGAAGCACCCGCGTCGCCAACGCAGTCAACGCCATCGGCGGCGGCAAATCAATCAACCGGCCGCCCAACTTCTTCATTTCACCCGCGCCAATCCTACCCTCAACCACGTACCGCGACAACGTCTTCAGTAACTGGTTGTGCTGCCACAAGTACGACGAAGGCGTCTTCACGTGCTGCAGGCTCGCGATAAATCCCAGTTGCTCGGGCATTTCCTGGCCAAGGCTCTGGATATAAGGAATCATGTTTGGCTCATGCTGGGGTGCCAGGCTCATGATGTGGTTTCCAATCCTGTTGGCGTTCTCGAGCTTCACCAGCCCGCCCTCTGAACGAGCCATATCCCTAATCCCCCTCAAAAAATCAGGGTCGTGCTCAGGGCTGCCCCTCTTCGCGTAGAGCTGTGAGCCCATCTTCAGCGCCCGTGGGACGTCCCGGGGCCTCATCTGCGTCGCTAACGCCGGGCCCACGTTCAACAAGAAATTGAGGTCCACGTCAGCCGTGTCCCTCAACAAGACCTTCATCATGTTTTCTTTATCAGTCTTGACGAGCGGGTGCCCCAGAAGAATCATGACTGCCTCGGCGTGCCCGTTCCAAATATTGTGCTTTTTCGAGGCCTTCTTAAGCCAGTCCATGCACAGCTTCTGGACCTTCTTGTTCTCGCCCCGCAGCTCACCAACAAGAAGCGCTTCCAAGCGAGTGTCAATAGACATTAACAAAGAATAGGAAATGGAGGGATAAAAGCTTTTACTTCTTCATTATTTCCTTTGCGACAACCAGGTGGTACAGAAAGTCTCCACCCCGCTCTCGTGGGACTTGCTTCCTTATTGAAATGAACCCCACCCCACGCCTTTTGAGCCGTTTGTTCACGTTCGACGACTTCTTTGCGTGCTCAACCCCCATAAGTATTATGCTTAAGCCAGGCAAGTGAGGAGTCGTCTTGACCTGCATCATAGCATTCTTGAAAAACGCTGTCTCCCTATCTGCCAAGACCTTATCCAATTTTGCCTGGTACTTTTTCTCTTTCTTCTTTTCACCACTCACGTCCTGAAGCCGACCCAACACCATTAAACACTTTTTGTGCAGCCCCAAATCCTCAACCCCCAAATTAGCTGCACGCATGTCCTGCATCGCGTGATCAAGCCGTTCGTTCTGGTTCTCCGCACCATCCAAGTACGCACTAAGGCCCGTCACCGTACGAGTAGGAACCAACTCACCAAAACCAGTCTCCCGCGACAGCAAAACCGACGGCACGTACTTCCCCTTCTTCAAAGCATCATAAATCGCCGGGTGCCACGCATAAAACGGCGTGTCCATCAACTCATCAAAAGACCCAGGCAACGTGTTCAAGCCAAGCACGTGTTCCTGAACATGCGACTCTACTCCCTTGCCATCGTGCACATACTTCTTGAAAAGAGACTTCAAAACTTTCCCGCCTTTTCCATTCTCCAGGCGCTTCAGAAAGTCCATTGCAATGTCACCAGTGTGCTTCCAACCAGCTTTTTTGTACTCCGCCCTCACCTCTTTTTCCAGCCCCGGAAACCGTGGGTGTGGAGGCCCTCCGGGACTCATTCCCTCTCGGAACATGCCCAAAGTTGACTCGTACGTGTTCTCGAACCGATCCATGAGAAGCACGTCCCGACTAAACGTCTTTTTGAAGTCTTTCTTCAAGCGATTCAAATCCTCTTCCGGCAACATTTCAGGCGCACCCTCAACAATCCCCCGCAGCGTATAAGGCGCCGGGAATGGATTCTCCGAAAAATCGTAGTTCTCCTTGGGACCAAACCCCTCACGCATAACGCGCCGAATCTTCATGCTCCGCACAAGGCCTGCCTGGTCACGCGCCATCTCTTCGTTGCGGTGAGACTCACCATACAACAGAAACGAGTCCTTGAAACCACTCGAAAAAAACTCTTCGTTCACGTCAAGCACGTGATAATTGTTTTTCTTCAGCCACTTGGCCAGTTTCCGGTGCTCCGGGTTCTTGCTCTTGTTAAGCCGCTTAATTACTTTTTTGGTCCGAAGCTTTCCAGCAGTAGAAACAACGACATCCTTTATTTTCCCGGGAATCCGCGCCTTCGCGTTCCAAAGCTCCATCACGCGTCTAGGCAAAGGCCCCGCTTTCCTGGCCATAACAACAATTAATGCACTGGAGAGATAAAAGGGTTTCCCGAAAAACCCAGTTTAAAGGGGTTATTAGACCAAAACCTTTATCTAGTAGAAACTCTTACTGTCTAGTGTGAATATCCAGAAGAAGCGCAGGAAATCGATAAAGAAGAAGCTGCTTAAGGAAGAGCTTTTCACGCCCCGGGAGCTCGCCAGCGAGTTTGGGGTGACCCACGGCATGATAAAGCTGGACTTCAAGGCGCTCAAGGAAGACCCCGTGGTACAGAAAAAGCTTGAGGAAATCCAGTGGGAGCCCTCGCTCGGGTTCAGGAAGACCATGGCCAAGCACTTGATGCGCAAGTACATGAAAAAAGCCGCGGCCAAGGGCAAGCGAAAGTCATGGGTCACCACCAAAAAACAACTCAAGAAAAAATTCGGCCTTACCACACGAAGAATAGATGTCTATAGAGCAGAACTGGCACAAGAACAAGACTTCAAAAAAGACTTTGCCGCGGCAGTCGAGCTGACGAAAGAAGAGCGCGAGGCACGAATAAAAGAATCGTTCGGGTCAGGAAAAGCGTTTACTGCAGAGGAATTGGCAGAAGAGTTCGGGCTGTCGCAAGGCGCGACAGAACGGCAGATACGCGAAGTAATCGACGACGACAACCTGTGGGCCAAGCCCAAGAAGCTCGCGCTGTACAAGTCACAATACACCACTAAATACGCCCGGCAAAAGCTCATGCGCAAAATCATTATGGAGACCGAGGAGTGGATGGGCCACGGCCTCAAAGAACACGTGCAAAACAAGCTCGCCGAAGCAGGGGTCACTGGCGGGCCGTACTACCTCGACCTAAATGAATTGCTCAAGGACAAAAAATTCAGGGAAAAGCACGGGGAACTGACAGAGCCGGAGCAGGAGATGCGGCACAGGCGAATAATCGAGGCCCTGCAGGAAGGGCCGACGACAATCCCCCGCCTCGCCAAAAAACTGGGCATCCAAAAAAACACGCTGCGCGGGGACCTGAAGGAGCTCAAGAAAAATCAGGGCCACGCTTTCATCATCAAGGCCAGGGTCAAGCACGAGTCCAGCTATTCCAGGCAAAAGCGCAAGCAAATGCTGTTCGAGCACGTCATGCAGACAGACGCCAAAGAACACGAGGCGGCAGGAGGCGACGTGCTCGAGTACTACCGGCAAATGCTTGGGGTGGACTGGGTGGACACTGTCCAGGACTATGTCGTGGAATTGTTCAGGCACAAGGACTTCAGGGACAAGTACAGCCAATTGTTTGAGCCCACAGTCAGCAACAACATCGGGGTAGTCGCCAAGAGGATGATGACCGACCCCCACTCTCTTACTGTGGAGTACTGCCCCTATTACGGCGGCAGGAAGGGCAAAAAAGCCAAGATACCGAAGAGGAGGTTCGCCAATAGCTTCAAGCTGTTGCAGTCCTTCGGCCTCAGAAAAGCCAAGCACGTCCTCAAGCACATCGCGAGGTCAGTCCAGGAGAGCAGGTCAGCGGAAGAAGAAAGGGAGAGGATTTATGACGTGTACCTCGACCACGGGGTCACGCCATTGATGGCGACAGTGCTCGCCAGTGCACTGGACCTGCCCCAGCGAACCAAGACCAGTATGCTCGACAACTGGAAGCGCTGGGGATTCCAGAACAGCGTTGAAAAAATAAACTTTAGCATGCTCAGGCATAGGCTCAAACTGGGGGTTCCGAGTACACGAAAGTGGGGCGACAGGCGCGAAACCACGGAGCGGAGGCCGCCGCGCTCCATGGAGGCGAGGAAGAAAAAGTTTTACGACCATGTCACGCGGACCATTCCAAGCCAAAACCCGGCGCGCGAAAAAAACACTGTGCAGCACTACATGGACTACCTCGGCATAAAAAGCCAGAAGACCATGCTGAAGTACGTCGGCGAGTTCATCGGCGACAAGGTGTTCAGGGACTCGTTCGGCAAACTGGTTATCACGCCGGGCGAACTGGTTCAATTCACACAACTAAAAGCGAAGTGCGAACCGGTGTGCATCGTGGAAGACCACTTCCCCAGCACGGAAATCGCCGCCAGGGAAAAAGCGGTTGAGGGAGTGGAGAAGTTTGGCAAGAAGGATAGGACAGAAGCGCAGAGGGTATTGCGGACAATTAGTGACGCCCTTTCGCAGAGCCGGACAGAGCAGCAAGAGCGTGACGCGCTGCTCAGGATTCATGCGGAACACGGCGTTGACCCGTTCACGGCAAGCGTGCTGGCAGAGGCAATGGGCGTGAAGCAACGCACCCGGGAAAAAGTGTTCAAGGCGTGGAAGCGCGACGGCTACCACAGAAGAAAAAAGGGATAAAAGCGTTTCTTATCCACAAAGTGGCAACCGAAAGCATTGTCCCTCAAAGCGGCTTGAGTTGCCCCAAAACCGTTTTCTGCCAGTCCCTGAACTGCTTCAGGTTCATGCCCAGGAACTTGAGGTCCTTGACGTCGAACTCCTTGACCACGCGCTCCAGCTCTTTCTTGTACTCCAGCCCGTGCTCTTCAACCAGCCCCGCGTACTTCTCCAGGTCCACGCCGCCGTGCACAAGCAGCGTCACAATGTCTATCGCGTCCTTCCTCCCCTTCACGCTCCCCCGCCTGTCGATTTCCGCGCCCTGCTTCAAGACCAATAATCCCTCGGCCGTCACCGTGGTTATCCCCTGAATCCTCGTCGACTCCAGCGACTCCAGCGGCAGCGACAGCACAGAGTAAAACGGCACGTAGATATCAATATCGAACTTGTCAAGCTTTGCCTCGTACTTCTTGAGGCGGTCGTTTTTCGTGAGCGCGTAGTCCTGCCTAAGCCGCTCCAGTGCCTTGTAGCCGACCACGATATCAATGTCCTTCGACCTGTGCATCCCGGTCCACAAAAACGCCGCCCAACCCCCAATCAACACGAAGTCATACTTTTTCGCCATTTCCTGCAGCTTTTCCCAGCTCGCAGCAGTCAATTGCTCATTCCAGAATTCTGTCACGCAACGCCCCCACAAACTCTTTTGCGTACCACTCCCGCAGGTTCCACAGGTCCGCGAACACCAGCGCGTCCGTCACTTCCCCATCCTTCTCCAGCACGAACAAATTCGCGGGCCCCTTCCGCGGCGGGAACCTCTTCTTTATCTCCCCCAACGCCTCCTCGTCCGCGTACACGTATACCTCCGAGTAATCCGCCGGCACGTCGTTGTACTTGAACTTGTACGCAGTGAAGGCAGTGAACTCCGTGCCCGGCGGCATGCCCTTCTCAATCTCCCCCACCGCCGCCACCGCCCTCGTGCTGTACACCACGTCCCGGTACACGTCCCGCATGTTCGCGAGCCACATCAGCGCCTTTTCGGGGTCAACCACGCGAAGGCCCCTCTGCCGCACGTCCACAGCCCCAATCCTCTCGAGCGCCTTCACAGTAGCGTTCACCGTGCTGAGCGACACGCCCAGTGCCTCGGCCGCCGCCTTCTGCGTCGTCTCCCTGTTCTCCATGAGCCAAACGCACACGAGCACGCGCTTCCGCATGTTTCGGTTTAAGTGGCTCTTTGTTTATATATGTTTCGGTTTTTCCGAAACATATAAATACTGAATATTTTCCAGCCGAAACACGCTTTTTCCCGCCCATTGTTTCGGCAGTGCGAAAGATTCCGTTTAGGGCGAAATGTTTATATATGTTTTCGCTAATAACGGAATCATGTTGAGTTCCGAGGTAAACCTGCTCAAGGCACTAACGGAAAAAGAGGCTAGTGTCAGCCAGCTGGGCAGGGCCCTGGGGCTGAGCACCTCATACGTTTCAGAACTCGTGTCCAGCCTAGAAAAGAAGGGACTCGTGACAAAAAACAAGAAAATCAGGCTGGCCGAGGCCGCGAAGACCCGGGCATTGCTTGCACTAATGGCAAAATACTCGCTCGAAAAACTGCTTTCCAAGCCAAACGAAGAAGTGGCACTCCAATTGCTCTCGCCCAAGACAGCCAGAGAAATAATGGAGGCGACCGGACTAAAAAAAACTGCTGTTTACGACGCGTTACAGGAACTGGGGGAAGTCGGCGCGGCGAGGAAAGAAGCAGAAGACTACTTCCTCAGCGACGAGCCACTCATCAAAAAATATTTCTCAATCCTCAAAGAGGAAAAAGCGGCAGAGGGGCTGGAGGAGTACGCCGTGCTCGTCCACTCGGACGGGAATAGGCTGAAAAAAGTCCCCAAAGCAAAAGAGGCAAAGGGGTTTTTGACGGCGTTCTCGATGTTCCCGAGCCACGGCATCCCCGTCTCGGCCGTTTACGACTTTTATTCCGACAAAAAGCCCGGCATGGAAGAAGTCCTGGTCCACGCACTTGCCTGTTCAGAAACAAAGGCCGAGCGCTCGCTTTGCGCGCTGTTCTTCCTGAAAAACCAGAACGGCTTTGAATTGCGCAAGGCCTACGACGAAGCAGGGGGAACCGACTTCGCGGACATGCTGTCCTACATCCGGGACCACGACGACCGGGGAAAGTTTTTGCCGTGGGGCGAGTTCCTGGAAAAGGCAGCGCTCTACAATGTCGGCATACCTGTCTACTATTCGGGCGAAGAAACCGCTGGAGTCTTGGGACAGCTCGGGAATGCTCTTGAGGAGCCGCTGGCGGTCTACCTCATTGGCGGGCAGAACCTTATTCTCCGGGGCCTCAAGACGAGCACCAAGGACATTGACGTCGTCGTCGCCACTGGACCGGAGTTTGAAGCCCTGTCAAGGGCACTGGAAAAGCTTGGGTTCAGGAAAACAACAAAGTTTTCCCTAGCGTACAAGAAAATGCACCCGAACGCCATCTTCGAGAAACAGGGTTTCCCGCGGGTCGATGTATTCACGAGGGTCATCTGCAAGGCAATGGTCCTAACTGGGCATATGAAGGAAGACTCAAGAACAGTTAATTATGGAAAATTGGCTGTGGGGTTGGTTTCCCTGGAGCACATTTTTCTGTTCAAGAGCATTACCGAGCGGGAGGGCGACTTGGAGGATGCTGCGGCAATAGTGAGGAAGGTCAGGCTCGACTGGGGTGCCGTCTTTGATGAAATGTTGCGGCAGGAAGAGGAAACCGGGAAAATGTTTTCCGTCTTGGTCCTCGACACAGTGGAGGTCCTCGAGGGGCGCCTTGGGATAAAAATCCCGCTGAAGAGAAAGCTGGTTTCCCACTGCCTCGAGGGCATGCTCGTGCTCGCCCTCCGGGAGCCAAAAACCTTGGGGGAGCTGGATGGGCTGGTGGGCTTCCCCCGCTATAGGATACGCAGCGCCCTGAAAAGACTGGAAAAGAAAGGCAGGATAAGAAAAGCCGGGGACCGGTTCGCGGCCACGGGGTAAAGCCAGGCAATAGACCGACTAACCACCAAAAAAATAGAGTGAAAGGCCCGGGCCAGAAGCCCGGGGCGAGCGCCGTCGCAAGCGCGTGCGCGTAAAACCCAAGGGCCGATACGCAAACGCCTCGAGCACTAAGAACAGGTTCACAAAAACACCCTTTTTAAAGTTATTGGAGGGGTTTAAATATCAAAAACAAGGGCAGGACTCGCACGAAATGCGGGAGAGGGATAAAAGCGTTTCTTATCCCCCGTTGGGTGACCACAAAACTGTGGGAAGTGGTCGCCCGATCAAGGGTAGTACTTCTTGACGAAACCGATTATTTCGTTTTTGTGGTGCGCGTTCAGCGACAGGCAGTTCCCTTTCTTGTGGGGAATGAGCCAGCCCCGGTTCAATAAACCTGGGATGACTTGTTTTTCCAGGGTTTTTTTGTCCAGTGGAAAACGCCTTAGGTTACGGAATATATCGTCTTTGCTTTGGTAAGCACCGCCCCAACAAGCAGGCCTGCTGCGCATCAATTTCCGGAGCAGCCAAGCACCCAGTTCACCAAAAGAACGCGCCACAGAAGACCAAGTGTGGGAGGGGTTTAAAACACAGGGGGATACGCCCTGCCGAGAGCCCACATAAATACAACGTTTAGTTGCTCAACGTACAACAGTTAGCTATTAATAGTTCTTTTGTTATAGGGGGGTGTATGTCGTTGTTGCTGGAATTCCTGGGCGAGACCCCTGAGCTAAGGGCGCTGGACTTCTTTATAGAAAACGATTTATTTGATTATTCCATGGCAGATGTTTCCAAGGGCATAGGAATGGCCAGGGTCACAATAAAGCGCGTTTTTGAGGATATGGTGGGGGATAAGCTGCTTGTTCCGACCAGAAAAGTGGGAAAGGCACAGCTGTACCAGCTAAACAAGGAAAGCCCGGTTGTACAGACTCTTTTGAAGCTGGACACGGACATCAGCGTTCAACATGCTAATCAGGCTGCCGGGAAGAAAACTGTTGAGGCAGTCGCGTAGTTTTATTTGGGCAGGGACTCGTGCGCCGAAACGCGGGAGCGGGACCAGGTTGGCATCGAGTACAAGTAATGCGGTAGAGGGATAAAAGCGTTACTGGTGGGGGGTCATCGAGGCATCTTTTTTTATTCCGTGGCAACAATTATTAGGTGTATGGGCTTGTTGAGGGAAATCAAGCGCAAGAAGTACTACTTTTTGAACGTGGACAAGAGCTACGGCGAACTCCACAGCCGCTTGACCAGACACACTCGCCAAGCCAAGACGCGCCACGAGAACGACGTCCGCCCCAACGGCGTCCGCAAGCTCCACAAAGCCGACACCCTCCCATTGCTCGCCGCGTTCCACCAATCCAAAAAAAGCATTGAGTCATACATAAAGCACTTTTCGGAATGCCCCGACAACGACTTGCTCCAGCAAGAAGCAAACCGCTTCAACCAAAAAATCAACGCAGTCCTCGCCCACGCCAAAGCAAATTACGGCGGCCTATACGCCGCAATCAAGGCAGAACATGACTACTGGCTCACCGGCAAAGAAACCCGCCGCCTGCACCAACTCCGGGGCTACTACCACTTCACCAATGCCAATGACTACTTCGACCAGTACACCATCCAAGGCGCAAAAAACGCCCAAGAAGAATATCAAGAAGCAATCAAGCACTTCAACAGAACCATTGAAGTGGATCCAGCCAACGACTACTCCAAACGCCACGCGCAAACAAGCAAAAAAAACATGGCCTTGGCCAAGCACAACGAGCAAGTATACATCCACAACCAAAAAAAGAGACACGCGGCAGCCCTCACCCAGCAAGGCCACGACCTCCAAACAGCCGCCCGAAAATTCCCCATCCGGCAAGCCAATCAAAAACTCCAGAACTACGAAGAAGCCATCTCACTCTACCGCCAAGCCCTCGAGTACCACACCACCTCCACAGAAGCAAAAAAAGGAATCGCGCTCGCCCAAAAAAACATGGAAGCCGTCAAGCAAAAAGCCCTCGCCGAACAAAAGCGCCTCAACAAACAAAAGGCGGCACAGTTGTTCCAAGACGCACACGAAACCCACAAAAAAGCCAACTCCATGGGCGAAGGCAACCCATTTGCAATCCCCGACTACAACAAGGCCATTGACCTATACAACCGAGCCCTCCAACTCGTCCCAGAGCACCCCGGAGCCACCACAAAAATCAAGGAAGCGAAACAAGCACTTTCCAAAAGCATGCTCGAGGAACTGCGTCGCAACAACGAACGAGCCCAGCGCGAAGCTGAACGCAAAAAACTCGTCGAAGACATAAGCGACTCGGTCGCAAAAAAACTCGGCGACAAAATCAAGAAAGAAGAAGTCAAAAAAACAGTCCAAGAAAAAATCAACACCACCAGCATCCTCAACGGCTGCGTTTCCATCGGGCCATCCAGCGGCAACCGTGAGCTGGGGCTGCTTCGCCTGGAAGCCGACCAGCTTTATGAACGAAGCCCCACGCGAAGTACTTACCGCGAGAGCCTCGGCAACCAGTACATGGACGAGTCAATCGATGACCCAGCCGCAGGCATGAGGCCTGCGCCCGGCGAGTCAGAAAAAGATTTTCTCTTGAGAGTAATTGCCGTGAGGCGCCAACACGCCCGAGAAGAAGAAGACCCTCGGTACCCCTTTCCGAGGTGACGGCGTTAGTCCGCTGGCCCTGCGGAGGCACGGACAACGTGCCACCTGGCGAATCCCAAAGGATTGTCGTGCCACCTGGCGAATCCCAAAGGATTGCCGGGGCATGACGTGAATCCCCGCAGGGATTCTCGTCTGGGCTTAGTTTAAGCTGGATAAAAGGGTTCTCTTATTCTCGTGGGTGACCACGCCGTGGTCACCCATTCCAAGGCACGTGGAGGGTCTCGGCAAGGCGTATGCAAAGCCGTTTTTAAGCCGTTGGGTATGAAGAAAGCAAAGGCGGACCAAAAAGCATTTATACTACATTTTACTACAAAATGTAGTAGGTGTTGTGAATGACTCAAGTCACAGTAACCCTGAGCAAGGACCTTGACCGCGTCGTAGGCGTGGTGAAAAGCGTGTACAGCCTGCCGTCCAAGGACAAGGCAATCCAGCTAATTATTGACGAAATGGGCCACGAAATAATGGAAAAAGAGTTGAGGCCTGAGTTCGTGAAAAAGCTTAGGGGCATCGAAAAAACCGGGAAGTTCAAGGAATACGCGTCCGTCAAGAAGCTAATGGACGAGATAGAGCATGCATGACTTTGCCATAGAAAAGCGCCTCGAAACAAAGCTCAAAAAGCTCCACAAAAAAGACGGGAAGACATACACGGCAGTAATGGCAAAAATAGCCGAGATTGTTTCTAGCCCAAAAATAACTCGTTACAAAAACCTGCGGAAGCCACTCCAGGACTTCAAAAGAGTACACATACAAAAAAGCTTCGTGTTAGTGTTCAAGTACGACCAAACAAAAGACTTGGTAAAGTTCTACGACTTTGAGCACCACGACAAGGCATACAAAACGTAATTTTGTGGGAGTTACAAAATTACGGGGGGCAGGGACTCACTCGCCGAAATGCGGGAGTGGGACCAGGTTGGCATCGAGTACAGGTAATGCGGTGGAGGGATAAAAGGCTTTGCGAGCCTCATTTTCTTGGTGTCCACTTGCCCTCTTTTTTCACGTGAGTTTGATTGACTTTTCCACGGACTCGCTTGCCTATTTTTCTCATCGCACCGACGATTTGGGGGTTCTCTTTTATTTTGTCCCTAAGCTGTCCGTCAGTTAAGCCCCTTAACGTGGAACGGATTAGGTATTGCTCCTTCAACTCGTCTTTGAGTCCAGCGTGCGCTTTTTCCACTTCTTTAGGCAAGTCTTTGTGAACCTCGTTATACAGCTGGTGGTTATAATCGTCATTTGCCAGCCTTAGGACTCGTTCAACAACATCGTCGTTTGGGCTCGAAACCGTTATGTCGAACAGGGAAGTAAATCTCTCATAGACGCGCTTCATGGAACCAGCAAAAGAGTCAACCAGTTCGGGCCGCTGGAAACCCTCGTCTTCAAACAGCAGTTTCCATTGGTTTACTGCGTAAGCCAGCTCTTTTGTGTCCCTTTCCCGCTCCCCGCCCACCTCTGCTTGTTTTTGTAGCCATCGCTCACTACTGACTTTCTTATGCATATACTCAAGGACCGTTGCCCCGGTTTTGTCGGCCTCTGTTTTTATCGCTTCGTGCAGGCTTCTGAACTCCAAGTCCCCCTCGAGTTTCTTCGCCAATAGCGCTTGGAATTCTTTTGCCCGGGCTTCTGAATCAACGGGCTCCATCTTCTTGGCGATTTTGGACCTCAATTCCTCGTGGATTCTGGTCTTTGCGTTGAAGTACTCCTCGGCCCGCTCAACGTCTTTATTTTCCTCTATTTCGGTGACTACTCTGTGTAACTCCGTTAATCCTTCGTCTTTTTTCATTTGCTCAAAAAGCTCTTCCATTGCGAATGGGTCATGCCGCATAAGTTTCCGGAATTCATCATCAGACCCCCTCACTTCACCAAAGGACTTCACCTTCTCCTCAAACTCGGTATCCTTTCTTTCTCTCTCGGCCCGTTTCTCGTCCAATTCAGCTCTTAGCTTCTCCATTTCCTCATTATGCGTTTTGTCTTCTTGCTCACGCTCTTTCGCTCGCTCTCGCGCAAGAGCCTCTGATAGCTCTCTCCGCTCAACAGCATCTTTTCTTTCCGCGTCCTCAGCCATTTCTCGCCTTAGGCCACCCAACCAAGAACCCTTGGACTTTCTTTTTGCCACAACCGGATTAAGGCGAAACAAGGATAAAAGGGTTTTTATTCCGTGGGCGAGTAATTATTGGCTAATGGCGAGACTCCTTGAGGCAAAAAAAGCAATCCACACCCGCATCAAAAAAGAAGTCAACCAAACACTCGCGGAAATGGGCATCAAGACCAAGTGGAAGCTCAAGCTACTCAGCCGAGGCCAAGCCTTCAAGCGCGAGGTGGCCAGGGTAATGCAAAACGCCGAAGAAGGCGAAACCAACCCAAAAAAACTCAAAAAAATAAAGCAAACCCACAAAACCCTCATGGAATGGTACAACAAAACAGGAAAACCCGGGCACAAACACGAACTAAAACACAACAAAAACAACCCCTACGTCATGATAGTCACCGGAAACTTGATGAAAACCCGGCGGAGGCACGGCCAAGGCTTCCACGGGTTTTACACCCACCCGTTCATCTGGGTCGAATACGCAAAAACCGAGGGGCTCGACCAAGGGCAAATAACCCTCGGGCTGCGGGCCATCGAAGGCGCCACCCACGCCAAAGTCCTCTTCCCACGAGAAAAAGCGGTGGGCCTCTTAATCCCATACTGGGACAAAAGCAAGCAAGACGAAAGCACGGTAGCATCAGAAACCGGCCACGCAGTATACCAAGTCGCATGTGACCACAGGGGAATAAAAGCGAACCACACAGTACACGAAGTATTCGACCAGTGGTTCCAATTCCTCCACGGCAAAAAACCATCAAAGCACAAAAACGAAGTAAGCGGAAACCCCCACCACATAAAAGCCGACGCGGTCATGCTCCGCATACTTGCAGAATCCAAGTCAAAAAGACACGCCAGAGAAATCGTGTACTCACTGGCGACAAAAGAATTCAACGACTTCGGCGAAATAATGGGACACGTAGACAACGAACTGGCAAAAAACAAGCCCAAACAAAAAAACTGGCCGCCCCCAATGGCAAAAGACTTCGACGAAGCAGTCGGATACCTCAACCAAGAACTCCAAAAAAGCCTTGGGACACCAAGAGAAAGAGAAATAATGGAGTTTATTGTCTCTCACCGCTACCGTGGGGCATACTGCATGCTCAAGCTCAAAGAAGCAGAAGAAATTGTTTCCCTGCTCAACTCAAGCCCCCACTTCGAAGAAAAAGCCGCCCAAAAAGCAATGGAAATAGGCATAAGCGTCGAAAAGCACGCCCACAAGCACATAGAAGAGAGAGACTCGCCGCAAGGCCGGGAATTCGCGGAATCCCTAGAAAACACGGCAAAAACATTGCAAAGCGAGATCAAGGGGTACACCAACAGGCAATCCCGCAAAACAAACGCCAAATTTGGGTTCAGCTTCACCAGCAACGAGTAACCCACGGATTTAAAGCGTTTCTTATCCCGCGTGGCTAGAGGTGCGCCATTGCCGACAGGAAACGCCGCTCTTCCTTGATGATGCGCTTCACTATCTTGCTGACGTCCTTCCACTCGGCCGCCTTCACCGGCCGCTTCTTCCCGGTCACCTTAATCTCCTTCACTGCAACTCACTTCCTCGAGTGGTTGGCGAACCACATCGCCATTTTGTTGACGGGCACTTTCCCCCCAGCCACAGCAAGAGTGAACTCAATCTTCGTGTACTCGTGAATCCTGTCCAGCCTCTTGCCGTTCGCCTCCAGCAAAGCCTTGGCCGCGACAAACGCAGTCCGCTTGTTCCCGTCCCTGAACGCATGGCTCTCGACAAGCGACTTCATCAACACAGCCGCCTTCCGGTTGACGCCACGCGTGGCCCCAGTCCGGTAAACCACAAAATCCAGGTTCGCGTCCGAAACCACTCCCTCGCCAGACTTGTACGGAATCGCCTCATTAATCCGCAAAAGGGCTTCTTTGCCAAGCGCTTCCACCTCGACCATTACCCAATTTTGTAGAAGCTACAAAATATAAAGCTTTCGGTAATTTTGTAGGAGTTACAAGATTTAAAGAGGGATAAAAGAGTTTCTTATTCCGCGTGGGTGGCTCAAGCGTCATAGCAGCCGTGTGAACGCCGCAACGCTTAGGCCTGCGTCTTTGATTAGGCCGTGCAGCAGCCCTTTCTTTAGCTCGTTGTGAAGAGGGATTGTCAGGACTATTTCCTCGCCAGCTTTTTCCAGGACAACATGGCTCCCCCTCTGCCGGGTCGGCTTCCACCCAACCCTAGAAAATGCTTTGACAGCATCTCTCCCCGAAACAACCGGCAGCTTCATGGCTCAAACCATTACTTTGGCAACGGACACGGCTCCGTGCGGCCTGACCCGCGTGT
This sequence comes from Candidatus Iainarchaeum sp., assembly GCA_023129115.1. Lineage (GTDB taxonomy): Archaea > B1Sed10-29 > B1Sed10-29 > WALL01 > WALL01 > WALL01. Next base: position 29,200 of record JAGMCR010000015.1, on the reverse strand, counting down.
TAAGGGTTTCCACATACAGCTCAATAGCCTCTTTAATGTTCTTAAGCGCCCCCTTCTTCGTCTCGCCTTGTGAGTGGCACCCCGGAAGAGCAGGACAACTAACAGAATAACCCTTGTCCTCTTTCTCAAGAACAACACTAAACTTCATACAAACACATTATCAAAACACATATTTATAAGCATGGCCCCCCCACACCATGGGTTCTCGACGTAACTATAAAAGAAGGTTAGTCCGCTGGCCGCGTAAGCGGCTACGGACAACGTGCCAGCTGAGTTTCAGCTGGATAAAAGGGTTTTTATTCCAGAAAAGCAGTAATTACTGCATGGCGGCGTGGAAAGTCAGGCACCACAAGCTCCTCGGATTCCTTGGGGTACACCCCAGCGAGCGAGACGTCAACGACTACGAGGAATACTACGACCAAGAGCAAAAAGGAATAAGCAACGAGCTGTACGAGCCCGTAAACGTCCTGAAAGACCACATCGACTTCGTGTACAAGCAAGCAATCCAAGCCCAGCCCGGAGGCGAAAAAACGGCGCTGTTCAAGAGGGCTGTCGAGTCATTCAGGACCCCCGGCGGCCTCAAGCAACTAATCCATGTAAACGCACTCCACGACATGCACCAGACAGCGGCAGACAGCAAGCTCAACAAAAAAGAGCGCGCGAGGCTCGACGAATTCTACGACGCCCTTGTGGAATACACGCCCAAGTGGCACCAAAAAAACAGCTTGTCCCAGGAAAGAAACAAATTTTTTGAAAAGCGCGAAGAATACGCCAAAAAAATAGGCGTGAAAAAGCACGTGCGCGAGGCAAAGCCAGTCCGCGCATAAGGGCTTTTATTCCACAAGCGAGTTGAAAAAAGCATGAGAAGGCCCACGCTGCTCATTGTTGTTGTGCTGGTAGTGCTCGTGGGATGCGTGAAGGAAACCCCTAAAATGGGCGAGCCCGGTGCCGAAATAATATCCACTCCCGCTGCGACGCCAGCCGCGACGCCAACGCCAACCCCCACGCCGACGCCAGAGGCAACCCCAACCGCAACGCCAGAGCCAACCGCAACGCCAACAGCAACCCCAGAGCCAACGCCGGAGCCACGCGCGTGGGAAGACATCCCCCAGCACTGCTCGTACTATGAAATGGGGACCATGGAACAAAAAAGCGAGGTCCACGCCGCCTGCGCAAATTACTGTGAGGCCCAGGGCAAGAGCCTGGGCTCGCTCATGTGCGACGAAATGACTACGCGCATGGACTGCGTCTGCATGTAAGGGTTTTTATTCCACGGGCGCATTAGGCAGGGCTATGCCCATAGTTCCGGTAACAAAGACCATGGCCGGGCAAAAAGAAGTTGTTACGCTGGCCGACGGGCGGGTAGTGATACCCGGCGCAGAAGCCGAGAGGCTCGGCGACGAAGCACTCGGCTTCTTCAGGGCCGCAACCATTCTGGGCGTCGTAGTCATTGTCTTGTTCATGGCAGGCAGCCAAATGCACTCCGACATCGCCATGCTCCTCGGGTACGCCCTCGGCGCCATCGTGCTCGCGACTGTGCTCTTCAGCGCCAGCCTATGGCACAAAAGCCACTTGTTCGAGATAGGCCGGTTCGAGCTACAAAAAAAGGAGCCGGGGCTAGGGGAAGGCGAGCCAGAGGCAAAAGAAGAGCCGGTCCAGCAGGACACAGAAGCGTTCAAGCCAAGCGCATCAGAAGCAGAGGAAGCCTAGGGTTTTTATTCCGTGGAAGTGTAATTATTGCTAATGGAAAAAATACAGGGCCGCGTCAAGAGCCTGCGCAACAGCAAGTACTGCACCCACAAGCAAGCAGCTGCCGGGCACACAGAAAAAAAGCTCAAGGCCGCGCTCAAAAAGCTCAAGGCACACAAGGGCCTCATCAGAATCGGCGACGTCAAGAAAATCGCGCACGAGGCCGGCACCGTGCTGTACAGCGAAATGAGCCACCCCACCAAGCGTCCAACATGGGCGTCACTCGAATGGAAGCTCCTGAAAAAGTTCAAGAGAAGCGACTCGTGGCTCTACACCCAGTTCAGGGAATTAATCCAGGACCCGCACCTCGGCAAAGCCCTGCAGCTCCACTACGGCCACCACCTCAAGAAAAAGCCGGCGCCGAGGCGCCTCAACGGCGACCGCGTCGAAATACTGTTCCAGCGCCTCGACGAGGCAAACAAATTAGTCGGGCTCTACGACGAAAAAGGCAAGCCAAAAGCACTCAACACTATCGACAAAGCACTCCGCAAGAAAGGCGAGCCGGGCAACCTCGGCACCATGTACCCCATGGCCAAGAACAAACGAGAGTGGCGCGTGTGGAGAAACGCGGTCGAGGAATGGAAGCAAAGCCGCGCAGAAGACGAAAACCAATAAAAACCCGTACGCAAACAATAAGGGATGAGGTGTTTTTGTTGAAAAAGATTGCTTTGCTAATCATGCTTATACTCGCCGTTGGCTGCGTGCAGGAGGCGCCGGCCGGCAACGGACAGCCCGGCGGCGGAGAACAGCCAATTGGGGGAGAGACCGACGAGCACGGGTGCCTCGGGCCCGCGGGCTATTCGTGGGACAGCGAACTAGGCGTGTGCCTGCGCACGTGGGAGATAACAGGAGACGACGACAGGGCAGCCGCCAAAACAGCGGTCGAGCACCTGGGCAGCCAGGACGGCCTGACGCTCACGAGGGTAGACACAGCGGGCTGCACGGGCTGCTTCACAGTCCATTTCGCGCTCGCGGGAGAGCAAATACAGGTATACCTCGACAACTGGGAAATCACTGACGAGCCCCCCGGCGGGCAGGCCGGGGGCGGCATCGACGAGCACGGCTGCGACACCGGCAGGGGCTACGAGTGGTGCGAGCCCATGAACAAGTGCATAAAGGACGAGGAGTGCGTGAAGCCCACGCCAGTCCCCACGCCCGAGGGCGTGTACACCTATCTCACAGTCATAGAAAAGTGGTGCGGCGCAACCAACCTCGTGTTCAACCTGTGGAACACCGGGGGGTACCCCACAGGCAAGCCAATGGTCCGCGTATACGAGCTCGACGCCAGCGGCGAAATAACCAAGACGTGCCTCGAGTTCGAATTGCCGTCCAACATACCCAAGAACAGCAAAGTGGAAATCACCATCAAGAACAGCAAGTACGGCGTGGACGAGTGCGACTACACCACGGGCAAGTACAGGCTCGTGCCCATCTCTGGAGACGTGCTGTTCAACTCGATAGAATTCGAGTGTGGTGTATGAAATGCAGCAGACAGTGCCTGAAAAGTGGATAAAGCCATACCGGAAAATGGAGCTTGGCACGGCCATCATCATAATCGTGGGCGCGGCCATTGTGTCGGCCATGGTGCTCACGTACGCCGACGCAGAGCTGATGGAAATGGCGCTCGTGTCAATCACGATGATTGGCGGCTTCGCGCTGGTGTCCGCAGTGCTCGGCACGGCCGTCGGCAAGTGGGCGGGCGGGCGCTGGGGCAAGAAGCAGCGCTGGCAGGGCTGGGCCGGCATCGTCGGCAGCCTGAACGCAATCGGGTTCGTGTTCACCTTCGGCAGCCAGATGATTGGCGTGATTGACCTGCCCATTTGGGACTCGATAAACATGGTGTTCGGCGGAATCCTGTGGGTGCTCGCGTTCCAGGCCTACTACAAGACCGAGCTCAAGCACGCGTTCTACTCGTTCCTCGTGATGATTGCGGCGGCAATAGCCGTGGGAATAATTCTCCTGGGCGGGCTTGTCTCACTTGCATAGGCGCGAGGACAGCGACTGCCGCAGCACAAGAACAAGAGCCACCAGCGCAGCCAGCACCAGCACCGAAGTCATCGCAATCTGCCACTGGTAGTCGAGCGGAGCCTTCCACAGCGACTGGATGCAGGGTATGGCATCAGCGGGCTCGCCGGCCACGCACGCCAGCACGTCCATGTTCACGAATACCGCGGAGAACATCAGGGCGACAAGCGCCATCAAAAACAGGACAGGCACGTGCTTTTTCTTCATGCCACTCAATAAGCCCGCATTCATATAAAAGCCTTACACGAAATAGAGCAGCGAGAGCAGCACCACGTTGGACGCGAAGTGCGCCAGCACGGCGTAGCCAATGGAATGCCTCTCGCAGAGCCACGCGAACGCAAGGCCCGCGGCGAAGAGCACGGCAAGTACTTCAAGCCCGGCGAATTTCGCGAGGTGCGCCGCGGCGAACAACGCCGACGACAGGACCGCGGCACCCATGAACCCGTAGCCGCGCCGCAGCGACGAGAACAGCATGCCCCGGAAAAACGCTTCCTCGCTCACGGCAGTGAACGCCGAAAAAAACAGTATCCACGGCCACGGGCTGTTGGCGAACACGAGGGTCGCCGACTCCCCCGAGGCAAAGCTCAGCAGGCCGATTGCGATTCCGGCGGCACCGGAGAGCACCAGGCCGCGCGAGGACAGGCGCGGCAGTCCCAGCTTTTTCCACGCGAACGCGAGCATCACGCCGCCCGGCAGCAAAAGCCTCGCAGCCGCGGGCAGCCCGGCGAAGGCGCCAGCGTAGGCCACGACGAACATTGCTGCGCTGGCCGCGAAGAACATGGCGAGGGGCCTCAGGGCCTTTTTTGCGTATGCCACGGCGGCCAGCGCGGCGAACGCAATCAGCACGGGGTTGGCCAGCACGCCAAGCACGCCAGCGGCCGGGGTGGAGCTGTAAGAGGCGAACGCGATGAGGTAGCCGGCGCACAGCGTGAAGAGGACCACTCTCTCGCCCGCGAACTTTGCCGCCGCCTTGGAGCAGTAGCGCATGAACGCGGCGGCGGTGGCGGCAAAGAAAACGATTGTGACGAGCAGGTAGTTCGCGAAGACTATGCCAATGGCGCCCGAGAGGCCGGACGAAAAGTACTGGAACGACGACACAAAGAACTTGGCGAAGTAGTCGCCGAAGAACACGAGCGAGACCAGGACCGTCGCGACCGACGCAGCCTCGCGGAAGCGCCGCGACGCCCAGACGCCAATGGCGGAGGCGGCGAGGACTGCCAGCGCAGCGAACGTGATTAGCCAGCCGCCGGGAAACGGCGAGAGCCAGATGGCGACGCCAATCATGGCCTTGGACGCGAGGGACTCGACGTGGAACACCCCCGAGGCAAAGTACGCGAAGAACGACGCGAGCGCGAGCGGCGAAATGCGGGCGATTAGCCGGCCGTCGACGCGGCGGTTGATTGCCTGGCTGGCGAGCAGGTAGCCGGGCACGGCCACGAAGAGAAGGAATGCAGTTATGGAGAGGAAGTAGACGGGGATTGAGGGGGCCCCGGACTGCGCGATTAGCCCCGGGAGGGACGCATAGGCGCCCTCGAGCTGGGGGTCGAACGCGCCCGTGAACAGGGGCACGAGGAAGAAGCCGATTTCGCTGAGGAAGAAGACCAGCACGACAAGCGATAGCGCGAGGGGGGCACGCGCCTTGAACGTGCGCAGGAGAGTATTGATTAGCGACTCTTCGGCGTCAACCGCCTTCTTGACCCCGCCCCGGTTCAGGGCCAGGTAGGCGAGTGCGATAATCAGGAGGGACTTGTCGAGGCTGGCGATGAGCCACTGCGAAATCGGGTCGAACACGAACAAGAAGAAAGTGACGCACACGAAGTTCAGTGCAACGAACTGGAGGGCGTCGCTCTTGAACTGCAGTGGCAAGTATTTTTTGGCGGAGAGGACGGCGCGATGTACAATGGACTTTTTGCGGAAGCGCTTCTTCAGCGCGATGTAGACCAAAAATATATTGAGTGCGGCGAAGCCGATTAGGAGCGACCCGTAACTGAGCATCGACAGGGCTGCGGGGGGGAGGAAGCCGCCAAAGTGGTACAAGAGGTTTTTCAGGGAAAGCGTGTACAGGATGGCGAGGAAAGCTATGTTCTCGAAGCGGTTGCTCTCGCCGAACAAGTGCTTTGGGAGGTCTGTGCCGTACCAAAGGAGGAGGAGCAGCACCGAGGAAAGCACGCGCTCCCCGACGTCAAGCGCGCCGGTGAGGAGGCCGAGCGTGTCGAGTACGCCGAGGAGCAGGAATGCGTATGCAATGAGCCGCCGCATATTACTTTCCTTTTTTCTTCTTGCTCAGGAAGAACGCGCCCCCCGCCACCAGCACGAGGAGCAGCACGACACCAATAATCAGGAACGGGCTGCCGCTTTTGTCGTAGACGATTGCCGGCCCGTCGGTCACGAGGGCGCTCTTGTCGCCGGGCACGGAATAAGTCACTTCACTCCTGGCCGAGATGTCCCACTCGAGTATGGGGTCGTCCTCAAGCACGGTGAATTCCTGGTCGCTTGACACGAGCGAGGCCGACGCGGCGACTTCTTTGGGAATGATTTCGACGAGGGAGTTCCCGCCGGTTGCCTCCAGGGTGACGAAGGTCCATTCGTCTGTCGCGCCCGTTGCGGGGTCTTCGGACTGGTAGACGTTGACGCGGCGGGTGACCTGGACTTGTTTGGCGTTGTCGATTATGTTGCCGATGCGGGGGTGGCGCTCGCGGATGCGCTGGCGCTGCTCGGCGGTCATTGATTGGGTGCGGATTACTATGTCCTGGGCGAGCTTTTGGCGGAGGCGTGGGAGAATGGCCTTGAGCTCTTCGCCCATTGCAGCCATTTCCCGCTCGATGCGGGGCCTGTCCTCGTCGCTGGCGAGCTGGTACTCGAGGTACTTGTCCATGATGGCCCCCGTTTTTTCGCGGACAGTGGGGTTTTTCATGTACGGGCAGTCGCGGCGGATGCAGTAGCGGACTACTTTTTTCTCCATGGGCGAGAGGTCGAGTCCGTACGCGGCGTCCATTTGGTCGATTGTCGTGTCGATTTCGCTGTCGCCGGCGAACCGCATTAGTTGCATGCCCGCGGATTCTGCGGCCACGAGGGACAGCATGAGCAGTAGGGAAAGTATAGCGCGCTTCATGGGTTTGTTTTTGGCGTGGAGGTATAAAATCATGCTGTTTTATAAAGGAGGGACGGCTTAACCAAGCCCCAATAGGAGTTTTTCTTTATGAAAGGCAAAGTAAAGTGGTTCAACCCCATGAAGGGATTTGGATTCATCGAAAAGGAAGACGGGACAGACATCTTCGTTCACGTCAGTGACCTCCCCGAGGACATGCGGCTGAACGAGGGCGATGAAGTCGAGTTCGAGGTTGCCGAGAGCGACAAGGGGCCCAAGGCCACCAAAGTCCAGAAGTTATCAACTTAAGGCCCCACGGTTTTTGGAGGGTTAAGAAGGCTAGGGTGAGCCATGCTCCTTGGCAAAGGCAAGGTGCTTGCCCAGCTTTTCCATGACCCGCCTCGTCAGCCTCTCCCGCTTTTTCTTGTTGCCCTCGATGTAGCTCAGCTGCCTCACGACGTATTGCTCGAAGTGCTCCGCGTCCTGCGGCAGGTACTGCACTGTGCCGTGCGTCGCAGGAAAGGTCCTGGTTACTTCTTTGGGGCCGTCGGCATGCAAGTTCCCCATTGGCCCGAGGCGGATTTTCACCCTCGTCCCCCTTACCCGAACGTCTTTGCCAATGACCTCATAGTTGTGCCCCCTCTTCACGAGGGAATAAAACGAAACAGTTGGCGAGTCCAGCTGGTGGTTATAGCAAAACACAAAGCCAGTGTCGCGCTTTTCTTTGGTCTCCGCCTGGATTTCCGTGAGCTCGCCGTCCGTCAGGCGGTGGGCAATCCTTTGCTTTTGGTACCACTCTGGGAAACCCTTGACGCGGCTCGCCAGAGAAGGGGTATGGCCAAGCGCCACGTTCAGCTTGTGCTCGAGGTAATGGGTCTCGGCCGCGTGCCTAATCCTCGCGAGCTTGGTGTGCGGCGCGTCCTTAAGGCCTGCCTCGGTGAACCGGATTGACCCGTCCTCAAGAACAGTGTCCAGCGTAACGTCTTCAATGCCATCGACTGCTTCCCGGCCGAGCACTCCCATGCCCTCCTCGAGCAGCTCGGCCACTCCCGCCTCCGCGGCCTTGATTGCCACTCCCTTGCCGGCTTTTCCCACGGGGACCAGCATGGTGGCCAGGCTAATCCAGTACGCGGGGTGGTCCATGAACCAAGCGGCCCTGGCGCGCCTGTCCCCCATTTTGTTCTTGACCCTCTTGAGCTTGATTATCTCTTCGGAGGAAAGGTGCCACCCGTTCTTTTCCACGATGTGCTTGACCTGGTCGTCGAGGTGCTTCAATATCTTTTTTTCCTTGCGCTCGACCTGGGACTCTTTTATTTCTTTGGCCTCGGCACGGCCCTTTTTGCCGCCGAAGGCCGTGAGCACGGCGCGCGTGGCGTCCATGTGCGGCGGGAAAATCTTTCCGGCAACGCCCCCGGTGAGCCCGGCGAGCCGGGCCCGCACGACCTTCCCGTCCAGGTCGAAGCGCATGGACCTAACGTGCATCTTGATGCCAAGCCCGCGGACACTGCGGACTATCCAGCGGTTGTCCAGGCGCTTCAGGGAACTGTCGACGCGCTTGCGGCGCTTTGGCGTCAAGACGCCGTTCTCGGCGAGCGAATATTTTTCGGGCGCCCTTTTGCCCGGCTTTGAGGGCCTTTTCTTCATTGCACTAAATTATCCAAAAATGAGTATTTATGCTTAAGGCTTTAAAGCAGGAAATCGATAGTTAGTGCATGGCCCTCAAGTACGAGAAGGCGAAGGAACATTACAACAACGCCTTGAAGCTGGAGCGCGAGATTTGGACCGGCGGGAAAAAATGGCCCCCTTCCGAGCAGAGGCGGCAGCAAAGCCTCTCCAACAAGATTGAGGGCGAAATAGCCCAATCGCTGAATGCTTTGCAGAAGCACATCAAGAAACAATTGGAGCTGAGGGACATAGCGGCAGACCCAGATGTAGTGGCGGAAGTGATTGCCAAAAAGGTATTGGCGGACGCCAAGGTCAAGGGGTTCGACAACGCGTACTTCGAGCACTACAATTACTATACATTGAAAAAAGCGGGATTGGAATGATGGCAGAAGAGCACTACCAAAAGGCCAAGAAGCACTTCGGCGAGCTAGTGAGCCACGAGAAAAACCGGGACGAAATGCCAAAAGGAATCGCCTTCACCGCCCGCCGCAAGAAACTGGACGACCTCGTCTTCCAGACAAAAACCAAGGTCAGGAACGCGCTCCAGAAGCACGTAGACGAAAAAATCGGTGGCTCTGCCACGCCCGAATACGCCGGCGTGCTCTCAAAATTCATTATCGAAGGAACCCTGGACGACGCAGGAAAAGAAGGGTTCGACAAGGCCTTCGAAAAGCACTACAACAACTACGCGATTGGCAAAGGCATGCTCGCCGAGGCCGAAGGCCTCATCCGGCAGGACAAGGCAGACGGCAGGCACTACCTAAGGATGTACCTCGAGAACACCCTGCCGGAAGACCAGAAGCAAGACATAGAGCCGATTCTCGAAGAAGCAATCCCCCACGTCTACGGCGGCGGCAGCCTCATCGAAGTGCTTGAGCGGCTGCTCTAGAACACCGGGAAGTCCGTCGCCCCGAGCTTGATGTCCTTCACCGGCGACAAGTCCTCAATCTCGTTGATGCGAAGTAAGCTCGGCGACTTCGTGTACAATAATTCCTCGATGTAGAGGCTTCGCTGCACAGACGGGCCGTACCGGCCGCCCGACGAGTGGTCCACGAGGCCACGCAGCTCAATCGCGTCCTTGCTGATGCGGAACACGAACGCGCCGTCATAGTCCCCGTCAGCGCCCCACCCGCTGTACACCGGAATCACCATCAACTCCTTTTCTTTCGAGAACAGGAACGCGTGGTGCTCGGTCAGCGCGGTGGACTGGGCGTAGCGCTCCTCGGTCACGAACTTCGCTACTTCTTGCGGGTCCGACACGTCAGTCACGTCGAACAAGGAGACCTTGAGGCCCATGACGCGCCCGGTCTCGGTGGTCTCCTGCCCGATGCCGATAATGGTTGTCTCGTCATAGGGGTGCAAATAGCGCGAGAAGCCTGGAATCTTCAGTTCGCCGAGCGACTTTATGTCCGTGGGGTCCGACAAGTCAATCACAAAGAACGGGTCGACCTGGCGGAATGTCACCATGTACAATTTGTCGCCCATGAAGCGGGTCGAATAGATTTGCTCGCCCTCCGCGACCTCGCCGAGCTCGCCGATTACCTTGAGCGAAGAGTCCAGCGCAAAGACGTTGTTCACGGACTCGCTGCGGTCCTTCCACCTCCACGACCAGCGCGGGCTCACCGTGGTCGCGATGCGGAACACTCCCCCGTGCTCGTCCATCGAGAACTGGTTGACGACGTGGCCCGGGACCTTGCCCGTGCTGCCGATGGTTATCTCGCCGCCCTTGATGCCGAGCTGGCTGATTACCGTGAACTCGAAGTACTCGTATTCCTTGAGCTTTTTCTTGAGCTGCACCTCAATCTCGTCCTCGAGCTCGTCCCGCTCCTTCTGCGTCATGTAGTTCAAGTGGTTGGTGTAGATGCCCAGGATTTTGGCTTCCTTCTCGTGGTGCGTCAGGATTTCTGCGGGCAAGCCCACAATCAGCTCGATGAGCCCCCGGTCCGTCCGCGTCAGCTCGTCCTCGAGGAGCGACTTCGTGATGTCGTTCCGGAGGTCGTACTCGTTTACATATTCGGTATATGTAATGTACATGTTCTCGGCCGACATGTAGAGGCTCTGGCCGCCCTCGACCGCAATGGCCTTCGAGCTCTCCTCGCCCAGGTTGGCCAGGTCGATGGCGTGCACCGTGAGCAAGTCGGGGTAGTGGTACGGGATTGGGAAGTAATGGATGTCCGGGGCGGGCATGGCCCGCACTTCTCCGTCCTCGATGATGAGCGGCGTGGGATAAATCGGGCGGTAGTCGAACCCGTTCGTGGCCACGAAGTAGGCGTAGTCGCCGTACATCCGCGCGCGGAAGAAACGCCCCTCGAAGAGGTATTCCTTCACTGGCTTGGGGCTCGAGCGGTCGCTCACGTCATAGACGTCGAAGAATGACATGCCGTTCTGGGGCACGAAGTCGATTCCCGCGACGTCGCCGTAGTAGTTGCCGAACACGGCGAGCCTGTCGCCGTGGATGAATAGCTCGGACGGCTCGTAGTCGTACTCAATCTTGGAAACGATTTCCGCGTCCTCGCCGGGATAGGCCTTGATTATATATACAGTGTCGCCGGAGACTGTGTAGATGTAGTCGCCGTCCGTCTTGATTAGGTCGCCCTCGTCGATGCCCGCGACCTGGACATTTGTCTCGGAGAAGTCGATTGCCTGCTTTTCCCCGGCCCCGCCTTCTGCCATTGCCATCCCGGGCATGGGCGCGCCGATTACTGCGTCAGTCATTTCAAAGCCGCGGTAGCCGTAGTAGGCGTCCTCGTAGTCCCTCGCGAACGCGGCGAACTCTTCGTCGCTCGCGAAGCTCCGGGCGGCCAATTCCTCCAGTGGGTTAAAGGCGGCCGCAGTGTATTCGCCCGTCGGCAGGACCACTGGCGGCGCGAGAATCCCTGCCGAAATCACTGTCACGTCGGGCATGTCAATCATCACGACGGCCGACACCATTATCACGACCGCGACGAGCAAAAGCCCTAAGCCCGCAACCTGGTCTATCACGTTTTTCTTCCTTGACATAACAATCACTCTTCTGGTTTTACTCTTCTGGTTTTACTCTTCTGGTTTTACTCTTCTGGTTTCCGGAGGCCTGCAATCTTTTTCAGGTCCTTGTAGACCTGGAGCAGCAGCGCCCCGTCCGTAATGTTGTGCAATTTCTCGGTTACTTCTCTAATGGGCTGATTTTTCTGCACCAGCTCAAGCGCCTCATGGAAATCCTTGTCGGAAACTGCTTTCGTCGCATCGTCCAATCTCAACTTGTCCGCTATCTGCTTAATCTCCCTTTCCTTTTCGTCCACGGGCTTGTACTCCGTGGGATTCACGAACGGAGACCTTCGGGTCTTCTCTTTCTTGACCTCTTCCAACCAAAACACTCCGGATTGGTTAATCCATTTGCACTATTTAATGGCTTGCGTCCGAAAAGTTTTTTTAGTTCCTCGAAGTAATTGGCTGCGGTGATTCAAAATGCCTGTTCCCAAAAAGAAAAACTCCGGCCCTCTCACCTCCCAGGACGTCGCACAGACAGTCCGCCGGGTAATACGTGAGGAAAACCCGAACCCCGTGAGCGCACACGAGGTCTCCGACATAGTCAGAAAAGTAATCCGCGGCGAGTCGCTCAAGGAAGAGCTCTGGCGCGACGCTGTCAAGGAAGGAGTCGAAACGGCAATCTGGGACATCTCGGGGTACGCCATAATCACAATGTTCCTCCTCATGGTCACGGGAATAATCCTGGCGGCCTCTGTGTTCGCGGTACTGATATACCTGATGATTGGCACCGCGCTCTAGGCCTCGCCCGGGAGCGGCGGGGCAGTCTCCCAATAGGTCTCGTTCCACGCCGAGCACGGGCCGTCCCCGAACCCGCCCTTCTTCGTGTGCACCCCCAGGAATACGCAGTAGTTTTTGTAGCACCCAAGGCCGCCGCGCTCGTGGAACTCGTACAGGAGGTTGTAGCGGTGCGCGCGGCTCGTCATCCACTCGTCCACAGCAAACATGGGGTCCAGCGTCGGCGCGGGCAGGCCGCTCGCGTACCAGATGCGCAGGATGTTCTCCGCGACTATCTCTTTGCTCGAGAGCCCGTAGTCGGATTTCATGGTCTTGGCGCACTCGCCCTCCGGAGTGACGTGGTCTGTGTAGCCGCGGACGAACATGTCCCGCGAGCGGTCGAGTGCGAGGTCGCTCGCGCGGCTGTCCCACAAAATTTCATTCCGCCCGTACTCCGCGCGGAGGGAGTTGATGTGGTCGAACGCCTCGCGCACCGAGGCCTCGCTCTGGGGCACGCACAGGTCCCCGTACCCAATCTCGCCCAGGGGGCAGCCGCACACGCTTGCCTTCGGAGAAAGCTCTCCGCCGGAGCAAAGGTATGGCTTCGTCTTGGAGCAGAAGCCCTCCCTCGTGCCGTCGACGCACTTCTCGATTTTTTCGCAGAAGTCTCCCACGACCTCGTAATCGCTGGGGCATCCGCACATGCCCGCGTTCTCCACGAGCTCGCCGCCGACGCACTGCAGCGGCTTGGTCAGCGAGCACTCTGGCTCGAGCGTGCCGTCGAAGCACTGCACTGACAGAATGCAGCTGCCCTTGTACTCCCTCTCGCCTTCGCCGCAGCCGCACTTGGACACCGCGAGGACCAGCCTCCCGTCCGTGCAGACGTAGGGGTGTGTGTCCGAGCACTGGCCGTAGGGCGTGCCGTCTTCGCAAAGATGTACCGCGAAGACGAGGCTCACAATCATGGAGGCCACTATGGCAACCACGAACAGCCCGATAACCACGCGGGCAATCGCCACCCAGGGCAGCTTGGGCAGCTCGACGAGGGGCTTCGGCTTCTTTATCTTGGCCGCCATTGCCCGGGCCTTCTTCGCCGCCTCTTCCCTGCGCCTCTTCATTTTCCTTGCCGCGGCGGCCCTGGCCTCGCGCTGCTTCTTTGCTGCCGCCGCGCGCTCGCGCTTCTGCCTCTCCCACTCATTCTTGATTTTGTCGACGGGAATGCTCTCCAGCAAGTCCTTTTTTTCTTCCCGTTCTTCGCCGACCTTGCGCACGCTGCGCTTAACGTAACTGCCGACGCTTTTCTTGACGGACTTCCTAACCACGAAAAAGAGATAGCCAGTGGGGGTTTATTAACTTACTTTTTTCTTATCAATAGCATGGGCTTGCACGAGATGAAAGAGGAGTGGCATTCGCTGACCAGGTGGTGGCCGGGCAAGTCAAACACCCGAGGCGACCTTGAGAAGGCGGGAAAAGCGCGGCGAAAGTTCTTGGCCGCGGTGTTCGGCAAGCTGGCTGGGGGCCTAAAGCTCAAGAAGCCAACCGTGCACGAGCTGGGGCCAGCCGGCGACGCAGGCGTGCACAAGGCAGTGTCCAAAGTGTTTGCCCGAGGCAAGTACGTCATGTACGAGCACAACCCAGGGTATACGAAACTCCTGAAAAAGAACATCAGGAAGGGCCTGCCCGTAGAGTACCGCGGCGACTTCCATGCGGAGGCGACGGACGACGCGGATCTCGTGGTGTGCAGCTACCCGTTCGACGAGGAAGACGTGTTCAGCGCGGCGGCAAAGCACCTGAAGCCCGGCAAGTTTTTCGCGCTGGCGGCAGAGCCATTCGGCGTGGGCGTCGAGAACAACAGGAAGCATTACGACAAAATCGCGAGAGAAAACCAGTTTGAGCCCGTGCCCCTACCCCAAGAAGTAGAAGAGCTGCACTCCGAGGGGACTTTTTACATTGGGCTTTACTCCAAGCGCTAGAGCATCGCGCTGAGGAAAGGCGAAATGAAGTCGACGATGGCGAGCACGGCCGCGAGCCATGCCCCTGCCTTCCACCACTCCATCTTTGCTTCGGCGTGCGCGATGCCCGCGGCCGCCAGGGCGAAGAGCACGAGCAGGGTCTTGAGCACGATTGAGATGGGGACGCCGGCGATTGGGTTGCCCATGATAAGCGCGGCGTCCACGAGCAAGAGGTAGCCCGTGATTGGGAACGAGACGAGGCAGGCCATGCGCCGCAGCGAGGCCTTGCGGCCGGAGGCCACGCCGAGGCCGTAGATTACGGCGAGCGCGAAGTACTTCACTGTGGAGAAGAGGATGGTCTTGCCGTACGCCCACGTGTCGACCCTGTGGAGCCCGCCAGCGAGCACGAATATGGCGAACAAGGACGCGGCAATGGAGGGCACGAGCACGTTCAGGAGAGTGATGGCGTAGCTCGGGCGCTTGAGCTCCTTCAATAGCTTCTTTGGCTCCCAGAGCGAGGTGAACCAGAACCGCGCGAGCTTGAGTGTGGCCTTCATCGGGGAATGATTCTCGGTGAGTGCTTTTAAGGGTTACCTTTATAAAGTGCAATAAATGTAATTTTTGTGCTTCCGTAACTGGAGGCGGCGGCGCTTGCGTCGTCGGGTAGGGAGCGAGTGGCTGCGGCACTTATGTGCTGAGGAAGTTCTGCCCACGCCGTTCAGACAAACACGAAGTCGAGAGGCTTCCCGCGGGAGCAGAAACGATACCGCGGTTCACCGTTAAGCGATGATTGCTATGCATGAGTGGAGAATGCAGCGGATGAAACGGCCCACGGTCCAAAGGCGTGCAAGGGGATTGCCCCGCTAAGTCGAATGCCACTTGGGAACCTAGCTTCCCTGTGAAACAGAAGGCAGACTATGTCTCCCTGCCCATCAGCGTCCTTAGGGGGGAGCGCAGCTCCCCCCTGGCTACCCTGGGAAGCCGCACCCCCCTCAGTAAATTGTCTCTGGGAGCCGTTAGGCTCCCAAGCCTAACGTGCCAGCTGGGTTTCAGCTGTGGAAAAACTAGTCTTTTTTCTTGCGGAGCCACCGGAGGATTACTTCGTGTAGGATAAATCTCTGCTGCGGGGGGGTTTCCTCGGGGGGCTTTTCTTTCCTAAGCATGTCGTGCACTTTGTCTCCCAGTTGCTTTTCCCTTTGTTTTCTCGGCTCTTTAATCAATAGGCATCACCAATCAAGCCGCTTCTGCTTCTTTCATTTTGGGGAACTGTTTGTAGAGTGCTTCCATGTATCTCTCTGGCACCGCGAGGCCTTCGTGCTGCCTCTCGAACAAGTTGGCGGTGTTCAGGGAATTGGCCTTGACGCGCTCCATCTTCGACACCAGGGAGTCCAATTGCCTGATTTCGCCACCTAGTATTTCTCGCTGTTCCGGCGTCATGTTCAATTCGTCCGCCTTGAGCATGAGCCCCTTCCTCTCCTTGAAAAACAGGTCCAGCTCGCCCAAAGACTTGTCCACTTCGTTATGGGCCTCTTCCATGCTCTGCTTGATTGCGACGTTCTTCTCGACCACTCTCTTGACGTCGGCCTCGGTGAAGTTCTTCTTGTGCTCCCGGACAAGGCCGGTGTATTCCTTCAAATAGCTGTGGCCCGCGTTAATGGTTTTTTTCATCCCCTCCACGTGCTTGGCCGCGCTCTTCAAGTCCCCGAAGGCAGACAGGTTCTTGTCCCGAAAAATGTTTTCTTTGGGCGCCTTTGCCGGCGCAAGCCGCGCCTGCACCGCCGTGCCCCGGCCGAGTATAGTGTCCACGTGGGCCGACTCTTTCTTTTCCGGCTTGGCTTTGGTGGGCTGGGCCTCTTTCTTGCTCTTGCCCTTTTTCCTGCCGCCACGCATGAGTGTTCTCGCAAAAATCTTCTTCATCAATTAGTTTACGCAGCCGCAATATAAAAGAGTGTTACGCCTTTGTGGGCTTTCCTTTGGGCGTTGGCTTCTTCACCATCGCCCTGAACGGGTTCTTTGCCGCGGCGGCCTTCTTGAATCGCGTGAAGACGTTTGGCTTTTGCTCGAGTGCGCTTTTAAGGGCCGCGTCCTGTTCCCGGAGTTGGTCCTCCATCTTGTCCATGTTGCGCTTGACAAATTCCGTGCCTTCAGAGCTGATCTTTTTCCTGTAGCCCCACATGGACGCGCTGGTATCACCCATCTGCAACAGCAGCTCAGTGTTAATCTTCATCAGGTGCTTGACCGCCGCCTCGTACTCCCCCCTGTCGCCGCCGGCCTTCACCTCCGCCATTACCTGCTGGAGGTAGGCGCCAGACTCCTTGAAGTACTCCGGCGCAGAAGTTAGGATTACCTTGGAGACTTTCTGGATTTCCGCGTTCATCTCGGCCTCCGCTGCCCTTACGGTGCGCTCGACCTCCTTAGAGTCCTCAGCTACTTTTGCATTTATTTCCTTCATGGACTCTTCAGTCGTAAGGCCCGGGGTATACTCCCCTTTTTTCTCGATTAGCTCCGCCCACTTTTCCCCCCACACCTTTTCCCGGGCGGCTGGACCCACCCCGGCCTTTTTAGCGATTGCCTTCATGCCATCGAGTATCTTTTCGTGATGGCCTGTTATGCTCTTCTTCCGCTCCTCAAGAGGCTTCTCCGGCTTCTTTTCCTTCTTCGGCCGGAAAAACTTGCTGCGGACGAACGTCTTGGCCCTCTCCAATCCTTTTGGCATGGGTATAGTTATGCCCCCCAACCTTTAAATCAATTCCCCGCCATAAGGCTAGCAATGCCCACTTACTACTTCGACATCGAGACCACCGGCGTCAAGCCCGAGCAGGACAAGATAATCACTGTCCAGTACCAGGAAGTCGACCGTAACACAGCCAAGCCGATTGGCGACCTCGTGATCCACAAGGAGTGGGAGTCCAGCGAGCGCGACATGCTCCAGGACTTTCTCGGCTCGACAAGAATCACGGACCCGTACCCATTCGCGTTCGTGCCCATGGGGTACAACCTAGTGTTCGAGCACAACTTTTTGCGCGAGAGGCTCGCGGCGTACGGGCTGCCGCGCGTCGACATACTCGACAAGCCGTTCATTGACCTGCAGACAATCGGGGTGTTGATGAACAAGGGCGAGTTCCTCGGGTCGGGATTAGATAAAATAACGAAGAAGCCGTTCAGCGGCAAAGGCATTCCCTTTTGGTACAAGGAAAAAGAGCACTGGCGGATTGAAGACTACATAAAGGCAGAGGCCGAGGCGTTCCTCGAGTGGGCGCAGTGGCTCTACAAGGAAATGCCAGAGCTAAGGAAAAAGTGGGACGGCTAAAGGTGCTTCTTTATCTCGAAAGAATACGCTTTCTCGATTAGCCACGGCGACGCCGCAAGCGTCACGAGCACGACAATCACGAACGAGGAATACAGGGCGGCGTCGACCTTGCCCACCAGCAGGCCCGCAGAAACAATGGCGAGCGCGAGCTCCATCCGGGGAACCATGGCGAGGCCGACCACGAGGGACTTGCGCGGCGGGAGCGACAAAAGCGCCGGCAGGCCGCTGCCCACGAGCTTTCCGAGGAAAGCGATTGCCAACAGGGACACAACGGCCAGCCCGGCGCCCAGGGCCGCGCCGAGGTTGACGTGCATGCCGATATAGAAGAAGAAAATGGGCACAAATACCTCGTAAAAAGGCTTCAGCTCCTGCATAACGTGCTTCTTGTCGTGGATTTCAGAGAAAAACACGCCAGCTGTGAAGGCGCCCACGACGGCAGCGAGCTGTATCTGTGTCGAAAGCCACGCCAGGAGGAAACACCCCCCCAGGAACAGGGGCAGGAGCGAGGACTCGTGGATGCTGCGCTTGATTGAGAGGGCCTTGTAGCCCCAGAAATACGAGAAAGAAATAGCTGCGAAGACAATGAGGGCCAAAAAGGCCACGGTCTGCAGGACCATCTGGGCCACTGCCCACGCAGTGGTGGCGACAGTGATTACCGCCAGGATAATCACGCCCACGATGTCGTCAACCACGGCGGCGGTGGTCACCAGCCGGCCCTCCTCGGACTTGAGGCGACCCATGTCAGCCAATACGCGCGCCGCGACGCCGATTGAGGTCGCGGCCATTGCCGCGCCAATGAAGAGCGCGCCCTCGCCCGGCAGGAGCACGACTGCCATTACAATGGGCAGGGTTATGCCGCCCGCGGCCACGAGGAACGTGGTGGCGCCCATCCTGAAGATGGAGCGGATGTTGAACTCTAGGCCAATCAGGAAAATCATAGACAATATGCCAATCGCGGCAAGGGTCTCGAGCCCGGGCGTGGCAGCCACCCAGCCGAGGGCGAACGGGCCCAGGATTACGCCGGCCAGTATCTCGCCGAGCATCGAGGGCTGGCGGAACTTCGTGAAGAGCTCGCCCATGGCTTTGGCGGAAATCAGGACCACGCCAAGCTGAATCAGGAAGGAAGGGTCTATATACACGCAATAGGATAATTGGACAATCTTTTTAAAGCCTGCCCATGTCAATAAGGGCTGGTTATGGGAATCGACAAGAGCCGAGTCATGAAATTATTCCAGAAGGACCCGGACAGGTACTGGAGGGTATCGCTCTTCGACGAGGGCTGGACAAGGAAAAAGTGCCCGAACTGCGGCAAGTGGTTCTGGAGCCTCACCGACCGGGAGTTGTGCGGCGACCCGCCGTGCGGAGAGTACGAGTTCCTCGGCAAGCCGCCAACAAAAAAGAAGTTGGACTACATCCAGACGTGGGACGCGATTGAAAAGTTCTTTTCCAAGGAAGGGCACACGCCCATAAAGCGGTACCCCGTGATTTGCAGGTGGTTCCCCGGGCTGTACTTTACTGTTGCATCAATTGTGGACTTCCAGCGCAGCGCGGGGGGGAAGACCGTGTTCGAGCTGCCGGCGAACCCGCTTGTTGTGCCGCAGGTTTGCCTGCGGTTCAACGACATCCCCAACATCGGCGTGTCGGGGAGGCACATGTCGTGCTTCACCATGATTGGCCAGCACGCGATAAGCGGCGAAAAAGGCGGGTACTGGAAGGACCGGTGCGTCGACCTGGACCAGCGGTTCCTCACCGAGGCGCTCGGGATTCCAGAAGAAAAAGTCGTGTGGACGGAGGACATCTGGGCGGGGCCAAACGCGTTCGGGTCGAGCCTCGAGTATTATGTGGACGGGCTCGAGCTCGGCAACGCGGTGTTCACCGAATTCCTCGGGACAATCGACAACTACAAAGTAATGGACCAGAAAGTAATCGACATGGGCGCGGGCCACGAGCGGTTCACGTGGATTACGCAGGGCACCCCGACGGCGTACGACGCGGTGTTCGGGCCCGTGATGGGCAGGCTAAAGAAAGAGAGCGGGGTCAAGTACGACGAGAAATTGTTTTTGGAGTACTCGAAGCTCGCTGGGTCAATCAACGCGGACGAGCGCGACCTCGAGAAGTCGCGGGCGGGCGTTGCCAAGAAAATGGGCCTCGGCGCAAGGGAATTGTCCGCCCAAATCGCGCCAATGGAGGCGCTTTACGCGATTGCGGACCACGCGCGGGCGCTCGCGTTCGCAATCAGCGACTCGGGCCTGCCGAGCAACGTGGGCGGCGGGTACAACCTCCGCGTAATCGCGCGCAGGGCGATGGGATTAAACGAAAAGTTCAACTTCGGGCTGGACCTCGCCGAGGTGAGCGCATGGCACGCGGACTACCTGAAGCCGCTGTTCCCCGAGCTCGCGGAGCACAAGGAGCAGTACAAAGAAATCCTTGGCGTGGAGAAGAAAAAGTACAAGCAGACCATGCACCGCGCGCGGAGGGTGGTCACGAGCCTCATCGCGTCGAAGAAGCCGATTGGCGCGGACAAGATGCAGGAGCTTTACGAGTCACAGGGCATCACGCCCGAACTAATCAAGGAAGTCGCCGAAAAGAGCGGCAAAAAGTTCGAGGTGCCCGCGGACTTTTACTCGAAAATGACCGAGAGGCACATGACGAAGGAAGACAAAGAAGCCGAAGTAATTGACGTGGGCGATTTGCCGCAGACAAAGAAATTGTTTTACGGCAAGCCGCTGAAGTTCAAGGCAAAAGTCCTGGGCAACAAGAGGATTGGCGGCAAGGACTGGGCCGTGCTCGACAGGAGCGCGTTCTACGCAGAGTCCGGCGGGCAGGACCACGACACCGGGTACTTGAACAAGGAGCGCGTGAACAACGTGCAGATTGTCAGCGGCGTCATACTGCACCAGGTGGACAAGCGCCTGAGCGGCGACGTGCAGGGCGAGGTCGACGCCGAGCGGAGGAAGCAGCTGACGCAGCACCATACTGCGGCGCACCTGGTCAACGGCGCGGCGAGGAGGGTGCTCGGCGAGCACGTGTGGCAGGCCGGCGCGCAGAAAGGCGTTTCCAAGGCGCACCTTGACATTACGCATTACGAAAACCCGGGTGCGGAACAGGTACAGGAAATCGAGGGCCTCGCGAACAAGGTAGTCGCCGAGGGCCGCACTGTGCACAAGGCAGTGATGCCGCGCGCCGAGGCCGAGAGGGAGTACGGGTTCAGGCTTTACCAGGGCGGCGCGGTCCCCGAAAGGGAATTGCGGATAGTCAGCATCCCGGACTGGGACACAGAGGCGTGCGGCGGGACGCACGCGGACAATACGGGCGAAGTCGAGAAAGTCGTGATTACTTCCACCGAAAAAATCCAGGACGGCATCGTGCGCGTCTGGTTCCGCGCGGGCAGGGCGGCGGACAATTACCTGGGCGAGATGGACCGGCTGCTGGGCGAGGCCGCGGGCCTGCTGATGGTGGGCGACGAGGGAGTTCCCAGGGCAGTGGAAAAGCTCATGGCGGACTGGAAGGCCAAGCGCAAAAAAGTGGACGAGCTCCGCAGGAAAAATGCGAAGGGCAAGATAAAGCAGATGCAGATGCGCGCGCTCAAGAAGTACCGCGTGCTGATTACCAAAGTGGACAACGCGAACATGGACTACCTGCGCGAGATTTCGAGGCAGCTGAGCGGCCCGAGGACGTTCCTTTTCCTGGTCGGCATCAAGGACCAGGTGTACGTGTTCTCTTCCACTGGCGAAGAGTTCCTCAAGGAGGGGATCAGCTCGGGCAAGATAGTCCAGGAGCTGTGCAAGAAGCTCGGCGGTGGGGGCGGCGGCCCGCCAACGAAGGGCGAGGGCGTGATTCCGCTGTCGCAAAAGGCCGCGATTGACAAGCTCATGGAAGACGTGAACAGGCGCGTGGAGGCGACGCTGAAATGACGAGGGAGAGCGAGGCACTGCTGAAGCAGGTCGCGGAAATACTCGGCGTGCCGGTGAGCGACGTCCCGAAGGTAGTCAGGAACTTGCTTGACGAGAGCAACAAGCTGGACGCGCTCATCACTCAACTAGAATAGCCGGCTTGCCGGGAACCGCGTTCTTTGATTTTGGCGGCTTGGACGCTGACGCCAGTACTACTTCAACTTTTGAATTGAACTTCCCTGACAGATAGCCCGCCGCTGTCTCCAGCGCCTCTTTTTCTTCTGCCTCACCAGGAATGTCGCGCAGCTCGTGGAACTTTTTCTGGAGAAAGCCCGCGAACGCGGCGCCTTCTTTGGACTTTAGCTCGGGCAGCTTCATTAATTCGGGCATCAATGTCTTGCGGCCGAGCGAGCGCGCCTTTTCCCACGCAGTGCGCTTCCACGCAGGGGCGACGAAGAGAGTTATTTTCTTCGGCTGGATTTTGGCGAGGCGGATTACGTGCAGAATGTCCTGCTCGACAGAGCGCGTGATTTCTTCTGCGAGCTCTGCGCGGGCGTCGATTTTTGTTTCGTCCGCCGCCGGGATTTCCTGCGTGGAAACCAATCCCTTGCACCCCAGCATTTCCCAGCACTCTTCCGCGACGAAGGGAATGAACGGGGTGAGGCATTTCAGCCAGTCCATGACTATTGCCTTGGCGGCCTTGCTGTTGCCGCCGCGCTTCTCGTACCACGCGAGCTCGCGCTGGAAGTCGAATAGCATGGAACCAACCGCGGTGCGCAAGTCGTATTTTTCCATCGCTTTGGTGTATTGCTTCAGGCGCGTGTTGAAGCGCGAGACGAGCCAGGCGTCCATCGGCGAAGAAGCCTTGTCGAAGCCCTTGAACCGGTGCACCAGCGAGTAAATGCCCTCAATGTGGGACTTGTACGAGAACGCGGTGTCCTCGTCCCACTCGATGTCGGTGTGCGGCGAGCCGACGTGCGCGTAGTAGAGGCGGAGCCCGTCCACGGAAAAGCGCTTGGCCGCCTCCTGTGGAGAGGCGGACGCGCCGCCCTTGGACTTGGAGATTTTCCCGCCCTTGCCGACTATCCAGTAGTTCACGAAAATGCCGCGCGGCCACTTGTCCGCGGGCAGTATGGCAACGTGGTTCATTATGTAGACCGGGAAGTGCACTGTCTGGTGCTCTTTGCCGCCGAGGTTGATGTCGACTGGGTACCAGTAGTCGAACTCTTTGCGGACCTTGTCCCACGCGGGCCTTCCTTTTCCTTTGGCGAGGAAGACGTAGTCGAAAAACTCTTCGGTGAGGTCCTCTGTTTTCAGCTCTCCATTATTGACGAAGCGCGACACCACGTAGAACGCCGGATAAAGAGTGGAGTCGGAAATGGGCTCGATGGTCCACTTCTCGTCGAACGGAAGGGGCGTGCCGAGCCAGTTGCCGAGCCGAGCGCACGCGCGCTCCTGGAACCAGTCGAGGACGCCCTCAATGTTTTCCTTGTACTGGCCGGGCATTATGTCCATGCCCTCTGCGTGGCCCTTGGACTTGAGCGTGAGCTCTTCGTCCGCGTAGTTGATGAACCACGCGTCCGGGATTAGCTTCACCACGACGTGCCCGCCGCAGCGGCACACGACTTCTTCGCTGAGGTCGTACATTATGTCGGCCTTGTTTTCCGAGATGAGCCATTCCTTGACCTGGTCCTTGGCCCGCTCGACCGGCATGCCCGCGTACTCGCCGCAGTTCTCGTTCATGACGCCGGTGTGGAAGCCGCTCTTGTAGATTTCTTTTGTGGCGTCCTCGAGCCGGGGGTCGTTCTGGTCCTTGATTTTCATTTGCCCGCAAATCCTGAGCGCGGCGGTGTCGCCCCATCCCCTGGACTTGATGATTGGGATTACCTTTATGTCCTTGTGCTTGCCCTCTTTCTGCAGGTCGTGGAGAGCCATCCAGTCGTACGGCGCGTCGCTGGGAACGCTTGTCACGAGCCCGGTCCCGACGTTCGGGTCAACGAATTTGGAGGGCAGGATTGGGATTTCGCGGTCGACCCCGGGCGCGAGCGCTTTGAGGCCGATTAGCTCGCTGCCGCTTGTTTTCGCGATGGTCTTGACGCCTTCTTTCTGGAACGACAATTTTTCGGCGCACTGGGGCGAGCAAATCCACGTTTCATTGCCGACTTTTACTTTGACGTATTCCTGGCACGGGTCTGCCCAGAGGTTGGTCTGGCCGAACACGGTCTCGGGCCGGAGCGTGGCCGCGACTATGTAGTCGCTGCCGAGCTTGAATTTCAGGAGGGTGTACTCGTGCTTTTCCGCGGTGCCGCCCCTGGAGATGTCGGTCTCGCTGGGGTCGACTGCCACCGGGCCGCAGTTGGGGCAGAACGTGGCGTAGTACGGCTTTTGCACGAGGAGGCCGAGCCCGTTGAGCTTGCGGAACTGCCATTGGATGAATTTTTGGTACTCGGGGTAAGTCGTGCAGGTGAATGAATTGAAGTCTGCGAGGAAGCCGAAGAGCCTCCAGTTTTCCTGGTAGTTTTTGTTGAAGTAGTCGACGACGGTGTCGACGCTCTCCATTTTCTTGATTTCGTTCATGGGGTAGCCGTTGGCCTCGAGGTAGTCGAGCCAGGTCTTGTCTTTTTTCTTTACCTTGCTGGCGAACCCGAGGGCCTGGTTGCCCGTGGCGTGCGTGCCAATCGGGAAGAACACTGAGTGGCCGGTCATTCGCTTGTACCGGCAAATGATGTCAGTATACGAGAAGCCGCGCATGTGGCCCACGTGCTGGTACCCGGAAATCCCGGGGTAGGCGAAGTGCATGAAGAACTTTTTGTCGCGTGGCGGGGACGCTGACTTGGCGTCAGCGTCGGCCTGCATCGAGGCGCCTAGTCCCTCCCATTTCTCGGGCCACTTTTTTTCTGCTGCACTAAAATCGTAACGCATTGGCTCACTTTTTGCGCGTGGGTGGGGTTAATGATTATTCACTCTTCCGTCTTTTTTTGTTCCTGCTTGGCCAGCATCTCCGCGAGTTTCTTGTCCTCGGCGCTTTCGCCTTCTTCCTCAGGCTTCTTCTTTTTCTTTGGCTTCTTTTCCTTGGGCTCTTCCTTCGGCGCGGGCTTCTTTTTCTCGGGCTCGCCCCCAATTTTCAAAAGCTCGCTTTTTGTAATGGTCACTTTCCTCCGCGTGTTTCTTAGTTTTCGGTCTGCCTCCATTTGTTCTTCGGCTTTTTTCCTTCTTTCCCGGGCGTCCTGCTCTTTTTTCTGCCTTGCCATGAACTCCTTGTCGGCCTTCTGTTGTTTAGTGTCTGCCACGTTATCCCTAAACTTATCTATCTGTTCAAGGAAAACATGATACGGCTCTTCTTCGAACATCTTTTTAAAGGTTTTACGATATCCTTCTACCTCAAACCTACTCTCAAAAAAGCCCCCCATAAGCGCAGAAAGGTCCTCGATAAGCTCATTCGCCTCTTTTCGCTGCTCCTCTCTTTCTGACTTCGGCTCTTCCTTGCCAGTGCCCTCACCCTTGATGTCATCGACTATCTCGTCAGGCGTCGCAGGCTTTTTCTTGGTCGGCTTCTTTGCGCCCTTGGGCATTTTCACTTTCATCGGCGTGACTGTTTTCTTTTCTTTCTCTTCGGAAGTGACGTCCGCGGCAATCTCTTCAGGCGCTGCTGTTTCCTTTTCTGTCGCCTTCTTTCCCTTGACCTTGGCTGGCTCCTTGGGCTTTTCTTCTTTCTTGGGCTTCTTTTTTTCTTCCTTCTTTGGTACTTTCTTACCCTTCCTCTTCACCGTGACGACCTTGGGCTCTGCCTCTACCTTGACGCCAAGCTTCTCTAGGCTTACGTTGCGCTCCTTCAGCAGCGCGACCTGGTCCGCCGGAAGCGTGATGCTGCCCTGCTCCTTCAAGAAGTACGCGGACTCCCCCCCCGCCTCCTTGCCCTGCAAAAGCGCGGCCTCGAAGTTGATTTGCTTCAGCTCACGGTCCATCCGGCCCCTGTTCAGCTCGTCCACGTCTTCCTTCCTGATGCCAGTCAAAATCTCGTTTCCATAGGCCCTTAGGTCCTGGGAGAGCAGCCTCGCCCTCCCGAAGTCATTGTCGGACAAGCCGGTGAGGCGGTCCACGGCAGTCCGCAGCGCCCTTCTGTAGACTTCTGCCTGGAGCTCTTCCTTGGTATTTTCAAGGGCTTCTTTTTCTTTTGGGTCCATGCCTGGAACAGTAAGGGGGCCTATTTTGCTTATGGCGTCTGCGTAAAATGCGTCGAAGTCAGCGCCCTTCTTTGCCTCCCAGCCCGCAGGCATGATGGCTGCCATGCGCTTGGCCCTCTCCTCGTCGGCCTTCTTTTTCTCGGCCTCTGTCCTCTTGTCCTCGCGCCCCTGCTTCTCGGCCTCAGCCTTTTGCTTCTCGAGGCGCTCCTTCTCCAGCTTGGCCTTCTCCACGCTTATCCGCAGGGCTATCTTATCCTTCTCGGCCCTGTACCGCCCAAGCTCGTGCTCGGCCTGCTCCGTCGAGATTCCCCTGCCGCGCTCAATAACGTAATCGAAGTCCTTCTTCGAGTCAGCAGCCTTTGTCTCCTCCACCTGCCGCGAGAGCTTCTTCAGCTCAGGGAGTTCCATTTTTTCTACTGGGTGAAGCGCAACATGGGTGTCCCCCAGCTTGATGGCGTCCGCCTTCTTTTTTTGCTGGGCCTTAATCTCGTCCTCCATCTCACGACGGTCGCCTATGAGCAGGTTGAGCTCCATCTCCATCCGCCTGTCGGAAACCGTCCTGCCCGCGTTTATCCCAAGCCCACGATACGCAGACACTGTACCCGCTTTGGCAGCGTTAATCAAGGCAATAAGGTCAGTGAACTCACGGCCCTTGAAGCGCTGCGCCGTGAGAATCTTGTCCTTGTACTGGCTCTCGGCAGCCGCCTTCATCTGCCCCGCCTTGAGCTCTATCGTGGTCTCGAGCTTGGACATGAACGAGTCCGCCTGTGTATCGTTGAAGCCCTTCCGCGTCATCAAGTAGGTCTTGTAGTCATCGCCTTCCTTAAGGGCGTTTTCGAGGTCTTCCAGCTTCAACGACGCAATCTCGTCCTTGACCTGCTGCTCTTCCGCTTCGGCCTTCTGGAGTTCCGCCTGTTTCTTGCGCTCGGCCTCTGCCTCGGCCTCCTGCCTCTTGCGCTCTTCTTCGGCCTGCTTCTGGCGCTCCGCCTCTGCCTCCTGCTCCTGCTTTTCCTTTTCCTGCCGGAGCCTCTCTTCTTCGGCCAGCCGCTCCTTTTCGGCCTTGCCCGCCTCGAGGAAGTTGCGGACCTTGCCAATTTGGTCGGCCGTCAGGACGTCCGCGTCCAGGATGTTCGAGAGGCTGTCCTCCATTTCCTCGGTATAGTCCCGGGTAAGCAAGTCCTCGACCCTCTCGAAGAGCTTTGCCTTGTCGTTGGCACCGACTTCGCCAGCGCCAAACTTGCCCTTGTCCAACTTTTTGCCGTGCGACAGCTCGTAATAAATGAAGTTGCCGCGCGCGCTCCCCACAAGGGACTTGTTGTTGAACATCTTCGTGAGCTTGGCCTCGACCTCGTCGCGCTCGGGCTTGGGAGTTAGGTTAGACATCAGGGTATTAGCAAGTATCGGCTGGCGCGCCTCGCGCTTGAT
The DNA here is from genome assembly GCA_023129115.1 of Candidatus Iainarchaeum sp. GTDB lineage: Archaea > B1Sed10-29 > B1Sed10-29 > WALL01 > WALL01 > WALL01. The sequence continues at coordinate 2,168 of JAGMCR010000015.1, read as the reverse complement.
GCGCTTCCGCTCCTTCTCTTCCTTTTCCACCTTGGCCTTCCTCCACTTCGTGAGCGTGGCCTCGCCTTTTTTCTTGTCTTCCGGGGAAAGCGCCCGCGAACTGATGAGGTTCTCCATGTTCAGCATGATGACCTCGGTCGTGTCATCAAGCTTGGACATTGTCTCGACGTACTCGGTCATCTTTTTCTTGTCCTCTTCGGTAAGCCGCTTGCGGCTGACGAACCAGTGCCTGGTGCCAAGCTCTTTCGCGGCCTTGACGCGCTCGTCGGCGAGTTCGTCGCCGGCAAGCATGCCACTGTTGAACAGCCTGAAGAGCTTGCCCGTCTCCCTGTAGTTCTCGAAGTCCAGCTCTTCGGCTTCTTTCGTGGTCAGGCCCTTCGGCCCAGCGCCTTCTTCAGGAGGCTCCACAGGCTCTCGCGCTGCCACAATTGTGCTTATGAAGTGATTCGAAATCGCGCGGATGTCGGGCGCAAGCTTCTCCATGTCCTCGTCAGTGAACCACTCCCTGTTGACCAGTGCGCCCCTTTCCATGAGCGCCTTGGCCGCGGCCAGGCGGGAGTCAGCCAGCTCCTCGCTGTCCAGCACGCCATCCCTGAGCAGCCCGATAAGCCGATTCTTCGAGGCAGTGTCTCCTGAGGTGAGGGCCTTGCCTGCTGCATCAGCCACGATGCTCCTTACGTTGTTAGCCCTCCCCGCGACAAGGTCGGAGTAGGCGGGCAGGTTTTTCTTGGCCTTCTTCTCCTCCATATCAATCAGCTTGTCGTGCGCGCTCTCCAGCTTATCGGGGGTAAGCCACCGTGGGACTTCCTCGCCAATCAATTGGTATAGCCGGTTCGCATACACGACCGACTGCTTGTCCTGGTTCTTCGGCTTGCCCTTCTTCATTGTCCTCCCAAACAGTCCCATATCCATGCCGCGCGTCTCAATGCCTTTCTTCTTCTTTTCCACTTCTGCAAGGGCCCTGTCCTTGACTTTGTCGCCGACAAACATCAATTGCATGAACGACTCGCTGGAGCGGCTGTACTCGTCCTTGAGCCGCTTCTTCTCTTCTTTCTCGAGTTTCTTCTTTTCCTTTTCCTCGCGCTTCTTCTTTTCCTTTTCCTCAATCTTCTTCTGTTCTTCGTCGCGCTTCTTCTGCTCTTCCTCAATCTTCTTCTGCGCTTCCTGCTCAATGCGGAGCTGCTCCGCCTCTTCCGCCTTCACTCTCTCGGCGTCCCGAACGTTTTTCGTTACTTCCGAAACGAGAAGGTTGCGCAGGCCTTCGAGCGCGGTCTTCCTGGTATCAACCGGAAGCGTATTCTCCCTCACTACCGAAATGTAGTTGTCAATGGCTGTTTCGCCGACGCCGAGCGCCTCAAGCTTCTCCCTGGCCTTGTTGAGGAAATCAAAGAAGAACGCTTCGTTGGTGGGGTCGCCCGCCTCCATCTGGGCAACAGCTTCTTCAAAGTAGTCCTTGCTGAGCTGCTCGTCCGCCAGCTTGGCGTCAGCCACTTCCCCGGCAAGCCTGTTTGCCTCGGCCTCCATCTGCGCCTTTCTCGCCGTAAGCCTGGCAACCGTGGCAGCCGCGGTAGCCGCTATGTCCCTCTTTTCCGCGGCAGTCTTATCTCTCTTCTCCTTCGCGTCAGCCTTCTCGGCCATTTCCCCGAGAAGGTCTTCTGCAGTACCCTCCCTAATCAAGTCGTATGCGTCCTTGAGGTCATCAGCCTTAATCTTCATTGGCACGGGCTTGTCAAGCTCTCCGTACACCGCATTAGCGACGTCAGTGATGTCGCGGTACTCCGGCTTCCTCCGGATAATCCATCCCCCCCTCAAGGACTCGAGGTGCTCAATCGCCGCACCGACTTTCTCGCGTGCCAAGCCCTTCGGCTCGAGCGCGTCGCCAACCTTCTTGACGATTGAAGCGTCCGTGCGGATTTTCACAATCGCTTGCTTTTCGACGTCATTCATCCACGCGTACTTGCTCGGGTCGTTGAAGACATCATAAATCTGCAGCATCGCTTCCTCGCTGCCTACAAGCGCATCCTCCGCCACTTTATGAACCTTGTCGCGGAACAGCTGAATGTCCTCGCCACGCAACTGCTTCTCCGTCGCCTCGGCGAGCGAGTCTTCGGTGAGACGAACCTCTTCGGGGGCTTCTGCCGGAGCCTCTGGCTCGGCTGCACCTGCCT
>JAGMCR010000014.1 GCA_023129115.1 Candidatus Iainarchaeum sp. | reverse complement strand
CAGGGAGCGACTGAGTACTTGCTTATCGCCATCGCCGTGATGGGCTTGATTGCGGGAGTGCTGATGATTATAAATTCGGTGCTCGCGGCGCCTATGGACCAGCGGGGCGTGTCCCTGGACATTATCGAGTGCAGCTCATCTACATATTCAGCCTAATCCTCCAGAAAGACGCCTTCTACACACAGCCATTCCCCGACGCAGCACTCGCCATAAGAGAGCACGAAGACATATTCAACAACGAAAAAGCCCCGGCCGTCATAAGGAAAATACTCCTCGAGCAATACTCAAAAGAGCTCAAAAAGCATTAAAGCAAGGTTGCCGAATAAGGCGGCAACCAGTGCCCCCGCGAAAAGCACTGGCACCATTGGCATGCCCTCCCTCACCCACAAAGACTTCACGCCATAGCGCCGCAAGGCAGTGATTTCTTTCTTCTCGAGGCCGCCCGCCAAGTACATCGAGGCAACAGTATTCTTCGGCTCGAAAAGAGTGAGCTTCTGCAAGAGCGTGGGGGAAAAATGCTTGACTTTCCCCTTCTCGACATAAAGCGACTCAGCAGAAATCATGCCCTCCTCCAGCCCCGACACCGGGACGCGCCTGCGGAGCGCCTCGCGGCGGCCATACGAAAGCACTTCCCAGAACATGGCCACGAAAAGCGACGAGCCAACGACAGCAACGGCCTCCGGCACGCCAAACAAGGGGTTCATCACGAAGCCGAGCGCCAGCCCAAGCGCGGCAAGCCCAAAGCCCCGCTTCGTGCCGCGCACGAGCATGCGGGAAAAGAGCTTGTGTAAGGCTGGCACAGTCGCGGTGCGGAAAAAGACAAAGAGCATCAGGAACGGGAACGAGAGGACTATGGAATTAAGGAAGGCGACGTACGGGAACAATAGCGGCACGAGCGCGCCGATGCCCGTGAACAATTTCACGTCCCCGCCGGCCCACGCGCCCACGCGCCACAAAGCGTAGCCGAACGCGAACGCCAATGCCGTGGAAATAAGGGAAAGCACGAAGTGGGCAGCGCTCCAGTGCATGACAGAAAGGCCCGCGTGGTAGGCCAGCCCAGCGCCAATCATTGAGTAGCTCAGCCAGTCCGGCACAATCCTTTCCCGCAGGTCAGTGAGCGAGGCAAGGGCGAGCCCTGCCAAGGCAAGAAGCATGTTTGGCATGGGAATTCAGTCCGTGAGCTTGCCTATCAGCCTGTCCCGGATATCGGCGACCCTGTCGCGGGCCTGGGCCTGGATGTTCATGACGTCGGTCACCAGCACCGCAGTAATGGCCGCGAGGCCGATGACAAAAGCAGTGAGGTAAAGGTATTCCAGGCTGGTCTGTGCCCGTTCCTCACGAAGCAAGCGCATGGATAGCACTAGGCGCTAGTGATATAAAATAGGGGGGGCTGCCCCCTAATCCGAGTACTCGCACGTCGTTGAGCCCGTTTTCTTTACTTCAAGCGTCGTGCCGTCGCCGAGCGTGCACTTGGCGTCCGCGCCAGTGATGGACGTTACCGGGGTGCAGGGGTTGCCGTTGTAAGTAACACCGGTGACCGTGCCGACTTCGGTGTAGTCCTCGAGCACTATGCCCTGCAGGCCGCACTTGTACTTGTCTTCCTCAAGCGCTGCGGTCTCCCGCGGAGCGCTCATGAGCGAGTTCGCTACGACTACAACTACCACTGCGATGGCCAGAATGGCCGCTAGTATGAGCAGGTATTCAAGAGAGCCTTGACCTTTCCTCATCACCATTACCTCCGGATACGGTTAAAGAGAGCGCATTTATAAACGTTTCGCATTAGACCACGAAGAACGCATTCGCCATATAGTTCACGGCAACGAAGATTACGTACGAAATCACGAGGAGTACGGGCGCGTAAATCACGGTCTTGGTCACGTTGCCCTCGCGAATCATTGACGCGGCCAGCGCCGAGAACAATGCCGACACCACGAGGTAGCCCTTGAAGTAGAAAATCAGGGTGCCGAAAAGCGCGGGCGGCTCGCCGCTGATGCTCGCGAGGAACAGGATTATGCCAGCCACGAGCCCGAAGATGAAAGGCCCCACGAAGTTCGCCGCAATCACTATGAAGAGCACCTGCACCATCGTCTTTGCCCGCCGCTCCTTGAACAGGCGCATGTTCTGGCGCATGTCGTCAGCGATGCTCGAGAGCGCGTCCACGAGGCCGCCCCCCGTCCGCTTGGCCGACACAATCACGTTCACGCTCCGCTGCACGGTAATGGACTCGGTCCGCCTCCCGAAGTCCAGGAACGCCTCCTCGAACGTCTTGCCCTCGTTGATTTCACGAAGCATGTTCCGCAGGTCGATGCTGATGGGGCCATAGCCCGAGCCGGCGACCTCCTTCAGCGCGGACTCCACGGTCGCCCCGGCGCGCAGGCTCGTCGACATGTGCGAGAGCACGTCCGGCAGCGTCGTCTCTATCTGGGTAATGCGCTTGTCCCGCATGAACATGGGATAGCCAAGCGCCACGTCGAAGACCATTATGGCTACCAGGCCCCCGAGCACGAGGTCCACGAACAGGCCCAGGTACATCAGGGCCACCGCCGAGGCGAACATGGCCACGCCTATCACGAAGTCCGCCTCAAGCGACGGGTTCACGTACTTCACGGCCTTGCGGTAGTCCTGGTATATGCCCATATCACATCGGCTGCATTACTTTGATTACGTACAGTATCAGCGAGAGCGCCATCGGGATAAGCACGAAGTAAATCAGGAAAAGCACTTCGGTGCCGAGCACCCCAGCCAACCCAATCGTCGGGACTGCGTTCAGTATGCCCGCGAGAATCGCGACGAAGACCGGAGCAACAATGCCAATCATCATGTAAAAGAGCCCAATCAGGTTCAGCCGCTCCACGAAGTCCCGCATCTTCATCCGCAGCTCGAAAGCCACTTCGTTCGCGATTGTGGAAATGATTTCGGACAAATTTCCACCGGTCTTGAGCGTGCGGACCATGTGCATAACAGACTTCGACAGGTTGTCCGAGGGCGCCCGCTCGCTCATGGCCAGCAGCGCGTCCTCGGTGCTCACGCCCTTGTCAATGTCCCGCAAAGTGCGGTCGAACTCGACGCTGAGCTCGCCGTACCCCGCCTCCACAATGCTCTCCATGGTCTTGTGGATTCCGATTCCCGCCTTTATTTCCGTCGCCATGTGCCTGAGCGCGAACGGCATCTCCTTGTCAATCGCCTTCCCGCGCTTCATCGCCCTGTTCGTCGGCCACTGGAACGCCACAAGCATCGCGAACACCAGTGCAGCGAAGGACAGGAGGAACGCCAGCGCCAGGTGCAGCAGGACAGTCACGCCCATCAGAATCATGGGCGCATCAACGCCCTGCGCCACCAAGGCGGCGACGAGCGGAGTGTTCGGCGAGGCCACCTGCCCCGCGAGCTCGGACACGCTAGAAGAAAACGCCGTGACTGAAAGCGCGATTATCAGGACGAGCGAGAACCCCCACGCGAACAGCGACGCGATTGCCGCCATGCTGACGTACTGCCTCGCGCTGTAGTTCATGTTGGCCTTGTCCAGGTCGTAGGGGACGCGCTTCGCCATGCTGTACTTCGAGAACCGGTCCGTCAATGCGTCCAGGAATGGAAGGGTCGAGTAAAGCCTGCCCACGAGCCGGGCGAAGCCGTCCTTCGCGAACACGAGCTCCTTGGCCTGGCGCTGGTCCAGGGCGAACACGCGCTTGCCCGCGACCTTTTTCTTCAGCTCGGCGCCCCTGCCCTCTTTTTTGCCGTAGCCCCTCGCCTCGAAGCGCTGCTTCATCCGTGATACGATGTCGTCTACCTTGGCGTGCTCGTATTCCCGGGAGGGGAGCTTTTCCACCTCGACGCGGCCAAGCCGCTTCTTGCGCTCCTCTTCCTTCTTGCGCGCCTTCTCCTCGGCGGTTATGATTTTCCTTATCTCTGCCATATGGCTATCCAGCAAATTGGTGAATCTTGCCGCACACCGTGTCGATGCCCTTCATGTCCTGCTCCACGAGCTGCTCGAGGAACCCCTTGCGGCGGGTGATTTCGGCCTGCAGCTCGGTATGCGACAGGCCCGTGTACTTGCTCAGCTCGTTCAAGTACTTGCTCGGCACGCCCGTCGGCTTGATTATGTCTGTCGCAGCGTCCCACTCGTAGAGGTAAATCAGCTGCGGGTTGCCCTCGAGCACCCCCGTCACCTCGGCGACCTCGGTAACCCTGCGGATGGTGCCCTTGCGGCGGTCATGGATTCGCTTGTGCACAACAATCAGGTTCAGCGCCGCGAGCATGAGCTCGGGCACGTCCATCGGCGGGCTCTTGAGCCGCACCAGCGTCTCCCTCGCGTCGTTCGCGTGCACCGTGCCTAAGCTACCATCATGCCCAGTGTTCATCGCAGTGAACAGCGTGGAGGCCTCGGAGCCACGGACCTCGCCCACGACAATGCGGTCCGGCCTCATGCGCAGCGAATTCTTGACCAGCGTGTCCATCGTGACCTCGCCGGTGCCCTCGATGCCCGGCGGCCTCGTCTCGAACCGAATCCAGTGCTTTATCGGGAGCTTTATCTCCGCGGTGTCCTCCATCGTGAGGATGCGCTCGGTCCGCGGGATGAACCCTGCCAGAGTGTTCAGCGTCGTCGTCTTCCCCGAGCCAGTGCCGCCGCTCACCAGGATGTTCGCGGGCTTGGCCTTCATGCCCTCGACCGCAATCCACAGGAACGCCGCGAGGTCCGAGTTCAGCGTCCCGAACTTAATCAGGTCCACCACAGTGAACGGGTCCTCCCGGAACTTCCGGATTGTGATTGTCGAGCCCTCCAGCGAGATTGGGGGAATGGTCGCGTTCACGCGAGAGCCGTCCGGCAGGCGCGCGTCCAGCAGCGGGTCCTTCACGTCAATCCTTCGGCCGACGTCGCGGGCGATGCGGTCGATGATGGCGCGGATGTCGTCGTCCCTGCCGAACACGACGTTCGTTGGAATCATTTCGTGCTGGCGGTGGAATATGTAGACAGGCCGGTGCGGGCCAAGCACCATTATCTCTTCCAGCTGGTCGTCCACGAGCAGCAGGTCGAGCGAGCCGTAGCCAATCATTTCCCGCACAATGGTGTCCGCGTAAAAGTCAATCTTGGTGGGCGCCACCCCAAGCTCGGGCGACGCCTCGATGATTTCGAGGACCCTTTTCTTGAAGAACTCGCGCCGCTCGTCCGCGTCCGCGATTTCCTCGGGAGTCACCGTAATCAACCGCGTCGCCGCCTCCTTGATGGTGTCAAGAATCTGGCGCTCCGGGCCAGTCGGCCTCGGGACCGGCACGCTGTAGACCATGGTGCCGCTCGGGGACCTGTAAATCCTTGCCACGCCCGACTCGGCGACCAGCTGCCCCAGGTCCGGCTCGACAGGAGCGGGCTTGGCAGCGGGGGCAACGGGAGTAGGGACTGGCTCTGGAGCGGCGGCAGCTGGAGTGGCAGCCTTGGCTACACCGGCAGCAGCACTGGGGGGGGCGCCAGTTGGCGCCCCCCCTGTTGGGATGGGAGCGCCTTTCCCCGTTGGAGCGGGAGCTGGCTTTTTTTCGTCTTCTGGCTTCTTCGTCCGATGCATCAAGCCGTCAAGATAGCCCATATTTCTGCCTCTAGCAAGGCTAATAATGCGACCGACATTTAAATACTTACCCCAAAAGGGCTTGGAGGGCTATTCTCGCCAAAAAGACGAGCACCATCAGGACAAAAATCACTACGCCGGCGACTGCCACGAGGGCAGAAAACTTTGTCAGGTTCTCGGCGAAGCCCACGTGAACAAAAACAGTGCCCCTCCTTAAAAGGCTTTAGGGCTTGAGCTCGCGGGACTCTACTTTTTGCCTGAGCCTCTTCTCGAAGTCCTCGAACTTTATGCCGAACTCGGCCTTCTTCGCGCCGTGGGTGCGGACGGCGAGCGTCTTGCTCTTCTCTTCCTTGTCTCCGATGACGATTATGTACGGGATTTTCTGTAGCTCTGCGTCGCGGACCTTTGCCTGGACCGTGCCGGAGCTTGTGTCGACCTCGACGCGGTAGCCGAGCCCGAACAGCTGCCCCCCGAGTTTTTGGCTGGCCTTGTCGTTCTTTTCGCTGAACGAGATTACCTTCACCTGGACTGGCGCGAGCCACGGCGGCAGGTTGCCGTTCAAGTGCTCAAGCAGCACGCCGATGAACCTCTCGAACGAGCCGTAGAGCGCGCGGTGCAGCATGATTGGCGTGTGCTCCTTGCCGTCCTCGCCGATATAAGTGAGGTTGAAGCGCTCCGGCATCTGGAAGTCCAGCTGGAGCGTGCCGAGCTGCCAGCTCCTGCCGAGCGAGTCCTTGACGTGGAAGTCAATTTTCGGGCCGTAGAACGCGCCCTCTCCCTCGTTGAGCTTGTACTTCACTTTCTTTTTCTTGAGCACTGACTCGAGCGCGGCCTCGGCGCGGTCCCACATTTTTTTCTCGCCCATTGCTTTCTTGGGGCGGGTCGACAGCTCCACTTCGCACTTGAAGCCGAACGGCGCGTAAATCCTTTCCGTCAGGTCAAGGACGCCAGCGAGCTCGTCCTCGAGCTGCTCCCCGGTGCAGTAGATGTGCGCGTCGTCCTGCATGAACTTGACGACGCGGAATAGCCCGGACAGTACGCCCGACAGTTCAACGCGGTGGACCGTCCCAAGCTCGCCCACACGCATCGGCAATTCCTTGTAGCTGCGCGCCCGCGACTTGTACACCAGCAGACCGCCGGGGCAGTTCATGGGCCTGACCACGAACGGGCGCTTGTCGTACTCGGTGATGAAAATGTGGTCCTTGTAGTGCTCCCAGTGCCCCGACACCTTCCACAATACGTCGCTCATGATTTCCGGCGTCGAGATTTCCTGGTAGCCCGCGCTGCGGTGCTCCTCGCGCCAGAACTTTATTAGCTCGTTGTATATTACTAGGCCTTTCGGGTGCCAGAACACCATGCCGGGCGCGACGTTGTAGAAGCTGAACAGGTCCAGGTTCTGGCCGATGATGCGGTGGTCGTTTTCCTTGAGCTCGCTCTTGCTCAGGACTGCTTTTGAGATGGAGTGCAATGCCTTTGCCGCGTCGAATTTCATGGCCTTCGTGGACGTGGGCGTGATTTCGCGCGACAGCTCGGCGAGCGGATGGCCCTTGACCGAGATGTTGAACTTTTTATAGAACCCAAAGGGGGCAAGGATACATTCAAATTCCTTGGAAAGCGCCTTCTGGAACATTGAAAGGGCCTGGCGCGCCGCGTCGAGCGACGACGGGTTCGAGGTGAGGTGGACCCACGGGTAGACCACGACTTTTTTGGCCTTTACCTGCGCGGCGATGTCCTTGACGCTGTCCACTGCCTGCGCAACAACGCTCTCGAGCCCGGCCTCGTCGCCCTTCTCAATCGAAGTGAACACGACCAGGCAGTCCTCGACGCGCTTCTTGGCCTTCTCTGTCTCCTCCGCCGACTTCACCGCTTTTTTCTTCGGCTCGAACTCGATGAAGTCAGAGTGAAGCGCAATGAGCTTCATGCCTAGAATCCCCCGTACCAAAAGAGCCAGATTGCCACTATGGCGATTAGCAGCAGCGCGGACACGCCCAGCATGAGGACGGTCTGGCTCCTCTTGGCGACGTCCTTGCTGTGGTTAACCTTTCCCTCGCCCCTGGAGACCGCGTGCATGGTGTAGCACTCCCTGGTGCAGTACCTGCCTTCTACAGTATGAGTCGCGCAAATCGGCTGCCCGCAGTTCGCGCAGAACATGACAGCGTCCTTCTCGCAGTTGATGCACTTGGGCACTCAAGCCCCCTCCAGCAAGCGCTCTATGTCCTGCAGCCGGACACTGTGCCTCGTCTCGAACAGCTTTATCGCCTTGTCCGCCACGTCTTCCCCAGCGTCCACAAACTTGCGAATAAGCTCCTTCGTCTTCTCCTCAGAAACCATTTTCCTGAGATAAAGCTCGAGGGTGTCCAGTTGCGACTTTTCCGGCTCCATACATCGCTTTATGGGAGAAGAGCTATAAATACTTCACCATATAGGGCTTCTCAAAGGAATAGCCAAGCCTGTGGTAGTATTCCCGTGCCCCCACGCCCGAAGTCACGGACAGCTTTCCGCTGCACTCCTTCTCCGCCTCGGCCAAAAGAGCTTTCCCGATTCCCGTGTGCTGCACTTCGCCAGGCTTGCCTATTTTTGCCTCTGGGCCGTAGACGTGCAGCTCCCGGATGAAGTTTTTTTCTGCTTTCCTCAGCCGCAGGAAACCGAACAGTGCCTTTTTTGTTTCCATCGAGATGAACACTTCTTTCCCGCCCGACGCGCCGTACTCGCGGCGCACGATTGACGGCTCCGCGTCTTCATCCACACGCCCAATCTCGCGGCACCGGATGCACTGGCACTTGGGGTTCAGCGCGTGCGCGAGCTCGCGCAGGTTCCCGGCGGTGACGCCCGCCTCTATGTACGGCGCCGGGATGTCGCGCTGGATTCGCATCACGCGCACCCACGGCGGGAAATACTTTTTTGCCTCCGCGATTAGTGAGGCAGCCCCCTCGTTGCCGAGCGGCTTCCACTCGCCGCTTTCGTAGAGGCGGTGCGCCTCGTCGCTGTCGTAGAACTCGCGCTTTGCCAAGAGGCACGGGTAAATCTTTATCATGTCTGGCTTGAACCGCTCGTCCTCGAAGACAACGCGGAACATTTCCAAGTCTTTTTCGCGCGAGGAGCCGGGAAGCCCGGGCATGAGGTGGTACGACACCTTCAGGCCCGCGCCCTTCAGCCGCCTCGTGGCGTCCACAACATCCTGCACAGTGTGCCCGCGGTTGACTTTTTCGTAGACGTCGTCGAACACTGTCTGCACCCCCAGCTCGACGCGCGTCGCGCCGAGCCCGAGCAATTTTTCGACTGCCTCGTCGCCACAATAGTCCGGGCGGATTTCAAACGTCAGCCCAATGCACCGGTGCTTCGCTGTCTCGTTGGTGCGGTGTGCTTCTTCGATGGTGGCGCTTTCCGCCCCGTTCAGCGCGTTGAACACCCCCAGCACGAATTCCTGCTGGTATTCTTCCGGCATGGCGGTGAACGTGCCGCCCATTATGATTGCCTCAATCTTGTCCGTGGGGTGGCCCGCCTCAGAGAGCTGCCGCAGCCGCGCGGCGGTTTGCCGGTGCGGGTCGAACTCGTTCTGCCTCGCGCGCAATGCGGCTGGCTCGTGGCCGGTGTAGCTCTGCGCGGCCTCGCCGCGCGGGCAGTAAATGCATTTTCCGGGGCATGGCTGGGGCTTGGTCATGACGGCGACGACAGACACGCCAGAAAGCGAGCGCGTGGGCTTCGTGAGCAAAAGCGGGGTCTCGAAGTCGGCGCGGGAGAGTATTTCTGCGTTGGTCGGGATTTTCACGACGCCGTGCTTCTTGCACAGTTGCTTCTTCCTTTTTTCCAGCTGGTCGCGCGTGACTATTTTTCCTTCCTCTATCTCGGAAACAATTTCAGAGAAAAAGTTCATTCGCTCAGCTCAAGCATTCGTTGTATTGGCCGCAGTGCCTTTTTGGCGATGTGCCTCTCGACCCGCACTGGCTCCGGGCTGCTGAGGGCCTCGTGGATCTTGAATGGCGTGTGCTTTTTCATTTGGTCGCACACCGCGGACTCCACTGGATAGAATTCCTTGTGGGGGTGGGCTTTCTTGAGGCGGTAGCACATGTCTTTTTCGGTGGCGACAATGAATTCCCTGGCGCGCAGCTCGTGTGCCGCGTGCATCATGCCGCCCGTGCCCAGCACGCGGTCCGCAATTTCCTGGACGTCTGGGTTGCACTCGGGGTGCGCGAGGACCACGGCATTTGGGTGAGCCGCCTTCAAGGCCTCGACGTCTTTCCTCAACAGCCGCAGGTGGTGCGTGTAGCAGTAGCCGTCGTCCGGCACGCGGACAATCTTTTTCCGGGTGTGCTTCTGGGCGAACCACGCGAGGTTCTTGTCCGGGCCGAAGAGGACTGTGCGCTCCTTGAGCGCGTCAACCATCTCGACCGGGTTCGCGGAAGTGCATACCAGGTCTGCCTCTGCCTTGGCCTCGGCGAGCGTGTTGATGTATAGGACTACTGCGGCGTCGGGGTGCTCTTCCCTGGCCTTCCTCACTTCTTCGGCGGGGAGCATCCCCGCCATGGGGCAGCGCGCCTCCCTGTCCGGGAGCAATACTTTTTTGTCCGGGTTGAGGATTGCTGCGCATTCCGCCATGAAGTCGACTCCGCAGAACAGGATGTAGTCCGCGTCCGTCTCCTGCGCGTGCCGGCACAATTCAAGCGAGTCGCCGCAGAAGTCGGCGAGGTCCTGGACCTCGGGGGGCTGGTAGTTGTGCACTAGGAAGACTGCATTCAGGTCGCGCTTCAATGCAAGGATTTCGTTTATTCCGTCCATGGCGAACACTTTTGTTCAGAATTTCCAGAACTCGTCGTCTTCTGTAATGTCTTCAATCTTTTTGGGCCTTTTGACTATCCTTTTTCTGCGCCTGGGCCGCGGCCGGTCGCTGGCGGCTCGGTGCTTCTCGAGCAGCGCGAATACCTTGTCCCACGTTTCTTCCGGGAGCCCCAGCAGGCCGTCCTGAATTTCCTTATTGTATTTTCCAGGAGAGGTGATGAGTGCCTTGCACATCAGGTCCAGTGCCTCGGCGTCAGTCTCGCCCCCAATAATTTCAATTACTTTGGCGGCAACGCCCTCGTGGGGCACGCAGAGGAGGGCATCCACTGCATGTGCCCGCACGACAGGGTCTTCTTCATTGGTGATATACCTTTTGACTATTACGTCGAACTTCCCTTTTTGTGGATTTTCCTTTAGATTGTCCTTTATCTTGTCGAGCTCCATTTTTTTGGAGAACCTCATTATCCTGGCTTCCTTGCTGAGCTCTTTGGGTGACACACGCTAGTTAGGGGAATTGTGGAATAAAAAGCCTTACCAGCCGAATATGCCAAACACCGCGTAGAAAGGCGCCATTGTGAGGGGCACGAGGGGGAACCCCTTTCCGATGCTGCGTAGCTTGGAGCGGAACGTGGGCTTGAGCACCATGCGCGTCGACACCTGCTTGTTGATGTTGGGGTTGTGCTCGCTCCACACCTTTGCCATAATCGTGTACTCGCCCTCTTCCGGCACCACGACCGGGAGCGTCACCGCCTTGGTCTGCCCGCTCAGGAAGGACTGCGTGATTGTTTCTTTGGCGAGGCCCTGCTGCTCCTTCACCCAGTACGTGATTTTGTAGTTCACGCGGGACAAGGCCTTGTTCTCTACGTCGAAGCTGACTGGGGCCTCGCGGTCGGCGAAGCCCTCCACTTTTTTGGGCATCTCGAAGACCGTTATCAAGTCGTCCTGGCCGTGCGTCACCACGACCTGCACAATCGCGACCTCCGAGTCCTTGAGGCCTTCCCTGTCGCTTATCTCGAACTGGAACGTGTACTTGCCCGACGCCTTTGAGGGCGGCACGCCCATGGAGTAATAGATGTACTTGTAGTCGCTGTAGCTGTCGAGCTCCCAGTCCGGGTCCACTGTGTTCACGAGCCTGACCTCATCCCACATGTATTCGCTGACCTTGCGCTGGAACTTTAGGAAGACCTCGTGGCCCGGTCCCACGGGCGAGACCTCGACCTCGTCCAGCGACCTCAACGCAATGTGCTTGGGCGTGACCAGCTGGATTGTCGCGAAAGAAACCGAGAGCAGGAGCAGTATCGCCAGTAAGCGCTTCATCGCACTACTTCTGTTTTTTCTTGCTTTTTAGCTTTTCCCTAATCAGCTGGGGATACGACTTGGGCGTGAGCTCTTTAGCTGGAATGCCGAGCTTGCTGGCCACGGCAAGGATTTTCTTCCTCGCCCCTGCCGCGGTCCCGAATACCTCGAACTCGACCCAGCTGCCGAGGCCCTTGACCGTGTCCAGGCAGACCGTGACGCCATTGAGGGAATAGCTGGTGCGCCTGACTTCCTTCTCGAGAGTCACTTTGTAGCCGAGGCCGCGGAGCAATACCTCAATTGCCGGCGTCGCGCGGATTTCGATTTCCCTCATTGCCTTGGTGGACCTGGACTTTGACGGAGACTTGTAGGTTACGATGGTTTTCTTGCCCTGGGAGCGCACGCGGACCACCGCGCCCTTCCGGCGCAAGGGCTCGCCCGGCCTGTCGTAATAAGTGTCTTTGTTCACCACCGTGCCGAGCCCCTTCGCGCCAGCGGCTGCGAGCTTCTTCTCAATCCCGCGCGGGGCTTTTGCCTTGAACTCGACTTCCATGCTACGACCGATAGATTACCACTGCGCCCAATAAAATGAGTATGCCCCCGGCCGCCTGCACCAGCAGCAGCGTCTCGCCCAGAAAGAGCATCGCCATCGCAACCGCGCACACCGGCGCGACCAGCATCAGCATCGCGCCAAGCGACGCGCCAAGCTCGTCGAACGCGATGTAGATGAACACAAAGATGAGCGCAATCATGAGCCCGTTCAGCGCGGCGTGCCACCCAACCACCGCCAGCACGTCAAGCCGAAGCACAAGCGCCACAAGCGCGAGCGACGCGAGGCCGAAGACCGACCGCCAGAACGCGACCGCGCCCGGCGCGTGCCTCTTCATGAGCCGCTTCGCGAACGCGTTCGAGAAGCCCAGCAGCAGCGAACCCCCGATGACAATCAAGTCGCCTGCCCCCAACGAGAGCGACTCGCCGCCAGTGCTAACGAGGAACGCGCCGGCGAGCATGACCGCGCCTGCGGCGAGGTGCCACTTCTTCACGCGCTCGCCGAGCATGAAAAACGCGAACACGACGGTGAACAGCGCGCCGGTCTGCGTGAGGAAAGAAAAGTTGATTGCGGAAGTGTAGTCCAGCGCGACCGTGTAAGCAAAGTGCGCAACGCCAGACGCGACAACGCCGAGCACAGCGAAGTCGCGCCAGTCACGCCTCGTGAGCTTCTCTTGCTTCAGCGTGAAGAAGTACGGGAGCATGAAGGCGACGACGAACAGCATTGACGCGACGCTGAACGCGAGCGGCTCGAGCCCGAGGTTCATCGCGTCCTTTACGACGGAAGTGCTTACGCCGAACGCTATGGCAGAAACAATGATGGCGGCGAAGCCCCTAAGCTGGTTCATTCTTCGAGACCTCAGTGAATACAATCGAGGGCCGGACCTCAATGATGCCGTTGATGTCGTTGAGCTTTTGCTCGGTGAGCAACTTCAGCGCAACGACGTCGGCGCAGTGCACCTTGGCGATGATGTCGTACACGCCGAGAGCGATATAGACGTCCTCGATGCCGTCCAGCGCGAGCAGCTGGTCCGCGATTTCCTGTGTCTTGTCCGAGCGCGTGTTGAAGAACAGAAACGCCGTCACGTTCTTGCCCAGCTTTTTCTGGTCCACCGCGGTCGTGAACTTCTTGATAATCCCTTTCTCTGTGAGCTTGTCCACGCGCTTCCGAATCGCGACGTCCGAGAAGCCGAAGTGCCTCGCTATGTCGGAATAGCTCATCCTGGAGTTCTCGGAAAGGAGCTCCAGTATCCTGGCGTCAATCTCGTCTATCTCCATGGAAACACCCGGTTCGGAAAGCGAACCGCCATATGAAGGATTATATACATGGGGATATAAAAAATGATGTGATGGCAACCCAAAAGGCTTGCCCGGGTTCGAAGTTCAACCCAAAAACCATTGAGGACAAGTGCAGCCGGGCGGGCATCAGCTTCTGGCTCGCTACCGAGGTAGCCCTCGCCCTCCAGCCCAAATTGACGGACCCCCTGACCGAGGAGGAGCTGAACGACTTGATTGTCCAGGAGCTCCAGAAGCGGGACGAGGGCATGGCCCGCGAGTTCGAGAACTACCACAAGGTCTACGTCCGGACGAGCGACGGCGTCCTCGAGTCGTTCAACAAGCAGTGCATAATCGAGTCACTGCTGAAGGAGACGACGCTGGCGAAGAACACGTGCGAGGAAATCGCTGGCGAGGTCGAGAGCGACATCCGGAGGCTCGAGCTGCGCTATGTTTCTGCTCCGCTGATTCGCGAGATGGTGAACTCGAAGCTGCTCGAGCGCAGGTACATGCAGGCAAAGACAGAGTACACGCGGCTGGGCCTGCCGATTTATGACGTGACGCAAATCATCCAGTCGCTCGAGGCGACCCCCAACCCCGAGGCGCTGCACAAGAAGTTCGGCGACGCGGTCGCGGGCGAGTACGCATTGGTGCGGATGCTGCCGGACGATGTCGCCAAGGCGCACTTGACGAGCGCGATTCACATTCACGACTTGCCGTACTTCGCGACGCGGCCGGTTAGCCTGCAGAACGACTTGCGGTGGTTCCTCAAGAACGGCGTGACGACTGACGGGCTTGGCGAGAACACGAGCATTGCGGGGCCGGCGCGGCACGCCGAGGTCGCGATTTCGCACGCCATCCGCGTGATTTTGTCGGGCGAGACGCACCTTAGCGGCGGCTTGTCGTTCGACTTCTTCAACACTCTCTTGGCCCCGTACACAATCAACTTGTCGGACAAGGAAGTCAAGCAATTGGTGCAGACGTTTTTGTATGAGCTGAACCAGATTTATGCCGTGCGCGGCGGGAGCCTCGCGCAGTCCACGCTGAACTTCGAGCTGGAGACGCCGCCGTTTTTGAAGAAGGAAAAGGCTATCCTGCCGAAGGGCGTGACCGGCCAGGACACTTACCTCGACTACGAGCGCGAGAGCGTGCGCGTGATGAACCTATTCCTGAACGCGATGGCCGACGGCGACTTCAAGGGCAAATTGTTCCCGACGCCGAAGGTCGTGATTAAGGTGCGTGACGGCGGGATTCCGGTGTCGACGGAGAAGGCGCTGGCGAAGTTTGTCGAGAAGAACGACGTGACCATCCTTAATTTGCGCGACCGCGAGGCAAACCTGAGCATGGTGTCGCCGAACCACATAATCCGCCCGCGCCAGGGCAAGTGGTTTTCGACGCTGCGGACCGGTGTCTTGCAGGAAGTGTCGATTAACCTGCCGCGGATTGCTTTGTCTGCGAAGGACGACGCGGAGTTCTTCAGCGAGTTCGACCGCGCGCTTGAGCTGGCGCGGAGCGTGGCGCAGGAGAAGAGGAAGGTCATTGAGAAGCGCCTGCACAAGGACAAGATTTTGCCGTTCCTGACGCAGGAGTTCGGTGGCGAGGAGTATTATTCGCTTGAGAATGCGCCGAGCATTGTCAACATCATTGGGCTTGACAACGCGGTGCACGACTACACCGGGGAGGAAATCAACAAGGACGCTGGTGCGCTGAAGTTCGCGGAGCGCGTGCTTGCTTACGCGCAGACGAAGCTGGACGGCTTCAACGCGGAGGGGAGCTATATGCTGTTCGGCTGCCTGGACGCGAAGAAGGCGGGCAAGCGGTTCTCGAAGATGAACGAGAAGCGGTTCGGCGTGAAGGAAGTGTACCCGGCGAGCGGGTTCACGCATGTGCTGCAGGACACGGAGAAGTGGATTGACACGGAGGCCCGCCTCCAGCAGTACTGCCGCGGCGCGGCCAAGCTCGATGTAACGGACTACAAGGACCCCAGCGGAAAGGCGTACGCACTGATGAAGAAAGGGATGCTCTCATTCACGCTCAAGCGTAAGGCTTAAATACTGCCTTGCCAGCAATAGGGCAACGGCGTTCCTTTGGAGTGCCGGTGAGGGTGCGATTCTCCTCTCCCCCGCACCCTCACATCCCACTCTCATTCCGCAAGAGCCGAGAGTGTGATGGGAAATGATTTCACTGCTGTTGAGCCACTGCGTTGATTACTACGGTGGAGGGGTCGATGTCTTCTGTGCCAACGCCGTCCACGCCGATTCCGATTGACTCTCCCTCGACAGCCGCGCCCTGCCGCACGCCCTTGATTTCGATGTACTTCACTACGGCTTTTTTGCATATGGGCATGATTAATATTGGGGTGCCAACGCGCACCACGCCCCTCGCAATCCTTCCGACCAGCACGCCCTCTAGCTTCACGGTCTGGTAAAAGTTGTAGACGTCAACCACAAGCTCCTTGTCCATGTAAGGCCCGAGCTTGCCCAAGTCCTTCGGCTTCTCCTTCTTCCCAAAAAGAAAGCCGGCAATCGCGCCAGGCAAGTCACGCAAAGGCATGCTCACTTCCCCGCAGTGGCCTCTTTGTACTTCTTGATGTACGTCTCGGTATCGGTCTTGGTCCACTCCCCGACATTGTAGCGGAGGATTTGGCCCTCGGTGTCGCGGGTGATTACTTCGGTGACGCCCGCGTTAATCAATGCGCGGCGGCACCGGTGGCACGGCCTCGATTCCACAAGCGAGTTGTCCTCTGGAGAGACGCCCTGTATATACAAAACGCCGCCGAGGACTTTGGTCCCGTTCCGCGCCGCGTTCACAATGCAGTTCTCTTCCGCGTGCACCGCGGGGCACGTCGCGTCGTACGCAGCATAGTGCTCCATGTCCAGCTCGTCCCGCACGCACCCAATGTCAAAGCAGTTCACCCCGCCGCGCGGCGGGCCGTTGTAGCCCGTGGACACCACGGTGTCGTGCCGCACGATGATTGCGCCGAATTTCTTGCGCATGCACGGCGAGCGGAGCCCGATTGACTTCGCAATCTCGAGGTAATACTCGTCTTTGGAAGGCCTGAAAGACATGGGCTATAGTTGGGCAGACCAACTATTTAATCTCTGTGGGTGCCCGGCACAGAACCACGCAAATTAGCTTCTAACCCCAGTACAATAAGACATGGTTTGGAAAGTATGGGGATAGACTGATTTTAGTTCGAACTCCTAACACGAATCTTTATTAATAAGATAGTAGTAACAACTTTGCTCGGAAAAGCTTTCGAAATCCGAATATTGTTGCACTAAAATATTTGCAAAATGAACCACGGTATTGAAAATGGCTGAAATAAGCAAGGTTCTCAAGCGGGACGGCCGTACAGCAGACTTTGACAAAGCCAAGATTACGGACGCCATTTTCAAGGCAGCGAGGGCAATCGGCGGCAAGGACCGCGCGCTCTCGGCAAAGCTCGCGGACAAAGTGGTCCAGGAAATCGAGAAGAAGTACACGGGCAAGGTCCCGACCATCGAGGACATCCAGGACACCGTGGAAAAAGTTTTGATTGAGGAGGGGTACGCTTCGACTGCGAAGGCGTACATCCTTTACCGCGCGCAGCGCGCGAAGTTCCGTTCGGAAAAAAACTTTGGCGAAAGCATTGTCGAGCTGGTCGACGGATACGTCGGGCTGCAGGACTGGCGCGTCAACGAGAACAGCAACGCTAGCTATTCACTGAGTGGCTTGCAGGCGTACATAAGCGGCGCCGTCGTCGCGGAATACACTCTGAACAATGTTTATCCCACTGAAGCGGGGAAGGCGCACCGCGAGGGCGACTTCCACATCCACGACCTTAGTTACGGGACGCTTAGTGGCTATTGTGCGGGGTGGTCGCTCGCGCAGCTGCTGACCGAGGGGTTCAACGGAGTAACCGGGAGGGTGTCGGCGAAGCCGGCGAAGCACTTCGACGCCGCGCTCGGGCAGATGGTCAACTTCATGGGCACGCTCCAGAACGAGTGGGCTGGCGCGCAGGCGTTTTCGAGCGTGGACACTTACCTCGCGCCGATGGTGCACAAGGACAAGATGACGTACGACGAAATCAAGCAGGGCGTGCAGGAGTTCGTCTACTCCGCGAACCAGACGTCGCGGTGGGGGAACCAGACGCCTTTCCTGAACGTGACGCTGGACTGGATTGTGCCCGATGACATGAAGGACAAGCCTGTGATTTACGGCGGGAAGCTGTTGAAGGAGACTTACGGCGACTACCAGGACGAGATGGACCTCATCAACAAGGCGTTCCTCGAGATAATGATGGGGGGCGACGCCGAGGGAAGGATATTCACTTTCCCGATTCCAACTTACAACATCACAAAGGACTTTGACTGGAAGAGCGAGAACGCGGACCTCTTGTTCCAGATGACGGCGAAGTATGGCATACCCTACTTCCAGAACTTTATCAACAGCGACCTGAACCCGAGCGACGTGCGCTCGATGTGCTGCCGGCTTCAATTGGACCTGCGGGAGCTGCGGAACAAGACCGGGGGATTGTTCGGCGCTGGCGAGTCAACGGGGAGTGTTGGGGTTGTGACGATAAACATGCCCCGGCTCGGCTACCTCGCGCGGAACGAGGACGCTTACTTCGAGAACCTTAACAAGCTCATGGTCCTGGCGAAGGGCTCGCTCGAGGTAAAGCGCAAGGAAGTCCAGGAGAATATTGAGCGCGGGCTCTTGCCTTATACAAAAAGGTACTTGGGCAACTTGGACCACCACTTTTCGACAATCGGGCTCATCGGCATGCACGAGAGCTGCATGAACTTCCTCGGCGAGGGAATCGAGACCGCGGGCGGGAAGAAGTTCGCCGAGAAAGTGATGGACTACATGCGCGAGAGGATTTCGGACTTCCAGGAAGAGACCGGGCATATCTATAACCTCGAGGCGACTCCGGCGGAGGGGACGGCGTACCGGCTGGCGAGGATTGACAAGAAAGAGTTCCCCGACATTTTCACGCAGGGCCGTGACGCGCCGTACTACACGAACTCGACCCAGCTCCCGGCGAACCACACGGACGACCTCTTCGAGGTGCTGAACCACCAGGACGAGCTGCAGCGCAAGTACACGGGCGGGACAGTGCTTCACTGCTACCTCGGCGAGAGGATTGAGAGCGTGGAGGCGACGAAGAAGCTCGTGCGGAGGGTGGCGGAGAACTACCGGCTGCCGTACTTTTCGGTGACGCCGACGTTCACGATTTGCCCCACCCACGGCTACATTCCAGGAGAGCACCACACGTGCCCATACAATTAAAGGTGAATTAAAATGTGCAATGAAGAAGTTGAAGTTTACAGCAGGGTGGTCGGGTACTTCCGGCCAATCAAGCAGTGGAACGCAGGAAAGAAAGAAGAGTGGAAGGACCGCCAGCTCTACGCTGTCCAGGCAGCTGAAAAAGTATCGGTGAACTGATGGACCTTAATATGCGCGGGTTCCTGCCGCAGTCGCTAGTGGACTACCCCGACAACATAGCGGCGGTAGTGTTCTTCGGCGGCTGCAACATGTCGTGCCCGTTCTGCTACAACAAGGACCTGGTGAAGGCGCCGGACAAGTACGAGAAGCTGACGCCGGAGTGGGTCCTGAACGAGCTGGAGCGCAGGAAAAAGTTCCTCGACGGCGTCGTGCTGAGCGGCGGAGAGCCGACGCTGTACGACTTGGCGGAGTTCATCAAAAAGATAAAGGAAATCGGGATGCTCGTGAAGCTCGACACGAACGGCCTGAACCCGGAAGCGCTTGAGGAGCTGCTGCCGCTCGTGGACTACGTTGCCATGGACGTGAAGGCGGCGAGGCGGCGCTACAAGGACGCGGCCGGCGTGGACTTGGACATCAAGAAAATCGAGAAGAGCATAAAGATCCTCAAGGAGTCGGGGAGGCCGCACGAGTTCAGGACAACGGTCGTGCCGGCGTTCATTCCCGAGGAAGACTTTGACTCCCTTGTCGAGTTCGTCGAGGGGGCGGAGAACTATTACATTCAGCAGTACAGGCCCGTGAAGCAGGCCGGGCCTCTTTCGAAGGCCTACGAGCCGGCTATACTGGAAAAGCTCGCGGAAGTCGCGCGGAAGAAAGTGAAGAACGTTGGCATTCGCGGCATTTGAGACTACAAGGAGACCACCCAGCCATGCATTCGGGCCCCCCGGCGCCCACCGGGGGCTCCCCTTTTTTATACCCCTTATTCGTTTTAGTGCAGCATGGCAAGCAAGGACAAGAGGCGGTGCCTCTTTACCAAGTACGAGTTCGAGATTGGCGTGCTCACCCTGCCCGCCTACTTCTGCCTGCTGATTGTTGGATTTGTCACCATCGGCACGAAGATAGGCCAGGCGTTCGCACTGCTCGGCCTCATCGGCACAGTGGCCGCCACGTTCTCAATAGTCAAGGGCTACGAAGAAATAAAGTGGTAGGATGGACGTAGCAGAGTACCGGGGCCAAGACACGAAGGCCTGGCCCGGCAAAATAGCGGTAGTCGTAGTTGCCGGCAGAGGGAGGAGCAGCATGCGCGAAGTAGATGCAGAGCTGCAGAAGAGCTTCACCACCAACGCGGTCGTGTTCGAGGGAGAGGTCGAGAGGCAGGGCGACCTCCCGATTGTCGCGAAGAAGATGAAGCTCAAGAACAAGCTGGTGAGGGTGAACACTGACGGCACGAACCCCGGCCTGCTGAAGAAGCTCGTGGACAGGAGGCTGGTGGACTACGTGTCCATAACCATCGGCGCGCCGCTTTACGAGGGGTCTGAACAAATTCGGGAGAGTGTAAAGCTAATGCAGTCTTCTTCGGTCCAGCACGAGGTCGTGCTTGACTGGAGCGGTGACGAAAGCGATGCAAGGGAGGCGGCGGCGCAGATAACAGGGACGTTCGTGCTTTACGCGGACAAGGGGTTTGACGAGCTGAGGGCGGTGGCGTCAACGCTCGAGGGGCCGAAGCACGTGCGGATACGCAACAGCGGCGGCGAGCAATCGATAAGTTGAAATAAGGCGCGCTCTTTTTCTTTCTGGATGCGGCTGTTCATTGCGATACCGCTGCCGGAAGAGGCAAAAGCCGAGTTGGTGGAGCTGCAGCGCAGGCTAACGGGCCCGCTGAAGATTGTGGAAAAAGAGAACCTGCACATGACGATGCGCTTCATCGGCGAAGGCAATGCAGAGGAATGGACAAAAAAGCTGGAGTCGATTGGCGAGAAAGCGTTCACAATCGTGTTCGACCAGATTGGGGTTTTTCCAAATAAAGATTATATCCGCGTGGTTTGGGTGGGCTGTGGGCCCTCGCAAAGCCTTTTAAACATACATAGAGTTATAGGGGAAGGAGAGCTGTCTCCGCACGTAACGCTGGCGCGGGTGAAGGGAAAGCCCGACAAAAGCGTGTTCGAGCTGCTCAAGGAAAAAATAAGCATCGAGGTGCGGGTCGACAGGGTACTCTTGATGAAGAGCATTTTGACACCGGAAGGGCCGAAGTACGAGGTAATCCATGAAAAGACTCTTTAGCCTGCTGATGATACTCGCAATGGCTTCCGCGCTGACCGTCGTGGTGGAAACAGCGAGTGGGGACGTTGTGCTCTCGTCGCCGAACATAGCTGCAAAGGTCAACATAGCCAACAACCGGCTAGACATAGCTGGCGTGCTGACGGTCCCAATGTTCCCGACGATAAAGTCAAAGGGCCAGCCCGTGCCCGTCAGCATACCGCAAGTGACAGGCACCGCGGTCGGCGGGAAGACCAACACCTACATAGTGAATTACCCCGAAAACTTCGCGGAAGACATATTCGGCTCCGCGTCAGTGGAAGTCAACGACGACTACGTCGAGCAGGTAATAAGCCTCGAGAACAGCGGCGACAAGCAGCTGACCGTCGAGGTCGAGGTGCTCCCCACAATCAAGGGCAGCTATTATGTTTACGCGCCGTACAAGCGCAGCCCCAACGCCGACTACCTGTGGGTGTCCCCCCAACTGGCGGAAGAGAGGGCGGAGGGCGTGGTGATTACCTTCGCCACGGGGCGGCCGACGTTCGACCAGCCCCAGGAGATAAACCTGAAGCAAAACTTCGTCCGCATGCTCGCATGGACTGTCACGCTCGAGGAGGGCGAGAAGAAGTCCATTGTCATAAAGTACAGCCCGGGATACGTCAACGACGAGGACCTTCTGAAGGACAGCCCGTACAGCCCGCCGTACAGCAACCAGTACATACTGCACACGCAGAGCGATGCCTTGTTCGAGATTTCTGGCGAGAGCGCGACAGACGCCCTGAGGCCGGCCATAGGCGAGACCGCCACGGGAATGGACGCGCTGCAGCTGTTCAAGCAGACCATGGACTCCATCGCGGACACGCCGACGTCCGAGTCCACGCTGGCGACGCTTGAGGTCGACCTGGAGGACGTCGTGGGAAGGCTGGGCACGGGGCTGAACAGCGTCGAGAAGGCGCTGATGTTCCGCGAGATGGCTAGGCGGCAGGGCCTGCCGGCCGAGGCCAGGGTTGGCTACAAGGAGGGCAATTACTATGCGTGGGTGGTGGCGTACGCGGGGACGACGGCGTTCACTTACGACCCTGCCGGGAAGTCTTCGGAGTACACTCAGGTCTACCGCGAGCCCGAGCCCGCGAACTGCCGCGGCGAGATGCACGAGTGCCCCTGGTCGGCGGGCATACAGGAGGGCCTGTTCTGCATTGGGCCGTTCTGCCTCCCCGGCATCATGCTGATTGCGATGTTCGCGCTTGTGTTCGTGGCTGTGTTCGCGCTGTTCCAGTACAAGACGGACTTCATCTACCAGGTAATGGGAATGAAGAAGGGCGTAAGCATGCTTAAGAAGGACACGCTCGACGGCACTTACACTATCATCAGCGACAACTACCTGCCGAAGGACCCGCTGGAGAAGGCAGTGTGGGACGCGCTGCGGAGGAGGAGTGGCGGGTTCAAGGCCGAGGACTACGTCACCGAGACTGGGTTCTCGGAAGTGCTCGTGAAGGCCGCGATTGAAAAGTTCGCGGAAAAGGGCTTGATAAGGAAGAGCTACGGATGAAGAAGATAAGCGAGCTCAAGCCAACACCGCGGGAGCGGAAGAGCGAGCTTGCGCTCGCCGAGAGCATCATAGGGGAAATTCGCGGCATGGGATACGACGCCATGCTCGTGGGGTCGATTGCCAAGAACACGTGCCTCCGCGGCGACAAGGACCTGGACATCTTCATCCTGTTCGACAAAAAAGTGCCACGGAAGATGCTGGAAAAGAAGGGCCTCGATATCGGGAAGAAAGTCGCGAAGGCCTTCGGCAGCAAGGCGGGCACGCACTACGCCGAGCACCCGTACACCAAGATGAACATCAGGGGCTACGACATCGACGTCGTCCCGTGCTACGACATCAAGAAGGGCGAGAAAATCATTTCTGCGGTGGACAGGTCGCCGCTTCACACCGAGTACATCCTGGCGAACCTCAAAAGCCCGGATGAGGCGAGGCTTTTGAAGCACTTCGCCAAGCGGATTGAGGTGTACGGCGCAGAGGTTCAGACGCACGGCTTCTCGGGGTACTTGTGTGAGTTGCTTGTGCTCAAGTACGGGACTTTCCGCAAAGTGCTCGAGAGGGCGAGCCGCTGGGAGAGCGGCGAGTACATCAACCTTGCGGGCCACGGCAAAAAAAAGTTCCGTGAGCCGCTGGTCGTGGTCGACCCAGTGGACCCCGAAAGGAATGTTGCCGCCGCGGTGAGCGAGCAGAAGTTATGCGAGTTCATTCTGCTGTCGCGCGAGTTCCTGAAGAAAGGGATGCCGGAAAAGACCTCGCTACTGCCAAGCCGGGGGCGCGTCATGGTCATCGAGTGGAAAATCGGGGAAGAGAACGAGGAAATAATCTGGTCGCAGCTCCAGCGGCTCGAGAAAAAATTGGTGAAGCAGTTGCATGAAAAGGAGTTCGGCGTGATTGACAGCCGGGCGTGGACAGACTGCTGCAGCAAGGCGCAGGTCCTGCTCGAGCTCGAGGTGTGGGAGCTTCCGCCGGTGAACGACCACTGGGGGCCGAGGGTGTACGACCGCGTGCACGCCGAGGCCTTCCTGAAGAAGTACAAGAAGGCAGCGGTTCGGGGGAACCGGATTGTCACGGAGAGGAGGCGCGAGTACGCGACCGCGAAGGCGCTGCTCAAGGACCTGCTGAAGCAGCCGGTCACGCACCTGAAGCGGAAGAAGTACCGCATTCTTGAGGGGAGCGCCGCAAAGAAGACTCAGGCGTGGAAAGATTACCGGAAGAAGCTGTGGCGCTTGCACTAAGCACGATTGTGTTTTCGGGGGTTTCTCAGCACGTTATGTCTGCAGAGGCGATGTTGTCGCCGTAAATGGACGCTGTTCCAGCGCCCTCGGTGAAATTGGCTATTTCACAGACAATCTGGCCCTTGGAGACCATAGTCACATTTTGGGGGCAGTAAAGCGTCCCGGTGGTGACCTTGAAGTGGCTGCTGTTGACGGACCTTCCCGGGGGGCTTATGTTACTGATCAGCATGGTGCTGTTGCCGGCCTCGGCGCAGTTAATCATGCGCGCGGTGATGGTCCTCGGCGTCGAGGGGGTCGGCTGCTGTGCAGTTGTCCCGATTACCCAGAAGTAAAGGGTGACGCCAGCGATTACTGTAATCGCGAGAATCAGTACAATGGCGATGATGGGGGACAATCCTTTCCTCATTTGCTTCACCTGAAGCCATTAAACACAGGCGCTTTTTAAAGGTTTCGAGAAAGCGGTGGTGTAACACTGCCTGGTGTTA
>JAGMCR010000013.1 GCA_023129115.1 Candidatus Iainarchaeum sp. | reverse complement strand
GAAGACGTATCTCGTGGTCTGGTTCAGCACCGAGGGCAAGCCCGTGTCCGAGGTCACGGAGCGGCTGATGTCCATGGGGTTCAGGCCCATGAGCGGCAACTACGACTACGTGTACGACTGGAGCCGCGACGTGCCCATCGACGACGTGCTGGGCATCGGGGAGCAAATCCAGGAGACGCTGCGGGGATGCGGCGTGACGTTCAAGCTGGAGACGGTGTGAAAATGATTCCCGGGGGTGTGATGGAGTTCGCGGAGGCCTACCTCCAGTCACTTCCCGCGCTCGTGATGGGCGGCGACGTGGGCGCGATAGTGATTGGGCTCATCCTGTTCTACGTGGGATTGATTCTGCTTAACAAAATCAGCTACTACGTGCTGCGCGTGCTGAAGTACGTCGTGGTTGTCGCGATTGTTGCCAGCGCGTTTTACGCGGTGGTGATGACGTTCATCGCGAAGATGGCGGGCGCGGAGCCATTGTATGTTATACTAGGGCTAATTGGCGTGGGCGTCGGGTTCGCGGGAGTCGTGGTGGCGCTTTATTCCCTGTACCGCGAGGCGACGAAAAACGCGAGCATCGCAAAGATTCGCGAGGAAAAAATGCTGGTGTACCACAAGCAATTGCTCCAGGAAGAAAAGAAGAAGCTGGACGAGGCGAAGGAAGAGCTCGAGGAAAAGAAGGAAGAGCTCGAGAAGAAGAGCTCGCTGCAGAACCTCATAAAGAAGCAGAGCGTCCTGCTGACGATAATAACGTATATCCTCATCGCCGAGTTCGGCGTGTTTTCGTCTGTGACCGTGAGCGCGCCGACAATTGAAATCGGGATGATTATGTTCGCTTTGTTTACAATCGGCGTGATTGGCTACACGCTCAAGAATTATCCCGACCCAAAACAGGGGCTGCTGTATTTGGGCGCGGCGTTCGTGTTCGCGTACGTCATGTCTGTGATTCTGGGGCACTACTGGGTGGGCCACTCGCTTGAAGAACTGCTTTCCACGGCGTATTTCGCGCTGGAGTCGCTCGTGGCGTTCATTACAGGCATAGCCCTCTCGCTGTTCATGGGGAGCAAGAGCAGCTAAAGTTTTATGGATGAAAGCCTATAGCTTCTGCAATGGATACTGTGGAGGAGTTTTACAACAGCGGCGGGGGACTGATTGTTGATCCTGCTTGCGCCACCGAGAAAATCCTCCTGTACTGGAAGGCAGAGGAAGAGCTGCTGGATGAAGCCATTGAGGAAGGCGTGACTCTTCTCGACGTTGGCTCGGGGAGGGGAAAACACTTGAAGCTCTTGTCCCCGAGGCTGAAAAAAGGGATAGGAATCGACGTGAGCAAGCCTCTTTTGAACGCCGCGAACCTGGGCCTTGCTGGGATTTACAACGTGGCGGTGATAGAGGCAAACGTCAAGGAAATGCCATTCGCTGACGGTTCTTTTGATTACACTTTGTGCATGTTCAACACGCTTGGGAACATTCTCGACACGGAAAAAGCGTTGAAGGAAATGGCGAGGGTGACAAAGAAAAAAATCGTGATAACCAGTTACCTCCCTGGCTCGCTGGAAGAAAGAAAGAAGTTTTACGGGCAGTGCGGGTGGGCCATAACAAGCACCGATGAAGACTGTGACCGGGTCCACACGCGGGAAGGATTCGTGTCGTGGCGAATTGAGAAAGAGTGGCTTGAGGAATCGCTCAAAGAGCTCGGCTTCAACACAAGGTTTAGGGGCTTGACTGATATTGCTTACGCGTGTATCGCGGAAAAAGCTTAGGCCTTCTGCGCGTAGTAAAGCACTTCAATCTGCCTAAGGCTTTCCTTGGGCTCGTCGTCGCTTACTGATTCAAGTGTTCCTCCGTCCGGGTCCTCAAAAATAATCACCCATTTCCCGGGGTGCTTGCTGTAAATACAATTGGGGAAGAGCATGTGGTGGTGCCAGTGGACGCCTTGCTCGTTCAATTCTTTCGCCCGCGCAAGGATTTTGTTAATGGTCTCGTCAGCGATTTGTTCTGTTGACTCGGCCACGATTTTTTTGCCGTGGAGCATGCTGACCAATTCTTTGCCCTGCTCCTTTTGCCAGTGGCCCGAATAATTTACGTAGGCGACGCCGTCGGTTTCGTCCTCGAGGACGAACGCGTGCCTGTCCCTCTTTTTGTTGAACCCGCAGCCCGGGATAAGCATGTGGAAATGCCAGTCCTTTCCCTGTGCCTGCAGCTCCCTCGCTTTGGCCATGATGTCCTCAATGGTCGTCTCAATCATTTCAGCATCTTCTTGAGCTTCAAAGCGTCTGTCTCGAATATTTTTTGACCGCGCGTATGGCTTCCTCGACAAGCGGGTAAGTTATGAAGAGCGTGGACTTGCCGGCAAGGCCGTCGAGGGCTTTTATTGCTTCCTCCTCGCCCAGTATGCCTTCCCTGAACGCCCTCAACAATATCCCAACACTCCCGTGGGCCTCAATATTTTCCCTTTCGGCCACCAGCCGTGCCCCAAGGTCATCGGTGAAAAACATCTTTATTTTTCTTGACTTGCAGAGCGTGATTGCTTCTGACTCGCCCATCCCCAAGCCATACTTCAGTGAGACATACGCGGACAAGTCCTTCTCCTTCCTCGTCAGCCCCACGACTTTTAGCCCGGGAACCCTTTTGGCCCCACCTTTTTTCCCCAGCTCCGACTCCACTGCCGTCGGCACAAAAAGCCGGCCACACACCTTAAACGCTTTTAGGCAGCCCACTTCCCAAAGGTGGATAACAGGGCCAGTGTCGGAAACTGCGGTGAGCTTACTTGCCATACAGTCCCCATTCAATATCCTTCTTTATTGCCTCTTCCAGCAGCTCCACCCGCATCTTTTCAACCAGCTCCCGCACAGCATCCCGGACAGCCTCAGACCGGTTCGCGTACCAACCCTCCTTCACTAGCTCGTCAAGCTCCATAACAAGCCGTTGAGTAAGCTTTGCCGGCACAGTTTCCATTTGTATCACCTGGGGGATACTATGGTATACCCTATATTTAAGTTTTTCGGGCTTACTCCAGCATCTTCTTGGGCAGCTAACGCTTTTAAGCCGTGAGTGCCTAAAGAATAGCTAATGGCCATAGACCTGAAAAAGCTGACGCCTCTTGAGCTCGACAGGCTGCTAGTGGAAGCGGGAGAAGTAACTCCGGAAATGGAGGATGCCATCCAGCATAAGATGGGCGAGTGGGACAGGCAGGCCAAAGAGTTTTATGAAAAAAAGGTCTCCACCGGGAAGCTGGACGAAAAACTCAAGAAAGTCATTTCTTCGGTCTTCGAGATTGGCAGGGAGCACGGCGCCGAGCTGAAGGAGCCCGCGATTCTTGTCTTGTCTTTCCGCGGGGGGGTCTCCACTACTACCAGTCCCGGGAAGGCGAGGGCGGAGGGCAGCCGCTTGGCTGTCTACAGCAACGGGCAGATTGTCCACGGGGGCGAAGAGCCAAAGGAGGGCACAGCCGTCCGAGTCGACCTCACCCAAGCCCAGAGGCTCGCTGAAGACTTTGATATCGAAGGCACCGGGAAAGCAGAGCAGACTGAACTACTGTTTTTGGATTTCCTGGCGCACGAGCTCGGCCACGAGGTGGAAAGGCAATTCCCTCGGCAAATCCGGGGTGGTGTCGAGACGAGGGAACAGCTCGCGGAAGAGATTGCGCGCCAAAGCATGGAAAAAGCGGGGTTTGGCATAGCCCCCCTGACCAAGGCACTCGACGAGCACAATGAAAAAGTCACGGAGTTTGCCCAAAGCACGGTTGAGGGAGATGCACGACTTGAGGTGCACAATGAAAAACTCGCGGAGTTTACCCCAAACAAGGTTGGGAAACGTACAAGGGCGGGACAGTACTACAACATACATTTAAACTATGTGTTTAATGATGCCTACTATGACGGGAAGACCAGCAAGACAGTGAAAGAGCAGAAGGTGATTAACTACTTAACGGGCAGACTTGGTCACTTGTATGAGTATGATAAACCAGAACAAGGAAGAATACGTTACTCGGAATGCATGCACTCGCAACAAGGCGGAAAAATAGCCAGAGACCTACTAAAGAAACAAAAACACTCTCTGCGCAAGTAAATCAAAGCATCTTCTTGAGCTTCAGCGCGTCCGTCTCGAGGTTGGGGGACTCGCAAATCGCTGTCCCGCCGAGGTGCCACTTCTTCATTGAGTCGGTGATTGGCTTGAACCCGGGCTCGCCGCAGTCGTCCATGTCGCAGTGGCTGCGCTCGCCCTTTTCTGTATAGATGATTCCCGAGAAGTGCATGTGCAGGTCGTGGAGAAAACTCGCGCCCAGCTCTTTCTTCATTGCCTTCAGGGCCTCGTCGAAGTCCCCCTTGCCCGCCTCGCGGGCATAGACGTGGGAAAAGTCAAAGGTCATGCCGAGCCCCGGCACGTCGCTGCAGAGGCGCATTAATTCTTCCCACGAGCCAAACTGCGTGGGCTTGCCCGTGGTCTCGGGGCAGAGCCGGACGCCCAACTCTTTTTTCTCGATTATCTCGGTGAGCGCCATTAACTCGTCGTACACGTTCGCGTAGACGAGGTCGGGGTCCTGCTTTAGGTAAAACCCTGGGTGGAAGCAAATGTTCCGCGCGCCCATCAACGCGCCTTTTTCGCAGGACTCGAGGATGCGCCTCTCGGAGTCCTTGCGCTTCTTTGCCTCGCGCGCGTTGAGGTTTATGTAGTACGGCCCGTGCACGGAGAGGGAGACGTTGTTTTCTTCGGCGTGCTTCTTCAGCTGCCTCGCGGTGGCGTTGCCCATCCGCACGCCGTAAGTGAACTCGACCTCCATCGCGTCCAGGCCAAGCTCGCGAATGCGCGTCACGCCGTGGAACGACGTCCTTTTTTCCGCCGAGTTCGGCGTTCCTGCTGTGCCGACTTTAATCATTGTTTACTCCAATAAGTCGAGTGCATCTTGGAAGAATTGCTTGTGGCCGCCCGCAAACTTCATTCCTTTCCGGGCCGCAGCAGTCAAGTCAATCGTCTGCTGTTCTGTCAATGCGCCCTGCTCCGAAAGCTTTAGGGCCAAGGTAAGCGTGTCCTTGCGAACTTCCATGTCAAGAGTGGGCTTTGCAATGTTTTTCATGAGCGGGGCAATCAAAACAGAGTGCTCTTTTCCGTTGATTTTTTCGTCCTCCACGAGCTCCTGAAGCTTTTGGGTTATCTTGCGCACCTGAACAATGTTCGAGCTGCCCAATCCCTTTGCCTTGACGCTGAGGTCGTCAAGCTTGTTCATTCCCCTTCTGGGCCTAATCTCAGGCCGACTTTTCTGTGCGCTGTGTGCCGATCTTTTTCCCATTCAAAACCACCTGTTTCCTATTATACCAAGCAGGAATAAAAAGCTATTTCAGCACCATGAACACTTTGTCCATTTGCTTGCCGCCGTGGGAGAGCGCGTTCGGGATTCTCCCGCACTCAACGAACCCCAATTTTTCGTAAAGATTTTTTGCCGCCTCGTTCGCGTCGAACCGAAACAAATAGATTACTGCGGGCTGCCACTGCTTCTTTGCTTCCTCAATAAGCATTGACATAAGTCGATGGCCGAGGCCTTGGCCGCGCACATCCTTCAAAAGCGCAATGCCCATACTGGCCGCGTTGCGCTCCGCGTTCTTCGGGCGCCGAATCTCACCCCCCCCAACACGCTTGCCGTCAAGGAAAACACACCAAATCATGCAGCGACCCTCTTCGACTTCCTTCATCTTGCCGCGCACCCAGTCCCCCTCTCTTTCAGGTGGAACAGGAGTGTCTTCAGTAAGAAACGCGCCTTCCTCAATTAATTCGTTGATGAAACTCGACAGCTCAAAAACGTCTTCGTCGGCACGCATGTCCCGCACGAGAACGGTTCGGCCGTCACTCAAACGGATTTCCTTTTCCATAAATAGCCACTCAAATCACTGATTTTCACGCGGTCCTGCTTCTGCGTGTCGCGGTCGCGCACGGTCACGGACTTGTCCTTCAAAGAATCGAAGTCAATAGTTATTCCGAACGGAACGCCGATTTCGTCGGCACGCGCGTAGCGCCGGCCGATTGAGCCGCCGCCGTCGAAGAACACTTTGATGCCGTCGCCGCGGAGCGTTTGCAGTATGGCACGCGCCTTTTCGGGCAGGGACTCTTTGTTGACCAAGGGATACACGCCCGCGTCGAACGGCGCCAGCCGCGGTGGAAGGGCGAAATACCAGCCCTCCTTGCCTTCTTTGAGGGAAGTGTCGAGCAAGGCGAACACGAGGCGGTCAACGCCGAACGAGAGCTCGAGCACATGCGGGTTGTAGTCCTTCCCGGGCACAAGCATTTTCTGGCCACTCACCTTTTGGTGGCCCTTCAGGTCGTGGTCAGTCCGGTAGTGGAACCCCGCGACCTCGACCCACTTGTCAAAAGAAGGCATCTTGATTTCGAGGTCGAGATGGTACTTGTTGTAAAACGCTTTTTCCTCTTCCGACAATTGCGCGAGGCGGAGGCATTTCCCGAGGCCGAGGTACTCCATCCACTCCCAGTCCTTCGCCAGGTAGTACAGCATGAACTCGGGCATCTTGGTCGCCTTCTTTACCTCGTCGATGGCCATTGATTTTTCTTTCTTGCCGGGGAGCGCGAACAATACTTTCTTTTTCTTTATTGACTTGTAGTCGACTTCCGGCGCGGCCTTCGGGTCGAAAAAGATTTGCAGTTCGGCCTGGGTGAACTCCCGCGTGCGGATTGTCAATTGCCTTGGCGAGATTTCGTTGCGGAACGCCTTGCCGATGATTGCCAGGCCGAGCGGGAGCCTCTCGCGGTTGGCGCGGAACTCGCGCTTGAACGCGGTGAACGGGCCCTGCGCGGTCTCGGGGCGGAGGTAGACAGCGGCCTTGTTTTCCGCGGCGCCGGCCTCCAGCGGGAACATTAATGTAAAGGGCTCTATGCCCTTGAACTTGGACTTGCACTTGGGGCACACGAGCTTGTGCTTCTTGATTAATTCGTCCAATTCCTGGGCAGACAATCCCTCGAACTTTTCGCCCAGTGCCTCTTCCATGAGCTCGTCGGCCTTCCTTTTTGTGCCGCACTTGCCGCACACGGCAGCAGGGTCTTTGAAGTGCTCCAAGTGGCCAGACGCCTTGAACACGCTCTGGGGCATAATCAGGCAGGAGTCGATTTCGTGGAAGTTGTCGCCGAGCGAGAGGAAGAACGAGCGCCACTCGCCTTCGAGGCGGCGCTTTATCTCTGAGCCGACGCTGCCGTAGTCATAGAAGCCCGCGACAGGGCCGTGCGGCTCGCTGTTCGGGTAAACAATCGCCCTCTTCAGCAGCAATTCCTGCAGTGTTTCGTAGTGGCCCATGCGTGTTGGTTTAATCGCCACGCTTTTATATAATTAGCTATTCCTTTCTCAGAATTAAGTTCTTGGCACCAATCAGCATAGAGTTTTCGCCAAAAAGCTCGTCCTCGCCAACGGTCTTAAGGTTCGTCAAAGCGGCGAGCTCCTTGGAGATATAGAGGCTTGCCTTGCCTTTTCCAACGACGACATGGGGCCTGTACGGCAGCCTAAAGCCAAGAACATCATGGAAAGAAAGCCAAAGAGCCCCACTGGGGTGAGTGTGGAACAAGGCGGCTTCCCCCTCAGCCAATGGTGTGGGCGCTGACAGAAGGCTTTCCTTCCCCTCTGGTTTCATTGACTCTCGTACCGAGGGAGAAAGGTGCAAAACGTTTTTCCCGTTCTTCACGACCCGTTTCGCAATAAGGGCGCCGCCGACTTCCGGCCCTTCCTCCGTGTGGAGGGCGAACAAACTGGGGTCGAGCTTTATCTCGTCAACCCCACTCCACAAGTCAACAAGATGGGGCTCAGATTCCGTGAGGAGCTGGAGTGACATGTACGACCTAGTCAATTCTGTTAGCCTCTCGTCCTTATTGCCAGTGAAAGAACGGCTCTCCAGTTCCTTTGCTTTCCGGATGGCTTTTTTCAGGGCGCCTTCCAGCTTGGGGTGGACTTGCATGGCTTCAAGTTGTTTTCTGGTGTCGCTGACACACTTGGCTTCTTCCCTCGACAGCTTCCTCCTGCGCTTGAAAGAAGGCATGAGCTTATTACTGCGGCCACGTTTTTATATACCCACTCAACAATAATACGGTGATTCACATGGACGCCCGTCAAATGCGCAGAAAAGCCCTGGCCCTGGCCAAGGAAAAAGTGAGGGAAAAGAAGTCGGGGAGGGACTACCTGGTGATACAGGCAGTCGAGGCCATCGACGAGCTCGACGACGTCGCAAACCTGATGACCGAGAGGGTGCGGCACTGGTACTCAATTCATTACCCCGAGCTCGCGAAGCTCGTGAAGAGCATTGACACTTACCTCGAGATAATCACTGTGCTAAAGTCGCGGAGGGACATGCGCAAGGAAGCGCTCATGAAGTACCTGCCCGAGGACCAGGCCAAGAAAGTCGAGCTGATTGCCGAGCAGACCATGGGCGCCGAAGTCAGCGACACTGACCTGGACAGCCTGGCAAAGTTCGCCTCGCTCGCGGCACACGCGCACAACGAGCGCGAGGAACTGGCGCAGTACATAGACGAGGCCACCGCGGAAATCTGCCCCAACATGCACTCGATTGCGGGGGGGCTGCTGTCGGCGCGGCTGCTTGCCAAGGCGGGGTCGCTGGAGCGGCTCGCGGAAATGCCGGCGTCAACTATTCAGGTATTGGGTGCGGAAAAGGCGCTCTTCGCGCACATCAGGAAGGGCGTGAAGCCGCCTAAGCACGGCCTGATTTTTGCTTACCCGCACGTGATGCAGGCGCCAAAGAACAAGAAGGGCAAGATCTCGCGGCTCGTCGCGGGGAAGCTCGCGATTGCGGCGCGAATGGACTTTTTCAATCACGGCCTGGACAAGTCACTGAATGAAGAACTGGAAAAGAAGATTACGAGCGCGCTTAAATGAAGAAGCTCTTCCACAACGTGTTCCGCGGCGGCAAGCAATTGTATACCTTGTCCCTTGACCCGGGGCAGCGCGTGTACGGCGAAAAACTCGTGAAGTACAACTCAGGCGAGCTGCGGCAGTGGGACCCGAACCGATCCAAGCTGGCCGCGGCGATTATGAATGGATTGAAGAACTTTCCTTTCGACGCTGGCACGGGGGTGCTGTACCTCGGCGCGGCACAGGGCACGACGCCGTCGCACGTGAGCGACGTTGTCGAGAAAGGGGTTGTCGTTTGCGTCGAGATTTCGCAGAGGGCTTTCGAGAAGTTGTTGCCGCTTTGCGAGCGGCGCGAGAACATGGTTCCCGTGCTCGCGGACGCGAACCACCCGGAGGAGTACGCGGATTACTTGGACGGAGTGTCAGTGGTTTACCAGGACGTTGCGCAGCCGAGGCAGGCAGCTATTTTTGTGAAGAACATGGCGCTCGTGAAGGGCTACGGCTTGCTGTGCATCAAGGCGCGGAGCGTGGACGTGTCGATGGAGCCGAAGCAAGTGTTCAAAAAAGAAATCAACGTGATAAAAGAAGCGGGAATTGAAGTGCTTGAAGTGATTCCGCTCGAGCCGTTCGAAAAAGACCATGTGCTAGTAGTTTGTAAGAACTAAGTTTTTCCGCCAGCGCTTTTCCACCGAGCGAGCGCTAGCGAGTAACAGAAAAAGGGCTGAGAAGGACCACGTGTTAGTTGTTTGTAAGGATCGAGTGGGATTGCGACTAACCTTTTTATTGGCTCTTGCCCCTAATTTTTTCGATGCCTCCCAAGAAGGAAACGAGGGCTCGGCGTGTCGAGAACGAGTTTGCCCTCTTGAACTCGCTGAATAGGGTAGTCCCGAGACTTCAGCGCGAGATGGATGTGTACAAGCGTTTCGTCGTAAAAAAGCGGGTGGGAAAATCCCGGTATGATGCTCTTGTTTCCACCAAAAAAGCGGACTTGCTGGGGATGGTGGACTTCATAAACCAGGCACTGGACAAAATCCCGGCGTATAGTTGCCTGAGGAGGCCACTGAAGGAAAAGACCGGCAGGATTTACGAGGCAATCCAGAAGGAGGACCTGAGACAAATCGTGAAACAAAAGCATCCAGACTCTTGGAAGCCATACGAAGGCATGCTCGAGAAAATGAATCGCGTGTGGTTCCTCAAGAATAGGGAGGATTTGAAAAAAGTAATTGGGCAGCGAGTAAGCCTGCCAAACGACGTTATGTTGATGCCACTCCACTCTAGTTCCGCAACCAATAAAGAAAGTATTGGGGTGCTTATGGACTTCGTTTTTAATGTTGTGGATGACGTTAACATCCCTGCAAAGAATAGGCGGACATTGGAAAAACTAAAGAATAAAATGATGCAAGAAGCACACAAAAAATATCGGGAAAACAAACAACTTATATTTATCGCCCCCGAGCAGGAACC
The DNA here is from genome assembly GCA_023129115.1 of Candidatus Iainarchaeum sp. GTDB lineage: Archaea > B1Sed10-29 > B1Sed10-29 > WALL01 > WALL01 > WALL01. Next base: position 80,413 of record JAGMCR010000013.1, on the reverse strand, counting down.
GGACAATCCTTCAAAGGGAAGAGTATTTGAATCGCCCGAACTGCCAAAGGCATACGCGCTTTCGAAGCGTTGGAGGGCCTACGACTATCTTAAGGTAGTAACAGACCATTTTCGGGATATCCACACTATCGAAAAGAAATGCAAAGAGATAAAACAAAAACAAAGAAAGGAACGGGAGAAGCACGGATTCCACTATGCCCCCGGTTCAATTGAGAGGACCTTAATTCACGAAAAAGAGCACGCAAAACCAAAACAGCGCGAATTCTTAGAGGGCATTGATGGGGCAATAGAAAAGGCATGCACCCGGCCTGAAGAACTGGAATGGCAGAAATTGCTAATGGACTCATTCCATGAATCGTTTTCTTTCCATGAGCAGCATAAAGACTGGCTTGAAAGCAGTAGGTACCTCGCACCCCACTTCTCGTTTGAACACAATCTTGGCTTCCTTTTGGCAAAGGCTTATGCCCAAGCCAAAATAAGCCGGGACGAAGTAAACGGGCTTTTGGAAACGGCTGCAAAAAGGGGGGACGTCAGTGGAGCGGCTAACGAGATTGCTGAGAGAGTAAAAGGGAAAAACCCCGTGCTGGGGGAATGCATCCACGTCATGACGGGCAAAAAAGAGCCGGAACTTCACACGTTCTTCAGAGAATCGATGGCAAAAGCAAAACAGAAGAAAAAATAAGCAGAACGGCAGCCGGAAAGGCTGCCGGGATTTGTTTCTAGCAAGAGCCGGTTGCGGCCCCTGTCGCGTCGCCGAGTGAGTCTGTGCATCCCGCCGGATACCGGACATCTCCACAAGATGTTTGGTTGTTGTTCGGTTTAGCTGAGTTTTAGCCGGGTTTCACCTCAGACAAGGAACAGGAACATCCACAGAGGTATTTGCACTATCCCTGTTTTTTGGTTGACTGCCAACGTATTTTTTGTGATGATGATGCCAATCTTGCCTTTTGTTTCCTCCAAAAATTCGCTTACTGGCTCTTCATCCCCGCTTTTAATTGTTTCCCGGTATTTTACTTCAATAGGGATTGCCATTTTTCCGTAAGCAAAAATATTGTCCACTTCTTTTCCCCGATTGTTTTTCCCATAAAAACAAGTGTTTGCCGTGTCCCTAGTAAACGCAAAAGCAAGTCGCTTTAGATGATTGTGTACCACTGTCTCCACTATCTTTCCAATCTCTGCCCCATCCCCCAGTAAGTGGGGGCCCAGGGAGTGCAACAAGGCGTTTCTAATCCCAATATCGTTTATATAAAGCTTTTTGGCATTTCTAATCCTCTTTGCCCGGCTTTTCGCATAGAGCTCACAGGAAGAGACCAAGAAAACATCTTCAAGTAGATCCAAGTATCTTGAAAGAGTGTCTATTTTAATGCTTAGATTTTTAGAAAGCCCATTTTCACTCATTATTTGAGATGATTCAGCCGCTATTAACGCGAGCAGTTGGTCAAACTCACGGGGGTTGCGGATACCAAAGGCCTGCATGATATCGTTATAGATTGTTAGTTGCGTATAATTTTTCAAGTCTGTTGTGCATTTATTCCAGTCTGTTTCTTTGACTACCCCAATATAACCCCCTTTTATCAAATATTCCCTAAGCAACGTTTCTATAGTATTTTCGTCTCCAGCTAAACTTAAACGATATTGCTCTAAACCATCATACAGCATCTTGGCATTCTTTTTCTTGAGACTCATTCCGAAATGAGACCTCATGCTTAGACTAATCGACAAAAACCGTTCTTTGTCCTTTGGTCTTTTGAATGGAATAAATTCGGAGAATTTTAATGGCAGTATCAAGTATGGCTCTGTTCGCCCAAGCAGAGATTCAGATAGCCCCTTCCTTATCCCCGCACTAGAAGACCCAGTAACGAAGAACTTTATTTTATAGTTTAGATGATGGTAGTTTTTTAAAATCTCGCTCCACTTTTCAACACCCTGCACTTCGTCCAAGAAGATGTATACCTCTTCTTTGGACTCACGGAATGATGTCTGAAGAATATTTTTCGAATAAACTTCCAAACAATCTAGGATGATATCATCTGTATGTTTTCCCAATAGTACATCATCTAACTCTACAAACAGGATATTCTGTGGTTTTACCTTTTGCCCCAACAAATAGTCAACGAGTTGCTTCAAAAGCTCTGTTTTTCCCACTTGTCTAGGGCCATAAATCGTGGCTATTTTTTTGTTGCTTTTAAGAAGCTCAGCTTTTTTTATCACATGAAAATATCTCGTGTGATATGGTTGTATAGCTACTCTTGAGCCCTTCCACCAAGGGTTATGCTCGTAAAGGCGTTTCAAGACTTCCTGCTCATTCATACCCATATATTGGGGTATAACTCATATATATGTATACCGGTATATGGGTATAAAATATGATAATTTTATCCCCCTATACACTATGGAAACATTTTACCGCGTTTTCAAATTAACCACCATATTTGCTAAACTTAGTAAAGCTAAAAATAAGTAACGGGGCAGCGCAGGGCTGCCCGGGTTTCTAAAGCTTTTCAACAAGAGCCGCTTGCGCTGCCGGTGGCCGCGCCGAGTGATTCCTCGCAGCCTGTCGGGGCGTCTTCGAATCCGGTGCAGATTGCTCCCTTGTAGTCCTCGGGGGCTCTGCCGCCGTTGAACTTCTCGCCGTTGACGAACACAGCAGGTGAGCCGCGCACTTCGTACTCGACATTAAGCGCCCTCTCCGCAGCCATCAACGCAACGCCGTCGGCTTCCTGGCACGCACTCACTGCGTCCGAGTCAACGTTCGCCGCTTCGGCAGCCTTGAGCCAGCACGTGTTGATGTTGCCGAGCTTGCAGTTGTCGAACACGTACTTCAGGTACGTCCACAGTGTGTCGCTGCCGTAGTCGCGGCCTATGCAGGCCTGGCGGATGTTCTCGTTCAACTCGTCGATGCCGTGCATCGAGCACAGCTTGCCGTCGTCAATGCAGTAGTCCTCGCCGCCACCGCGGTAGTCCTCGTAAATCACGAAGTGCGGTGACCAGTCGACAGAGTCGCCGAGCAATTGGTACACGGGCTCTAGGCCCTTTTCGGCCTGCTGGCCGAACGGGCAGAAGCTCATTACAAAGAACTTTACCTCGGGCTTTTCCTGGTCGGGCGCGTCGAACCCGGCCTTCACCGGCACGGGCGTCGGCTCGGGCGCTTCTTCTTCCGGCTCGACTTCGGACACGCCGTAGAAGAACAATTCGCCGTCCTTCGTCAGGTAGCCAAGGACGTTGTTGTCGCCCTCGTCCGAGGACAGGGTGATGTTCAGCTTGTAGACGCCGGACTCTTCCTCGACGCTGTTCACAGTGACCTCAATTCCTGGCGGGACCAGGTTGTTGGTGATGAAGTCCTCTGAAATCGCTATTACTTCGGCGTCGCTCATGCCCTTGGGCCCGGTGTACACAAGCTTGGGGACCTCCACCACAGTAGCAATGCCGCCTTCCGTGGCGAACCGAGCTGCCGTCAACGCCATGCCAATGATGAGGATGGCCGCGACGAGGACTATTGCCCAGTTCCACATGCTGGAAGTCATTTTTGTGCTGGTGAACCCTTCCAATAAGCCCTTTGGCTTTGGCGTGTGGGCGTGCTTCGCCGGCTTTTTCTTTGTCTTCTTTTTTGTTGCTTTCTTTGCCATTGTTAATCCCTCGCGAAGGGGTTTTGCGGATGAGCGTGCTGCAACGCCGCCCATCCCGGGATGGGCGTGCCGAGATTCGAACTCGGGACCTCCGGTTGTCTCCGGCACACGGCCGAATGTCTGGAACGCTGCCATATAAGACCGGCGCTCTAAACCAGGCTAAGCTACACGCCCCCCGTGTGGGGGACAATTGAGGTTTTGGGTTTTAAAAAGGTTACCTTATGTCGTGAGGTATTCCTTGAAGTGCTCCCTCAGCGCCTCGCGCAATTTGAGCTGGTAGTTCTCGCCTTCAGGAACGCCAAAAGGGGGCTCTTCCGGAAAGAACGTCCTCTCGCTGTGCATGTCTATCGCTGGAAAATATCTATTAAGTCGAGAACTCAGTAGCTCATTAGTGAACAAGTCAAGGTCTATGTGCTTTCCTCTCCGCTCGTACTTTCTTACTATTTGTCCCAACTCACTGACAACACGTGCCCTCTGAGAATTAAGGGCACTGGCATGAATTACGTCAACTAGTCTACTAAGATTTTCTGTAATGGCACTAATCGGCATGAAACCGGGGGGCGGCGGAGGCAACTTGGGCTTAGCCTCTTCAGGAAGCGGTTGCGCCTCTTCATCCTTCACGTAAACCGGCGGCTGCGTTTCCTCCTCCCCTTCGTAAACAGAAGTTGCTTCAGGCTCTTCTGGCCCTTCGGGCGTTAGCTCGATTTCGCCCCTCGCGGACTTTTCCTTGATGAGGCCATCGATGTGGGGCTTTGTCTCCGCTAGATATGACTGCTTGGCGTCCATGCCTTTTCCCGGCGCCGTCACAAGGGCCTCGGCTATGTCCTTGCGAAGCTTCTTGACGACGGCAAGCGGATACTCCCCCACCTTGTCGTTTGGATTAACCTTATTCCGCCCGAGGTGGTGGTTCCTCAGAGTTTCGGGGATAAAGCTGAGCTTCAAAAACTTCTTCATGCTCATCGTGTGGTGCACTTCTTTCGGCATTGTGCATAATTTTGGCAACCCTGGAATATAAACCATTAGGTATAAAAGCAGGGGCGAGGCTAATCCGGGTTGCATGATTATTGACCTAGAGACAAGGCGGCAGGCACTGCACCTGTTCTCGGGGCTGTTCTTCGCCTCCATTGTCCACCTGTCCACAACAGAGGAGGGGTTCGCGTTCCTCGCGATATGCTCGTTCCTCACGTTCGTGCTCTCCAGCCGCATAAAGCGCGGGAAAAAGATTCCGTTCTTTTCGTGGCTCGTGGACAATACCGAGCGCAAGGGCAAGCCGCCCGCGTCCGGCGTCACGTGGTACTTCCTTGGGGTGCTGTCCATCTTTGTCGCGTCGCTGTACCTCGGGATAGCCAAGGAATTCGTCGTCGCGGCGATGCTGATTGTCGCAATCGGCGACTCGATTTGCACGGGGCTCGGCAGAAAAATCGGGCGCAAGAGGCTGCCGCGCACGCAGACAAAGAGCTACGAGGGAAGCGTCGTCGGGTTCGGCGCAGCGTTCTTCGGCGCCGCGTTTGTATTGAAGCTATTGCTGCCGACGACCGAGGCAATGATAATCGCGGCCGTGGGCGCTGTCGTGGGAATGCTCGCGGAAGCGTACTTGACAATGATTGACGACAACCTGTCGATACCGATTGCGGCGTGGCTGGCAATGGTTGTTGTTGCCACGTTAATCGGCGCGGTTTAGCCGAGCAACGAGTCGCCTTTTGTGTAGTTTATTTTCAGCACAAGCAGCCCGGCGCCTGTGCCGGACTCGTTGGCGAACGCGTGCTCTTCCCCGGTGTCGACAAGCACTATGTCGCCGGGGACAAGGCCGAACTCTTTTCCTTCGACAGTGATTTTCAGTGTGCCGCGTGTCACGTAAAAGATTTCGCTTGTCTGGCGGTGCGCGTGGGCCTTGACTGTGCCGCCCGCCGGGATCACTACGTCTTGGACTAGGTTTACTGGCTGTGGCACGCTGTCCATCCGGACTTTTTTGCGGTAGTTGAACTCGCCTTCTCCATTGACCCACGAGCCCTCAGAAGACTTGATTAGCCTCATGAAATCACAATAGGCTCTTTATCAAGTCGCTTCGCGTGACGAGCCCCACCAATTTGTCGTCTTCGACCACGGGGACGTGGGTGAGGTTGCCTTCGGTCATTAAGTCCGCGACTTCGGAGACGTGTGCAGTCGGCGCGACTGTGACTACGTCGGTGCTCATGACTTTTTCTGCCGTGGCGTTGCGGAGCTTCTCGAACTCTTTCTTGACCTCGTAGACCTCTTGCTTCGCGTCGAGGACGGCCTCGATGAAGTCGAACGGCGCGGGGAGCCAGAGCTTTCCGCCGAACTCGTGGAGTTCCATGAAGTCCAGCAAGTCGTATTCAGTGACGATGCCAACCAAGCGGTGCTTCTTAACGACTGGGGCCCCGCGGATGCGGTGCTTCCTGAACAATTCGACGATGTCGTGGATTGTGGCGTCCACTGGAATGGTCTTGGGGTCCTTGGTCATGATGTCTTTGACTAGCATACAAGGGGTTACCATACAAAAGTATTTAAACCATAACCCTCACAATACCCGCCTCTGGTGGTTACCATGAAAGTTAACGAACTACAGGTAAGGCAGGCGTGCGACCGCATCGAGCTGGAAATCGTCGATTTGGACGAGGCGAGAGAGTGGAGCAACGCCCGCGGGAACGGCACTGTGTGCAGCGCCACGGCAAAAGACGACACAGGCGAAGTCAAGATTACTCTTTGGAACGATGACATCGGAAAAGTCAAGAAAGGCGACAAAATCGTCATCGAGAACGGCTGGGTCGGCGAATACCAGGGCGACAAGCAGCTGAGCACCGGAAGATTCGGCAAGCTCACCGTCCAAGAATAAAGCTATCCCAGAACACTGTCCAGGAGCTCGTACGCCTTCAAGGCGTCCTTCTTGTCCAGGACAAACACTGTGTCTGTGTAGCAGGAGTAATACTCCCTAATGTTAATGCCGTCGCGCGCCAAGAGCTCGGTCAGGAAGGCAACCCAGCCAGGCGTGGACTCAATCCCCTCCGGCGACGTAAGCAGCAGGATATACTGGTTTTTGGCTGAGCCAATCACGTTCTTCGCGCCGATTGCCTTCTTTACCGCCCCCAAGTTCTTCTGGTTGATTATCAAGGTAATGGCGCTCGCAGAGCTAATCATCGAAAACTCAGTGCCAAGTATTTTTGAGACCTTTTGGGCGGCGAGCAAAGAGTCAAGCGAAGGCCGGAGGATTAAAACCGCCACGTCGCTCTTCAGCACCAATCGCGTCGCCGAAAACAATTTCTTCAGGCCCTTTGAATAGTCGTGGTAGTCCAATTGCTCCGCGTACCGGCGGACCGCCGCCTTGACGGCGGCCTGGCTCCCCTTGACGCCCAGTTTCTTCGCAATCGCCGAATGGTTCGCAATCCCGTACTTAATCGCCTGCTTCATGTACGGGTTCGCGTCCAGGGCAGCGAAAACCTGCCGAGTCACACTTTGTTTCATTTAAAACACCATTTGTTTGTTCTGCGTCATTTATGCCGAAAATGATATATAAGGCTTTCGGGACAATTATGGGCATGGGCTCCCTCAGTCCGATTGCAGAGAGGCGCTGAAGCGCCCCTTGTTCTATGTAGTGTGTGGGGTGGACAAAATGGATTTAGTCGAAAAAATAAAGTCAAAGATTGATGTTGGCCAGTACGATGGCGTGGAGAAAGTGGTCCTCGCGTACAGCGGGGGAGTGGACACCAGCGTCATGATTCCGCTAATCCAGGAAGTGTGCGGCGCGGAAGTCGTCGCGGTCACGGTTGGGCTCGGGCAGGACGAGTACAACGGCAGCGGCTGGGAAAAGGCAAAGGAAAAGGCGGAGTCACTGGGCGCGAAGCACTACTTCTTCGACGCGACCGAAGAGTTCGTGGAAGGGCCTTGCTGGCAGGCCGTGAAGGCGAACTGCCTGTACCAGGGGAGCTACCCAAATTCCACGGCGCTGGGACGGCCGATTATTGTCGAGAAATTGGTCGAGGCCGCGAAAAAAGAGGGGGCGGACGCGCTGGCGCACGGCTGCACAGGAAAGGGGAACGACCAGGTGCGCTTCGACATCTGCACGCATTCATTGATGCCGGACGCGAAAATAATCGCGCCCGTGCGCGACTGGAACCTGGGCCGCGACGAAGAAATCGCGTGGGCCGAGGGCCAGGGCATCCACTTGCCGGTGAAGGCGCACAGCCCCTACTCGGTCGACAGCAACATCTGGGGCAAGTCAAGCGAGTGCGGGCCGCTGGAGGATCCGTCGCTGGAGCCGCCGGAAGACGTCTTTGACTGGGTGGCGCTGCCGGAGGACGCGCCCGACGTTGCCGAGACGGTCACTGTCAAGTTCGAGGGGGGCAAGCCGATTGGTGGCGTGGGGCTGCTCGAGGAATTGAACGCGCTCGGCGCGAAGCACGGCATTGGGATAATCGACGCGATGGAGGACCGGACAATCGGGCTGAAGAGCCGCGAGGTGTACGAGTGCCCGGGCTCGACACTCCTGCTTAACGCGCACAAGGACCTGGAGAAGTTTGTCTTCACAAAGGAAGAGAACCAGTTCAAGCCGTTCGTCGACAAGCACTGGGCCGAGACGGTCTACTATGGGCTGTGGTTCAACCCAGTGATGGACGCGATGAACGCGTTCATCGACGAGTCCCAGAAAAAAGTGACCGGCGAAGTGACGCTGAAGCTGTTCAAGGGCCACGCAAAAGTAGTCGGCAGAAAGAGCGGCAACGCGATTTACGACCACAACCTGATTACGTACTCGTCGGACAGCGGGTTCGACCAGCTTCACTCGCACGGGTTCATCAAGCTGTGGGGGCTGAACACAGTGACCGCGAAGAAGGTGATGGCGTGAAGGTGTGGAGCAAGAGCGGCGAGGACGTCTCGAAGACTATTGAGGAATTCACGAGCGGCAAGGACGTTGCGCTCGACAAGGGGCTTTTGCAGTACGACATAGCCGCGGGAATGGCGCACGCCAAGATGCTGCACAAGATTGGCGTGGTCAGCGAAGCGGAATTGGCGGAGTTGCTGGCGGCGCTGGAGAAGGCGAAGTCAATGGAGCTGGACCCGTCGCTCGAGGACGTGCACGCGAACGTCGAGGCGTTTGTCACGAAGGAGACGCCGGCGGGGAAAAAGCTTCATACTGCGCGCTCGCGGAACGACTTGGTTGCCACTGACATGCTGATGTACAGCAAGGATAGCTTGGTGGAAACGAGTAAGGCCATGGAGGAGCTGGCGGGGGCACTGCAATCCCTCCCGCCCCTCCCCATGCCCGGATTCACGCACATGCAGAAGGCGATGCCGACGACGCTGGAGCACTGGGGGTGCAGCCACGCGGAGTCGCTGGTGAACGACTGCGAGTACATTAGTGCAACGATTAAGGTGATTGACAAGTGCCCGCTCGGCGCGTGCGCGGGCTTCGGGTCGGTGTTCCCGGTGGACCGCGAGATGCTGGCGGAAGAGCTCGGGTTTTCCGGGGTGCACTGGAACACGCTTAGTGCCGTGGCCTCGCGCGGCAAAAACACTTTCCTTGCCCTGAATGCACTGGCAGCAGTAGGGCTTGACCTAAGTAAGCTGGCTCAGGACCTGCTGCTGCTTTACCTCCTTGGCATGGTGTCGTTCAAGGACGCCGTGTGCACGGGGAGCAGCGTAATGCCCCACAAGAAGAACTGCGACGCGCTGGAGCTGGTGAAGGCGAAGGCCGGCGTGGTGCTTGGGCTGCAGGCGGCAGCGCTCGGCGTTTGCGTGGGCCTGCCGTCGGGGTACAACCGTGACGAGCAGGAGACGAAGAAGCTGCTGATGCAGGCGTTTGGCGAAATCATTCCAGCGATAAAGGCGGCGACAGAAGTTGTGGGGGCGCTGGAGCCCGACGCGGAAAAGATGCTTGCGGAGTGCGGCGGGGAAGTTCTTGCGACCGACAAGGCTGCGCTCGAGGCATTGAAGGGGACGCCGTGGCGCGACGCGTACAAAAGCGGCGGCGGGAGCATTTCGGTAGGGGACAGCATTGGATTGAAGAAAGTGCTTGGGTTCCCGGGCAACCCCTCGAAACCATTAAAAAAGAAGGAAACGAAGTCTTAGAGTATGCTTGAACTCAAGGCCGAGGCAGCAAGGCTCTTGTCCGATGCCACTGGGAAGCCGGTATCCCCCGAGAGCCTTGGCCCTGCGCCGAAGCCGGAAATGGGGTTTTTCGCCAGCCGCGTCGCGTTCGAGCTCGGCGGGAATCCAGCGGAAAAGGCGAAGGAAGTCGCGGGGAAAATCAAGTCGCCGCTGTTCACTGCGAAGGCGATTGGGCCGTACGTCAATTTTTTTCCTTCTGAGGATTACTCGAAGCAATTAGTCGAAAAAATACTTTCTGAAAAAAATAACTACGGCAAGGGGAAGCAGGCCGAAAGCGTAATGGTCGAGTACTCCGAGCCGAACACGCACAAGGCCTTTCACATCGGGCATTTGCGGAACACTGCACTGGGGATTGCGCTGTCCAACATCCTCGAGCACGCCGGCCACAAAGTGATTCGCGTCAATTACATCAACGACCTTGGATTGCACGTGGCGAAGACGCTGTGGGCGCTGCAGAAGTTCCACGCCGGCGAAGAGCCGCCCGAGAACAAGGGTAAGTGGCTCGGCGAGATTTACGCCGAGGCGAGCAAGAAGCTGAGGGAGAATCCCGAGGGCGACAAAGAAGTGCGGGAGCTGTTGCAGAAGATGGACTCGGGCGACGCGGAAGCCATAAAGCTCATGAACGAGACCAGGGAGTGGAGCCTTGACGAGTTCAAGAAGATTTACGAAGAGCTCGGCGCGGACTTCGACAAGTGGTACTACGAGTCGGACATTAAGGGCGAGACAAAGGAAATCGTGAAGGAACTGATTGGCAAGGGCGTTGCCAAGGTGGACGACGGCGCGGTCATTGTCGACAACTCGCCGGCGGGGGTGAACCTGCTGCAGCGGAGCGACGGGACGACACTGTACTCTACTTCGGATTTGGCGCTCGCGAAGCACAAGTTCGGGGACTACGACCCGGACCGCAGCGTTTACGTGGTTGGGAGCGAGCAGAAGTTCCACTTCCAGATGCTTTTCGAGACACTGAAGAAGTGGGGGTTCAGGCAGGGAGAGAAGTGCTTCCACCTCGCGTACGAATTGGTGGTGCTGAAGAGCGGGAAGATGAAGAGCCGCGAGGGCGAGGTAATCCTATACGAGGACTTTTCCAAGGAAGCGAAGGAAAGGGCGCTCAAGGAAGTGCAGGAAAAGAATCCGGACTTGGAGGACAAGGAAGGCGTCGCGCGCGCAGTGGGCATTGGCGCGATTAAGTATTCCATGCTAAAGGTGTCGAACACGAAGACGATTGTGTTCGACTGGGAAAAGAGCTTGTCGTTCGAGGGAGAGACTGCCCCTTACATACAGTACGCGAACGTGCGGTGCCACAGCATTCTCGACAAGGCTGGCAAGAAGGGCAAGCCCGGAGTTGTTGGCGCGCCGGAGCTGGTCTACGAGCTGAGCCGGTTCGACGAGGTTGTTGCTGAGGCCGCGAAAGAATATTCGCCGCACGTGCTGGCGCTTTATGCTTATTCATTGGCGGACGCGTTCAGCGGGTTTTACACGAAGCAGCAGGTAATCGGGTCCAAGGACGAGGCGGCGCTGCTTGCGTTGGTCGGGGCGGCGAGCGTTGTGCTGGAGAACACGCTGCGATTGCTCGGCATCGAGGCGCCGAGAAGAATGTAGGGATTTTTATATCCCCTTTTGCTAAAATCTCACTCGTGGGCGCGTAGCCTAGCTTGGATAGGGCATCGGCCTTCTAAGCCGAGGATCGGGGGTTCGAATCCCTCCGCGCCCGCTCTCAGCGTCCTTAGGGGGGAGCGCAGCTCCCCCCTGGCTACCCTGGGAAGCCGCACCCCCCTCAGTAATACGGTACTAGGGTGCCGCCCGGGCGGCCTTGCGCCGCCCTCGTCTAACGTGCCAGCTTAGTTTAAGCTGGGATGAATCCCTCCGCGCCCGTTTGTCTCCGGGCGGCCTTGCGCCGCCCTAGCCTACCTCGCCAGCTCAGGTCTGGGCTGAGTTTCAGGCGGGGCGAATCCCTTCCCCCGCACTCATATTTTGAGGGTTGATGACTAATCACCGTTAAAATGATTCTACCGTAAACTATTTATATACGATTGTATACAATAAGGATACATGATTGGGAAGCTATTCAAATCCGAGACAAGAGTGAAACTATTGGAAATATTCCTATTCAATCCCGAAAAAGAGTTTCATCTACGTGAGTTGGCAAGGATGATTGATGTATCTCCGATTTATGTAAGGAAGGAAGTGGCGAATCTTGATGCAGTTGGTTTAGTTACGTATAGAAGTCAGGGAAATCTGTCATTATTCAAAGCCAACAAGACTTCGCCCATTTTTGAGGACTTGAAAAATATTTTTATCAAGACGATAAGCCTCGGAACTCTGCTGAAGGAAAAGATGAAAGATTACGATACCATAAAATATGCCTTGATTTATGGCAGTTTTGCGCAAGGAGTCGAAAAACAAACCAGCGACATTGATTTACTCGTTGTTGGAAACATTTCAGAAGATGAGTTGCACAAGGTTGTGATGGAATTCGAGAAAAAAACAAGCAGGGAACTGAATTACATATTGTGGAAAGAAAAAGAATTCCAACAGAAAGCAAAACAAGGAATTTCATTACTGATTGACATTGCAGAACATAAAGTCATAATGATCAATGGGGGAGAAAATGAATTTAGACAAGCTATTGGAAAACGGTGAGATATCAAAAACAGAGCCAAACAAGAGAGACGCATTGGTCAATCTTGAGCTTGCGGAAAGAGATCTGAAGTCTGCTGGAGATAATCTCGAAAAAGAGGATTATGATTGGTCTCTTGCTATCGCATACAATGCAATGCTGCAAGCAGCCAGAGCATTCATGTTCCACAAAGGGTATAGGCCAAAAGGCACTTACAAACACCTATCTGTGGTACATTTTATGTTTTGTTTTCCGGACTTATTTGATGCAACCCTCGTAAGGTTATTTGATAAGATACGGAAGCGCCGCCACATCGCAATATATGAAAGACCAAGAACTGTATCAGAAAGCGAGGCAGAACAAGCTCTGGCAAATGCTGAGGAATTCTTTGAAAAGGTGAAAAACGCAGTCCAATAATCACCTTTTATAATAAGTGTTACGGAAGCACTATAACTGGAAACCCGCTATCCACCATCAGTTTTAGTTCCCGCTTCCCCAGCACCCAATAGTTATTGCGACTTGGTGTGGGATAGCCATATAAATAAGAACGCTTATCTAATGCATTATGAAGTTTAGGGTTGAGATTGAGGAAGACGAAAAAGGTTGGTTTGTGGCTAGTGTTCCGTCTTTACCAGGGTGTATTACTCAAGGCAAGACCAGGGAAGAAGCTGTGGAAAACGTCAAAGATGCCATAGATGGGTATATTGAGAGTTTGGAAAAACATGGTGAGCCGATACCCCCCTCAATAGATGAAGAAGTTGTTGAAGTCCATGCCTAAACTGCCGGTTGTTTCTGGGAAACAAGTGATGAAAGCGCTTGCTAAAGTCGGTTATGACTTGGACCACCAGACTGGGGTCACTTTATTCTTCGTAACGAAAAACCACCCCACAGGAGATTAACTGTTCCAAATCATAAAGAAATATCAAAAGGCACTTTGTTGGGAATGATCCATCAAGCAGGCCTGACAAAAGAAAGATTTATTGATTTATTGTGATGTAAAGGATTCGTGTCTTGACCAGTCATGTTTCTCTTCCCCCGCACCACAGCCCCCTGAGGGCGCAGCCCCCCCCTGCCGCCGGGCGGCCTTGCGCCCGGGGATTATTTTTACTGGGATAATGAGTTACTTAAACTCCCTAACCATGAATATGCATCCATCCTCATCAAATGCCCCTAAGCCAGTTGTGTTCAAGGCACTAATTACTTTTTTTGTCTTGAACACCCGTTTTATGCTGGAAACGCCTGCCTCACAAGCAAGCACCAGAATCACGCTTCCTTTTGGCTTGAGTATCTTTCTACATAAGCTTTCGTCGCATACCGGGGCAAAAAGGAATTCGTCACATGCCCCGTACCCCCCCTCCCCCAGCTTTTCCTTCATCTCATCCAGGCCTTCTTTGCCGCCTGTTCCGCACAGCCTTGCGCACTGGTTACAGCTAACTACAGAGACCTCGTCGCCTTTTTTCAGCCCTGCTTTTATCATTCCAAACGGCTTTGTATCAGTCACAATCACAATTATCACCTATGGCGTTTCCCGTCGAGAGGCATCCCTAGAACCAGGTGCCCCTATGCCGCTGTCCGTGCCTTAGACCCGGACTTTGCCGTATGCGCTGCTACATACTGCGTTATCACCATTATGCTCCAAACACCGAATATGGCTATAGTCATTGGGCCCCCAACTGCCAGCATCTCCGGGAGGGCATGCCCAAGCCCCGCAGTCAGGAAGGGGGGGTATGGCACAACCTCCTGGTGGGCTATATGCTCGACTGCCAGCATTACCACTCCACCCCACAGCATCATATTTAGCCAATTAATTTTGTACTCTCTCGGGATTTTTTTCCTCAAGGCAGTTGTTATTATTGCCACCGCCATAGGCACAAGAAAACAAGCCACTTTTTATCACCCTACTTAAATTTTTCCTTTAACCCTGTCAATCAAAAGCACAATCTCCCATATTGCGAATACAGGTATGAGCATAACAATTCCAAGCACTATCCCATTTGGGATTAGGCCCTCTGTCTGCAGTTCCAGGAATGCCCCGCCCTCATACCCCAGCACATGGTCGACCATTATCATTGCCCCCGCCCCCCACAGCATAAGGCTTGGTATGCCCAGCTTATATTTTTTGGGGGCCACGAACCATGCCGCAGTCACTGCCAACGCCGCAATGAGTGTTGTCACCAGCCACATTTTGTCACACCCTTTTAATAACACAAATTTTATAAAGGTGTTACTTATAAGGTTATTGAAAGTGACACATTCTCAAACCAAAGATAACACAGAGGTGATTTTTCTTGAGTGACGTAGTAAGGTTTGGCGTTTCCCTGCCCGGGAAATTGGTCAAGAAGTTCGACGAGACCATCAGGGGCATGGGATACTTCAACAGGTCCAAGGCGGTTGGCGACGCGCTAACAGGCTTCATTGTGGACAAGGCGTGGCAGGAGGGGGGGACACGGATAGCAACAATCTCTTTCCAGTACGACCATGGGGTCAGGGGCGTGAACCACAAGCTTGTGGAAATCCAGCACCATTTCGACTGTGTTATATCCACCATGCACGCCCACGTCAGCCACGACGACTGCGTTGAGGTCTTGATTGCCAGGGGGGAGGCCAGGCAAATCAAAAAACTGGCTGGCGAAATCAGCGCCATAAACGGGATTAAGAACTGCAAAACAGTTGTGTTAAGCTGACAACAACCATACGCCCCCAAAACCGGCTCGTTTTACGACAGGCTTGGGGGACGCCAATTGGCGTCCCCCCCAATGTAGTTTGTTGCCTAGATTGCAATAATTAGGGCAACCTTTATAAACGAAAACCTGCTTTTAAGGGTTGGGTATGGTGGGAACATGTCTCTTGGAAGTTTTGAGACACGCCTAGTGGCGTCAGCAAAGCTAACATCCATGGAAAAATATGGGTGGGCTTACAACGAAGACTTATTAGTCGTAAGGGGAATGCTCGGCGACGAAGTCGAGATAATCGACGACGGGACCGGCATAATTAAAATACGCGACAGCATCGCAGAGTATACAGTGCACATACGTGACTACCAACAAAAGAAGGAGTCCGCCCCCATACCCCCTGCGCCGGAGCGCGAGGGCAAGTACATCTCGGTCTGGGACGTCGCGAGCCACTAACGCTTCCGCTTGTACTTCTTTAGCGTGGAGTGCTGGCTCATTATCTTGTCTATCCAGCCCTCTATCTGCCTCTTCCCTAAGCTGAATGTTCCCTCGCCCACGTTCTTTAGCTTCCCACCCGTGAGCTCGCGCCTAGCAGTTTCGGCAACACCAAACAAGACGTAGTCAACGAACCGGTCGGCAAGAGCGCCGCCAAGCCCAGTGACCTCAGTGAACTCGGCGCTGAGTTTCTTGCGGTCCGGCACGTCCTCGCCCCAGTACTTCTCCAGCTGGATTGCATCGTTCTTCTTCATGAGGTACGCCAGCTCACTTTCCCGTTCCAGCGACATTTTACTGAACCACTTCCGCACCTTATCCAATGACTGGCCCGTGCGCCTGGCCAGGACAGCCATGAACGGCATCTTTCCATTGGCAGTGTGCCCCCAGCCCTCGCCAGAATCCACGAGCTCCTGGAGAACCCGGTAAGCATCGCGGTAGTTCTTGACGCCAAGTACGCGCGGGCCAGGCGGCTTTTTCCCGCCCTCGGGCTCTACTTCCACCACTTTCTCTTCCCGCGCGGGCTTTGCAGCAGGCGCGCCAATCCGCTCCTCGCCCGGCGGCAACAGCTTCTTCCACACCTCGGCGCCCTTCCTGGAAAACGTGTAAGTGCCACGGGCCCGGCCCTTCTTGACGAGCGCGCCCACATCGCCTCTTTCCCTCGTGAGGACGCCAAGCGCCTCGAACGGCTTCATCCTGGCCTTCATCGCGAGCTCCATGTAGGAAGGCTCTGTTGGATTGCCTTCCTCGTCAGCCATGTGGTAAAGCAGCCTCTCCAAGTCGTCCCTCGGAGGCCGCCGCTGCTCTGGCGGCAGGGGAACCAAGGTTTCCTTCTTCGGCGGCCGCCGCTTCGCTGGCGCGCGGGGCTGTCTCGGCGGCTGCTTCGCCGCCTGGATTGCGTCATTCTCCCCCACGAGAACCGCGAGCCGCTGCTTCTGCTCTTCGGTCGCGTTGTTCATCCACGAGGCGGCGGTCAGCCGGCTGACGCCGTGAAGCTTGCCCATAATGCGAACCGGCGCCCGGTCCACCCGGTTTCTTCCGTGCTTCAGCGACCAGCCATCCCCCCCAAGCAATGTTTTCAAGTGGTCAAGTGAATCATCAATCTTTTTCTCCCTCTCCGCAAGCCGCTCGGCTTGCTTCTGCCTCCCGCGCTCGGCCGCCTTCGCCTTTTTGATTTCTTCTGCCTGCCTCTTCGATTCTTCAGCTCTCGCGGCCTGAATCCCAGCATTCTTTTTCACTTGTGCGGTCAACCGCGCCTTTTGTTCCTCGGTCATCCTCTCCAGCCAGTACCTCACTGTTGGGCCACTCTTCTTCATCTCCTTCGCGATGACGGAAACAGGCACACCGTCCGCGCGCCAAGAGGGGCGCCACCCGCCCTCCTCCAGCAATTCGTCTAGGCGGCCCATGGCCGCGTTGATTTTCTTGAGTACCACGACACTGGACGTGCTGGACTTCTGTGGGGGCTTCGCGTCCTGGAGCTCGTCGTTCGCCTCAACGACTTTCGCCAAGCGCTCTACATGGCCTGGAGTGGCCTTCGAGAACCACTGCTTGACCTTCTCCTTGCTTGCATTAAGCCCGTCGGCCAGAAGCATGACCGGCAAGCGGTCGGGGTGCCTGCGGCCGTAGCGCCTGGACCAGCCCTCGCCCGACCCAACACGGCCCTCGAGGAAGGCGAGTGATTTCTCAAGCTTCCTCAATTCTTGTGGGGAGAGCACACCCTCCCCCTTTTTCTTTTGGAGAACTGTGTTCTCCGTCAACACTTTGTTGAGGCGCGCGTGGTGCGATTCACCAATTTTTTCGAACCAACGCTTTACAGTGGGCGAGGCGACATTGAAATGCTCCGCCAATAGAGTATACGGGGGCTTGCCCCACTTCCTGCCGCGCAACGGCCAGCCCTCGCCGGACTTCACACGATTCTCCAAGTGGGACAACGCCTCGTGCCTGTCCTGTGCCCAGCGGCCGACAGTATCCACGTTTTCGTACTGAAGCGCATCATTCTCTTTCACGACCTTCTTGATGCGCTTCTTGTGGGCAGCCGGCACGTCCGCGAACCACTTCCCCGGCGTGGTCACGCTTGTCTTAAAGTGCTCGACCAAAAGCTGGAGGGGAACGCCCAGCGCATGCTTGACATAGGCAGTGTCCCAGCCCTCGCCCGACTCCACGCGGGACTCGAGATAAGAAATTGCTTGCCCGCGGTTCTTGTGCAACGTGGATTCTCCCGTCCTCTCCCACAGCTTAGCGTTCTTCCTGAGCACCCTTTCCACGCGCTTCTTGTGGCCTGCAGGCATGTTCTTGAACCATGCCGCAACAATATTGGCGCGCCTGTTGAACTTCTTGCCCAAAAGCGTGAAAGGAATCGCGTCAGCCGTCCTCCGCCCCTTAATAGACCAGCCCTCCCCGGAATTGACGCGCTCTTCAAGGTGCTCGATGGCGGCCTCCCGCCGCATTACCGCCTCCGCCCGCGAGACCCCCTCGGTCCCCAGTTTTTTCTTCCGAATCCGGTCATTCGCCGCAACAATCTTTTTCAGCCGCTTCGCGTGGACGCTCCCCATATTGGTGAACCACACGCGCACGCCTGCGTTCGTCATGTTGAACTTATCGGCCAAAACGCCGTAGGGGACACCATGCTTCGGCGGCCTGCCGCCGGCCAGCTCCCACCCCTCGCCCGACTTCACAAGCGAGTCCAAGTGGCCGAGGGCCTTTTCGAGCTGCGCCCGAGTTTTGGGATTAAGCGGCCCATAGAGCTTTTCCAGCTTCTTCTGCAGCCGCTTGTTTGCATTCACGACTTTCTTCACGCGCTTCTCGTGGCTGGGGTGAAGCTTCTCAAACAAGCGCATGGCCGTCGAATAAGAAACCCCCAAGTGATTGGCCACAATACTGGTCGGCACGCTGTCGGAGCGCCTTACGTAGTGCAGGCTCCACCCGGCACCAGACTTAACAAGCGACTCCAAATGGGACAGGGCAGCCTCGCAGTTTATCCCCGCTGCCGACAGCCTGGGCTCGCCGGCCGCCTTCTTTTTTTCTTGGACGGCATTGTTTTTCGCGACAATCTTTGCCAAGCGAGCCGCGTGCCTGGGAGTGATGTTGTCAAACCAGTGAGTCACCCCCTTGTGGGAATAGCCAAGCTGCGCTGCCAGGAGAGTGAGCGGCGCCCCATCGGCGCGCCTCCTGCCCTTGCCCAACGGCCAGCCCTCGCCGGACTGGACGAGCCCGTCCAAGTGATTAAGGGCGGCGTCAAGATTTTTCTTTGTCCACGCCGTCGCCTGGCCTTCGGTCTCGCGCTTCTTTTTTTGGATTCTTTCGTTTTTCTTCACTGCTGCCTTGATTTGTTTTGTGTGCGTGGCAGACATTGTATCGAACCACGCCCTCACAGTCTCGGGGGCGACTCCAAAGCGCCTCGCCAGCCCGTGGATTGGTATGCCATACTTACTTGGTACGCCATCGGTAATCGGCCAGCCCTCGCCGGACTGGACGAGCTGCTCTATGTGGAGGATTGCGTCCCCCCTCCTCTTGAAGAGCTTGCCTACTTCGCCGCTCTCGCGCTTCGCTGCCTGGATTGCTGCGTTTTTCTTGACTGTTGTTGCAAGGCGCTTCTTGTGCCCGGCGCTGATGCCTTCGAAGTGGCGTAAAACCGTGGCCGTGCTAACGCCAAACTTCTTGCCCAAAAAAGAGGCCGGCAAGCCATCAGGCCGCCTCCTCCCTTGTGTGAGCGGCCAGCCCTCGCCGGAATCGATGCGGCTCTCGAGATGGACAACCGCCTTGTCGACGCTGAACCTGGAGCCACGCTTTTTCTTTCCGCGCTTGGGCATACGCAATAAACGCAGGAGTAGTTTATAAAGACCTTTGTTTGCGGGAGATATTGAATACGGATGAAACTACTATTGCTTTTCTTTCTCCAGGATTTCCTTTGCTATTCTTACTGCGTCGGCCTTGCCGTAGCCCTTGGCCTCTATCTGCTCGGCCAGGAATCGCACGGCTTGGCTGGGGCTGAACTTCTTGCGCAGGTTGCGGGCCTGGACAGCGAGGTTGTACTGTTCTGTGGCCGGCAAGTCCTTCAGCGACACGGGCGGGCGCTCTTCCCCGAATTTTGCCCTGCCCGGCTTCCCCGCGCCTGAAGGCTTTTTTGGCTCTTCTTTCTTCTTTTGTTTCTCCTCTTCTTTCTGCCGCGCAATTATTTCCGCCCAGAGCTCTTCCTCCGTGGCGCTGGGCCCCTCGGGCGCAACCGCCTTCTGCGGGGCTGGCTCTTTTACTTCAATGCCTTCCTTGGCGAGCTCTGCCCTTACGTTGCTGATAATCCTGCCGGCACTCGCCGTCTTGGGGTCCGCGTACATGGTGCCCACTATAACGCGCAGGGTCTCAAGTGCCCCGGCAGTCGGGTTGTCCCTGAGGAACTTCAGTGCCAGCTTTTCCACCTCCGGCACTATCAAATTGCCGTAAGCCTGGAGGAACCTTTCGGTGGCGACAAAGCGCAAAGTCTTTTTCTCGAAGCCGCCACGGAGCTTGCCCAGGATCTCCTTTTCTTTGGGGGTGAGCACGACCCTTCTGGGCTTGCCGCCAATCTCCAGCTCAACGGCCTCGCCGGCAATTTCTGCGGGGGGCTCGCCCAGCGCTTCCTTGAGGTCATGGACGGACGCAATCGGCTTCCTGTTCTCGACCCCCCTGGGCGTCAGGAAATAAACATAGTCCGGCCTTTCGAAGAGAAGGCCGGTGTGCAGGCTGGCGTGAATCTTGGTGCTGAACGTCTTGGAGTCCAGGTCCTTGTCTTCCTTGTAATGCTTGGACAGGTTCTCGATAAGCCAGTGGCTTGAATACCCCACTCCCGGCTCTACCAAAGAGAAGATTCTTTCGGCCATGGTCTCTGGGGTTCTCTTCCCCTTGAGGCCCTCGTGGAGCTTGATGCTGCGCTCCCCCTCCGGAGTAAAAGTGTAGACGCTGTCCGTCTTGGACAGCTCTTTTTTGTTCCTGTACATTCGCCCAATAGCATAGTACACGCCATGGCGATTGCGCGAGATGGTTGGATCGCGTGCCTCCAGCCACGCCATCAATTCGTTTGTCCTGAAGCCCTTGTGCGTGCGGCCGAACTCGTAAATCTTCTGGGTATGTGTCATGGCAGGGAGGTCTGGGGCGCTGGCTTCGGTGAGCTCCTTGATTAGCCTCGCTTCCTCCCCGGCTTTCGCTTCCAGAGCCTTCTCCACTTCCTCTTTTCTCTTCGCCCGAGCCTTCTCCATTTCCGCCTGTCTCTTCGCCCAGGCCTCCCGCCTCGCCAGCTCCTGCTCTTCCACCGCCCTTTGCTTCACCGCCTTCTTCGCCGCCTGCTTTGCCGCGTTTTTGTCTGCAGCCGCCTTCACGCGCTCCAGCTGCTCGGAGGACATGCCATCAAAATACTTCCCTAGTCTCGGGCCAGGCTTGTCTAGCTCCCCCGACAAGAACGAAAGCGGGACCCGGTCCACACGCTCCTTAGAACTAACGAACCAACCCTCTCCCTCAGCCGACTCCTCCAAGAAGGCAACGCCTTTCTCGACAACTTCCGCGGCTTCTTTCTGTTTCTGCAATTCTTTTTGCTGCTTTTCCCATTCCTTCTGCGCCTCGCGCTCCTGCTCTTCCTTTTGCTTCTTGAGCCGCTTCGCCTCCATCCCCAAGCGCTTCTTTTCCTCTTTTTCCTCGAACAGCTTCTGCTTCATTTCCTGGCGCTGCCTCTTCTTTTCCTCAAGCGCCTTCTCCCTCCCCTCCCTTTCCTGCTCCGCCCTCTTCTCCTTCAGCAAGCGCCTCCACGTCTCCGCCTTGCGCTGCCTCTCCAGCTTTTCTTCCTCTGCCCTACGCATTTTCTGGTAGTCCTGCTCGTCCCTCGCCTTCTCCCGCAATTGCCTCTCCCCCTCTTCCAGCAGCTCTTCCTTCCACTCCTCAATCAGTTTCTGGGTCTCCAGCCTCTGGAGCTCCCTCTGCTTCTCCCACAAGTCTTCCTCAGCCGCCTTTGCCGAAGGCAGCTCCAGGTCCACTCCGCCAAGCGGGATTTCGTCAAAAAGCTCCTTGAGCCCGGGGGGCACGTGCGGCCTTATCGCCTCCCGCTCCTTCGTAGTCAACCCCACGACGCCTTTCCTGAAAGACACGCGATAGTCATAGTTCTCAGGCTTAAGGCGCGCGAGGATTGCCACACGCACCTCGTGCGAAAGCAGCGGCAATACCGTGAGGCCGCGCCTCAGCCCCCCGACGGAAGCAGTACTAGCATCCTTGAGATTAACGTTAAACCAGTGAGCCGCCTTTCGCTCGTCGGCACTCGCCCGCTTTCGCTTCTCCAGCAAACCGCGGTCAAGCGGCGAGTACACTTCACGCTTCACCGCCACTTTTTCCCCGATGCGCCAGTGCCTGCGGATTGCTTTTATGCCGTCCTTGAGGCCCTTGTCGAAATCCTTGAACCGGGAATACTTCGGGTTGAAGAGCTGGTAAAGCGTGCGATAATTGATGTCCGTGTATTCTTCCGCGAGCTTCAGCAAATAACGATAGCTGACCCGCTTGGGAGAATCACCGAACACCCTGCGGTGCAAGTTGTGCAAAGCCTCGTCAATGTCCCCCGGGCCCTTGACGCCCTCAATCAAGCGGACCGCGTTTCGAATGCTCGCGACATCGTGCTCCGCCGGCTTTGTATTGATTAGCTCGTCAGAAAACCCCGCGGCCTTGAGCGCGTTTTCCTTCGAGCCGAAAACCCTAAGCGCGCTCCCCATGCCAAACTCAGGGAAATGGTCTTGAGTGACTTCGCTCACCTGCAGGCCGCGGTCCCGCACGAGCTTCCCGACCATCATGCGCACCGCAGTCGCCGCCTGGTCCTCGTGCGTCCAGAAGCCGTCCGCGAGCGAATCCCTTTTCTTCTCAAGATAATCCTTGATTATTGGCCGCAGCTTGTCCGGCTCGACCTTCGGGAACTTAAAGCCGGGCTTGCGGCCGAGCTTCCTTTCCTCCAAACCCTTGGGCATTGATTAATCGTAACGTCTAGACATTATATAAAGCTAGTGGTATTAATCGTAACGTCTAGACAGAATTAGTAGAGTTTTTTCTCTATTTCGACTATTTTGGCTGCTATCCTGCTGGCCTCGCGGGGGCCGTAGCCCAGGCGCGAAACGCTCTGGGCCAGCAGGTCCGTCGCCTTTCTGGCGTCTCCACCGCATTGCCTGAGGAGGCCGCGGGCCTGGCTGTCAAAGTTCTTCCGGTCCGCCGCCGAGAGGCCCTCGAGCAGGGACTTTACCTCCCTGGGCCGGCCGGCGGGCTTCGGGGGCTCTTCTTCTTTCTTTGGCTCTGGCGGCCCGATTTTCTTCCTTTTTTTGGTCTTTGGGACCGGAATCTCGGGCGGCTCTTCCTCGACTTCATGGAGCGGCTCGTCCTCCCGCCGGTACTTCTTGAGCTCGGGGTGCGCAAGGTACCTCGAGAGCCACTGCTTGATTTGCCATTGCTTGAAGCCGATTCCGGCTTTGGGGATCTCCTGCCCCAGCAGCCTGAACTCTTCCTTCGTGGCGTGCTCCGACGGTGTCTTGACATCATGCTCTGGGCCTGCCCTGACATAGTTCCTGAACCGCTGGGCGACCATGCCCTTGACGCCGGTGGCGCTGGTGAAGTCCTCCAGTGCCTTGTCGGCAAACAGTTCTTCTTTCTCCTCCGGGGTCAATTCCTCTTCGGCCACGCGCTTCAGCCGCTCCACTTCCTCGCGGGCCGACTCTTCCTGCAGGCGCTTTTGGTCGAGCCCTTCCCTCGCCGGGGTCCCAAGCTTCGGCGGCAGGAGAATGGACGCCGCTGCCTCCTCGCCCTTCTTGGTCCGCACGTAATCGCCGCCAAAGAAAGACAGGTTGATGTGGGGGTCAATACTGCTCCTGTCGAGATAGACCGCGGCCTCGGCCTGGGGGAAACTCAACTCGGGAAAGTACTGCTGTGCCTCCTCGAGCACTTCCTGGAGGCGGCGGTTCGGTGTCATGAACGGGAGCAGCTTGTCCAGCACGCCTGCCGGCAGCCGGAGCTCCCGCGTTTTTCCTGTCTCTGGCCCGCCGAGGAGCATTTCCCTCTCGAGGGACTCCTTGACTCTCTCGAGGAGCTTGTCGCCCCGCGTGCGGTGGCTTGAGCGCTTGTACATCCTGCGGAGCATCCTCAGCAGCCTGGGCTCGTGCTCAGGGCTTTTCTTGAGCAGCTCTTTCGAAAGCTTCCTGACCTCGGGGAGTATCAGGACAGTCCATACATTGCCAGGAATCTTTTTCTTCCTCGAGAGGAAGGTCAAGTCCCAGTTCCTGAAGCCCGTGCGTATGTCCTGCAGGAGCGTTTTTTCCTCGGCGGTCAGGCCCCTCATCTTGAACGGGCTTTCTCCCGGGACGTGCACCGGGCGCTTCACTTCGCCCGGCTCCGTCTCTCCCTCGAGGCCCCACTGCTCGCGGATGGCGTGGATTTCCTCCCGGAGCCGGGGGCTGTACTTCTTGAAGCGCGCGTAATTCGGGTTGAAGAGCTGGTAAAGCGTGCGGTATTTAATTCCGGTGTGCTCCTCCGCGAGTTTCAGGAGATAGCGGTAGCCAATCTTTTTGGGCACATTGCCGAAGACTTTGCGGTGCAGCCCGTCCAAGGTGTCGTCAATGTCTTCCGAGGCCTTCACGCCCTTGATGAGCCGGACGGCCCTCCGAATGTCCCTGACGTCGTGCTCCGCCGGCTTGGTCGTGATTAACTCGTCGGAAAACCCCGCGGCGCGGAGCGCCTTTTCCTTGGACTTGAAATAAGTAATCAGGCAGTCCATGCCGTGTTCCCTGAAGTGGTCCCTCGTGATTTCGCTTACCTGGAGGCCCTTGTCCCGCACGAGCTTCGCGACGAGCATCTGGATGGCGAGCACACGGTTCTCCTTGTACGAGAAGAAGCCCTTCTCAAACTCCTTTTTCTCGATGCGCTTCCAAACCTCGATGCGGGCGTCGCCAGGAGAGTAATAGCGCTTGGGGTCGTACTTCGTGTACCTGTAGCCCTTCTTCCTGCCGCGCTTCTCCATTAATTAATTTAAATGTCTAGACAGTTTATAAAATAGTAGGGTTTTAATCTAAACGTCTAGACAGAATCAACCCTTGTGCTTGTTTTTGACCCAGTTCTCGACAATTTTCCTCAGATAGCCGAGCTTGTCCTTTTCGTAGGCCTTGGGTGGGTTTTCCCATGACTCGACCTCTTCCCGGGCGTCCCTCACCAGCATGGCCAGCAATAGGTGGCGGCTGGTGTCGCTCGCCGTGAAGCGCGGGTCCTGGAACTGGGGCGTGCACTCCCTTTCCCTGCACACCGCGAAAATGGCGTCGTCGTACTTCGCACCCAAGTCCCAGCGCTCGACAGCCTGCTTTTTCACTGGCACAGTCATTTTTTCCGCGAGCTCGGGGTGTGGCTTGGCGTCCTTCATGAGCTCGGGGTACATAAACTCGCGCTCGCCCTGCACAAGCCTCGCGAGCTCCGAAGCGTTCCGCTTGTGGGTGCTAATCCAGGACAGGATGCGCCTCCTCTTCCTGCGCACCACGCCGCTGGTCGAGCCCTTGGGCGCCTCGCTTTCCGCGGTTGCCCACACGCCCGTCAAAAAAAGGTTCCTGAAGCGCTTTGCCGAATCCTGCACGCGCTTGCTGGAGCGGTTCTTGCCCGTGATGCTGAAGTACTCCTCTTCCAGCGCTTCCTCAATGCTCTTCGGCGGCTCGGGCTCTGGCTCGGGCGGGAGCTCGCGCATGGGCGGCAGCTCGACCAGCTTCTGGAGCTCTTTGCCCAGGGGCGTCAGGCGGTAATGGGCGGGCTTAATCCTCTCGAAAAAAGCGCCGGGCCCCTTTGCCCCCTGCATGAGTGTGGACAGGACCTGCTTGCGGTCAATGTCGAAATATTTGTAGGCCTCTTGGGTTATGTCCTTGATGTGGAGGTCCTTGCCTGGCTCCAGGAAATGGACGACCTGCTCAGTCCGGTTCTTGGGGGAGCCGCGAATGCCTTCCTCAACCCTGTGCCTGCTGCTCTTCGCCTTCATGGCAACTACCCCTGCCTTGCCTGCTCCATGATTTTCCTGGCTATCTTCTTCGCGTCCTCGTAGCCAATGCCGCGGTCCATAATCTTAGACGACAATAGGTCCACGTCTCCCATGGTCACCTTTTTTCCTGGCTTGAGCATGGCCAGGGTGCGGGCGTGGATGAGCAGGTCATTTTGGGTCTCCTTTTTCAGCAGGGAAAGCACGTCTTCTTCCTCTTCCTGCTTCAGCACGGGAATTGGCTTCTCGGGTTCCCCAGCCTCAGCAATTGGGGGTGTCGCCGATTCTGGCGACACCCCCGGTTCTTGCGTTGGAGCAGGCGTCCCCGGTTTTGGCGTCCCCCCGGTTGGCGTCGGAGACTGTTCTGGCGACACCCCCAGTTCTGGTGTTGGAGTAGGAGTTGTTTCCCCGGGCTTGACGGCGCGGAGCAGCGACGAAGCCCTTGGCGCCAGTGGCTCATCGAGCGTTGCGCCGGCCTGTTCCTGCCTCTCCCGAAGCCGCCTGATTGGCTCGCCCACGCCCGCGAACTCGGGGTGCGGGTCCCAGCCGGGCACTGCCCACAAGTAGTCGAACCTTTCAATCCTGCTCTTGAGCCAGCCCCGGTCGACCTTGCCCCTCGGGCCGTACAAGTACATGTTGGTATAGTCAACCAGCGTGTTGCGGAGGTGCTTGAGCCGGAAGCTCTTGAACTCCTTGGTGCCCTCGCCGAACTTGTTCCTGATGATTTCGCGGCAGTGCGCCATGACGTCGGCCATCTTCTTGAACTCGGGGTCCGGGGCAAGGCCCGGCACAAGCCTCAGCGCCATGGCCTGCTCATCCACGAACTTTGAGGCGAGCCACTCGGTGACCCTCTTCTCGTTCAGGCCCTCGGGGTGCTCTTCGCTGCCGTGCTCCCGCAGGTTCGCCAGGGTCGCGCCCTGCCGGGGGCCGAGCGTGTAAAAGTCTGCGTAGCGCTCCGCCTCCCTGTCGTGGAAGCTCTCGCCGACGCCCTCATACTTCGGGAGCCGCCTCATGGTCTCAATGTAATGCTGCCTCGCCAGCTCCCGCATCATCTTGCCACCGCCCCGTCAATGCCGTCTATGTAGACGTCGCGGGGGCCCTTCGTGGAGGCAAACGAGGCGTGGTAGACCGGGCGGTACACGAAAGAAACAGACTTGATTTTTACTTCGCCGAAAATCGCGGGGATGTCGGAAACAGACTCCTGTGTGATGCGGGGCGTGGGGACAAACCCGCTCGCCTCGCCCATCGTTAATTGCGACTCAAGAGTAGTGTACTCCGGCACATTGATTTTCTGCGGCAGGTCGAACTGCTCCTTCAGCACGTAAGTCCGGGCGCGGCCGTCGTCGCGATAAGAGAGCAGGCCGTCCTCGGCCAATTCCTCCGCGTTCGCCCGCGCGGTCGTCTCGGTGATTTCGGCGACGCCCGCGATTCCCTTCGCGCTCGCCTGCTTGCCCTTGCGCAGGGCCGCGATTATCTTGCGCTTGCTCTTGTTCATTGTGGTCAAGCGGCCCACGCCGCGCGTCGAGGCCATCCCCGCCCTGCCGACGCTCAACAATTCGCCGTTCATGCCGTCCACGTAGCACACCAAGCGCTTGAAGCCCTTGCCCTGGTAATAGTCGTACTCCACCTTGTACACCGGCCAGTACTCGATGCGCAGGTCCTTCAAGGACTCCTCGTCCCCGAACAAGCCGAATAATTTCGCCTTGCGCTGCTTCAATGCCAGGCCCTTCGCCCGCTCCGCGCTGATTTGGGAAGTGAACGCCAGCAGGTTCTCGCCGCTCGGCGCCTCGGGCGCCGGCTCTTCAGGCAAGTCCTCGGCCGCGGCCTGCTCCTGCTCAAGGATTTCCTTCAGCACGAGCTGCTCGTTGTCCACCGCCGCGCCCTCGATTGCCTTGACCACTGACTTGGCAGAGACTTTGGTGCCGTAGCGCTTGTTGATGGTGCGGGCCAATTGGTCTATTTTGGAAAGGTTCACGCGGCCGAAGTCGACCAATTGCTTCTTGACCATCTTTACGACAAGCTCTTCCACCTGTTCCGCGGACAGGGTCTCCTCGAAGTCGACGCTCCGCGTCTCGCGGCCCTCGTGCTGCGAGAACCGCGGCCGCATTTTGGCGGCGAACACCCTGTTCGTGTGGTCGCTCCTGTCGCCAATCAAGCAATACCCGATTGGGAGCGTCTTGATGAATCGGGCGGAATACTCCTTGGGGATGCCCGCGGGCATTCGCTTGAACACGGCCTTGATGTCGTCGTCGAACGTGAGCTTGTGGCAGACCAGCAGGTCGAGCTGCGAGAGGACTTTGGTGTCGAGCGCGGCGGGCTGCTGCGTCGCCATCACGAGCGAGCATCCCGGGCGGCGGCCCTGCTTCACGTACTCAATGAGCGCGTCCGAGGCGGCGGTCTTCTGCGAGCCCGAGGGAATCAGGGTGTGGGCCTCGTCGATGAACAGCCACGTCGGCGGGATGCCGGTCTCCAGGACTTCCTCCATGGACACGGCGAGCCGCTTCATCGCGGTCTTGCGCGTCGCGAGCTTGCGCGCGTTAAGAATCTTTCGCGCGAGCAGCCCGATGACGAGCGCGTTGACTTTTTCGTCAAGGAACGAGACGTCGATTACAGAGACCTTGCCCTCCTGGCACAATTCGACGAGCGGAGTGCCGCTCGCGGAAAAAATGCCCCACGACTTTGCCGACTCGAAGCGGGACGTCAGCGCGCGGCGCGAGTCCGTCTTGAAGCCCTTGGTCTTCGAGGAAAGCTCTGCGTCGTTGTTGAGGCAGTTGATTATTTCTTCGAGGCCGTAGTCCGGGTTGGGGTTCACGTGCTTTTTGTCCGTGGTCTTGTAGCCGTTGAACACTTTTTCGAGCGTTTTTTCGAGGAGCAGGCCGGTTGGGGAGAACCGGTCGATGTCGAAAGTGATGCACCAGTCGTCCACGTTCAAGTCGGCGGGGCGCAGTGCGTACGTCTTGTCGTAGGTGTCGCGCGGCAAAGTGTTGCGGACACCGTACGGGACGAAGACTCGCGTCTCGGCGACGCCGCGCGGCGCGAGGCCCATGCGAATCAATTCGTCGAGCTCGGACTCTTCCTGGTTTGGGTACTTCATGGACCAAAAGATGCCGATGGGGTCGATGATTACGACTGCGACATTTGGGTTCTTGTAAATCAATTCCTCGGCGATGATTGATATCGAATAGCTTTTGCCAGAGCCTTTTGAACCGCACACGAAAATGGTGTGGGGCATCAATGCGTCGAGGTAGACGAACTCGCCGTATTTTTCCTGTTCCGCGACTTTGCCCAGCAGCAGGGCGCCCTCGCGGCCGTACTTGCGGTGGAGGGCCTGGCTGCGGCCCACGAAAATGCTGCGGCCTGCGGCGTCTTCCAGCGCGTCCAGGGGGGAGTTGACCCTTGGCTTGAATTCCATGCAGGATTATATACGGAATAAGCGTATAAATAGGTGATGCCCAAGATGGAGCTGGAATTCAGGCGGAAGTTCGACTTTTTCGGCGAAATCGCCAGGAAGCCAGGGCAAATCAGGGACGGCAGCATCCGCGAGTGGATACATAAGCGGGAGCAGCGCGACGGTGCCAGGGACGGAGAATACTGGGGCCAGTTCCTTGACTTCTCGCGCGTGCTGGCGCCGCGGCACCCCCTGCTGAAGGGACGGCGAAGCCACGAGGCCGAGGCAATCGTGGACACAATTCGGAAGCGGAAGAGCTTCAAGAAGAACGTGCTCGCGGGCGCAATCGCTCACCACTTCAACATGCAGCTGCGGCAGACGTTCATTGGCAGCCGCGTGAAGCGGATGCAGAAAATGGTGGGCTACCTGTACGAGAATCGCCAGAAGATTCGGAAGGACGCCCTGAATGACTTTGCGGTGGAGTGGAACAAGGGCAAGCCTAAGGCAAAGAGGGTGGGGTACGAGACGCTGAAGGGTGACTTGATTGCCTTGTCGTACGCGTTTTTGCCGGTCGGGAACAAGGAGACTGTTCCGGAGCAGGTCGTCGCGTCGCGGCGGGGCGACTTCATGAGGGCGCTTGCGCTGAAGCATCGGGGCGAGCTTGACTACGGCAAGACGCGGCGGGTGTGCGAGGCGTTCACCGAGCACTCGATTGAGAGCGACCTGGCGCGGCTGGACCGCGACATAAAGCTGCTCGGGAAGATTGGGACACCGGAGCACGAGAGAGAGATAAAAAAGACCCAAAAAAACTTTTCCGATGTGCTGAGGGAGCTTTACGAGCTGAGGAAGTCCGAGCCCGGCGTCCACGCCGCGACTGCAGGAAGCACTGCGTGGTTAGAAGTCGGGTGGCCGCTGCACAGCGTCGTGCCCGGGGTGAATCACCTGGTATACGCCATGTTTGACCTGGCGGAGCGGAAGCAGCAGGGCGAGGCCGTGAGGCTTGAGGACTACGAGCTGCCGTTTGACGCAGCGCGGAAGGACGCGCTCGAGCACATGAAAAAGGTCTACAAAATCGTGCCGCGGGAGGAGGGCGAGTCCAGGGATGATTACGAGGCGCGGAAGGTCGAGAAGGCGGGAGAGGAAATGCTGAAGGCGTGGTTTACACACATGCATCACGCGTGGGCAAAGCTTAGCTATGAGAAGGCAAGGCATTCGCTGAAGGGGAAGAGGGAGTACCACGGCCAGACGACGTGGGGGCACCCCACGAAGTTCGAGGTGCCGACGGGCAAGGCCAAGGCAAAGCTGAAGCACGAGAAGAAGGGAAAGGAAGCCGAGGCCGGGAGGCACCTGAGTGACGCTGACGGCTGGTGGAATGTGTACAAGACGCTGGTGAGGAAGAACCCATTCCTGGCAAAAAAATAGGGAGCCGAGGCGCAGATTGGCTCCGACCAAAGCCGGAGTCCCCTGGCACCTCGACCGGTACCGGTATCTTATTCCGAAGCCTCTTCGGCCGGGGCCTCTTCGGCAGGAGCCTCCTCTTCGGGGGCTTCCTCGGCGGGCGCCTCTTCCTTCTTTTCTTCGGCGGGCGCCGCTTCAGCTACTTCCGTTGTTTCTGCAGCGAGCTCTTTTGCGGTTTCCTTGATGGTCTTCGTGGTGGAAGCCATCTGCAGGATGGCGTCTGCGAGCTGCTGGGGCAGTGCGTTCTCGTCCGGGAACCCGATGCCACTCTTGTAGCGCTTGTTCCCGTTCGGGAGGAAATAGCCCTTGGACAGCGAGATGAACTCGTTGCCCTCGATCTCCTTTCGTGCAACTTCCAGGAAGTTGTTGTTTCCGTACTTGATTTCAGTCGACTTTATTGTTGTGTAATCAACCATTTTCTAACACCTGGTGTGGTTGTGCCCATGATTCTGGCGAAAAGGTATAAAAAGGTAACTTATCTCGGCAAGTTGTATACTCCCCGTTTATTAAACCACAGCAGCAATTAAGACAAGCCAATGGCCGAACAAAAGATTTATAAGCCACGGGCGCGGAAGATGATTTCATGAAAAAAGAGCTTCTCAACACCGTCGTGGTTGTTATTGCTGTAATCGCCGTTCTGCTGTTCCTGTACTTGTTGACGGTGGGATAATGGGAAAAACCAAAATACGCATGGACGAAGTCCTTCGGATAATCGCCATCATCATATTCTTGTGGCTCATATGGCAGATTATTAACTCCCCCCAAGGCCATTCCCTGACACCTATTGAAATAGGGCTGGGGCTTCAATTATCCCTACTTATTCTCGTTCTCAGCTTCCTTTGGAACATGAACGAAAAGCTGAGCAGCATTGACAAAACAATTTCACTGGGTTTTGAGCGCCTGGCGAAACGAAAGAAGTGAAAGGCTTTTATTCTCGGCAATGAATAAGTTCCGACATGCCTAAGGCACCTGAAGAAGCTATTGGAAAGCACGGTGGGAAGACGCTTGCGCTATGCAGGTCCAGTAGCCTTGAAGGGAAGCCGTATACGTACAAAGACAGTTACGGCGGCGTTGGCTTTGACTCTGTCTTCTACCACATCCGGGTGGGGGGGAGCCCCATCGGCCATGTGATGGTAGGCCACAAAGTTGAATTGCGTGATGGGAAGGCAACCATCATTACCGACTTGCTGGTTGACCCCGAGGGCGAAGGAATAGGCTACAAAGTGTTGGAGCACTTCATCAAAGGCGCGAGGGAGAGCGGCATGAAAAAAGTCGTGCTGAAAGAAGTCAGTGAAATGAGCGGCATGTTCCACGGCAAGAAATACGGCGACGTGAACCCGCTCCGGCTGGAGTCGATACTAAGCAAAATCAAGGGCATCAAGTGGGAAAAAGTGCGCGAAGGCGAAAAAAGGCATTACGTGGTGGAGCTATGAGCATTTTCGACAAAAAAGTTGTATTGATTCGGGACGAGCAGCCGCTCTTGGAGTACTTCATTCCCGAGAGCGTGACGCACCGCGACGGCCAGAAGCAGGAATTGGCCGAGTGCCTGCGGCCCGTGACGGTGAACCGCAAGCCGAGGAACGCGTTCTTGTACGGCCCGTGCGGAACGGGCAAGACGCTGCTGGTCCAGTGGCTGTTGCGGGAATTGGAGGGGCACACCTCGAGGGCGAGGACGGCGTACGTGAACTGCTGGAAGAGGAACACAACGCACGCCGCGCTCACCGAGATACTTAGCCAGCTCGACATCTATGTCAACTACCGGCAGGCCGCGACCGACCTGCTGAAATTGCTGGAGAAAGAGGCGGCGAAGAAGCAGGTCGTCGTTTGCCTCGACGAAGTCGACTCGCTGGAGACGAGCGAATTGCTGTACGACTTGAGCCGCTCCGGCGTTGGGCTCGTCCTGGTGTCGAACGACGCGTACGCAATGGTGGACATGGACCCCCGGATAAAGAGCTCGGTCAACGCCGAAGGAATCGAGTTCCCGATGTACACTGACGAAGAAGTCTTTGGGATAGTCAAGGTGCGCGCGAAGTACGGGTTGGTCCCCGGGGCGGCAAAGGAAAACGACTTGAAGACGATTGCGCGCCTCTCGAACGGCGACGCGCGGATAGCGATTGAGACGCTGCGGCGCGCGGCGCTCGTGGCAGAGGACAAGGAGCAGGAAAGAATCACCGGCGACGACGTCAAGAAAGCGTTCGGCTCCACGGGAATGCTGCGGAGGAGTGATGCGCTCAAGAAGCTGAACGAGCACGAGCAGGCGCTGTACCAGCTAATGGAAAAGCACAAGAAAATCGGCACCAAGGAATTGTGGGAGAAATACGTGAAGGCCGACAAGAAGCCGGCGAGCCAGAGGAGCTACCGCAACTACATGAACCACTTGGCGCGGCTGGGATTGATTAAGGCAAAAGGCGAGCTGACCGGAAGGGAGTACGAGCTGGCGTCTTAGTCGCCCTTCAGCCACGCGGCCGCGGACTCGATGACGCGCGTCACGTCCCACGCGGCCTCTGTTTCTTCTTCCATGATGTAGTTCAGGTAAAAGATGTAGGTCGCGCCGAACAGGGACGCGATTACCGCGGCGAACCCGAAGTAAAAGATTGAGCTTTCGGTGGGGTTAAGTGTGATGAAGCCGGTTATTGGGTTGGTGGCCACGTTCGGCTTTGGAGTGGGTGTGGAGTAGGCTGGCGCCGGCTCGTCGGGCACAGTGACTTCTTCCACCACGACGTACTCGTTGTAGCCGTCTGCAGTCGCGCGGAACGCGATGAAGCCCGGGGACCCGGGGTGCAGGAAGAAGTGCACGCTGCCGTCGGCGCCGGTGGCCCCTTGGGCGATGACGCCCTCGTCGCCGTATGCCTCGACCAAAGCCGCTTCAACCGGGGTGCCGTTGTTGGCGTCGGTGAGCGTGATTACGTAGCCCTGGTCCTCGCCCACCACGAGGCCCGGCGAGTGCTCGACAGCGAACAGGCTGGCCGAAGCCGCTGCAAGCAGCAAAAGAGTGAGCAGAACACCTCGCTTCATAGTACTCACTGTATAGTTACAAATTACGGTGGCTAGCTTTAAAAGGTTTTTGCCTAAAAAGCCAGTTTAAAAAACGTACGAAATCAGTGCCTCTGTGATGAGGAAGAACATGGCGAGGCCGAGCACGAGCTCGGGAGTTATCTGGAGGCCGCCGCCCGAGGTGTCAAAATAGCGCACTAGGCCGGCGGAGCTCATTGGCCCGCTCACTGCTGGTCCCTGGCTTACCTTCATCGCTCCTCACTTATGGCACGCTTTATTTAAAAATTCTTCGGAACTGGAAGCCGCCCCGCTTCGAGATATAGGCGAACCCGCCCAGTATCAACAGCAGGACAACGCCCGCGCCGAGCACCAGGAACACGAGCAGGCCCACGATTATCCACATCGTCGTGTCCATCTCGATGTACGGCATCCACCCCACGCCGCCCTTGAACCCAATGTAGTAGTGCGTGGTGCCGTTGTCGTCGGTCTCGTACACCTTGGCCACGCCCTTCATCACGTCCACGGGCTCGAATTGCGTGGCAGTCGCCATCGCGTCCTCGACAAAGATGTACCGTGCCTCGCACGCCGTCACGCCCACGGCACAGAACGAGACATTGGCGTCCAGCGGGTTGCCCGCAAGTATGAACTGGTCCTTGATGTCCCTTGAAGTGTAAAGCCCCTTTGGTATGTTCAGCTTAGCGGTCGCGGGCAGCCCGGGGTCCGTGCTCTCGATGAGCGACACGAACGCGTCGACTGCCTCCTGCTCGTCCTCGGTCAGCAGCCGGTAAAGCGTGCACTGCTGCGTGCACCCGTGCTGCGCGTCAGTGCCGTTCACGCCGTCGCACTCCTCGGCCCCGACCACGACGCCGTCCCCGCACACCGCGGACATGCTCTTGCAGTCCGCCGCGCACGCGAACCCGGGAAGGGTCTCTGTCCCGTCGCACACCTCGTCCGCCACAATCAGGTTGTCGCCGCAAATTGGCGTCTCCGTCTTGCAGTCCGAAGAGCAAGAAAAGCCCGGCGTGCGTGCCGAGCCGTCGCACACCTCGTCGCCGACAATCTTGTTGTCGCCGCAGATGCTCTCGAGCTTGCAGCTCGACGTGCACGTCCACCCGGGCTCGACGCCGTCGTCGCCGTCGCACTCTTCAGTGCCTTCCTTGGCGCCGTCGCCGCAGTAGATGGGCTTGGGGAGCCGGCTGTACTCGCCGTCCTCCAGGACATAAATGTAGTCGAGCGGCATCTCAATCGTTTCGGTGGTCACGAGGCGGAAGTCCTTGAACTCCCACGTGTATGGGTAGTCCGCGAACGGGTCCACCCCCATTATCATGAGCGTCGTGTTCTTGCCCCCGCACTCGCCCGCGTCCATGTTCAGGCGAATCATTTTCCAGTCGTTGTCCTGGAACGCCTCGGCGCCGACCTCGTTCACCTTCACTGCGGTGCCGAACGTCTTGGCGTCATAGACCCAGCCCGACGCCGTCGTCTCGCTCGAGCAGTAGAAGCCGTAGGCAGAGTCGGGGTCGCCCATCCAGTTGCACTCCATGTGCCAGTGGCACAGTGACTTCTTGCGGTCGTAAAAGGAAAGCGACGTGATGCTGATGGGCGGGTCCTCGAGCGTTGCGTTCTCGAAGCCGTACGCGAAGGCGAACAGGTTCGGCCCGTCGTTGTCCTCCTGCTCGCCGCTGCCAAAGTCCTTGCTGTAGTCCAGGTCAATCCCGGGCGCGTTCACGCGCGCCTCGAACTCGATGTCGTAGGACAAGTTGGTGGGCGTGTTGAACACCGTAATCATCTTGAAGAACGCGCGGCTCTTGGCCGTCGAGTCCAGCGTAAGCCTGAGGTCGCCGTTATAGTTCAGCTCCGGCGTGATTTCGTCCGGCCCAGACCCAAAAATGTTCGTGGCCAGCAGCCATGAGCCTTTCTCGAACTCTATTTCTGCCGCGAACGCGGCGGCAAGCAAGAGCAGGACGAGTATGATGGTTCGGTTCATCGCAAAGGCACCCGCGGTAAATACACTAACTATATATAAATGGTTTGCGGAAAACTAATGCGAGAGACTCAGGATAGCGAAACAATCCTTTCGCGGGGGCGGTAGCATCGGCCTATGGGGGGGTGCCACAACCGGCATCTGGGGGGACGCCAACTGGCGTCCCCCAATTCCTTTCCCCCCAAGCCCTTGCGGCTTGTCCTCGTGGCACTCCCCAGAAGCATGACAAGGTGACGATAATGAGAGCAATATTCCTGTGCGGCGACCCTTTTTCTGTTACAGGGGTTTCGCTTGCCTGCTCAACCCCTGAACAGTGGAAAAGCGTCGATGGAAAAGGTGATTGAATGAGAGCAATATTCCTGTGCGGCGGAATCGGCAAGAGAATGATGCCGATTACCAAGGACAAGGGCCTGCTTAGGTTCTGCGGCAAGGAGCTTGTGCTGCGCCAGCTCGAGCTCGCCGAAAAATACGCCGAGGGCAAGCCAGTGCTCATATGCTCGCCCCTCAATATTGAGGACATCAAAAAAGTGGTGGGGGACAGGGCAGAGTACGCAATCCAGGAAGAGCCTAGGGGAATGGCGGACGCAGTATTGTCCGCGAAAAAGTTCCTGAGGGGAGAAGTCGTAATCATCGGCGCGAACGACGTGTTCGAGGAAAGCGCCTACGAGTCCATCAAGAAGGCCAAGGGGGACGCGGCAATTCTGGCTGTGAAGGTGACCAAGTATTTCCCTGGCGGCTACCTCGTGACCGATGGAAGCAGGGTAACGGGGATAATGGAGAAGCCGGGCGAGGGCAACGAGCCAAGCGACCTAGTGAACGTCGTGTTCCACAAGTACAAGAGCGGCGAGGGCCTGGTGGAGTGCCTGGAGTTCGCGTCGAGCAGCAGGGACGACGTGTACGAAGTCGCGCTCACGAAGATGTGCGGCGAAAAAGAAGTGGTTGCTGTGCCGTACACCGGGTACTGGGGCGCAATCAAGTACCCGTTCCACATCCTCGGGGTGAGCAGGCACTTCCTGTCGAAGATGGAGCCGCGCGTCTCGAAGAAGGCGAGCATCGCGGCCAGCGCGGTGATAAAAGGCAACACGGTTATTGAGGACGGCGCGAGCGTGTTCGAGAACGCGGTCATTGTTGACTCGTACATCGGGAGGGACGCGGTCGTCGCGAACAACGCATTGGTGCGCGAGAGCCACGTCGACGACAACAGCGTGGTCGGCTTTTCGACCGAGCTCGCGCGGAGCTACGTGGGCTGCAACGTTTGGTTCCACAACAATTACGTGGGCGACTCTGTCGTGATGGACAACTCGATGTTCGGCTCGGGGTGTGTCACGGCGAACTTCCGGTTCGACGAGAAAGAGGTGTACATGGAGGTCGGCGGCGAGAAGGTCGGCACCGGGGCGAACAAGTTCGGGTGCATCGTGGGCGCGAACTGCAAGACCGGAATCAACAGCAGCATTTATCCCGGGATAAAGATTGGGGAGTACTCGTTCATCGGGCCGGGCATCGTGCTGCGGGAGAGCATTGAGCCGCACACCGTGGTCCTGCTGGCGCAGCAGTGGCAGAAGAAAAAGCTGCGGAGCGGGTTCGACCCCAGTGCCAAGCTTGGGCTGATGAAGAGGCTGAAGAAATGAGGTTCAACATTCCCGTGAAGGGGAACAAAAAACTGGGGTCGGTGGTCAAGAAAGTCCGCGCGAGCAAGCGGCTCGCCGCGATGTGGAAGTGCTCGAACGTCAACTCGATTGACCGGCTTGGCTACAACGACCACGGGCCCGTGCACATACAGATTGTGGCGAACGCCGCGCTGCAGATGCTGCGCCTGCTCGTCGCAGGGGGCGTGAAGCCGAGTATTGTGAAGAACCATAAGATGACGGTTGATGACGCAGAAGTCGTTGTTGTTTTGGCGGCCTCGCTGCACGACATCGGGATGACCGTGCACCGGCACAACCACGAATTGTTCAGCATCATTCTGGCGCCGCAGCTATTGCCGGAATTACTGGGCGGCTATTCTGTCGAGGAGCAGGTCGTGATGCAGTCCGAGATACTGCACGCGCTGCCGCATTACAGCAAGGAATTGGCGCCGTTCACCGTCGAGGCTGGGGTCGTGCGCGTCGCGGACGCGACGGACATGAGCAAGGGGCGGAGCCGGATTCCGTTTGACATGGGGAAGAAAGACATTCATGCTGTATCGGCGCAGGCCATTGATGATGTTAGTATAAAAAAGGGCACGAAGAAGCCGGTCAAGATTCTGGTGAAGATGAACAACTCGGCGGGCGTGTTCCAGCTCGACCAATTGCTGCGGCCGAGGATTGCATTGTCCGGATTGGGGAAATACATTGAGGTAGAGGCAGTGGTCCAGGCCAAGGAAAAGCACATCCTCACGAAGTTCACGCTTTGAGGAAAAGCATTAAAAGCCGGGGCGCTGTTTCTTTTGGCATGAGATGTGGAAGGCAGCTTTTGATGGCTACTGGAATGTTTATCGGCATGGCAGTGGTTATTGGGCTTGGGCTTTTTGGCTGGCTGGGCACCGTGATAAACATATAAATACTCGCCGCCCTAATCTTTTGCTATGGCGTCCCAAGACCTGCAGAAGAACCTGCCCCACTTGATTGCTATTGGAGTGCTGGTCTTCGCGCTGCTTATTGTCGCGACCAAGACCGGGCTCGTGGGTTGCTCGTCGCTCGGCCAGGGATACTGCGACATTTATTATTCCGTGCTCGGGAAGCCGACCATACTGATTATCAGGGGCGACGAGGGAATGGGCTCGCCCGACACGCTCGCACGAATGATTGAGACGCAGTACCAGCTGCCCGTGCAGAAGCTGCGCGTCGACCAAGTGTCCAAGGGCAATATCCAGGACTATTCACTGATTATCGTTGAGCACGCGCGCGAAATACCGACGGAAAAGCTCAAGGTGTTCTACAACTACTTGTTCGAGGACATGGGGAGACTGGTCTGGGTCGGAGACGCCGGGACAATCGGCTCGTCGAGCGACCAAACGTGCAGGACCATGGAGTACACCGCCGAGTGGCGCGACGAGGGCGGCAAGCGCATCCAGGAATACGAAGAAGAAATCTGCGTCAAGGAAAGCGAGGTAAGCACGCCGTCCGACGCCATGGCGAGCGAGGCGTTCGCAATCAAAAAGGAAGCGCTAATCGCCGGCGCGCTCGAGCACATCGAGGGCATCTGCGCGGACGCGTTCGACGGGACGCTTGGCGTGAGCGGCACAAAGGGCTACCCGTGCGAGGGCGGGAGCTACCAGGACATTTACTTCAGGTGGGACAACGAGCAAGGCTTCAGGACCACGGCGAACCCGTGGGCAAGGGGCGAGTACGAAAAAATCACTGCCGAGGGCACCGAGGGCGGGATTGACTTCGGCAAGAGCGTGCTCGGCGTCGGCTTCGTGGCGGACGATTATGCCGTGGCAGAGTTCGACAGGTACTACGCGGGGATTGACACTGTCATGGAAGGCCTGGCGAGCGCGCACGCAGGGTTTGTCGTGTGCCACAACGCGCTCGGCGGCGAGGGCGGGTGCAGCCCCACGGCGGCGCTTGCCGCCGTTAACGCGGGCCTCGCGGGCCTGGAGAACGAGAAGAGCGGCGCCAAGACTGATTTGGGCGGCGTGGTGACGACGCTGAAGTCGCTGGCGCAGCAGAAGGACGCGAGGGGCGAGTCGTCCAGCGCGGTGAGTTCTGCCGCAACGAAGATGGAGGGGTACATCGACGATATTGAGGCCGTTGTTATCCCTGATGGCGTGCCCACAAGCATGGAGATAACCGCGATTGAGGGCATTGCCACGAAAGTCGCGGGCGCGAAGTCGTCGCTTGAGTCGCTGAGGGCGAGTGAAGAAGACGCGGTCGTGAAGTCGAACTATGACTCCCACATTTCGCTGCTGGGGTCGAGGGTCTCCGACATCGAGGCCGCTGCGGCAAAGCTGCGGAGTGACGCTAACGAGTACAATTCGTGCGAGGAGGATGAGGTCGGGAACGTGGCCGAGGCCATTTCGGCGGAGACCGGGCACATCGAGGAATTGAACACGCTGATTGCTTATTCGTCGCCGCTTGTGGACGAGAACGGTGCGGTGGACTTCATCCGCACTGCGCAG
Organism: Candidatus Iainarchaeum sp.; assembly: GCA_023129115.1. Classification (GTDB taxonomy): domain Archaea; phylum B1Sed10-29; class B1Sed10-29; order WALL01; family WALL01; genus WALL01. The sequence goes on along the minus strand of JAGMCR010000013.1, from coordinate 40,975 downwards.
GGCAGCGAATGGGCGGCGCTTGCGCGCGGGCTCAGGGACATGTCGCTCAAGTGCGGCGATGGGTTTGCCGAGGGAATGAACTCGGCGGCAGCGGCGATTGAGGCTGCGCAGGAAGTGCGGCTCGACCCGGCGACGGAGAGCGAGGCACTGGCGGTGATGCAGGTAGCGGACGTCAAGCACCCATTGGTGCAAGGGGTGACGCGCGCGAAGGACTTGAAGAAAAATGACTTGCCTGTCCCGTTCGTGCTGGTGGAGACGAACGACGTCAACTCGCACGAGGTGGTGCAGCTGCACGTGACGCCGGCGTACCGGAACGCGAACACGTGGCCGGGGATTACGGTGAAGGACCCGAAGTTCGCGAGCCACATCTTCGGCAGGGGCGTGGTCGTCTATTACGCGTTCCCGCCAGAGACAGACGAAGTGTTCGTGAAGAACCTGATTGAATTTATGCTGTATTGAGGCAGGCCTATTCGCGGCATCTGCTGATGCCGCCTTAGTCCACCTCGCCAGCTCAGGTTTGGGCTGAGTTTAAGCTGTGTTCGTGAAGAACTTGATTGAGTTCATGCTCTACTGAGTGGGGGACTCGAGCCGGCCTAAGGGGGGTGCCAATTGGCATCCCCCTAGTCCAGTTTGCTTGCCATAGGGGCCGAGTAACCAACTGCGTTTTGTTCGTCCCCCACTAGGGACAATTTATGCAAAGGCTTAAAAGGGATTATGTCAACTAATTATGCAGCTGTGCCGGGGCTGCGAAAGCTTTAAAAGGCGGGGCTGAATAATGGTGTTCAACAGGAGGAGCGGCATATGCCACAACAGTATTACGAACAGGGATTCAAGCGACAATTCGAGGCGGCTATTCCCGTCTTGATTATTCTATTACTTATTATAGGGGTAATTGCTCTCAACCCGAGCCTCGTCCGCGGGGTTCCAATTCTCGGCGACCTCTTTGGCGGCTCTGCAGTCAACGTGCTGATTATCGGAGAGTCTGCCAGCGAGGCCAACGACTGGAGGGCGCACCTCTCTGGGAACCTGGCACTGCAAGTGTTCGGTAACCCGCTGAACGTTGAAGTAATGACGGACGCGCAGTACAACAAAATCAGCTCTGCGGACTGGCTCGACAGCCAGGGCTACGACGTCGTTATGCTTACCGCGACCGACCTGACCCCGTCAATGCAGGTCATCCTCAAGAACTGGGTGGCCGGCGGAGGCAATATGCTCGTGATTGGCACGGGCGGCACCCAGGCCAACGGCCGGTGGGCAGAGCTCTCGAGCGTCATGCCCGTCAGCTGCCCGCTGGGCGACTGCTCCGGGGTCTACGAGCAGGTCTACGCGCCAACCATGTACATCAGGCAGGGCATGTTCGACAACGGCCTCGCCAAGAACGTTGACACAGCCACACCCCTCACCGCGGGCAACGGCAGCATCAACGTGGCCAACATCCCGGTGACGGCTTCGCACATCCTCTACATCGGCGGATTCCCGTCCGGCGCAGAGGTCAAGGCCGGCCAGACCGGGGACGTCTACCCCGGCGTTGCCGAGATGGGCGACGTGGCAGGCGGAAGCGTCGTGTGGATGAGCTTTAACCCGACGACCGAGAACATCGACATGAACGTCGAGGAAGGCATCGTCATCAACACGATTGCCTACATCATCGGGGCCACCGGGTACCAGAGTGCGTGAGGTGAAAAAGAAATGGCGTTCTATCCGCGCGGAGGAGGACAAAAGCAGTTCGCCGAGATGGCCATACCAATAGTGTTGGTCGCCTTGGTGCTGGTGGTGGTCGCCACCCAGTTCATGGGGATATGCCCCTCCTTCCTGAGCTTCCTCTGTGCGGGCGAGAGCGTCCAGACCCTCATCATCACAAACCCCAGTGACTACGACGCCGCCAAGACTTTTGGCACCGACATAAGCAGCCGCGTGACCAAGATAACGCCGGTGATTGACAACAACGTGCAGCAGCACATCCGTGCGGGCGCGATAACAAGCAATGACTACGACCTCGTGATTCTCTACGGCGACAGCACGGCACTGACGACCGAGGCAAGAAACGAAATCACGGACTACGTCAACTCGGGCGGCGCGCTAATCATTGTGCGTGGCGCTGGCCTGAACCAGATGAACACGGACGGCTCCATAAGCGAGTACACGTTTGGGTGGGCCGTGGACGACATGGCCAAGATAGTCAAGTTCGAGCCCGCGTGCCCGTCCTTCACTAACTGCAACACCATCGGCGCAGTGACTGTGCTGCCGAGCGACATGAGCGATGTCCAGTTCGTGCCGACGCAGTACAAGCACCAAATTCTCACACGCGCCGGCATAACTGCACCCTTCAAAATCAATATTGCAAACTACGCGTCCTTCAGTGGCGTGACGCTGGTGAACGAGCCGTACGCAAGCAACAAAGTCGCTTGGATTGAGTGGACGGACGGGAGCGGCAAGGGCCAGAGCACCGCGGGATTCATCGCGTACGACGCCGGGGCCACGGGCGGCCGCATTGTCTACCTCGCGTACAACCCGATTGAACTGAACCAGGAAGACCTGTTCAGGAACATAATCAACTGGGCTACCAAAGCAGTGTAGCCCAGGCTAATTATTTTTTTCTCGGCAAGCCGTAGAGTGGACGCTTTTTATACCGAGGGCATTCCAATAAAATGTAGTGCCTAACTGATGGGATAGCCCCCCACCAACCCTGCGTCAACACTTTTTTTGGGTGTGGGCTACTTTTAGGCTGTGCCACAGCAAGGTATTTATACTTGTTTTGTTATATAGATAATCGCGTAATAGGCGATTATAATGAGAAAAAATAAAGGCAAGACATTGGGCAAAAAGGGCTTTAGGCTAGTGTCGCGCCTAGAGCGTGAGGGCAAGGCAGTCGTTAGCATGGCTGACGTGCGAAAAATAGTGGGTGGCAAGAAGCGCGTGGCAAGGGACTTGATGCACCGCCTCACAAAGGGGGGGTGGTTCGATAGGCTAGAACGGGACAAGTACGTGCTCATACCCACAAAGGCGGGTGAAGAAGGTTGGTGGGAGCACCAGTGGCTCATAGTGCCTAACTTGGTCTCACCTTACTACGTGTCCTATGTGAGCGCCATGAACTTCTGGGGATTCACCGAGCAAATACCTATTTCGGTTTACGTAGCAACCACTAAACAAAAAAAGGACATAACACGGTTCCATGGAGTGGACTACAAGTTCGTCACGCTGTCCAAGCACAAGTTTTTTGGTTGGGAAGAGGTAGAGCTCAAGGGCGGCCCGGCCATCAACATGGCGTCGAAAGAAAAAACTGTTGTGGACTGCTTTGACAAGCCACAGTACTCCCTGGGCGTCGCCGAGTGCGCCAAGGCCCTCTACTTCGCCAGGCGCGAAATCAACGCCAAGAAGCTCTGTGAATACGCGCTCAAAATGCGCAACAAGACACTGGTAAAGCGCCTGGGCTACGTAATGGACAAGCTGGGGGTCAGGCCCACGAAGCCCCTCCACGAAGCCATAAAGCGTGACACAACAGCTGTCCCCCTCTCCACCTTTGCCGAAAGAAGGGGGGGCATAGACAAGAAGTGGAAGGTAATCAAGAACATCGAGGACAAGCAGTTATTTGGCTTTCTCGAGGGCTTCTAGCTTGGGCCGCAGCTCTGCCAAGACCACGTCAAAGTCCGGCACATCGTGCATGAGTTCCACGAGCCTGTTCTTCCACTGCCGCCTGGCCGCGTCAGTCCCCGAGAAAATGCCTGGCACATCAAGCCCGGGCGGAAACTCTCGGCCCTTCGCCTTGACGATTTTGGCTATCTCGGAGCGGTTGAAGCGCTTGTGTTTGAACAGGTACCAAATATCGTAGAAGTCCCTTGGCTTCTTACGATGCGATAAGGCCATAACCTTTTCGGCAAACAACTCGCGCAGGTCGTACACAACCATCGTGGCATACCCAAGCCCCTTGTACGGCAGCTTCTTTTTTACGTGCTTGGGCTTCAGCACTGGCGTGCGCGTGAAGTCAACGTCAATGTGGATGCTGTTCGGCGTCATCAGCATGCCCACAAAACCCAAGCGTATCGTGTAACTCCGCGAGGTCATGTTCTCGCGCTTGATGACAAACCCCAGCTCGCGTGCGGCCCTGCGGAGGAGTTCCCTGACGGCTTTCTTGTCCTTTATCATGGCAGTGAAGTCCAAGTCCTCGCTCAATCGGTAGCCCTTGACGTAAACCTTTGACAGGGCAGTGCCGCCCTTGAAGACCAGCACTTCAGAGCCAGGAACGAGGTACAAGTACTTCAAGAAAACAGATAGCATGAAGTCCTTTTCAGCCATCCCAAGGGACGCACCCTGCTCCCTGGCCAACGCCCTGACCTCATCAGCCGGCACAGAAAAACCAGTGCCAAACCTCACCCCGCCCAGGCGACCCGCCCCGAGCACGCCGCTCTGGGCAGCGCCCAAGTACTCCACTACCTTCTGCCTCGGCCCTTTGGGGGTCCTCACGCTCTTGACCATGTAAGCGTATTCGTGGCCCTTGATCGTCTTTTTGCGTGTGTAGGCCATGGGTGTACTCCTGGCACCCAACTATAAAAATATAGTGCCTAACCCAAATAAAATTGGATTTCTATAAAAATACATAAATATGCAAATTTGCATAATAGTGACTATCGTGATACTAGTGAGCATAGTGATACATCATGATTGATGAGGCTTGGCATGGACTACATACGAAACAGTGACGACCTGGTAGGACTCCCTAACAATATCACTAGTGTCAAATTTAACAATTACGTGGGCATCGGGGCAACCAAAAAACTTGAGCGGTTTAAGAGATTGAAAACCGTTGTTGTGACACCAAACACCGAGATAACCAAAGAAGCCAGGAAAGCACTAACGGATAGGCAAATAGCAGTTATCCGCAAAAAAGAGAAAGCGGGCAGGAAGCCATTGGAACGCGCGGAGCTGCCGGAAATAGCAAATGCCATGATTGAGCTATTGGACGAAATAAAAGGCCTGGCCCTGGTCAACAGGCCTATAACAACCATTGTCTATGCAGAGTACCGCATGGGCAAAAACGTGGAGCTCGTGACTGTCGAAGACAACATCAAAAAGATTGAGAAAAAGCTGAAAGCCAAGCGGGTTACTTTTCGCCTATTGAAGGCCAGGAAGCTTGACTTCTACATCAACGTAGTGCCTAACTCGGATTACCAGAAAATGGAAGAAAAATCACTGAAAGTAGAAGTCAAAACCGCCTCCAAAGAAACGAAAACACGGATACTGGACAAAGAATCAGCGATTAAGTTCGCGACCAAAAACCCAACGGCACACGCTCTCCAGGACGCCCTAACCATAATGTTCAGGAACAGGATAAAGCACGTGACCCCGGAAAACGAGTACCTGACCTTCTTCAATTACCTGGCAAAGCACCCCCACATCAGGGACAAAGAGCTGAGGGAAATGCGGGACTACTACGCGCACGACGCCCCGATAGACGCCTTCATGATGAAAGAAGTGACAAGAACACCTACTTCTTCGCGGTGAACCGCTCGTGCAGAGCGGCAACCCGGTCCAGCGAGTCGCACTCCTCGGGCGCGCGGTCCTCGCGGATTGTGATTAAGCGGGGGAAGCGTGGCCCACCCAACTCTTTTTTCTCGGCAGGCCGTAGCAGAAGCGGTTTTTATACTGAGCGGACATACTAAAGAGTGGGATGAGAATTGATGCCCTGAAAAAAGAGCCCCTTGACATCAAGGAAACACGGGAGAGGATACGCCAATCCGTTATAGTGTTCACCCCACACGTCACCGAAATCGAGGAAAGGCAGGGGCGGCCACCCAAGGAAAAAGTTTTGGACTTTTTTGAGAACCGGCTCACTGGGCTAAAAAAAGCGGAGAAAGCCAGAAAAGGACGAACGCTACTTGTGTTCCATGGCAGCAGGACTTACGATTTAAGAGTGGTTGTGAGATTCAGGGATAACCATTTAATAGTCATCTCGTATAATTGGTTGCGGAAGAAGAAGCGGAAGTCACGGTTCAACAAAAGGCGGATACCGGAGGCGAAGAAGAAATGAAAGCGGAATGGGTATACAACAAGGACGAAGACATACTACTGCTAAACGTGAAGGGGAGAAAATCACAGTACTCCTTGGTTTCGGCCGATGATATATTCGTCGTGGATATGGACGACAAAGACAGAGTGAGTGGGCTGGAAATATTTGACGCTTCTGAAGTGATTGGGGTAGACTTGACAACCGCACAAACAGAAAAAGCATTGGAAGGAATAAAAGCGGCAGAGCTAAAGTACAACATAAAAGGGGACAACCTGGTCGTGGGCTTCAAGCTGTTGTCCATTTACAAAGAACCGCTCCAGGACTCGATACCCATCCCCATTACGGCATAGCTATTTCTTCGCAGTGAACCGCTCGTGCAAAGACGCAACCCGGTCCAGCGAGTCGCATTCCTCGGGGGCGCGGTCCTCGCGGATTGTGATTAAGCGGGGGAAGCGCAGCGCGTAGCCGCTCTCGTACGTGGGCGACTTCTGGATTTCCTGGTAGCCGGCCTCGACGACGAGAGTGGGCCTCAGCTTGACGAACTTGCCCTTCTGGAACTCGATTGTGGGCTTTAGCGTGTCAGTGAGGTACTGGAGCTGCTCGTCCTTGGCTCCAGTCGCCATTCGGCCAATCGAGAGGAACTCGTTCGTGTCCGGGTCGCGGCAGGCCAGGAGGTAAGAGCCGAGCCAGTTGGCTCTCCGCCCCTCGCCCCACTCCGCAGCCACGATGACCAAGTCAAGGGTCTCGGTGACGGGCTTTAATTTGTACATGTACCCGACCCGCGAGCCCGGCTTGTACGCGGCGCCCAGGTTCTTGGCCATCACCCCCTCGTGGCCGAGTTTTAGTGATTCTTTGTAGAAGGACTCGGCCTTGTCGGCAGAGTTTGTGATGAGCGTCCTCGAGAACTTCACGTGGTTGCCTTCTGTGACAATTTTGTTGAGCGCCGCGCGGCGCCCCTTCATTTTTTGGGTGGTGAGGTTCTTGCCGTCGAGGTACATGCAGTCGAACAAGTAGGTAATGACGGGAATGTCGCGCACCATTTCGTCGATTTTGTACTTGCGCTTGATGCGGCGCGACAGGAACTGGAACGGGCGCGGGCGCTCGGACTCGTCGACGGCGACTGTCTCGCCCTCGATGATTGCCTCCTTGGCGGTTACGGTGTTTTTGATGGCTTCGGCGACGTCCGGGAACTGGTGGGTGACGTCGTCGAGGCGGCGCGTGAAGACGCGGACCTCGCCGTTTTTGATGTGGGCCTGTATTCTCATTCCATCGTATTTATATTCCCAAGCCCTGCAACCGTTGTCCAATGCCTCCTGGACAGAGTGCACTGTTTGTGCGAGCATTGGCCGCAGCGGGCGGAACAATAAAATGCCGATTTTCTTTAGCCCGGCCTCGCCCTTGGTGCGCGCGATTTCGGCGACCTCGGAGTAGTCGTTGATTAGTGAAAACGCGCGCTCTGCTTCTGCGGCAGGGACGCCGAACGCCTTGGCAATGGCGTCGCGCATGATTCCTTCGCCGACGCCGACGCGCATTTCGCCGAGCACGAGGCGGACAAGGTACTTTACTTCGTTCGGGGAAACGGAGTTGAGGAGCTCGATGACGTGCCTGCCCTTTTTTTCCTGGGTGCCCTTGCCCTCCCACGAAGCCATTTTTTCGAGCGAGGAATGTATTTCGGCGAGGGACATTTTTTTCTTGGTGAGCGTGGTCTGCGGCTTTTTCGTGAAGAGTGCTTCGGCGGCGAGGCCGGTGTCGCCGAGCGCCGCGATTGTTTCCTCGACTTTTTTTGCTGGGGTGCCGGTGGCTGTGGAGACGCACTTTATCATGGACTTTTGGGCGACGCCAATTTCGCGGGGGTCCCACGGCGGGAAGACGCGGCCCCGGATGAAGAGGACTACTGTGCGGAGGTCCCTGCCACTGCTTTTGAGGAGGGACGCCACTATCTCGGTCATTTCGAGGCGGGACGGCGTCTCTTCGAGAGTGGAAAGGGTTTCTGCCACGGCGGCGAAGTCCATGCCCCTAAAGACGGGTGCGGGGCTTTTAAGCATTGCGCTGGATGTAAATTTTTTATAGCAGAGCGTTTACAATAGTAGGTGAGGGTGTCAGATGGCGGATAGCGCTGAGAACCAGGTCTTCATCGGCAAGAAGGGCGTCATGAGCTACGTCCTTGCGGTGGTCACGCAGTTCAACACGGGCGTGAAGGAAGTGACCGTAAAAGCCCGTGGGAAAGCGATTAGCCGCGCGGTGGACGTGACGGAAATCGTGAGGCACCGGTTCCTGGCCGACACCAAGGTCAAAGACATATCCATCAGCACGGAAGAGCTGTCGTCGGACGGCGGCGAGTCGAACAGGGTTTCGGCGATTGAAATCACCCTCAGCAGGTAAAGGGGGCAGCCCCCTATGAAGGGCCCATTATGCGAGGAGTGCGTCAAGAGTGGAATTCTTTGTGACGGGTGCGCCGAGAAACAGCGTAACGGGGAAATAGGCGAACTCGACATACAGCTAGCGCGCCTGCTGCAGAAGCTTGAGCAGAGGGACCTGGTGCGCGGCGCTTCTTTCGAAAGGATTTTTGACATCAACGGGCTGCTGGTGATTACGACGAAGGGCAAGGTCGGGCCGCTCGTGGGGAAGGGCGGGCGCGTGATTCGCTTGCTCAGCAAGGAATTCAACCGCAAGGTCCGGGTTGTGAGCACGCTGGACGACAAGACCGCGCTGAGGGACCTCGTGGCGCCGGCGAGGATACAGGGAATAAACATCGTTTACAAGCCCGGTGGCGAGGAGACCAAGGCCATTATCTCGCGCGAGGACAAGTACAAGCTCATCACCAACCTCGAGACCCTCCAAAAGGCCGCGAACACCATCATGGACAAGGCAGTCGTGCTCGAGGTCAAGTAGAAACCCATAAAAACCCTCTTTGTTTTAGTCTCTTTCATGAAGCGTACGCACTACACCAACGAGCTCGAGGGCCAGGAAGGCAGGGGGGTTACTGTCGCGGGCTGGGTCGACCAGCTGCGGATGCTCGGGAAAATCGGGTTTATTGTATTAAGGGACAGGTACGGCACTGTGCAAGTGACCATGCCAAAGTCCAAAGTCGGCGTCATCTACGACGAGGCCGCGCAGCTCACCAAGGAAAGCGTGATTGCAGTCAAGGGCGAGCTCAAGCAAAACAAGGACGCGCCCGGCGGCAGGGAAATCATACCGGACACGATTGAGGTACTGTCCAAGGCAGAAGTGCCGCTCCCCATGGACGTCTCGGGAAAAATCACGAGCGAATTAGAGACACGGCTGGACTCGCGGTTCATGGACCTCAGGCAGCCCGCCGTGACGGCAGTGTTCACGGTGCGCGACTCGCTGCTCACGGGCATAAGGGAATACCTCGAGGGCGAGGGGTTCGTCGAAGTGCACACCCCAAAAATAGTGGAGGCCGGCGCCGAGGGCGGCGCGACACTGTTCCCAATCGACTACTTCGGCAAGAAAGCTTTCTTGACGCAGAGCCCGCAATTGTTCAAGCAGGCCTTGATGGCGACGGGGCTGGACAAGGTCTATGAGATTGCGCCGGCGTTTCGCGCGGAACCAAGCGCGACCACCAAGCACGTGAGCGAGTTCATTTCGCTGGACTTCGAGATGGCGTTCATTGAGTCACAGGAAGACGTGATGCGCGCCACCGAAGAAATGGTTGCGGCCGCAATCAAGCACACCAAGAAAGAGGCGGCGGAAGAATTGGAGTTGCTTGGCAAGGACGTTGTGGTGCCAAAGACGCCGTTCAAGAGGATAACGTTCACCGAGGCCAAGGACATGCTGGCCAAGGAGGGCAAGGAAATTGGGAACGACCTGGACAGCGAGGCAGAAAAATTGCTTGGCGAATTGGTGGGCGAAGAGTTTTACTTCATCACTGGGTTCCCTCACGCCGAAAAGCCGTTTTACATCATGGAAGACGGCGAGTTCTCGCAATCGTTTGATTTGGGGTATTTGGGGCTGGAATTGGCGAGCGGCGGGCAGAGGGAGCACAGGCACGGCGAGCTCGAGGCGCGGATGAAAAAGCTGAAATTAAAGCCCAAGGATTTTAGGTTTTACCTAAGCGCGTTCAAGTACGGCATGCCGCCACACGGCGGCGTTGGGCTTGGAGTCGACAGGTTAGTGCAGAAATTGCTGGGGCTGGCGAACGTGCGCGAGGCAGTGCTTTTCCCGAGGGACAAAACCAGGCTGGTGCCGTAGGATGAAAAGGCCGATAAAGCTCGTGAAGATACGCAAGGGCCTGGAGGACGTGGGGAGCTTTGAGCTAATGGACTACGCTGATTCACTGCTGGACAGCGGCGAGCTGAACGACGAGAAAAATCTTGTGGAGATAAAGTTTGGCGACAAGGAATTGAAGGTCAACATCCCCACGTATGTATTGCTTGACCAGTACAGACTGAACACATACAATAACGTTACAGAAGAGCTCATCAAAGACAAGAAGTTCCAGGGCGTTGTGGAAGAGTTTGTAAGGACTTTCCAAGAGCACAGGTTCGAAGAGCCGGGGGCAGTCATTTATGGTTCCATGGCGCCTGTCGAGGCATTCTTCCGGAAGAATTTCGCGCTGGAAGAATTCAAGGACGCGTGGAAAGAAATCCCAATCGAAAAAGGCGAGAAAATCCTTGACTTGTGCAGCGGCACAGGGATACTCACGAAAGAAGTCGGGAAGATTGTGGGTGAAAAAGGGAGAGTAGTTGGCGTCGACAAGCACGAAGAGCCGCTGAAGATAGCGAAAGAGCACAACAAGGACATGAAGAACGTTGAGTTCATTCAGGCCGACCTGGACTTGTACAAGGGCAAGTTCAAGCAAGGCAAGGTGAACAATATTTTTCAGATACTCCAAGAAAGCCTGCCATTCCCGAAAGAAGTCAGGAAACAAGAGTTCGACAAGGCGTTGATGATTGACTCCATTGGCTGGCTCTCGGCGGTAACCGCAAACGTTTCGCTTGTGTGGGAACTGAAAAAGGCGCTCAGGGAAGGCGGGAAATTCGTCTTCACGCACCACGGGGACCCAAAAGAGACGCCCATAAAGGACCTCATCAAGAGCTTTGAGGAACAAGGGTTCGTGCACGAGGAATCCCTCAAGAAAAAAGAGAGGTATTTCACCGTACTGCGGAAAGACTCTAACGCACTCAAGGCAGGGAAGAATGTGCATGTAAAAGGATGGGGCTACAAAGTGGGGTTGAAGAGATGACCGACTTCATAAACTTCCTCATCGTGATTACGGCCGGCGTCGTGTTCTCTGGGCTACTCAGCAGAATCCAAATCCCGTACGTCACCGCACTAATCCTTTCCGGAATAGTGATTGGGCCGTACGCCCTCAACATATTCACCCCGGACCCCACGATTGAGGCCATCGCCGCAATTGGGGTCATCTTCCTCATGTTCATGGCTGGGCTGGAAGTAAACGTCAAGCACAAGAAGTACTTGACGCGGAACGCGTTCCTCCTGATAACGCTGAACTCGATACTGCCGTTCCTCACGGGGTTCTGCATCGCGACGGTGTTCGGGTACGGCATAATGAGCGCGCTCGTGCTCGGAATCGTGTTTATTTCTTCGTCCGTGGCAGTCATTATCCCGCAGCTCGAGAAAAGCGGGCTGATAAAGAAAGAGCTGGGGCAGAACATACTGACCGCCGCAATCTTTGAGGACCTCGGGTCGCTGCTGCTCTTGTCGATGGCGCTTCAGACAATGATGCCCAAGACGCAGCTGCCGATAATCGCGTACTACGTGATACTGCTGCTGTCCGTAGTAGTGATGAAGCTCGCGCTGCCGACAATAAGCAAAACATACCACAAGCTGATTGGCGAGCGCGACCAGTTCGAGCGCGACCTGCTGTTCTTCTTCATGATACTCGTTGGCACTGCGATTTATTTCGAGGCATTGGGCGTGCACTCCATTGTCGCGGGGTTCATCATTGGGCTGCTGCTTGCTGAAACAGTGCGCCACGAGCGATTGATGGTCAAAATACGCACGCTGTCGTACGGACTGTTTATCCCGACTTTCTTCATTTTGATTGGCACCAAGCTGGACTTGAGCGTGCTGGTGTCGGCCGAGAGCTACTTGTTCGTCGGGCTGGTGGTGTTCGGGCTCATTGTCTCGAAGGTCGTGAGCGGATACGTCGCTGGCAGGCTAACGAACTTCAGTAAAACCGAGAGCCTGCTGATGGGGTTCGCGACCACGCCGCAGCTCTCCACGACGCTGGCCGCGGCGTTCGCCGCGCTCGGCTTCGGGCTGCTGGACAACGCCACGATAACCGCGCTCGTCGCCCTCTCGATTGTTACCACGCTTACCGCGCCGCTCGTGATGAGGCAGCTCACCGCGCGCATAAAGCAGTCAGAACGTGACCTGGCGGTCAAGCACGAGATGCGAAAAATAGCTAAGGAACGCAAGCACGCCAAAAAACGCCGCGTCGTAAAGGCCCGCCGACAAAAAGAAAAATAAGAACACGACGAGGCCGTAAATCAGATTGGCGCGGAGCGTGTGCGTCGCGCCGCGGTGTCGCGGGCGGGCCAGCACGAAAACCATGAAGACCGCTATCCCCACGATTGCCGTGTTGATTGCGCTGGCGACAGGGTTGCTGAAGTCGCGGAAGAACCGCGTGAAGCCGAACAAAAGCGCTGTCACAATCACTGTGAGCTGCAGGAGGCCGCCGATTTTTGACTTGGGGGTGTCAGTGTCCGGCAGCAGCGAGCCAAGGAAGCAGATGAAGAAAGTCGTCAGCGCAAACGGGAGGAGCTGCTGCAGCGGGAGGGACGAGTACTGGTGCCAGAACAGCCCGAGCGAGAGCAGCCAGACCAGCATCCCGCCAATGAAGTGGCCCTTGTAGTTTGTCATTCTAGGCACCGTATTTCTTTGCCCGCCCCATGAAGTCCAGGAGGATGGGGAACAAGTCCTTGCCGGAAATCTTGAAGAGCGCGCCCTGCGTCGCGCTCAGCTCGTCGAAGTGCTTCACGTAGTCGAAGCGCACGTCCCCCCCGGCGATTACGAGGGGCACGGGGTCGGCCGAGTGGTTGCGGACCGAGCACGGCGTCGAGTGGTCGCTCGTGAAAGCAATAATCGTGTTCTCGAGGTCAATGTTACGGGTTATGTAGCCGACCATTTCATCAACTTTTTCGATGAGCTCGATTTTTTTCTCGGGGTCGCCGTCGTGGCCCGCGAGGTCAGTGCACTTGATGTGGAGGAAGACGTAGTCGTGGGTTTTGAGCGCCTCGAGCGCGGCGTCTGCCTTCGCGGTCAAGTCGGTGTCGTAGCCGCCCGTGGCGCCCGGCGGGATTATGACGTCCATGCCGAGGAGGCGCCCGACGCCAATAATCATTCCCGACGCGGCGACTACGGCGCCCTTGAACCCGTACTTTTCTTCGAACGTGGGCGGGCGCTTCAGGACGCCCGCGCCGCGGCAAAGAATGTAGTTCGCCGGCAGCTCGCGCTCGCGGTTGAGGGGATGGCTGCGCAGGATTTTGTGGGCCTTGTCGATGAACTCGCTCAAGGCCTTGGCCGTGCGGATGGCTGCGTCCGTGTGCTCCAGCGCAGTGATTTTCGTGGGGGGGAGGCCGTCGTCGTGCGGGTCGTTGTCGATTATTTGGGGGGACAGGCTCGTGCCGCGGAGGACCAAGACGGCGCGGTGCTCGGTCGACTCCTTGAAGATGAGTTGGACGCCGGGAACAGTTGTGATGGCGATTTCGTTCAGCGCCCGCGCGAGCTCGGCAGTTCCTTCCTTGATTCGCCCCGCGCGGCGGTCCACGATAACGCCGTCCTTGACAGTGGCGAAGTTGCAGCGGAACGCAATGTCGCCCTCCTGCAGTTCCATTCCCGCGCCAAGTGCCTCGATTGGGCCCCGGCCGAAGTAGTACTCGTGTGGGTCGTAGCCAAATAATTGCAGGTGGCTGGTGTCGCTGCCCGGCCAGATGCCTGGCGCAATCGGGTCCATGAGCCCGTCCTCACCGATTTCCGACAAGTGGTCAAGGTTGGGGGTGTGCGCCAATTGGTAGGGCGTCTTGTTGCCCAGCCGCTTGATGGGGCGGTCGCCCGCGCCAGACGCCACTATAAAAAGACATTTCATTAAGCGAACTAACAAAAACCAAGTATTTAAGCTTAGTGCACAACGAGGCTATCCGCCATTTTCCCCGGCTTTTTGATGCCCATCAGCTCAAGAATTGTGGGGGCTATGTTGTAAAGTGAGCCCTTCTTGAGCTTAATTTTTCTTTCGGTGACCAGTATGCAGGGAACTGGGTTAAGGGTGTGTGATGTTTTTGTTTTGCCCGTCATGGCCTCGCAGTTTCCGTGGTCTGCAAGTATGATGCACTCATCAAACAGGGGTATGATTTTCCCAACGCACTTATCAACTGATTCTACTGCTTTGACTGCCGCCCTGAAAATCCCGGTATGCCCAACCATGTCGCCATTCGCATAATTGATTATCACAAAGTCGTACTTCTTTGCCGCTTTTACAAGTTTGTCCGTGACTTCATAGGCGCTCATTTCGGGTTTCAGGTCATAGGTCGCAACCCTGGGAGAGCGGACAAGAACCCTGTCCTCGCCTTTGAAAGGTTTTTCCCTTTCTCCAGAGAAAAAAAACGTGACGTGTGCATACTTCTCAGTCTCCGCTATTCTCAGCTGGGTCTTGCCGGCCATGCTAAGCACTTCTCCCAGCGAGTCCTCGACATAATGGGGCTTGAATGCAATCCGCTCCTCCAGAGCCTTATCATACTCAGACATCGACACGAAGTAGGTCTTTGTCTCCTCAAGGAACTTTTTTGTGAGTTGCCTTGCCCTGTCAGCACGGAAATTGAAAAAAACGACCGCGTCCCCCTCCCGGATGACCCCATCCGGGTTCACCAAAGTAGGGGACACAAACTCATCGGTCTCACCCCGTTTGTATGCGTCCAGCACTGCCTGCTCTGCGGTTTTTGCTTCCCTGCCCTTCCCTTTTGTCATGCAATCAAATGCTTTTTGTATCCTCTTCCACCGCCCGTCCCGGTCCATTGCATAATACCTTCCCGAAACGGTTGCGATATTCCTAAACTGGCGGACGTATTTCAGAGCGCTTTTTGGTGGAGTGTCCCTGCCGTCAAGAAACGCGTGGACAAACGCGTCCGGCCTCATCTTCAGCAATGCTTTCAGGTGCCGTATGTGGGAATGCACGCCCTGGTCGGAAAGCAGCCCAATGAAGTGCACCCTTTTCCGCTTGCATGCACTTACCAGATGGCGGTTCCTGAAAAAGCTCCCATCTGTTATATAGCCATCGATTTCGACCATTTTCTGCGGGATTAGCCTCCCGGCGCCGAGATGCAGGTGCCCGACCTCCGAGCCGCCCTGGAACCCTTTTGGCAGGCCAACTGCCTCACCGTGCGCCTTCAAAAGCGTGTGGGGGTATCCATCCCACAGCCTGTCAAAATTAGGTGTCTTTGCAGCAAGCACCGCGTTTTTCTCTTTCTTCTTGGAATGGCCCCAACCATCAAGAACAATCAAGCCAAAAGTCACTGGGATTACCTCAGCAAACAAGAAGAACACTGTATATTTAATGGTTTTAGCAAAATAGGTGTGGGGGGCCTTTTCATAGTGGTTTTTGCAATGGAAGTGCCCGCGGAAAGGCAAATCTTTATCAAACAGCCCACCAATAGTTTATCACTACAATATAGTTATTCTTAGTATTTCGTAGTTATAAATACTTGTGGTACTCTTTGAAGAACGACCTGTACGTCTTCTTGTACTTGTCCAGAAAGAACCTCTCTAGCTTGTCCGCGTGTTTATAGTCAAAAGCGCTTAGCGCTGCCCGGTAAGAGCCCTTCTGTGTTTTCCTGATGATGAGTGGTGGGTAGTCCTCGTTGACTAGGATGACTGTGGTGAGCCACCGGCCGACCCGCCCGTTGCCGTCCGCGAAGGGATGGATTTTTTCGAACTTTCCGTGCAAGTGTGTGGCAAGCATCACCGGGCTCATTTTTTCCTTGTTTTTCGCGTGCCATTCCATGAGCCCCTTCATTTCTCCAGCCACTCTTTCCGGGGGAGTGGTCTTGAATCTGGCTCCAGGTATGGCGTTCGGGAACCGCTTGTATCCGCCTCGCGCGTCTATGTCCTTCATCAGCATCTTATGCATCTTCTTGATGCTCTTTTCGCTCACGTTGAACTTCTTGTTGAGTATCAGTTCCATGACTCTGCGCGAGTTCCGGGTCTCGTATACCTCCCTCAAGTCCGCGCCTTTCGGGACCCTGTTCTCGAACATCACTATCTCAACGTCCTTCAGGGTGAGGGTGCTCCCCTCAATGGCATCTGACTCATACGTGAAGTTGGCAGTGAAGCGGTCAAACAATTGTTTCCTGTCTTCTTTGGCCATCTCCCGCAGCAGCCGCGCGTACTCTACTTTCATGTCCTCTATCTTGACCAGTTCTTCTCCAGTGAAAATGTGATTGGCCTTAAATTTCTTCATGGCCCGATGCCTCCAAAACTTCTTTTCCATTTCTTCCAGCTCTGCCTCATACCGGGCCACTATCTTTTCTTTGGGTTCCCTCGGTGTCGGGATTATCCGTTGGACAGAAATGACTCTGTTGCCCACCCGGAAAGAGCGCCCAACGTAGTGGTAATACTTCCCGTGTATCTTTTTCTTTACTACGTATGTCACAAACAGGTTTTATCACTACATATTTATATATCTACCTATTTTGTAGTGATAAAACTAAGGGCAGTAAATTGACGCGGGCCGTGGGAGAGGAGAACGCGGCGCAGTCTCTAAATAACCCTGTAGTGCCTACGAACAAAGCCATAGGCACTACACCTCTAAGCCAATATTTCTATGGTGTGGCCCTTGGTAGTTATGGGGAGCTCTTCACCTGGCTCTATTCCAAATGCCTTTGCTAGAGCCATGGGGATTCTAAGAGACATGCTGTTTCCTGATTTGTAGGCTTTTGCCATTAGTGTTTCTTTCTTTTTCATACGTTCCAGTCTGACTATCCCACCTACTTGCTCTAGATCCATCTCTTCTTCACCACACTTTTTACAACGGAGGCCTTCAAGTAGATAGCCCCTAAATTTTATGTCTTCTACATACGCCATTTTGCCTCCACACTCCGTGCATGAGTGCGAGACCGCTTTCTTTTTCATGAATTCACCTCAATCTTGCCATGTGTTTTTTTGTTTTCTTGAACCTTCCGACGTGAATTAGTACCAGAGTATCTTGATACTCGGCTATCACGACATTGTATATCTTATCGCCCCGTGGACACCACTTCTCCACCTTGCCTTTTTCTCTGTGTTCGAATTGCCTTCCTTTCTCAAGGAACTTAACAATGTCTTCTGGGTCAAGCCCCAGCTTGTTCATTTCATTTGCTGGATGCCGCTTTATTACCAACCATTTGCCGTGGTACTTAATCATTGGTTCACCAGTGTTGATACGTGTTGTATATACATTAAGTATATACTAATATAAAAAGGGTGGTGGGTACCCACCACAAAACGAGTATTACGCAGGGCCCCCGCCTAAGCCGTGGCGCCTTGGTTTTCAGCGGTCCTAAAACCACTCGGCGTACGGCACGCCCTGCTCCTCGATGCGGAGGAGCTGGTTGTACTTGGCGAGGCGCTCGCCGCGGCAGGGGGCTCTGGCCAAAAAACCCCGTAACAAACTGTGTGTTTAAAAAGTCTCAAAAACAATAATTATTTTAGATGCCCAAGAAAAAGCCACCAAAAGGATTAACCAAAAAAGAACTGGTTAAGCGAACCTTTGCCCCTGCTTCTGTTAACAAGTTATTGAACGAATTCATTAAAGCCACGCCTGATTTGTTCAAAACACGGCCACCAAAAAAGTTGGAACAACCCGGTGACTGGATAAAACGAAACAAGAAATTATCAAAGAAAAAACTTGCCATTAAACTGAGTGAATGGGTGCACGAACGAAATGAAGAGTTGAGATTTGATGCTTTTTTTGAAAAATTAAGCAAATTTGGAAGTAAGCTTGATGAACCCACAGTCAAAACTATCCCTCGTTTTCGACTAGGAGAAGTAGCAGATTGCGTGGCATTACCTGCAGTACTCGCACAAATGCTGAAAAAAAGCGGGGTCAAAACAAAATACTTCAGAGTCAAGGGTGAAAACAAGGATTTAATACAACTAACAAAACAAAAAAAAGAGCGTGTGGAAGCATCAGATGTGGGGCATTGTTATATTACTGCTGAAGGCATACAACTCGATCCAGCCCTAGGCTTAACCAAAACTAAACACAAAGGAGAAGAACAATCTGAAACAGAATTTGCTTCGCTAATGTGGACTAGTCATGGTGTCAATCTACGTGAAAAAAGGGCTTATGAACCGGCACTTCGAGCACACGAATCAGCTCTGAAAATAAACCCAAACAACGCAGAAGCACACACCAACAAAGCATTCGTACACTACTACCTAGGACAATATGAAGAAGCATTTCACCGCCACAAAAAAGCATTACACCACTACGAAAAAGCATTACACCACTACGAAAAAGCACTGGAAATAGACCCAAACAACACATTAATAGACTATGGCAGAGCACTCGCACACCACAACCTAGGCTATATGAAGAAACAACAGAAGAGTTCAGAAAAGCCGCGGAACTTGATCCAAAAATTAGGAAGCGCCTTGAGAAGATATTGGCTGAAATGAGTGAGTAGATAGAGCCCCGAAGAAGACGGTTTATGGCAAGGGGCACTACCCCCGGCTGGGCCTAGGAAACCTGAGTGGTACTTGAAGAAGTATGCTACTAGTTCTCAGTGATTTTAACGCAGGGCCCGGGAAGAGGAAAACAGCCCTGCGGGGGAAATAGCGCGTTACTAAAATGAGTCACTACTCAAGAAACTCGCTTCTCAAAACCACTCGGCGTACGGCACGCCCTGCTCCTCAATGCGGAGGAGCTGGTTGTACTTCGCGAGGCGCTCCCCGCGGCACGGGGCGCCGGACTTGATTTGCTTGGCCTCGATGCCCACCGCGAGGTCGGCGATGAAGCTGTCCGTGGTGTCCGCCGAGCGGTGCGAGACCATGACTTGGTAGCTGGAGTGGAACGCGAGGCCCGCGGCCTCGAATGCCTCGGTCAAAGTGCCGATTTGGTTGACCTTGAGAATCATGGCGTTGCCAGCGCACATGCGGATGCCTTCCTTCAGGCGCTGCGTGCTCGTGACGAACAAGTCGTCGCCCACGATTTGGACTTCTTGCCCGATTCGCTCGGTGAGGCCGGCGAAGGACTTGAAGTCGTCCTCGTGGAACGGGTCCTCGATTGAAACGATTGGGTAACTTTCGACGAGCTTTTCGTAGTAGTCCATGAGCTTCGTGGGGGGGAGCTGCTTGCCGTCAATGCGGTACCTCTTGGACTTGTAGAACTCCGAGGCGGCGACGTCCAGGGCGATGGAAACGTTTTTGGAGTGGCCCGCGGACTTGGCGGCCTTCATGATGAAGTCGATGGCTTCACTGGTTTTCTTGAGGGGCGGGGAGAAGCCGCCCTCGTCGCCGACGCCGACGACGCCGAACTTTTTCTCGAGGAGTTTTTTTAGCTCGTAGTAGGTCTCGGAGCCGATGCGCATGGCCTCGCCAAAGGTCTTGGCCTTGGGCACAATCATGAACTCCTGGACGTCGAGCTTGTTGTTGGAGTGCTTGCCGCCGTTGATTATGTTGAAGAAGGGGACGGGAGTGTGGTACGTGGGCTCGTAATGGGTATAGATTTGCCCTATGTGCTCGTACACCGCGGCTTCCTTGGCGGACGCGGCGGCCTTGCAGCACGCGATTGAGACGGCGAGCGTGGCGTTGGCGCCGAGATTGCGCTTGTTGGCCGAGCCGTCGACGTTAATCATGAGCTTGTCGATGCCGTCCTGGTCGCGGACGTCCTTGGCGATGAGTTTGGGGGCGACGAGCTGGTGAATGTTGTCGATTGCCTTCAGGACGCCCTTGCCGTGGTAGGCCTTGCCCTTGTCCCGGAGCTCCAGGGCCTCGTGCTTGCCCGTGCTTGCGCCGGACGGCACAGAGGCGCGGCCGAAGCCCTTGCCGCACGATACGTCGCATTCAATGGTTGGGTTGCCCCGCGAGTCGAAGATTTGCCGGGCGCGGACGCTTGTTATATCGTATTTCCCAATCATTGCCTGTGGCTACTCAGAAAGGGTATTTAAATGTAAGCCGCCGCAAGGCTTAAAAAACAGTAATCCGTAGTAGTTAGTGATGTTCACGTTTGAGCTCGGCGGGCTGGCGTTCACGTTCACGATAGCGCACTTCCTGATTCTCATAGCGATAACCGTGGGAATGCTTTTCGTGATGTGGGTCGTGCAGAAGATACTCTACGACCCGTTCCACTTCATGACGTGGGCAACCATCGCGATTGTGGTCTTGATTGTGGCAATGGCTTTCTTCGGCGTGTTCGAAATGGCGGAACTGGAGATAGCCAAGACAGGCGCAGTGGCCATGAACTACCTGCCATAAAGCTATTTTACAAGAATTGGGTTCTTGAGGCACTCCACTCCGGGCAGGGTCGCACCGCACAAATGCGCGAGCAGCGCGCCCCCGCCCATCGTGATGTGGCCGAACCGGTCCTCGGGCAGGCTAAACATTTGGATTGCGGCCAGGGTGTGCCCCCCACCGATGAGGGAGAAGGCGCTGGAGTCCGCGATGGCCTTGAACACGATTTCTGTTCCCCTGCGGAACAATTTGTTCTCGAAGTAGCCGGGCGGGCCCTTGATGTTGATTGTCTTCGCGCCCTTGATTAGCTTGGCGTAGTGCTCGGCGGTCTTGGTGCCGATGTCGTACACAATGCCGTCCGCGGGCAGGTCCTCTACGTCGATTTCCACGCGCTTGCCGCCCCTCTCGAACGCCAGGTCAACCGGCAGCTCGATTTTGTCCTCGTAGTCCGCGTAGAGCTGCTTTACCGTGCTGAAGTGGTCAGCGCTGCCCTCTTCCTCAATCCTGAGCATGGTCTCCTTGCCGACGTTGTATCCCGCGGCCGCGAGGAAGAGGTTGCCGATTACGCCGCCGGTCAGGACCAGGTCCACCCTGCCTTTCTCAAGGAGGTTGCTGACTGCTTTTATACAGTCGTCCGGCTTGGCTCCGCCGACGATGAAGAGCCTCGGCGGCTCGGCCTGCCTGATGGCGTGGGCGTTGGCCTTGATTTCCTCTTCCATTACCCTGCCGGCCACGGTCGGCAGGATGTGGCTGAACCCAATGATGGACGCGTGGGGCCTGTGCGCCACCGAGTAGGCGTCGTTGACAAAGATGTCGGCGAGTGGCGCGAGCGTACGCACCAAAATGCTCTCGGCGTGCTTCGCCGCGCCGTTCTCTTTTTCTTCCTCGGCGAGGAAGCGGATGTTCTCGAGCAGCAGGATTTCCGAGTCCTTGAGCTCGCTTATGGAGCGCACGGCCTGCTTGCTGATGATTTCGTCGCAGTACCTGACGGGCTTGCCGACGTATTGCTCGAGGGCGTCGGCGTGGCTCTCGAGGCGCTGGAAGTCGGTCTTGCCGGGGCGGCCCTGGTGCGCGAGGACGACTACCTTGGCGCCCTTGTCGCTGAGCTCGCGAATGGTCTTGGCGTGCTCCACGAGGCGCTTGGAGTGGCCGAACTCGTCGGTCTCGCGCAGGTAAGGCAGGTTAAGGTCAATCCTCACGAGAACTATTTTTCCCTTGAAGTCAATCCCGTCCATGTACTGGATGGTCTCCATAAGAATCACTTGATGCCGAGCGACTTGTTGGTCTTTTCGATGGACTTCATGGCGTCCTTCTCGAGCCCGGCCATGGCGCGTATTGCGTCAATGTTTTCCGGGACGACGTCGGACTCCTGGTGCACGGCCTGGATGTAGTAAAGCTCGCCGCCCTTGGCCGAGATTGTGTCCTCCCACACCGGAATCTCGTACAGGTCGCCCATGTACCTCCCCAGAGAGCGCGCGTACTCCATCACTTCCGCGGTCGAGCGGAACCCGTCCCCGGAAGAAATGAGCTTGACGCGCGGGGTCTTGCGGAGCGCCTCGATAAAGTCGTCGCGCTTTATGTCCGTCTCAACCATGAGGGTGTGCACGTGCATTATTGTTGTCGGCACGGCGACCGCCATTGAGACGATGTCAATGTCTGGCAGAACGGTCTTCAGGTCCGGGCCGTGGTGCGACGGCACCGTGGTCACCGGGATGATTGCGTTGATGGGGCCCTTCTTGGACTCGCCGGGGTCCACTGCGCGGCGGATTAAGACGACGCGGATGCGCCCGGTTTCCCCGAGGCCGGTGAGTGGCTTGATTGTGCGGGCGAGGCCGGTCGTGTTGCACGAGACGACGCGCACGAAGTCCTTGCCGATTGCGTCGCTGTAGTTGCACAGGGCGTTGAACGAGCACTCGGCTGTGGCGCCGGCCTCGCCGCCCTCGAAAATGGCTTTAACGCCTTTTTTCTCGTACATGGGCTTGTTCTGCACCCCGATTTTGCCGGGCGTGCAGTCCACGATAAGGTCAGACGCGTCGACCAAGTCGTCGATGGTGCCCCTGACGTCCATCCCCTTTTCCTTGAACAGGCCGAGGTTGTCGGGGATGGAGCAGTAGAGCGGCTGGCCCTTGTCGAGCGCGGTCTGGGCGCTGAAGTCGGGCTTGGTCTTGGCGACGCCAGCGAGCTCCATGTCGTCCTGCTTCGTAACGGCATAGGCAACCCTTTTGCCGATTACCCCGTAGCCATTTACACCTACGCGTATCATAAAGTGCCTCCACTTGGTTTTCAAGACCCACCCAGAAAAACAAGCAAGAGAATATAGTCGCTTGTGATATTTAAAGCTATTTTAATACCTTCCCGGTCTCCATGTGCCACAGGTACAGGTCCAGCTCTGCGGGCGAAAGGCCGGTGGAATCGGCCAGTTTGGCGAGTTTTTTCTCGATTTCGAGGTACTTTTTCTTCGTGAGTGCTTTGGGCTTTTTGATTAAGCCGTGCCTCGCGAGAAGGTCCAATATATGGAAGTCAATAATCGCGTAGTTGTCGAGCCCGACGTTGCGGAGGAAGTGCGACGCCTCCTTCATGCCAATTCCTTTGATGTTCTTCACGAGCCAGTCACGGTCCAGGACAAGGTCTTGCCCTCTCGCCCCAACAATGAACCCGGCGCGCCGGTTGTAGAAGCGGTAGCCCACCGACTTCAATTCCGCGGCCAGCTTCTTCTCGGGGAATGTTTTGAAGCCCCTGCACTCTTTCTGGCACTTGATGCCCAGCTCGGCAGAAGTGTTGGCCGTGAGCAGGCAGAAGCACAGCTCGCTGAAAAAGTCCGTGTTTTTCTTGAAGTCGCGGATTCGCTTGTCGACCAAGCGCTTGACCGGCGACTTCTTGAGGCGGCTTATTTCTTGGCGAAGGGCCCGCACCAGCACATCACCTAAACTCGATTTTGCGCTTCCATTTCACAAATGAAATGATTGAGTGGACGAGCTCTTTCTGCTTGGTCCGTAGAATCTTTATGTGCCGGAGGGAAGTGCGCAGGTCCTCGAGCATGTGGTGCACGGTTATGAGGACGAACAGCACGAAGGCCGCAGCCACGAACAGGGCGAAAGTAAATAGGAAGAACAGCCACTGGACGAGGTCAAAGCGGTAGGAGAGCAGGTAGAGGGCGGCAGTGTAAGTCAGCACGAACAGGACCACGAAACAAAAGAGTATGCTCCACTTTTTCTGGAACTTGCTGTTCAGGGTATAGGCGCGTATCATCCACAGGTGGTACGCCGTGGCCAGGAGGAAGAACAATCCGCCGAGCACCAGGAGTATGTGAAGGTTGTGGCTGAGCAGGATTTCCACTACCATGAGCAACAAAACCTATTCCAGCTATTTAAGGCTACGCCCTATTGCCAGGGGAACTGGACGCCCGCAACGCTTTTTAGGGAGTTCTGCGAAAGACAGGAGTATGCTTAAGCTTTTTGTATGCCAAATTTGTGGCGAGCCACACCTCGCCGACGAAGTGCCCACGGACTGCCAGTTCTGCGGCGCGCCAAAGAAATACCTGAAGATGGCTGAGGACTACTCCACGCTGTGGGGCGCCGAGCTCACGGAACAGGAAAAGACCGACATGGAGGCCACGCTCGTGCTCGAGGTCAACGCGACCGCGTACTACACGGACGTCGCCAAGGCCAACACAAAATACGAGAAGTACGAGAGGCTTTTCAAGGCGCTTGCCCGCGTCGAGAAAGAGCACGCGGAAGTAGCGGCAAAGTTCCTTGGCGTTGATTTGCCAGAGTTCGTTGGAGAAAAGAGCCGTGGCGACGTGAAGGCGGATCTAGAGCGCACGAAGGAGCTCGAGACCGGCGCCATGGGCAGGTACAAGGAATTCATGGCCAACGCCACGAGCGACAAGGTCAAGAATCTTTACGACGCCCTCATCCACGCCGAAAACGGCCACAAGGAATTAGCCGAGGCAGAGCTGTCCTAGCGCTTCCCCAGCTTCAGGCCCTCGTCGAACGCCTTCCTGTTGTCGTCGGCCCGCCGCGGCATGGCCTTGATGACCGAGCGGAAGCTCGCGGGCTTCAATGGGAGAACCCCGGCACCGATTGCCGCGCCGAGCAGCATGGTGTTCCCCAGGACAGCGAGGCCGAACTCTTCCTCCGCGAGGTGGTGCGCGTTGAACACCATCAAGTCCTTTGCGAACGGCTTCACGCGCTTGACTATCTCCGCCATCGGCGGGTAAGGCAAGTCCAACAGGTTTGCATAAACAGGCATGTACGGGTAGTCGTCGATGATGAACGCAGTCTTTTCCTTGCTGGCGTAGTGCGTCGCCCGGGCGGCCTCGAGCGGCTCGAACGCTATGACCAGGTCGGCGTCGCCCTCGGTTATTGCGGGGGACACAACGTCTTTTTCGGAGCCGAAGCGCACGATGGTCGGGATGGAGCCGCCGCGCTGCGCCAGGCCGTGCAGCTGGATGCCGCGGACAAAGTGGCCCTCGAGGTGCGCGGCCTCTGCCACCATTGTAGCAGACGTGAGCACGCCCTCGCCGCCCACGCCGATGAAGAAAGCACTAAACTTCAGCCCTTTTCCTGTTACTCGCTTCGCTCGCCCGGTGGAAAAGCGCTGGCGGGAAACCTTCTTTTTCATTTCTTCACCCCCGGGCGGATTGCGTCGTAGGGACATATTTGCATGCACACCGAGCAGCCCCAGCAGTTGTCCGGGTTAATCCAGTACTTTGGCTCGTCGCCCTTTTTCTTGCGGATTTCAACAATCGCGGGGCACGCGAAGTGGTCTGTGCAGATGCCGCACTTCTTGCACTTCTCCTGGTCGATTTGGAACGTGTTGAACTCCAGGCCCTGCTTGCGCAGCTTGCGCTTGGTGATGAGGCGGCACTCGCCCCGGCTCACGAGCACGCGAAGGCCCTTGGCCTTCCTCAGCTTCCCGAGCTTGTCCAGCAGGTCGCGCTGGCTGAACGAGTTCGCGACCTCGACAGTTGCGCCCATCGCAAAAGCAATGTCTTCAATCGGCAGCTTTTGTACCTTGTCACCCATGCCCGTGACGCCCGTCGACGGGTTCGGCTGGTGCCCCGTCATGGCAGTAATGCTGTTGTCCATCACTATCACCAGCGGGCTTTTGTCGTCGTTGAACGCGAGGTTCGCCAGCCCCGGCATCGCGGCGTGGAAAAACGTGGAGTCGCCAACGAACGCAATCACTTCCCGGTCACTCACGCGCGTCATGCCGTGCGCAATCCCGAGGCTCGCGCCCATGCTGACCATGAAGTCCTGCATCCTGAACGGCTCGAACAGGCCAAGCACGTAGCACCCGACGTCGCCCGCGAACACCACGTCCTTGCCGAACACTTTTTCGACCGCGTAAAAAGTCGAGCGGTGCGGGCAGCCCGGGCAAAACACGGGCTTGCGCGGCGGGAGGCCCTTGATTGCGTTGTCGGCATTCTTTTTGTGCGCGGCGAAACTCGGCACTTTTTTCTTGAGTGCCTTGCCGAGCGCTGGAATAATTAATTCTGCAGTGTACTCGCCGTAGCGCGGCAAGTAGTCCTTGCCGTGGACGACGAGCCTGTGGTTGGCGCCCTTCGCCACGCGGTTGACAAAGTCCTCGATGATTGGCTCGAGCTCCTCGAGCACGAGGACGGAGCGCTTGTTTTTGATGAATGCCTTGATTGCTTGCGTGGGGAGCGGGTGCACCATCCCGATTTTGAGTATTGGCGGGCTAAGCCCGAGGCCGCGGAGGGCCTCACGCACGTAGTCGTAGCTGACGCCGGACACGATTATGCCCACACGGCCCTTGCCGCGAATTGACTTGACGAATTTTTTGGAGTTTTTTTCTATTTTGGCGAGCCTTTCGTCCGCAACGCGGTGCCGCTTCTGGAGATTGGGCCTGAGCAGCAGGTAGCGGTCGAAGTCTTTTTTGAACTCGCCTCTTGTGACCGGCTTCTTGATTTTGCCTACCTTGACGGTGCCAATGGAGTGGCTTACCTTGGTGGTGGTGCGGAGGAATACTGGCACGCCGTATTTTTCTGAGAGCGCGAAAGCGGCTTTGGTGTACTCCAGGCACTCCTGTGGGTTCGACGGCTCAATCATGGGCATGCGGAACATTTTGGCGTAGTAGCGGGTGTCCTGCTCGCTCTGGGCGGAAGACCATCCCTGCGGGTCGTCCGACACCATTACGACGAGCCCGGCCTTGACGCCGGTGTACGCAATTGGCCCCATTGAGTCGGCCGCAACGTTGAGGCCGAAGTGCTTCATTGCGGTCATGGCGCGGACGCCGCTCCACGCTGCGCCGACCGCGGTCTCGAGCGCGACTTTTTCGTTGGTCGAGTACTCGAAATAGACGCCACATTTCTTGGCGACTTGGGCCATGGTTATTGGGACTTCGGAACTGGGCGTGCCGGGGTACGCGGCGAACACTCCCACCCCCGCCTCGAGCGCTCCGCGGGCAATTGCCTCGTTGCCGAGGAGCACGGTTTTGGTGTTGGGCTTTGCAAGGACTGTCATGGCAAACAAAAAGCAGTGGGATTATTTATAGGTATCCCGCGGCCGTGACCAGCAGCACGAGCACGGGCTGGTGCAGCAGGTAAATCAAGAGCGAGTTTTTCCCGATGAGGCAGAGCTGTTTGATTCCCAACAGCCCGCCAAGCTCTGGCAGCCCGAAGCTCCTCTCCCCGGCATAGAGCTTTTGCCCTGCGTACACGCCAAGCAGCATCACGCCGAGCCACGGCAGGAGGGGGTAGTAGTCGAACATGTACATGCCGCTTGGGCCGAGCCCGAGCCAGAGGAGCCACGGGAAAGTGAAGGCCATTGTCTGGAGCCACACCCCAAGCGCGATAAACAGGACTCCGGTTGGCAGGGCGTACCGCTTCAGCGGCTGGGAAATGATTATGCCTAGCCCGATGGAGTGCAGTATCCCGAACCAAATCGTGGCGTGGGGGAATGCCACATAAGTAATAATAGTAATTATAACTCCCCAAGCGAGGATGGTTGCCCCCCGTTTCAGGGGGTTGCTCTTGCTTAGCGTCAACGCGGTGCCGGCGAGGAAAATAAATAACCCCCCAATCATTCTCGGGAGCCAGAACCATGCGTCTCCGGCCAGGACGTTAATGCCTGCGAAGTACTCTAGGTCGAACGCGAAGTGGAACAATATCATGGCGGCCACTGCGAGCCCGCGCAAGGCGTCGATTTCCCAGTAGCGGTTGGGCATCGCTATGCCTAACGGGTTGGGGGTTAAAAAAGGGTTGAGCGCTGGGGGGGGCGTCTGGCTGCTTTTGTGGAGTTATAACCAAAACACCTGCCAGTATTGATTTGGTTATGGTTATGGGCTCAAACAGCAGCAAAAAACACAGGTTTATAAATAATGTAGTCAAAATAATAGAAAAGCATATAAATGTGGTCACCCCTAAGAGGGTGTATGTTTGTAGAGAAAAGAAAATCGGGCAAGAAAATAAAGTATTATCTGGTCCACTCTTTCCGTGTTGGGAAAAAAGTTGAGAAGATTAGGCGTTTCCTGGGCTCTGACCTCTCAAAAAAAGAGCTAGAAAAGTTAAAGCCGGTAATCGGGGAACAGGTTCTCAACAGAGTTAAAGTGTACAAAGCAATCAAAGACCCGTTTGTTACAGTTCTATCTACTCACGAATTAGAATTAATCAAAGATTTAGAGAAGAAAGAGAGGTTCAAAGTGTTCCATCTCTCAGAAGAAGAGTGGCAGGATTTCGCAGAAAGCTTTACGTACAATACTAATGCCATAGAAGGGTCTCAAGTCACAGAAAGTGAGGTTACTGAGATAATTGAGAAGAATGAGTGGCCAGAAAAGAGCCGGGGGGACATAGCCGAGACATATGGGCTGATGGAAGCAATAAACTACACTAAGAAAACAAAAGAACATATTTCAGTAGCCCTCATAAAAAAACTGCATGAGCTCACATTCAAGAACTCTAAATCTTTCGCGGGAAAACTCCGGTCAAAAGGCCAAGAAGTAGCAGTAGTGGATGGATACGGCGATGTAATACACCAGGGTGCACCGTCAGAAAAAGTCTTTCCCTTACTAAAAGAGCTTATTACTTGGTACAATAAAAACAGAAAAAAATATTCGCCTCTCGTGCTCGGGGCAGTCGTGCACAACCAGTTTGAGAACATACATCCATTCACAGATGGCAATGGGCGTGTAGGGCGATTACTACTAAACAATATACTGATTAAGAATGGATTGCCGCCCGTAAACATAGAATTCACGAGACGAGGGACGTACTATGAGTCACTAAGAGAATATGAGTTCAGCCATAACCTCAGGCCCACAATCGAATTCCTCCTCAAAGAATACAGAGTAATGCGCAAGACATACAAAAAGTAGGTGACCACAAAACACGAGAATGTGGTCACCCATCTGTGAAGCGCCATTATAGCCAACGCGAAGCGTTGAGAAAATTAGTTCTTCTTTTTCACGCAAAGCGGGGCCTTGCTGAAAATCAGCAAACGCAAAGCGTTTGCGCCATTTTCCATCAACGCTTTTCCACCGAGCGAGCGCAGCGAGTAACAGAAAAAGGGTTGAGCGCTGGGGGGGTAAAGAGATTCTTTGTTGGGCCTCACTTATCAATTAAGTATCCCAGTGCACTTCCTAAAATCACGGTCATGATTAGAATAGGAATCAAACTCATGGGTTCTTGCCAACCCACAAGAATGGCAACTGGAAGCAGAAGCAACAAAGATAAAACCAAGCCTTTCACAGCTCCCTTAATCGGTATGTCCGCAACAGAAATGACAAAGCCTGCAACTACCCAATGAGTAAAAGCTGATAGATTGGCGTCCCAACTAAGATTCTGTAGAATCATTGGAATCACATCAACTATGCCTGCCAAAAGGCCCAATAGTATTCCTTTTTGCATCTTACTTTTCATCAACCAGTCTATCTCATAAGTAGTATAAAATAAAGAGCGCTGGGGGCGCGGCAAGGCAGTGGCGTGGAGCGCCAAATGCCATCCCCCCACCTAATTTGCTAGAAATTACGTGATTCATTTTTGTGGTGAATTGTCAACTAACTTCTTTATTGACACTAACGCTTTTTCCATTTCTGATGCTTTTATACCGACCATTTTGATATGGACATCCTTTTTTTCTAGTTCTTCTCGAAGAGCTTTAATAAAAACCCCTTCACCATCAACCTCTCTATTATTCATTGATGTAGTGTTCACGCCGCAACTAGGAGAGCGATTAATCCCGATAAGTCCTAATACTGTAAATCCGTTTTGGCTATACTCTTCTATTTGGTAAACTAGCTGTTTTACAAGGGTTTTAATTGTTTGGGTAGAAGAGGGGCTGTTCAAGGAACTCCGAATTCTTGTATTTTCTACAACGACTGGCTCTTCACAACCATGAATGTTTCCACGGTCTAATCCTATGCACAGCAGTTCCGGGCAAGGCATTTGTATAACGCCTATGTTAGATTTAAGTAATAATTCAACTATTTCATTAATTGCCGCTGGATAATCTGCAGTCCCATCTGAAATTGAGTTTTGGTTTAAGATACAATGTGATACCAAAACTATTTGTTTACTCCTCTCATCAGTGAACATCAGATGCCCCCCATTGTTGTGGTATGCGGTTCTTAATAATTAGCTCAAACGTCTATAAATAGCTTGGTGCTACACTGCGGGATAGTATAGCATCAGGGAATGGTAATAGACAGTTTGGGCTAGAAGTCAGTTATGTCATATACCAAGAAGCCTTTGCGTTGTAGTTTTCTTTTTCCATTGATTTTTTTAGCGACTAACCCCAGTTTTACATTAGGAGGCAGGTTTTGAACGAGCTTAGTTTTTGTTTTAAGGTTATTTAGTATAGAAGAGGCCTCAGCAAAATTGAGCTTTTTCCATTTGAACTCAAAAGCATATGCGATACTATCTTTCATCCCTATCAAGTCAATCTCATAAGTATTTTCTCCCTTCTTGGCTCCGGGCATTTTCCCCCACTGCCGTCTCGCCTCTGTTAACCCTAACTTGGGAACAATAAACTTTGTTGCAGCTGCTTCAAATGACCTGCCGAAATAATTGGGTAGGTTGTTCTTGAGACTGTTCACGAATTTCTGGTCTCTAGAAAGATACGCAGAAAGGTTTTTGTATATGCTTGAAAACCAGAACGCCATCAGCGGGTGCTTTATCCTGTAAACGCCTTTTTTCCCGCTAAACGGCTTTTCATATTCAATGAACTCAAAATAATCCTTCAACTCCTTGATTTGCCGTGTGAGTGAAGTGGCTGGCATGCCCAAGTAAGAAGCAATTTTGGAAATAGTGTTATCGCCAGTTGCTATGGCTTCCAATATAGAGAAATACACGCCGCTCCGCCCCCCAAACTCCTGTGAAAGCATAACGGTGACTTCATCTTCCAGAGGGGCATTCCTTGAAAACAAGAGAGTGTTTAGTATCTCTTCCATGGCCTTGCCCTTCAAATCATAGTCCTCGATATAAACATAGTATTTTGGGTACCCGCCAAACAAGCAATAGCACTTCACCGCATCCTCTTTCAACAATCCCAATTCTTTCGACAGTTTTAGTGATGAAGGCAAAGTAAGTGGTGTTACCCGCATTGATTTTTTTATCCTGCCGTAAAGTGGTTCCTTGGAATCTGAAAAAGTTTTCTTGATAAGCCCTAAAGTAGAGCCAAGAACTACAATAAGCCCGGGTTCATTTTCATTCAAGTCTACTGCCTTTTGAAGCATTCCAAAAAAAGACGGCTCTATATTATAAAAGTTCTGGAACTCGTCGAAAATAACTAGTTGGTTGGTTCTTTTGATTATTAGGTCTATAAACTGGTCCCAGGACTCAAGCGTCTCTAATTCCCCAAGCACCCCCCTGCTTTTCAGAATACTTTCATATTCCATGAGGAGATCACGAGGAGTCTTGTTCTTGTTCACGAAGAAATAAATGCCATTGTTTTTTGCGAATTCAAGGATGAGCCTCGTCTTGCCAACCCTGCGAATGCCATAAAGAGCAACAACAAACAGCTTGTTTTTAGACAATTTCTGGAGTTTTTCCAACTCTTTAAGCTCAAGCTTGCGATTCACAAACTTCATATATATTCACCTACTGAATAATTCAGTAACTGCATATATTTAAACTTATCGTTTTTCAGGAAATGAAACAACAGCCATACGGCCTGGCGCTGCACAGTATAGAGGCGCTGGGGGGGAGACGTCTAACAGCCCAAACCTGAGCTGGCGAGGTAGGCTTGGGAGCCTATCGGCTCCCAGAGACAAAAAAAACTGCGAGCGAAGCGAGCAAATGCTCGCCCGCAATGGCGAGCAATAATACATTCCCCAGGGTTTTTCCGCTACCAGCGGAAAAAGGCTGAAGCGCTGGGGGGGAGACTCGAACTCCCGTGCCCCGAAGGACAGTGACTTAGCAGGCCACCGCAATAGCCGCTATGCGACCCCAGCAGCTGAAACTCAGCCCAGACGAGAATCCCCCGGCGTTTTCCGTTGGGAAATTCGCCAGGTGCCCCGGCAATCCTGTGGGATTCGCCAGGTCCTGCGGGATTCACGTCATGGCACGTTAGGCTTGGGGGCACAAGGCCCCCAGAGGCAAACGTTGAAACCATGTTTGACAGTAGGCCAAGCTAAAATAATGAGAAACGTGGCCTGCTAAACAGTGTTTTGCGTGGCGGGGTTTAAAAGCGTTTACTTGGGGAGCTCTTTTAGCAAGTGGCGCACAGGCCCGCCCTGCTCCCTGCTGCCCACCGAAAACTTCTTCATCCCCCCCTCGTGGAGCTTGTTCAGCCTCGGCGACTTTGAGGACAGCAGCGCCCAGTCCGCCTTGAAGTCCTTCCTCACGCGGTCCATTACCTCGCCCACCACGCGCTTGCCAATCGCCGGGTGCTTCACGAAGAGCCCCCTCAAGCCCTCGGACGGCACACGAATGTGCGCAATCACGTCGTTCTTGGCGACCCTCTGCCGGTCCAGCTCAGCGTGCAGGAGCCGGTCCAGCAAAGGCGACCTCTCGCGCTTGAAGTCGTCCGCACTCTTCTCCAGCGCAGCCACGTGGCCCAGGAAAACATTGCCTTTTTTGCCCCGGGAATAAACGTAATAAAACTTTTCGTACGTGCCCGGCCGCCCCACCGCGTCCTGCTCCGCGGGATTGGCCGCCTTCAGCGGCTTGTCCGAGACCCGCAAGGACTTCCGGATTTCCTGTTGGGTCATCGACGAAAGCAATTCTTTGTACATTGGCTCCGGAGCTGGCGACTCCTTGCCGAGGCGCTTCATCAGCCTCGCCATTTTTTCCTGCTCCCAGTCCCTGCGGTCACCCCTCTCCCCGCGCAAGTCCTTGGCAGTCTTGGGCTCCCTCTCGTGGCCCTCCATGGTGTCCCGGACCTTTGCCCACTCCTGCTTCCTTTCTTCTTCTTCGCGCTTCTTGTGCTCCCGGATTTTCCTGTCGTACTCGTCAAGCTCTGCCTGCTCCCGGGCCGCTTCCCCCTCCTCTTTTTTCTGGAGTTTTTCTTCGTCGGCGAGGCGCTTTTCCTCGTCGGCGAGGCGCTGTGCCTCTTCTTTCTCTGCGACTTGTGACGGCGACAGCTTCCTCTCCACCCCCTTCTGCCTCTGCCTCTCTCGCTTCATCCTCTTGATTATCCCCCACTCACGCTCCCACTGCGCTGGCACCGTGCCGTCGTTATGGCGCTCCCTCAAGGCGATGTACCGCTCGTACACTATGTTGCTCTCAAGAATATTGTTCAAGCGCCATTCAGGAAGCGATTTGATGAACCCCTTGGCCCTCCTCGCACTCGCTCCAGACGCCTTCTTCTTGGGCTTTGCGGGCATGGACAAGACTAGGGAGTGAGGGAATAAATGCTTTGTGGGGGATGCCGGCCTATGGGGGGACGCCAATTGGCGTCCCCCAAGTCCTTGTGGCGAGCGATGACACCTTCCAGCATCACTGCGTGGCTAGCGTGAATGATGTGGGGGGGCGAGCATCCACCCTCGAACACGAAGCCCCCAATGGCTGAACCCTCATGACACCTCAACTCTGCGACCCACAAAGCGCGCAAGTACATGTTACGGCTGCTCGGTTCCCCGCCTCGCCGGGTTAGCATAATACAAACGCCAATGCGGACAGAGCGTCGACAGCACCACAAGGAACCAACGAAGACGCCGAAGCCCTCAAGCGGCATTCACCCCCCCTAAAGCAGGTTTGGGGTACAGGGGACTGCTGACCCCCCGGCTAGCCCGCCAAACAAGTTTGGAGGAGAGAGGTTTATAAGGATTTGTACAGAAACAATGAGTAATGATGGAAAAGCGAGAGGCCCACTGGACTCTTGAAATAGACAAGAACGGTAGGTTGCCCCCCACCTGGCATTCGGGCGTTGGGCACAAAATTGCGATAAACCCAGACTACGTCGAGGCAGGGGCTAATAACCCAAGAATAATTCAGGTGGACTTTGCCACGGGCTCGTCCCTGGAGTACCCCAAGGAAACCCCAAAAAAGAAGATTAAGATGGGTACGACTGGAGTAGAGTCACCGGAAAAATTGATTTCAGTTATTTCAGTAAAAACAGAAGGTGGCAGGTACGTTATCTCTGGGACTTCTGGCGGCTGGGTCAAAACAATGCTGCCGCCTGTCGAATCAGAGGAATATAACACAGTAAGGCTAATAAGAGATATAGAAACTGGCGACGAAGGAGTACACAAGCTGTTCAAAGAAATCGTCGAGGAAGAGAACAACGAAAAATTGAAAGAGCCAGTAAAAGACCTAGAAGAATTCAGGAAGCTATTGAAAAAAGAGTACAATAGTGAGTACAATTTATATATCCCTTTCCTCAAAAGATTATTACAATGCTGAGGAGGACCCTGATAGCACTAATGGTGTCCATTATTCTCCTTACTCCTGCATTCGCTTTCATCGGCCCTGGGTTCGGCCAGCTCGTCAAAACAATAAAAGTAAACCCTGTCGAGAACACGATAGAAATCCAGGCGCCGGAAGCGGCGCCGACTCCAACGCCCACCCCTTCTGCCACTCCAACACCAGAGCCAAAACTGGAACCCACACCCCCCCCAATAGTAGTTGCGCCGCAGCCAAAAACACTTCCAGTTGACAAAATAATAACGTGTGCCCCCAACGAAGAATGCAGTGGGCTTGAGAGCCAGCACGTCATTCGCGTCGAGGCCACGGGCCTCACGCAGCTCGACTTCAAGGTCACGCCCCACGGCTCCACCAAAAAAATCGAGGTATACGGAACCGCCGGCGGCTTCTTCCACAAAATCACTGAAAAAAGCGTTGTCGACCCGGACTCCGAAATCTCGTTCACACTCGTCACCAACGAGCCCTTGGCCCAAATCAAGATAGTCATGCCCGGCTCACTGGACGCCCACACGGTCACCAGCGTCACGTCACTCCCTGGCAGCGGGGCAATCCCAATGGCCGCCCACACGTCGCTCTGGAGCGACACGTGCGGCAACGGCATTGGCTACTCAAGCAACCAAGGCGAATCACACTGTAAAGCAGCAGGCACAAAGGACTGCTGCAACTGGTACCAGAAGTACCATGTCCACGACCTCGGCTCACTCATAACCGTAAACGTCAGCATCAACGTAGACTTCAAGCCCGGCTACGGCAGCGGCTGCGTAGACACACTCAAGGTCTATACCTCCACCAACAACGTGACCGGCTGGGTGCTCGCGGACAGCGTTTCCACGACCAGCATCGACACCAGCAAGGGCGGCGGGCCCCACCAGTTGTGGGCAACGCGCACTCACACGATTGGCGACTACAGCCCGGACTTCCGCTACGTTAAAGTAGAGCTCGGGAAGTGCTACAACGACTGGAGCTACGTCACAGTCGTTGACGCGCCGACCAACGAGGTGCCAACCGCCAGCTTCACCACGAGGGACATGGGCGGGCAATACTTCAACATCACGTTCAACGCCACTGCCAGCACTGACCCCGACGGCTCCATATCCACTTACGAGTGGCAGTGGGGCGACGGAAAAACAACGACTACCCCGGCACCAGTAGTCATCCACAACTACACCTCAACAGGAACGTACACTGTCTCGCTCGTCGTCAAGGACGACGACTACGCAAGCGACGACACCACAAAACAAATAACCATTGTCAACGACGGCACGGCCCCAACCGTCAACATCACCAACCCACTGCACGACGCCGAACTCACGGACTCCAACATCTCGGTACAGTGGACAGGGGGCGACGTAGGGAGTGGGATTGACTACTACAAGGTCGAGATAAAAAGCAACGACACAATAGAAATCGCCCCCGCGACCAGCCCGGAAAACCAAGAACTCGAGGACGGCAAGCACACGATTATCGTTACTGCCTACGACAAAGTAGGCAACACCGCGACCGACACCATCAACTTCACGCTGGACACGGTCGCGCCAGGCATCACAATAACCGAGCCAGCCAACGGCTCATCTTTCACTTACGTCAACATAGGCGTGTACTACACCACCAACGCCACGGACATCAACTACTCGCTGATGATGCTTGACGACGGCGCATACTGCCCGCTGCCGTACAACAACACTTGGAACGACACCTTTGGCAGGCAGTGGTGCACAGACCCCAACGAGTCCCCCACAGGGTTCAAGAACCTCACTGACGGCTGGCACGTTCTGCACGTGCGGTACGTCGACCTCTTCGAGAACATAGGCCCAGAAGCCAACGTCACCGTGCACGTCAACGACGGCGCCCCAACAATCGACATTGCTTCGCCAGCCAACGGCACCACCACAACCAACTCGTGGGTAGTAGTCAACTTCTCGACCCCACACGGCGACGTCGAAAAATTCGAGCACGCCACGGACAGCGGCACCTGGAAAGACACCGGCATCACAAGCATCACGGCAGACACCTACTACACCCACAACTTCACCGGCTTACCCTTCGGGACACACGACCTCAAAATACGGGCGTGGGACTCCACAGAGTCCGGCCAGGCATACGTATGGATAAACGTTACGTCCACCCCCAACACACCACCAAGCGTCGTGATAAACAGCCCAGTGGACGGCGGCTACCACCGCTTCGTGGACGAGATCAACTTCACCGGCAGCGACCCACAGCAGAGCGCGCTTAACTGCACTTACAAGATTGACGCCGGCGCGTGGAGCAGCAACATCAGCGCCACCAGCGGCACACCCAAAACCCAATCCATCACGAATATCACCAGCGAAAACACTTACACGCTCTACGTAAAGTGCACGGACGGAACCTACTGGAGCGAGACCGCCGAAGTGGACTTCACGGTTGACACGACCGGACCCGTGACCACAATCACCTCACCCTCGGAAGGCGACAACGTTAGCTCCGCTAAAATCGAATACTCTGCTACTGACCAGGCCGGAATCGACTACTACGAAGTCAAGGCCAACGCCGGCGGCTGGACATTCGAGAGCGGCGAGACACACACCTTCACGCTCTCCGACGGCAGCCACCAGCTTTTCGTGCGTGCGTACGACGCGCTCGGCAACGTCGGCAACGCAGTCAACGTCAACATCACGCTGGATACCGTTGCGCCTGATATCACGATTGGCGCGCCAGGAAACAACAGCAACGTTACGGTAAGTAGCAGTAGCATGTTCTATAGCTCAAGCGCGACTGATGTGAAGGCTTACTACCAAAGAACAGACAATGGGCCCTGGACTCTTGACCCTGGTGGCAGCCCCGCCTCCTTCAGCGGGTTGAGCGATGGGAAGCGGTACTTGTACATCAAAGCAGTGGACTACGCAGGCAACGAGAACGTGTCACACAATTGGATTAACGTGGACGCGAATGGCCCCACGACTTACATTACCGCGCCCACGGGTGACCTGAATTACACTGTCGACGACATCAACGTGAGCTTCTACACCAACGACTCGGACATCACTAAGTTCCAGTACTCGTTTGACGGCTCCAGTTACTCGGACGCCATCACCAGCGCGGCTAACGAAACAGTCTACAAGCACGAGTTCAACAACGTGCCCGAAGGAGTTTCAAAACTCTACATCCGCGGCGTCGACGGCTCGCTCAACTACGGCCCCGCAGAAAGCGTCACGGTCAACGTTTCGAGTATATTTACTAACCTCGCGGTGGATATAATCTCACCCAACCCATTGTTGATGAGTACGCCTTTTTCAGTGCGGGTTTATGCAACCAACTACAACGAAGAAAACGTGACCTGTGGTAAAGTAGACCTCAACCTAACCGCGCCCACGTGTGCTATTCAGAATGGTTATCCCAATCCACAAACCGTATTAACTCTCGCGGGTAACGGGGGCTACCAATTCGCAACATGGAAAGTTACTTGCTCAGGTTCAAGCGCGACACTCAAGGGATTCCTGATTTATACGCCCACCAACCAAACCAAAAGTGACAGCGTCACAGTGGGCGTCTTGCCACTCTCGCCCCCAACACCCGAAGAAGAGGAAGAAGAGCCTGAAGGCGAAGCCTTTGAAGTGTTGGGAGTGGAAGTCAACCTGAAGGAAAACACGGTTACTTTCCCAGAAGCTTCCCCGGCCCGGCCGTGACCCCCCAGCTACGCCTCTTTCCTGATAATCTTTTCTTAAGCGCCGGGCTCACGCGCCCCATAATCTCTTTGGGGCTCGACTTATTCTTCCAGCCCTTTGGTGGAGCCAGCCCCAGTCGCTCGCACTCGTTCCTAACCGTGGCTGAGGACACCCTAAAAAGCCACGCAATCTCGCCGAGGCCCAGGCCCCGAGCCACCAGGTACTCGAGCTCCTCCTTTGTTACATCCATTTTCTTCCGGGACCTTGCCGCCTAGTCGGTACCCCAAAGCGATGCAAATCCCTATGAATCGTGGCGGCATCAATGGAAAACAGTTTCCCTATCTCATCCATTGTCTTCTGGTCCCGGGTATAAAACTGCTTAAGAATAACTTTGTAAGGCGCGCCAAACCTCTTCAGCGCGATTTTCTTTCTTTCCCCCTCTTTTGACACCCCCGCCAAACACAACACACCCATGTTAGGCCATTAACGCTTCTTAAACCCATGCTCATACTTCTCCATCAGGCACCACTCCTGTTGGCGACCCACTTTCCCATGAAAGACCACACCCTCTTCCCTCAAGCGGCTCAGGTGAGTCACCGCCACGTACCAATTCAAACCAGTAGCCTTAGCTACTTCACCAGTCGTACACCACAACTCGGCCTCTTCCAAAAACGAGAGAATGGCCTTTTTTAGTTCTATGGACGTTCGTTTTCTCCGCCTCTTTGGTTTAGCCATGTAATAAGTTTCAAACAGGCGCTATAATAGTATACTAGAGAAAATATTTTATAATAGTATATTCAAACTTACTATAATGAAACAGATGAGGGAGCAAGGCGTGGCCGTGAAAGACATATCAAAGCAAATGGATATTCCACTGCGGACTATTTACTACCACCTAGGAAGGGACTGATTTAAGCGCCTCGAGACACGTGGCCCCTGTGCTGCAGAAAAGTGGTTTCCCTTCCTTGGGTTTTTGTGTTAATATCCCAAACATTTATATACTACTTTTTTTATATCTAAATCGTTATATTGTATCGGTTTGTTGATAAAAATGGTAAAACGTAGTTTGGGTGAAAAAGAGGGAAGGCTTGTGGGGGGGCTTAGCGCCAGTGGCCGGACTGTCTTTACCACTGGTGAAGCCAGGGATATTTTGGGTAGCAAAGCCGCTGTAGATGTGATTCTGCGGAACTTGACTGCCAAGGGATGGATAGAACGGTTGGAACGGGGTAAGTACGTCTTTCTTCCGCTTGAGGCGGGTGTGGATAAGTGGAGTGAAAACCCGCTTTACATAGTGCCTAACTTAATAACCCCCTACTACGTGTCCTACGTTACTGCAATGCACTTCCATGGTTTCACGGAACAGGTCCCGGTTGTGGTCGCCGTTGCGGCCGTGAAGCAGAAAAAGGCGGTTGAGTTCCAGGGCACGAGGTACGAGTTCATAACTCTTTCAAAGCACAAGTTTTTTGGTTGGGAAGAAATAGAGCTCAAGGGCGGCCAAACCGTCAACATGGCGTCGAAAGAAAAGACTATTGTGGATTGTTTTGACAAGCCCCGGCACTCCCTCGGCGTAAGCGAGTGCGTCAAGGCACTTCACAATGCAAGAGGTGAAGTCAGTGTCAAGATTCTTGTGGATTATGCTTTGAGGATGAGGAACAAAACACTTGTTAAGAGGCTCGGCTATTGCATGGACGTGCTCGGCATGACTGTGCCGAAGAAACTTTTGGCTGTGGCCAAGCGCGACAAAAAATACGTGTTACTGGAGCCGCTTGCGGGCTCGCACGGGAAAGCCGACAAGAAGTGGAAAGTGATTAAAAACGTGAGCGACGAGAGCCTTCTTTCTTTCCTGGAAATACGCTGAGCCGCTTGTTCAGATACTCCCTCACTTCATCAAACGGGGGGAGCTTTTCCCGCACCACCAGTCTCCCCAGCCGGCTCTCCCACAACAACTTGACTTTTTCCTCTCCCTCGAACACTTTTTTCATGGAGAAGCTGCATTTCTCGTGGGCTAGTTTTCCAACTTCGTTTAGCTTCACTCTCTTGTGCTTCAGGATGTACCACACGTCAAAGAAGTCCCGGGGCTCCGCGCGTTCCACCATGGCAGCGATTTTCTCGGCGACCAACTCTCTCAAGTCATAAACCTTCACGGTTGCCGCCGGCACTCCCTCGTATCCTGCTTTGAGCTTTTTTTCCACTGGCGCGAGAGCAACCTTCCTGAAGCGCACGTCCACTTGTATGTTGTCCTTGTGGCCGCTTGGCCCGATGTACTGGAGCTTTGCCAAGTAACACTGCTTGGTGTCCCTCTCCTTTTTCACGTGCAGCCCGAGCTCGGCCGCCGCAGACCTAACCGCCTTGATTACCCCCCTCCTCTTCCTTGGATTAGCCGAGAAATCAAGGTCTTCACTGAACCGGTGGTGGCTTAGGTAGCACATCGCCAGCGCTGTCCCCCCCTTGAACGTGGCGTAGTCAAAAAACTTTTTTGTGGATAACACAGCCAAGAAATACGAGAGCACGTAATCCTTTTCGATGGTGGCGTACGGCACTCCCGTACGCGCCGCAGCCCTCTTAATCTCCCTTTCCCCGACTCTGCCAAATAGGTCAGCTCCCCCCACCGCAATCACTCCCTTCCCTAAATACCTTTTCACCTTCTGCCTCGGCCCTTTGGGGGTCCACTTGCTCTCGACCTCGTAGTAATACTCGTGGCCCTTGACCCTCTTTTTCCGCACATATACCACGCCTTTGTTGGGAAGCGGGGAGCTATATAAAACCTAGTGCCTAACTTTAAAACCAACCAGCTTTTTTTGGTTTTTTTAAGACTACAAAAACGAAGAAAACCCAGACAGCGCACACCCGACTACTTCACTCCCAACAACAAAAAACCAGCGAGCAGCCGTTTCCTCGGGCTCTGGGTATTGGGCCTCCCCTAAGACAAACACTAACCGACCCCTAGACCCTCGGCTCCTCTGCTGCACAGGAGCCCCACGCTCCTGCGTTTGCTGGAGCTCCGCCACACCCCCTCCTGAGAGCCAGTGCGCAGCAGAGGACCACGCCCGCTAGGGGGGAAACAATGACCCCCCCCCCCCCCCCCCCCCC
>JAGMCR010000012.1 GCA_023129115.1 Candidatus Iainarchaeum sp. | reverse complement strand
CGCAGCGTGGGGGCAGTGAACTCGGAGACAGTGCGCCACTACGTGGCGCAGTCACAAGACAAGCACTGGACCACCTCAAAGAAAAACGGGGCACAGCGAAAACTGATAGAGTTTGCATCTTAGTTCATGACGCCCGGCCCTTCAGGGCCGGGTAGTTCACATGCCGAAAGGTCATTTTTCTTTCTTTTTTACTCGGCCATGCCCAATATCCATAAAAATGAATTCCTCGCCATTCCAGATGGCGTTTTCTATATGGGTATCCAACTGGAGGTTGCCGTATACTGGCTCAATGATGCCCGCTTTTGTCTCTTGTCGTTCGTTAATGTACTTATGTATTTTTTTCACAGCAACACCATAAGCGTCCCACAATTTCTTATCTTCCTCTTCCGCTTTTTCTGTGAGCTCCCCTTTTCTCTTCTTATCCAAGTACTCGTTGAACAATTGACCGCGGGTTTTGCCCTCAATGAGCTCTTCTTTCAGGACTACTACTTTTATTGGTCTGCCTTCTTCATCCGTTCTTTTCTCAATTTTGAGGCTGATTGGTTTTGCCACAGGCAAACCAGCAGAGTGAACTTCTTTAGTTAGCTGGTATGTGCTGTTTAATGCTTTGAAGAAGGTTTCAAAATCCATTTTTTTTGGGAGGTATTCTTTTATCACGACGCCTTCCCCAAGAGTTTTGCCAGTAATAGCATATTTCTTAAACTTGACACTCCTAGTTTGCCCCCCTATCCCAAATTCTCCCTTAACAGTCTCTACTTTTTCAGGAAAGAGTTTAGCAAATTTCTTCAGCTGGTGCTTGGCCAGGCCTTTTTTCTTTGACGTGGGACTCATCTGCTAATACTAGGGATTAGCTGCTTTAAATCCCTTTAGAAAAAGACTCACTCGAATCCAATGGCCTGGAGCACTTTCTGGACCATCCGCCCATGGGAGCAGCGTCACTCTCCGCCGGTGGCGATGAAGGGCTCCGCGTGGTCCTCCATAAGGATTGAAACACAGTTTTCCTTGAACTTCTTTGCCTTTGCTTTCTTGAGTATTCCATCGGATAGCAGGGAATCGATGTATTTAGTTATCCCCTTGCGCGAGAGGGTTTTCCGCGCGAGCTTATAGAACTCTATCTCCCCCATGGGTCCAAGCGTGCGCACGAACTCTTCCTTGAGCGTCTCCTGTGTTGTGGGCCCCACCTTTCTAGTGGCGCCCGCCATGATGCCCTCGTAAGCGGAGAGCGCCCCGCCCAGCACGACGCCGTCAGGAGTTATCTCGTACGTGCGGAGCTTGTTGTCGTGGTGGCTCCCACGCGTCTTTATCACGGAGACAACTGTGCTCAGCGCCCCCCCTGTTTCGACGTACTTCAAAAGGAGGATGTTATCAGTGAAAATCGAGAGGTGGGATTCTGACAGCATCTCAGTCGACATGAGGCCAACAGTCGCTGTGGTCAGGAATGAGGTAATCCCCTCTTCCTTGAGCAGCGAGAGTATTTTCTTGGAGAACTTGCCCAGCTCCTTTTCCGTGAAAGATGACTGCAGGCTTGAGATGGAGTCAATCACGAGTCTCTTGGGCTTGAACGTCTTCAGTATCTTCTTGAACTCGCTCAAGTGCTCGTCAAGGAACGCGCCCTCAGGGTACTTGCAGACGAATGTGAGCAGGCCCTTTTGCTCGTACTCTTCAAGGCCCCACGAGAACACCATCGCGTCCCTCAGCAACTGGGCGCGGCTTTCCTCGAAGCTGATGAAGAGCGCTCTCTCACCGTTCTTGAGACCCTCTTTCACGAAGTGCATGCAAAATGTTGTCTTGCCCGTGCCGCTCGGGCCGGTGATGAGCGTGGTGCTGGACTCGAACACGCCGCCCCCGCACATTTCGTCCAGCCCCGGAATGCCTGTTGGCACTTTAACATTTGAAGCAGAATAATTTAGCGAGCTGTTCGTCATAAACCGTAGCCTCCACGCGACAATACTTTTGTTGGCACGTAAAAGCCATCACACGTTTATAAATGATGCGGTCACGCAAAGAACAGGGGAGGGCCCCCAGGGTTTTCCTAAGCTTTCAGCGCCTGAAGCACTTTTTCGACCATTGCTTCTGGCGGCTCGTCGCCTTTCTCGCTCGCCAGCTCGATGAGCAGCCCCTTGTCCCGGTAGTAGTCAATCAATGGCTTGCTCTTTTCGTTGTAGACGCGGAACCTTTCCCGGACGACTTCAGGCTTCTCGTCCTCGCGCTGGTACAATTCTCCACCACACTTGTCGCACACGCCAGGAACCTTCGGCTTCAAGGTAATCGTGTTGTAGATCCATCCGCACTTCCTGCATGTCTCCCGCGTGCCAAGCCTCTTCACGATGATGTCTTCAGGAGCAGTAAAGTTTATCACGAGCTCAATCCCCACAATCCCCCCAAGCGCTTCTGCCTGGCCGAGGGTTCTTGGGAAACCGTCCAGAATAAACCCTTTGGCTGCGTCGGGCTGCGCCAGCCTTTCCTTCATTAGGCTGACAACAATTTCGTTGGGCACAAGCTCTCCCTCGTCCATGTATGCCTTTGCCTTCAGCCCAAGGGCTGTGCCATGCTTTACTGCGTTGCGCAAGAGTTGGCCGGCGGATATGTGGGTGATTCCCAGCTTGATGCTGACCCTGGACGCGTAAGTCCCTTTCCCTGCCCCGGGCGGGCCCAGGAAAACGAGGCGCGTCTTCATTTAATCTGGCTCAAGGAGACCCACGGTTTTGGCCGTGGGGGGGATTGAGCCTCCCTCCTGTTCTCTCGGCAACCTGTAGCCGAATGGTTTTTAAGCCCGGGGTGGCGTAAATGTTTTGTTGCCATGGGAGCGGGCTTAGCCCAGTTTTCCCGTGGGCAGGTCGTCTCTGGAGTTTCCCAGAGCAAGGGTAACCCGACCTTTGCGCTTAACAATGACGCCAACGGGCTCAAGAGGCACTGCGTGCCAATGCCCTTGGCTGAGTATGAGCCTTCCGCAAGGCTTTCTTGTGGACGCTTCCCGCGAGGGAACGTTAGATAACGAATTTCAACCACCTGAAAGCCCACGACTTTAGCCGTGGGAAGAGGTTACTCCACCTCGTCCTTTGAGTACTGGTAGGCCACCAGCGCGCTTTCCCACCCGAAGAGCTCGCTGTCCGTGAAAAACCTGGCTATTTCTTGCCTCGCCATCTCTTCCGAGTCACTGGCATGGACAAGATTCGCCTGGATGCTCATCGAGTAGTCCCCGCGGATTGTCCCGGGTGCCGCCTCGCGGGCGTTGGTCACGCCGCAGAGCTTCCTCCCGACCTCAATTGCTTCCTTGCCCTCCCACACCGTTGCAACCACGGGCGAGCGCTTCATGAACTCAACAATCCCCGGGAAAAACGGCTTGTCCGCGAGGTGCGCGTAATGCACCTTGAGCGTCTCGTCGTCGAGCCGCAGCATCTTCATGCCAACGGGCTTGAGGCCTTTGTCCTCGAACCGAGCGACCACTTTCCCAATGAGCCCGCGGTTCATTACGTCGGGCTTCAGCATGACGAAGGTGCGCTGCACTTATTCCGCCCCCTTCTTTGCCTTTTGGGGTGTCGCCGCCTTCGGCGCGGACACCCCGGCTTTTTTCTCGGCCTTCTTGGGCTTCGCGCCCTTCCTCATGGCTTTCTTCTTGGCCTTGATTGCCTTTTTCTTTTCCTCGCGCTTGGCCTTGCGCTCCGCCCTTGTGGTCTTGGCCTTCACCTGTTCCTTCTTCACGG
The DNA here is from genome assembly GCA_023129115.1 of Candidatus Iainarchaeum sp. GTDB lineage: Archaea > B1Sed10-29 > B1Sed10-29 > WALL01 > WALL01 > WALL01. The sequence goes on along the minus strand of JAGMCR010000012.1, from coordinate 80,962 downwards.
CCTTTTCCTTCTTTTCCTTGCCGTGCATGCGGATGGCCTTTTCCTCGTGGTACCTCGCGGTCCACTTGACTTTCTGGGGCTTGCGCTTGAGCTTCAGCATGTTGGTCTCGCACTTGCGAGAGCAGAAGGAGTAGACTGTCCCGTCCCTGTAGGCGTGGAGTATTCCTATGCCCTTTGCCATGTCGGTCCCGCAAAAGTTGCACTTCACTCTAATCACCTCGCGCGGATTGGCTTTGCCTCTGTCTTGGTGTCCATGAGTATGAGTATGTCGCCGGCCTTAATCGGGCCCTTGACGTTCCGCCTCATGACCCTGCCTTTGTCGCGCCCGTCGAGTACCTTGGCCATGACCTGGTGGATTTCGCCATAGACTCCAGTCCGGCCAATGACTTCCTTGACCTCTGCGGGGACGCCCCCGTATTCTTCTGCCATTCAGGGCCACCTCACTTCTTGAACTCTGCGACTTTCTTCTTTAGGCCGTCGACAAGGTCTTTGGCGTCGCCGGGCTCGACAATAGCTATCGCGCTCGTCCCGACCGGAATCCCGCTCGCGGCACCCAATTCCTTTTTGGTGGGGACGTAGGTATAAGCAATGCTTTTTTCGTCGCACAGGATTGGCAGGTGCATCACGATTTCTTCGGGGGCGACGTCTCCGGCAATCACAACAAGCAGCGCTTTCTCGCGCTCGACTGCCTTCGTGACCTCGTTCACGCCACGCCTAATCTTCCCCGTGTTCGTGGATATCTCTACTGCTTCAAACGTTTGGTCCGCCACTTCTTTCGGAACCTCGAACTTTGGCATTTTCATTTCACCTCATTATTCATAGGCCAAATGGGGCCTCACAACTCATTGGCGCTAACTAAAAATTAGCGAGTGCTATTGTAAATAGGCCGGTTTATAAAGGTTTTTATAGGCTATTTTGGCTCCAAACGCTATTTATGGGTAAGCCAGAAAACCACTTTCTCGTCACTAATCTCGTCAATCCGCGCGTAGCCAACCCTCTCGAGCTGCACCAAATTCCCCTTCTTGGCGTCGAGGATATACCTCTCCACAACGCCCTTCTGCACCCCCTCCGGCGTCACCAGTTCGGCGTCAATCGCCTCGGTCACCCACTGCAGCTTCGGGCAGTCCAGCAATTCCTTCCCAGCATAAACATACCCCGTCCCCTCTTTCTTCACGTTGAACGCGTCCTTCAAACGGAAAAGCTCCGGCGCCTCGGGCACGAAAAACTCGTAGTCCCCCCTGAAGAAATAGCCCCGCTTCCCCTTCTCGTCAGTCGGGTAAGACTTCAGGCTAACTTGCGTCTCCGGAATCCCCGTCACCTTAATTTTCTTGGGCTTCGGCACAAAGAAATACCGCTTCGCCCGTTGGTCAATAATCTTTTTGTTGAACGCCTCAATGGTCTCCATCGACGCACTAACGTCCTTCTCGGTTAGCCCCAGCCCAATCCAAAACTGCACGACCGACTGCGGGTCAAAGCCCCTCCTCCGCAGCGCACGAAGCGTCGGCAGCCGCCGGTCGTCCCACCCGCTGTACTTCCCCTTCGCAATCCCCTCGGCGATGCCGGACGTGCTCAGCTTCCCGAACTCGTGCACTGCAACCCTCCCCCAGTACAGCGTCTCCGGGTAAGCCCACCCCATGTAATCGTACAAGAACTTCTGCCGCGTCGTGCTGTCCCGCAAATCCTTGCCACGCACAATGTGCGTCGTCCCCTGCAGCTTGTCCTCGACCGCGCTCTCGAAGTCAAGCATTGGCCACACGCTGTACTTCTTCCCCACGCGCGGGTGCTCGCCGAACCTTACCCTGAACGCGACCCAGTCCCGGATGGCCGGGTCCTTGTGCTGCATGTCCGTCTTAATCCTCAGCACCGCTTGCCCCTCGGCGAACCCGCCCGCAAGCATCTTCTCCCACATCTGCTTGGTCTCGCGCTGGCCCTGCTCGCGGCACGGGCACGCCTTGCCCGACGACTTGAGCTTCCTGAACTTCTCCGCAGGGCATGTGCAGACGTACGCCTTCCTCTTCATGATTAATTCTTCGGCCACACGGTAATACTCCTCGACATGGTCGCTCGCATAAACTATTTTGTCGGGCGGGCAGCCGAGCCACTCCATGTCCTCGAGGTACCAGTCATACGCCTCTACGAGTGGCTTCTTCAAACTCGGGTCCGTATCATCAAAGCGACAGGTGAACCGCCCGTTGTACTTCTTGCAGTACTCAGCGTTAATCACAATCCCGCGCGAGCTCCCCAGCGTCGCTGGGCCGTTCGGGTTCGGCGCGAAGCGCATCACAACATTCCCGCCGACGTTCGGCAAGTCCTTCAGGCCCTTCTTCTCCTCGACTATTTTCTTTTCCAGCGCCCCCGGCCAAAGCCGCAACAGCTCTTCCGTCTTCTTTTCGTCGCTCCACGAAGAAATCTCCCGGACAACTCTCCCGACTTCTTCGGCGACTTCCTTTGCCTGCTGGCGCAGCTGCGGCTCGCTTGCGAGTATCTTCCCAACAACGACTTGGGGGTCTGCCTTGCCGTGCTCTATCTCGTTCTTCAAAACGTGCTTGAGCACGTCTTCCCTCATCCAATCACCGTTTGGGGCAAAGACCTGCACCCGTAGTGCACGATGCTGATGTCCCGCGCGTCGGCCCAGTTCCTTAGCCCACCGCTGACTATGAGGTTGGTGCTCTGGAGCTGCCCAACCCCCCGCGAGCCCGTGAGGAACATGGCGGTCCTCAGCTCGCCAATCATCTTCGTGAAGCCTTTTTCCAGCTCTTTTGTCCCGCCTTTGGAGTACCACTTGAGCGCGGGCAATGCCACGCCAACAATCCCGGCGCCGAGTGCGATTGCCTTCGCGGCGTCGAGGCCGTTGCGAATACCGCCCGTCCCTATGACCGGCAGAACCGGCGCGCATTCCATGATGCTTGCAGTGGTTGGAATGCCCCAGTCCTCGAACACGCTGCCCTGCTTCGCGCGGAGCGAGTCCACGCGCACCCAGCTCGTGCCCCCGAGCCCGCCGGTGTCCAGCGCGCTGGCGCCGGCATCCTTGAGCTCGATGGCGGCCTCGCGGCTGATGCCGTTGCCCACCTCTTTGGCCACCACGGGCACGACCCTGCTGAGGGTGCTTATGTTCTTGAGCACGTTATTGAAGTCCAGGTCCCCCTCTGCCTGCGCGGCCTCCTGCGCGGCGTTGAAGTGCACGCACACGGCGTCTGCGCCGATGGCCTTTATGGCCCTCTTTATCTCGAGGGAGTTGTAGTTCTTGAGCTGCGCGGCGCCGATATTCCCGAGCACCAGTGCCTTCGGCGCAACATCCCTGACCATATAAGTGTCCGTGACTTTTTCGTCCTCGAGCATCGCCCTCTGCGAGCCGACGCCGAAGCCGATGCCGAGCTTTTCGGCGACGCTTGCCATGTCGCGGTTGATTTTCTTGGCCTTGGCGACGCCCCCGGTTATGGCTGATATCATGAATGGGGCCTCAAACTTCTTGCCCAGGAACTTGGTCCCAGTATTGACGTCGTTGATTGCCATTTCCGGGACGCAGTCGTGGATTAGCCGCACGTCATCGAACAGCGGGTCCCCCACTTCAACGCTTTTCTTGATGCACACGTCCAGGTGCTCCAGCTTGCGGCTTTTTGTCTTTGTCATTCACTTCCCCTCACTATTGTCCCTATCCCTTCCTCGCCCAGCAGTGCCCTCTTCAGATAGCCCGGCCTCAGCACGTTAATTATCTCTGACTCGACGCCGAGCTCTAGCATGCTCTCCACCTTGTGCTTCATCCCGCCAGTGACGTCGGTCCCGGACGACCCGCCCAGGTACTGCTCGACTTCCTTGATGTTCCCCGGCGTAATCAGTGGAATCAGCTCGGCATTGCTGTCCTCGTCCGGGTTGCCCGTGAACACGCCGTCAACCCTCCCGCAGATGATTATGCGGCCCAGGCTGTAGTCCGGGAAAATCTCCTTGGTGTGCTTCGCCAGGTAATTGATTATGTCTTCTGTCGAGATTATGCAGCAGCCCTTTTTAGTGTCCATGCCCACGTCGCCGTACGGCACGGGCAGCATGCCGTAGTCCAGCATCATTTTCATCGGCGTGGTATACATCTCCCTTATCTTCCCGTTTTCGGACACCGAAGTGCTGGACAGGTGTATGCTGACGGCGTTCTCGCCGGCCTCAATCAGCTCGCGCACGATTATCCTGTTGAGCCGAGCAGCCGCGTCCTGCACCCGCGCGATGCCCTCGTAGCTCTTTTCGTCGATGACGCCCTCGCCCGTCCTGAACTCGGCCGCCGGCCTGTGCGGGTACGACCCGCCGCCGTGGCCGACTATCAGGGCGAAGCCCTTCTCCTGCCTCGCCTCGTGGATTTCTTTCGCCAGGCGCTGTATCACGTCAAGCCTCTCGCTGGATGCCGTCTCCTTCTCGGTGATGACGCTCCCGCCAAGCTTGATTATGTACAGGTCCTTCATTCTACTGTGACCTCGTCCCCGTTGACCTCAACTACGTCGCCGGTCTTTATTTGGCTTATGTCTATTTTGTCGACCATCGGGATATCAGATATAATCGCGCCCACTGCCACAATCGGCTCGCTCTCCTCACAGACCAGCGCGGCAGGCGCCTTCCCGCTCTTTTTGAGGGCATAGAGCGTGTACGACCCCACTGTGCTGCCCTTCCCAGTGGTGAACACGACTATCTTCCCCGCAATGTTCTGGCCCTCGAGCGAGTGCCCCTTCTCGATGACTTCGCCCGTCTCGGGGTCCACGCAGCCGAGCCAGCCCATGGCCTCGTTCGCCACGAGTGCCTCGCCCTTCGCAGTCCCGGCCTTGACTATCCTGCCCTTCACTTTGGCCACCTCCCGTCGATTGCGGCCTGAATGCACTCTTCCATTGTGCCGTACCGCACCGTCACCCCACAGTAATTGGGAGAATAATAGGCCATCTTTCCCGAGTTCGTCGCCAAGTGCTTGTAGCCAATGGACTTCACCGGCGACACGACCACGCAGCTGTCCGCGAGCACCAGTCCACCCGCCTCCTTAATAGTCTTGACCGCCGCCGGGACTTTTTCCTTCGTGGCACGGGCAGTGGTCACCCACAAAACCGCCTTCAGCTTCTTGCCCTTGACAAGCCCCGCGACCTTTTCTATTTCGCCCACGGACGCGTGCGGGCACCCGATGCCCACGAAGTCAACCTCGTCAGTGTCTGCGTTCATCGCCTTGTACCCCTCCTCGAGCGAGTCAACACTAATCACTTTCGCGCCTTCTGCAAGCATGCCCTTTTCTCTGGCCTCTGGCGTAATGCCTTCGACGTGGTACAGCGCAACCCCGCCCCACGCCGCGAGCGACGCGCCCAGTGCCTTCAGCTGCACCTGCGAGGCCTCTTTTATCCCGTGGAAGAGCGGCACGTCGTTCTTGAGCTGCTTCCCGATTATGTGCCCCAGCGCACCGAAGTCCGAGCCCTTCTCGACCGGGCAATTGACATTAACCAAAACATTCGCCTTGCGCTTCTCGTCCAAGTGGTAGCCGAAGTTTCCCGTGCGGCCGCATACCGCGGCAGCCAGCGCGCTCGGCCCGCCCTCGCGGTTCGTCCTCGCGCCGAGCACTGAATTAGCAAAGCAGACGGCACTGCTCTCCCCCCACGCGATGTGCTCCCCAAAACCCGGCAGGTTGCCAATCAGGTAAGGCGTGCAGGTGCACGTCTTGGGAATGCCCATGCGCGCGAACGCCTCGATGACTTCCCCCTGCTTTTCCGCGAATTCCTCTGGAATCCCCTGCTCCCTCCAGTCCAGCAAGTCCATCCCGGCCGGGTTCAGCGTGGTGGGCACAGTGACCTTGGCGCCCATTTCTGCCCACTCGTTCAGGAAATCGATTCCCGCGTCGCCGAGGTTTTTGTACGACACCCCGGAGACATTGACAGACTTCACGGGCACAAGGTTCTTCGCCCCGTAAATATTGGCGAGCGCCACGACTATCTCCATGGCCTTCTGCACAGCCTCGCTTTTTTTGCCGTCAAGCATTTCCTGCTCTTCCGGAGTCAACTCCAGCATTCGAATCACACAAACCTCTTCAGTTCCCTGCAGTTCTTCACAAGCTTTTTTATCTCTTCCCTCGACGCGTCGTCAACATGAACCCCTCCAACGCAGACCGCCTTCACGCCATACTTCTTCGCCGCCGCCTTCGCAATCGGCTCAGTAATCAAGTAGTCGAGGTGGTGGGGCAGCCTCACGCTCCTCGGCTTCTTCCCGGGCTCGCACACGCTCACCGCGCCGATGTGCGGCGTCTCGCCGCCGCCCAGGGTGTAGACCAATTCCTCCCCAATCTTTTGCTTCTTGAGCCAGACCTTGAACCTGCCCCTACCCCAGGTATTCATCAACATCCACCTTTCCGTACTCGACTTTCTCGAACTTTTTCTTGTCGGTTGCCATCGGCCTCGTTGCGTCGAGCCCCATCTTGGCGCACACTGCTTTCTTCCCCGGCTCCTGCGTCGCAACAGGGTCCAGCGAGCTGCTCGGCGTGTTCTCCTTCACCACCAGGTCGCGGTCCGCGCGGAACCGAGTGGCAATCGCCCACTCGACCGCCATGGGGTCGAACAAGTCAACCTCGTCGTCCACTATCACCACGTGCTTGATGGACTTGTGGCCCTGGATTGCCGCGTCAATCGCGGCCTTCGGCTCGTCGTCATTTTTCTTGGCAATCTGGACTATCCCGTGCAGCCACGAGCCCCCTCCCATGGTCATGTACACGTTCCTGCAGTCGCATACCTTGCTGACCTCGTCGTAAATCGTTGGCTCCTTGGGCATGCCCATGAGCGTCTTGTGCTCGAGCCGCCCCGGCAAAATCGCCTGGTACATGGCATCCTTTCGCATCGTGATGGCGTCAATGACCACAACCGGCTCCTGGCGCTCATAGTCCCGCGTTTCTGTCAGGTCCACGAACGGGCCCTCGGCGTCGAGGTCCTTTGTCAGCCTCCCCTCGAGGACAATCTCTGTCTCCGCGGGCACCTCCAGGTCTTTTGTAACGCACTTCACAAGCGGCGTCTCGCCCATCGCGTTCGCGATACTTAATTCGTCGACCCCGCTCGGTGGCCCCAGCGAAGCGGCCAACAGCACAGGAATCGAGCTCCCGATGCACACAGCAATCTCCAAATCGCCTTCGGTCTTGTCGTAAGTGGTCCTGGTCTGCCTCTTCGGAATCAGCCGAGCGGTCAGCCTGTCCTTGCCCCTTTGCATCATGCGGTGGTAGCTGACATTCCTCCCGGTCTCCGGGTCCTTGAGCACGACAACGCTCGCGCTCATGTACCTGCCGCCGTCCCCGGGCAGGTGCATCAGCAGCGGCAGCTTGTCCAAATCAACATCTTTAATCACAACTTCCTGGCACGGTGCCTTGTCAACCATTCCGGGTTCTTTTGGGTTCCGCAATGCATCAACAAGCGTTTTGAGTATCCCTTCCTTCGTGGTCCCGAGCCCCTTCGCAATGGTCTCGCGATGCGCGCACACGCCACCGAACATTGGCATGTCAAACCCCTTGACGTTCTCGAAAATCGTGGGCCTCTCGCCCAGCGAGTTCAAGATGCTCGCGATTTCGTACTCGTGCGACACTTCTTTCTTGATGCGCACGAGGTCCCCGTCCTCCTCAAGCTTTTGCAGGAATGGCCTTAGATTCATTTGTCCCACCTCTCGTACAGTTCGTGCCCGATTCCGAGCATCTCAAGTATCTTGCCGACGGTGTAGCCGGTCAAGTCATCAATAGTTTTTGGCTTAGTATAATAACAAAGCATTGGCGGCACGATTGAACACCCCGCCTCTTTTGCCTTCACCATGTTGCGCAGCGCGGGCAGCGAAAGCGGGGTGTCCCTCGGGACCAAAATCACTTTCCTCTCCTGCTTCAGATTAACTCCCACAGCCCGCGTAATCGCGTTGTGCTCTATCCCGTTCGCGATGTGCCCGAGCGTGTTCATCGAGCACGGAACGACAACCATCGCGTCAACAGGAAAGCTCCCAGAGCAAATCGACGTGTGTATTTCGTTTGGGTCGTAAACCCGCGTGGCAAGCGCGGTTACGTCTTCCCTGCTCCCGCACTCCTCGTACTTCAGCACGTCCCACGCGTGGTCGCTCACCACGAGGTGGATTTCGTTGCCCTTCAGCTCCTTGAGCAGCCTCACCGCTATCGGGAAACCGCTCGCGCCTGTCACTGCAACGACAATTTTCATCTTATCTCCGCTTTAATCGTGTGGGTTGCACCTGCCCGGGTGAGCTCGTCGGAAATTCTGTCCTGGTCCTCCTGCCTCACCAATGCGACCATGTAGCCGCCCATGCCGCCGCCGGTCATCTTTGCCCCGACGGCCCCGGCGCTGTTTGCCGCATCAACGAGCCCATCAAGCTCTTCGCAGCTCACGCCAATCTGCTGCAGGAGGCCGTGGTTTTTCGCCATCAGTGCACCGACCTCGCCAGCATTGCCTTCCTCAAGCGCTTTCCTCGCCTCTGCGACAAGCGCCTCTGCTTCCTTGAACAGCCCGGCATACTTCTCGGGCTCCTGCTCCTTCCTCTGCCTCACGCCCTCGACAGCGACCTTGGTCTTCGTGGTTATGCCCGTGCTGGCCATGATGACGTAGAGTGGCGCCTTGAGCACCGGCCTCTCCATTGTGTTTGGCCTGTCAAAGTTCTTCACGAAGTAGACCAGCCCGCCGTACGTGGAAGCAGTATTGTCTATCCCGCTCGGGTTTCCGGCGTACGCCTTCTCGCCCTCGTACGCAATCGCGTTTATCTTTTCGTCGCTCAGCCCCAACCTGAAATAGCCGGATATGGCCCTCGCAATCGCGACACAGCTCGCGGCAGAAGCGCCGACGCCAGAGGCGCAAAACAGCTCCCCGCCAAGCGTTATTTTCACCGGCTTTTCGCCAAAGTCCACGCCGAAGGCCGGCCCCATCAGCCCAACAGACTCTTCCTGCTGCTCGGCATACTTCTCCTTGTACCCCTCGACTGCCGGCCGGTTGTCCACTATCTCAATGCCCGGTTTGTCCCCTGCCCCGATGGTGGCCACGGTCTTTTTCGATATCCCCGCGGCTATCGCAGGGATGCCGTAGACCACGAAGTGCTCGCCGAACAGGATGACTTTTCCGTATCCGTATGCCTCACTCACGTTAACACCTCAGGTAATCTTTCAGTTCGCCAATATAAAAGGGTTCTTTCGGCATTAGACGAACACCACTGGCGCCTTTCGGCATTAGACGAACACCATTGACACGTATCCAACGCACTCTTCCTGCCCGGTGGCGTCCGCACTGGTCGAGTAGTCCAGGAGCACGCCTTTCTTCGCGCCCTTTTCCTTCGCGAACGCAGCCGCCGTCGCAATCGGCCCGATGCCGCATGCCGACAGCTGCCTCTCAATCGCGCGCTCGTAGAACTCCTCCACGTCCAGCCGCTTCAGTGCGCCGACCGCGTATAAGTCGTCTTCCTCGGCCTTTTCCACGGGCACGTAGTGCGAGAAGTCGCTTGACGCCACTACCACAACATCGAACTCCGCCAGCTTTTTCCCGAGCGCGATTGCCACGTCCTTGTTCTGGTCGCCCATCATTATGGGCAGGACTTTTGCCTTCGGGAACTTTTTCTGGACGAACGGCACCTGCACCTCGACCGAGTGCTCGCCGGTGTGCGCCGAGTTGTTGAGCTGCCCGACTTCCCGCAGCATTTCGGCCGTGGCGTGGTCGACCTCTGCTTCTCCGAGCGGCGTCATCCAGTTGCCGTCGAAATAGATGCACGTCTCGCCGAGTGACGCGCCGGTGTGGTCCGGCCCGATTATCACCACTGTCCCCTTTTCGGCGAGGTTGGCATAGGTCCATGCCGCGGTCTGTCCCGAGTACTGGTAGCCGGCGTGCGGCGCGACCCCTGCAATGGCCTTGTGCCGCTGCTCGGCCTTCGAAAAGAACTGCTTGAGCTGGGAATCGAGCTCCGCGCCGTCTCCCGGGTAAAACATCCCGGCAACAGCTGGCTCCCTCACTCAATCACTTCCCCGTGGACTCGTAGTCCTCAACCGTGGTCTTGAAGTCAGTGGGGCCCTTGATGGTGCCGCGCTTCATCAGCAGCTCGCGGGTGAGCACCCAGTACGCGAGGGCCAGGCTCTTCTTGCCCTTGTTGTTCAGTGGCACGCAGACGTCGACGTTCTTGAGGACGTTGTTGGTGTCGCACAGCGCAATCACGGGGATGCGGATTTTGGTCGCTTCCTTGATTACCTGCTTGTCGACCCCGGGGTCGCTCACAAGGATGACGTCCGGCTCGACGAAGTTGGGGTTCAATGGGTTTGTCAGCGTGCCCGGCACGAACCTCTTCACGCTGAGCATGCACCCAATGTTTTCCGCGAACTTGCGCGCGGGCTTGCGGGCGTACACCCTTCCCGCGACGACGAGCACTTTTGCCGGCTCGTAGCCAGACAGGAATTCAGAGGCGAGCTTGAGCCGCCTGTCGATTGTGTTCACGTCAAGGATATGCAGGCCGTCGCTCCGCGTCTTGTAGATGTACGGCTTCATGTCGCCCGTCTTGTACTGTGAGCCGATGTGGATTCCCGCCTTCAGGTAGTCCTCGAGCGCGATGAGGAGCTCGTCATCGTCCTTCTTGACAACCTTCTTCCTGGCCGGCTTCGGTTTCTCTTCTTTTTCCTTCACCGGCTTCTCTTCTTTCACGGGCTGAGCCACGGGCTCTTCTTCCTTGGCCGCCGGTGCCTTCTTTTCTTCCTTGACTTCCACCGGCTTCGGCTCGGGCGCCTTTTCTTCCTTTGCGGCCGGAGCCGCTTCCTTTTCTTCTTTTTCTGCCATTTTTTCACCTTTAAGGTCTTTTAACCCCCCGTTGTTGTCTTGGTTCAGGGGGGAGTGAGAGTGGTGGGGCCGCCGAGATTTGAACTCGGGTCACCAGCTCCCCGAGCTGGGAGGATGCCAAACTACCCTACGGCCCCAACAGTGTCTTGTTGAATTCGGGATTCTCGGGGAGTGCCGCCGATTTGGCGGCACTCCCCAATTGTCCCTACCTAGGGTACTTCTTCACGTCGTCCGCGACTTCCTCGTGGCTCAGGATCATGCGCCTGCAGCAAAACCGCTCCAGGCCGAGGTCGTCCAGCACTTTGCTGGCGTCCTCGCCTTTTTTGACCCGCTTGTCAAATTCTTCCCAGTACTGGCCGATTACTTTTCCGCACGTAAAGCATCTTACGGGTATGTGCATTATTCTCACCTGTAGCTCTTTTGCCTCTTCTTGCGCGCGCCCCTTCCGAGCGGCTTCTTGGACTCTTTCCTCCGCACGTCGTCGACGAGGAGGTGCCTGTCCAGCTCGAGGTACGCGGACTTAAGGTCCTCGCTTTCTGTCCACGCCACGAGCGCCTTCGCGATTGCGGTCTTGGTGGCCTCTGCCTGCCCCATGAACCCGCCGCCGCGCACGTTGACGTCAATGTCGAGCGTGTCGGCAAAGTTCTTCCCGAGGACATTCTCGCCGACAGAGAGCGCAACCCCGATTTCGTTCCTCGAGAACTCGTTGCCGTATGCCTCGAGCGGCTTGGCGTTCACCTTTATCGAGCCGGAGCCCTTCTTTATTCTGGCGCGCGCCACCGCGGTCTTGCGCTTTGCCTTGCTTTGGATTATTTTGGCTTTTGACTTCCTGGCTGCCATCTTCACTCGCCTCCCTTCCAGCCGAGCATCCTCGAGAGCTCGAGCACGGTCATCCTCTTCCTCGGGGCCGCTGCCTCGCTCTTCACTGCCTTCTCGGCGTATTCCTCGGGCACCCCAAGGAACGTCCTGAGGTTCTTGTAGGCACGTGCCCCGCGCTGTGTCTTGTAGTTCACCATCCCCCTAACGGTCCTGCGGACAATCCTATCGGGGGTGCGTGGGAACTTGGGGCCCATGCGCGGGTTGGCGCGGTCAGCCCTGTCCCTGCGCTGCTTGTACCTGGCGTAAATGTCCTTCTTGCTGCCGCTTATGACCGCCTTCTCGGCGTTGACTATAACGACTTTCTCGCCGTTGAGCAGGCTCTTCGCCACGCGGGTCGCCATCCTGCCAAGCACGGCGCCGTCAGCGTCTATGACAATCATGTTATCACCCTCGCTTTCGCCTCAAGCTTTTCAATCGCCATGGCCTTTCCGCCCGCCGCCTCTATCTTCCTGCGGGCGCTTTCGGAGAACCTCATCGCCGCAACAGTCACGGCGTGGTCGATTGACCCCGTGCCCAATACCTTCCCGGGCACCACAATGCTGTCGCCTTTCTTGGTGAGCTTGCTGATTTTGCCGACGTTGACTTCGGCGCGGTGGCTCCTGCTCTTCCCAATCCTCTTGCCAAGGTTCTTCCCGAACCGAGTTTTCCTGACTTTTTCGGAAACCATTTTCCTTCCCTCCTTGCGCAACGGCATATGCCGCCACTCGTAGGCTTTTTGGGGGGTGCCGCCAAGTTGGCGGCACCCCCCCAAGTCTGCGTGGGTCCCACAGGGGCATGCGGGGGACGTGATTCGAACACGCGTAGGCACTAAGCCACTAGGCCCTCAACCTAGCCCGTTTGTCCACTCCGGCACCCCCGCACCGTTTCAGAGCTGTGACTGCATGTTTGTTATCCTTTCCCCCAAACTTTTTATTGCCTGGAGGAGTGCCTCCTTCGCAGTCATCTGCCCGTTCGTTTCTATACGGAATATGAAGCTGGTTCTGTCGAAGCCAATCTCCAGGCCTTCGCCGGCCGCCTTCACGCACTCTTCGCAGTGCGTGCACTTGACGGGGTCGAGCTCGAGCTTCCCGCTCTTGGGCTTGAGTGCCCCGGTGGGGCACGCGGCCGCCACTGCCTTGGCGTCATTGATCTTGCGGTAGTCGGCCTTCAGCACCGGCAGGTACTTGTAGCCCGCGACTCCGACCTGCCACTTCACGTGCTCCTCGCCCCGGCCAAGCACTCCCTTGGCCTCAAGCCGCAGCCTCTGGCCGGGCATCAGCTCGATGATTGGGATTTTGCCACTGACGGGCTTTATCTTGGTGTCGCTTGTCTTTATGCTGGCTGAGGTCACGGTCTTGGGCCCTGCCTCGTCAATCGTCAGGTCCACGCTGCACGACGCGCAGTTGCCGCCGCAGCACGCGTCCGGGGCCTTGTACGCCTTCAGGTCTGTCTTGAGCGGGACCATGGCGAGCCGGTGCGCGATGTACTCGTCTGGCATGGCGCTCGTGTTCTCGTAGAACGTGACGTCCCTCACCGCTATCACCGGGATTTCACCGAGCAGCGTCCGCCTCAGGGCGTTCGCGATTGACGGCTCTGTCTTCTCGAGCAGCAGCACTGCCGAGTTCTCGCCGCTGGAGAGCACTTTGACGTTCATCTCAGACCCTCCTCCCACGCTTTCCGCCCTTGGACTTGGTGCCGTCGTGCGGTATTGGAGTGACGTCCTCAATCCTGCCAATGCGCAATCCGGCACGCGTGAGCGCACGCACGACTGCCTGCGCCCCCGGGCCCGGGTGCTTTGACCTGTTTCCGCCGGGCGCGCGTATCCTGACGTGCACGCCGGTGAACCCCCTGCCGATGGCTGCCTCGGCGGCCTTCTGCGCGGCCGCCATTGCGGCGTACGGCGAGGACTGCTTGGAGCCGGAGTCAACGACCATGCCGCCGCTGCACTTGGCGATTGTTTCTGCGCCGGTCATGTCCGTAATCGTGATGATTGTGTTGTTCATTGACGCGTAGATGTGCGCTATTCCCCATTTGTCACTCATTTGCTCCCCTCCTTGGGAGTGGATGGCTTGCTTTCCGGCACTGGCACGCTTGGCTTGGTCTCGGGCACTGGCACGCTTGGCTTGGTCTCTGGTGCCTTTTCCACTGGGGCCTCGGCCACTGCGGCCTCGGGCGGCTTCAGCTGCGGCGCCTTGCCGTAGTACCCAATTTTTTCTTCTTCGCCTGCCGTGACGACGTAGCCGGGGACAGTCACTTTCCTTCCACTGACAGAGATTATGCCGTGGACAATGAACTGCCTCGCCTGCTTGGGCGTGGTTGCAAGCCCTTTCTTGAACACAATTGTCTGGAGCCGCCTGTCCAGGAAGTTGGTGACCGTGAGGCCCAGCACGTCGTCGAGCGTCGCGCCGCCCCCAACGAGCTTGATGGACATGAGCTTGGCCACGAGCTCCGTCTTCTTGCTGTCTGCCGTCGGGCCGCGGTCTGCCTGGAGCTGGCGCGCCAGGGTCCGGTACTTCCTGATTTGGGACTCTGCCTTCCAGATTTCGCGCTTGTTCTTCAGGCCATAGCCCTTGATTAGCGTGTTTTCTTCCTCAATCCGGTCCTTTTCATAGGGGTGGCTGGGGGTTGAGTACTTTTTCCTTGGCTTCCTTGGGTCTCCCATTCAAATCACTTCCCTGACCCCTTGGTGCCCTTCCTTCTCCTGACTCCAACGGTCTGGCCCTTGCGGCCGCTTGTGCGGGTGCGCTGGCCGCGCACTGTGAGGCCTGCGGAGTGCCTGACGCCGCGGTAGCTCCTGAGCTTCTTTTCCTTGTCGATGTCCCCCTTGACCGCGAAGTCGAGGTCGTGGCCCGTCAGGTGAGTGTCTTCGCCTTTTATGGGCTCCTTCCTCCTGTTGAGCATCCACTGCGGTATGCCATGCTTTGATGGCTCGAGCACGATTTTTTCGATTACTTCGATCTGCTTTTCGTCGAGCATTCCCAGATGGATTTTTTCGTCGACCCCAAGCTCTTCCGACGCTTGCTTGGCTATCGCGTTGGCCAATGCCATGTTCACGCCCTTGACGTGCGTGAGCGCCATGGCCAGCGGCAGGCCTCCCTTTATGTCTTTTCCAGCAATGCGGACAATATGCCTAAGCTCTTCTTCTGCCATGTGGATTCACCGATTATTGACAATAAGGGCCATAAACTCCAGAAGTAGTCTGCTTCCGGGGTCAATACCTCGCGGCTCGCCCTTGGTGCCATTATTCTGAATGGGTCTGTTTATAAACGTTTCTGCGGTTTTAAAGGCCTTTGAACCAGCCCGTCACGTCCACGTAGTGCACAGTAGCCGTTCTCTTCACTGCAACGAGCTTTTTCTTCTCGAGCTGGGAGAGCGTCGTCGCGAGGCTGGACTTGGCGAGCCCGCTCTCCCTCTCGAGCACGTTCCTCTTCATCCCGCCGTTCCCCACCACGAGGTCCATGACTTTTTTCTCGTTGTCACTAAGTGTCTTGAGCACGTTTTTCTGGCCCTCAGTCAGACCGCCTTTTTTTTTAGGTAGAAAAACCCTGCAGCTGCCGCAACAATGACAACCACCACAATCACAAGGGTGTAGTCCGCCTGTGGCACAGGCGCGCCGTTGGCGGCTGCCCCATTGCTCGGCGTGAACGAGTAATCGACGCTCACGCTTCCCGCCGCGCTGTTCCACACCACGTTCTTGGAGCCGCTGACGGGGGCAATTTCGGCAGAGGGGGTGGTCCCGCTGACTGCCGCGTTGCTTGGGAGGGAAACAGTCACGGAATTGGATTCCGCGCTTGGAAGACTCAACACAATCCCCCAGTTGCCCCCGTCCTTCTCTGTCATTGTGGATGACTGGAACACTATGTTGGCCGCCCCGCTCGAGCCGACAGTGATGTCAATGCCGTTGACGGTGTTGACGTACAGCGCGCCAGTGATTTGTGGCTCGGCGTCAATCGGGAGGGGGACGTTGACGGTTCCCTGGCCGGTCAAGGTGATGGCCGCCCATGCGTTGCCGTTCTCCGCAACGACAACGTTGTAGCTAGACGACACGGCCAGGGCAGTCGCCAGCATCAAGAGTAAAGCAAGCACTTTTTTCATGCTAATCGTATCTCCTTTTGGAATAAGCTACTATTTATTCCTGTTCTTCTGCGCTTGCCTCGTCTTCTGCAGGCTCTTCTTCCTCTTCAGCCGGCTCTTCCTCTTCTTCGACTGGAGCGGCTTCAGGCTCTTCGGGGACTTCTTCTTCCTCAATGCCCTCGTACGGGCCTTCCGTTTCCTCAAGGTCTTCCCGCACTTCTTCGGCGTCAAACTCGATTGGCTCTATCTCTTCGTCCTGGGCTTCTGTGAAGTCCTCGAGCTGCTCGGCGAGCTCTTCCTGCTCTTCCGGCGTCCCGACTTCTGCCACGAGCACGAGCTTTTCCTTGAAGTCCTCGTCCATGTACTCAAGCTCTTCCTCGACAGCTTCCTGGATTTCCTCGGGGGTCGGTGCCGCTTCTTCCTCGGGGTTTATGGTCGTGTTCGAGACCAGCTCACCGATTTCGTCGACGACTTCCTCGTCGGTCACGGTCATGTTCACCATGAGCCTCTCACGGATTTGCGCGAGCTCCCTCTCCATGAGGTTCCTCACGACGGTCGTGGTGAAGTTTGACTCTTCCTGCATCCTGGCACGGATGTGGGTCTTGAGCTGGTTCATCGCAACGTTATATGAGGTAGCAAAGTCTGACATGCTCCCCTTGTAGCCCATCTCCTTGAGAGTGGTATGGGTCAGCTTGAACTGCTCCTGCCTGACCTTGGTGACCGTAGAAATAAGCTTGCCTTGGTTGAGCTTAATGGTCTTATTGGTCTCAGGCTTTCCTTTCGTGTCATTGGTCTCTGGCTTTCCCGTGGTCTCTGGCTTTCCCGTGGCCTTTGTGTCATTGGTCTCTGGCTTGCCCTTGTCTGCTTTTTCGGGCTTTCCCCTCAACACTTCGTTGAGGTCGTCAATTGCGTCTGCCGCGTCAACGGCGTCGGCATCGCTTCCTAGGTTTTCTGGCTTCGCAGCCATTCCTGTGCCCGCGAGGGAGACAACAAGCATCCCCAGCACGAGCGTGAACAACATTTTATTCATGGGCGCATCACCTCTACATTACCTGCCCCATGAACGGTATATAAAGGACGCATAGTACACGCATGAACAAGATGGAACAAGAAATAGATAAGCGCTGGGTGGTGAGTTTCGCCTGAAACTCAGGCGGCACGTTAGACGAGGGCGGCGCAAGGCCGCCCGGCGGCGTTTTCCATCAACGCTTTTCCACCGAGCGAGCGAAGCGAGTAACAGAAAAAGGCTTGGAGCGCTGGGGGTGAGATTTGAACTCACATATCCCGAAGGAAACAAGCTTTCCGGGCTTGCGCGGTACCGGATTGCGCCACCCCAGCATGAAAGCGGTACGTTATTGTTTAACCGATTTATAAACATGAAACCCGGATTGCCTGCCAATGTCCTCCACGTTCCCGAAGACGCGCTCCATTTCCTTTGACAGCATCTCGCCGCCCTTCGTCTTCCGCGCCACCATTTGCAGGCTCCCGCCGGGATTCAAGTGCCCGAAGCTCTCTTCAACCATCGCGAACACGGTCTTCCGCCCGGCAGAAATGGGGGGGTTCGACAGTATACAGTCAAACCCCCCCGTGATTTTCTGAAAGAGATCGCTTTGAATCGCCTTCGCGTTCTTGAGCTTGTTGCGCTTGATGTTCTTCCTCGACTCCATCACCGCACGCGAATTGACATCGCTCAAGACCAGCTCCAGCCGCGGGTTTTCAGCCGCCGCCACTATCCCAATCACGCCGTTCCCGCAGCCCAGGTCGAGCACCCTGCCTTTTTCAGGCAAAGCCATGTACTTCAGCAGCGCGCGTGTCCCGATGTCCAGCTTCCGCGGCGAAAACGTGCCGCTCGCGGTCTCGAAAAAGAGCTTTTTCCCGCCTACTTCAACTGCCCACTCCCGGCGAATCAGCTTGCTGGTCTGCTTCTTTGAGTAATAATGCTCGGTCATTTCCACTTCGGGAACAAGTCCCGCCCCATCACAATACGCACCGGCTTCGCGACAAAGCCCTTCTTCGCGGCAACGGCCTCGCCCGTCGGCATCAATGCCTCTGCGAGCCCGATAATCTGCCCGCCGGAAGTCAGCAGCATCACAGCCTCTCCCTCCTCAACGCCCTCGTCCAGCGCAGCAAGCCCGGCCCTCGCGAGCCGCGCGCCGTAGCAGACCGCGTTCACCGCTTTGTTCCCAACAACGATTTTCTTGAGCGGCAGCGCCTCCATGGGCTGCAGCACCCCGAGCCGGTTGCTCGCGTCTGCAACGTCCTGCAAAAACAGCGCGTTTTCTTCGATGAAGCTCCCCGCGCGGGTCCTCCGCAGCTCGACCAGCCGCGCCTTGTCCCCAATCACTTCCCCAATGTCCTTCACCAGCGTCCGCACGTATGTCCCGTGCTGGCACGCGACGCGGAACAAAGCGTATCTCCCCTGCACCTCCAGCAGCTCCAGCGAGTGAATCACCCGCTTCCGCAGCACTTTCTTCACAGCGCTCTCCTTGGGCGGGGTCTGGTAAATCTCTCCCGTAAACTCGGCAAACGCCCAGGAAATCCGCTTCTCATCAGGTTTTTCAGAGAATTCCGCGACGCCCACGTACTCCTTGTCGCTTTTGGCCAGCGCCTGGAGTAATTTCACGGCCTTGCCGACGGCAACGACGAGCACGCCGGTGGCGAACGGGTCCAGCGTCCCGCTATGGCCGCATTTCTCGCCGTAGAGCTTCTTTACCCATGCAGTCACCTCGTGCGATGATGGGCCACTCGGCTTGTCGAGAATCAGGAAGCCGCCGTTTTCCCCCGCTACCTTGACGGCTTTTTCTTTCCTAAGGACAATCATTTCAACGCCGCTTTGACCTCTTCGGTCTTGGCGCCTTTCTTTATCTTGACTACTTGGTCCAGTGGCTTCAAGTGGCTTACGTTGACGCGCTTTCTCTTGGTCTCCCCGTCGACCAGCACAAAGTTCTGGTCAATCACGTTGACGATTACGCACTTCTTTCCCTTTTCCCTTCCAGTGGTCTTTTCGCAGACCCTTCCAACGTCAAAAAGCATTTGGATTCCTCCTCTTGAGCTCGTCCACTATCTTTTGGACGACCTCGTTTTTAGTGGTTTCGCCGGTGTCAACCACCAGGTCATAGTTCCCCGTGTCGAACATGTCGAAGCCGTACAGCCGCTTGTACCTTTCCTGGTCGTTCTTGTCGCGCTCAATGAGCTGCCGCGCCATTTCGCCAACGGTTCCAGCCCCCTCGTCGCCGTAGCGCTTCCCGCCCCCGAGCACCCGCTGCGCCCGCGTCTCTGCATTGCACGTCAGGAGCACTTTTATGTCGGCGCCTTCGGCCGCCATCGCGCCCAGGCTGCTGTCCACGATTATGTTGCCCTTTGCTATCTCCCGCTTTTGGTAGTCGTCCATCTCGCGGTCAATCCTGTCCGACTCCGCGGGGTTGCTCGCGAGGAATTTGCTGAACTCGTCGATAGTCATTCCCTTTTCCTCGGCGAGCTCGCGGAACTTTTTCCCCATCTCAAGCTTGCGCATGCCGGAGAATGCTTCCAGAAGCCCGTTTACAGCAGTTGACTTGCCGGCCCCGTGCTGGCTTGCAACGACTATAATCATTCGCGCATCACATCTTGAAGATTTTCCTCAGGACCAGCTCGAGGAACAATGCAGTCGAAATCGCACTTGCAATGTAGAGCCCGAACCAGTCGACGCCGTTCACTATTCCTGCCTCTTCCACGGCGTGCGTGAGGAACGGCAGCCCGAACGGCAGGTCAAGCACCGGCCCAAGCCCGCCGTACCACGAGCCCATGAGCCAAATCAGGATGAGCACGACCGGCATCGTCATCAGCGTGGGCTTGAGCGACGCCATCATGTTGTCCTTGACAGCGCCCATTATCTCGGCCTGCTCCCTCTCGAGCTGGGCGAGCCGTTTCTTGTCGCCGGCTTCGTTCGCTTTCAGATACTCTTTCTGGTGCTTTTCCATGCGCTCGCGCACCGCGTCCATGTGCTTGCGGTCCACGGCCTTCCTGTGCACGAGCGACGAGAACAGCGTAATGCATATTGCTATTCCCGCGACCGTCAGCACCACAGTGGGGTAGAGCAGCTTGGCTCCCAAAAGTTCACTAATCATTTTCATATCACCCGAAGAATTGCTTCAGTGCAGGATGCATTTCCATGAGCTGGCTCTGCGCGAGCTCTTCGTACAGCCGGTACAGTATGCCGACGCTGAGCAGGATGCCCGTCCCTGTCCCCAGCGCGCCCGTGATGTCGGCGAATGCAGCGAGGAGTCCCACTGCCCCTGAGCCGACAATAGTAATTATTGGTATATATCTCTCCAGCACCCGCTCGATGACTCGCTTGTCCCTCCGGAAGCCGGGCACCGAGAAGCCAACGTTCTGCAGCTGCTCCGCCACCTGTGACGGGCCCATGCCCGTGGTCTCGACCCAGAACATCCCGAACACGACACAGACCATGACAAGGATTATCGAGTAAAGCAGGAGGTGCACCAGCTCCAGCGGGATTATCCCGAGGAGCGTGTACGTCGGGTTGAGTATGTACTGGTTAATCGCAGACGACGTCCCGATTATCCCGTACGGCGCCTGCACGAGGTAGGCAATGGGGAAGCTCAGCTCGGCCGGGTTCAGGCTCAAGACCAGCTCTGGCAGGGGGTTGCCGCCAGGCCCGAACGTCCCAAGCAGCGGGAACCCCAGCCCGTTCAGCACGCTCGAGAACAATTGCACGTTCGCGAACAAAGCGGCCGCCAGAATCACCGGCAGGTTCGACACGTAGAAGAACTTCAGCGGGTACCGCCCGCCAACTCCACGTATCCTCCCAAGGGTCAGCGGTATCTCTATCCGCATCGCCTCTGCATACACAACGACCAGGAACACAAGGATGGTGAACAGCAATGGCGCTATCAGGTCAAAGTCCATGATGCCCGCGTTTATTGTCTGGGTGATGAACGTCGGCACCAGCCCCGCCACTGGGTCGAACGCCCTGAAAATGATGGACTGCGACACGCCTGCCACAATGAACAGCCCAATCCCCGACCCAAATCCGTATTTGGATATCACCTCGTCTAAATACAGCAGTATGATTGACCCAATGGATATCTGCGTCAGCACGAGGATATGGTTCAGTTTAAACAATTCCCCAATTATTGGCAGCGGCAGCAGCGAGACGCCGCTCGGCATAATCGGCAGGAAGCCACTGAACACGTATATCCCTGCCTCAAAGAAGCAGAACAGTATCGCGAACAGCTTTTGCACTCCCTGGTACTTCTCCTTGTCTATATGTATCAATTCGGCTCCCGATAACAATTGCAGTATAATCGAGGACATCACAATCGGGCCGATTCCCAGTGTTGCCAGCGAGCCTATCTTCGACGCCAGAATCGTGTGCACACGTTCCAAAAACCCTACTCTGCCAAGCACGTCTTCGTACTGCTGGGCGAGTTCTGCGTACATCCCGGGGTTCTCGGTGCGTATTTCCTCAAGCTTTGCGGGCGTCAAGAGCCCGAACGGGCTGATTTGCCCAAGAATGAAGAAGACCATTATCCCGGCCACGACCCACATAATCCGCTTCTTGAACTCCGGCTTTTGGGCTGGCTTCTTCACTTCAGGAAGCAGCTGGATAACCGGGTCAAGGAACTCTAGGGCCATTTTTACACCGTAACAGCTTGGCCGCCAGCGGCTTCAATCTTTTCCTTGGCCTTGGCAGTGAACAGCTTGGCCTTGACTGTAATAGCCCTTGTCACCTCGCCGCTCCCAAGGACTTTTCCGAACCCGAGACTGGCAGCATTTAGCTCGTCTTTGCCTTTAGTTACTGCTAACTCATTTAAATATCCTACGTTGACGGCTTTCGGCTTCTTCGCGCCGGTCATGGACTCTGCGCCGAAGTGGTCGGGCTTGTTCTTGAGTATCCACGAGAACTTGTGCTTGGACGACCCAGCGAGGCCGCGGCCGCCGCCCTTCTTGCGGCTGCCCTTCCTGCCCCTGCCAACAGTCCTCGTCCCGAGCTGCTTTCCGACACGTATCTTCCTCTTCTTCTGCGGCATTATATCATCCTCGCGAGCAGCTGGTTAATCGCCTCGCCCCGGTTGCCGAGCGAGCCCTTCTTCGCGAACGGCTTCTTGGTGCTCTCGTACCCCTTCTTCGGGGGGGAAAGCCTGAACACCGGCCCAGCGTGTATTTCGTCCAGCTCGCCCTCGAACTTCATGAATGCCTCGACAAACGCCTCCACGGTCTTGTACTTGCCAAAGTCCGTGACATTGCCCCTCTTTGTGAGCATTCTCTCCATGCTCTTGGGCGATACCTCGCCCCACGTGATGTAGTCCTTTGCCTTCTGGAGCATTCCCTTGTAAGTGTCCCGGTCGTCGATGAGCACGCAGTGGTTCACCCTCGTGAGGTTAATCATTGCCATGGTGTCCTTAACCGTCTGGGGCACGCGGATGCTTCCCCTCACCTTGACTACTGCAATGCGCTTCAAGACGCCTCACCCACTGGGAACTTTTTCCGCCTGATGTTCTTCAGCGCGTCAAGCGTCGCGACCGCGAAGTTGAACACCGTGCGCGTGTCGCCCTTGGTCTTGGTCCACACGTCCTTGATTCCCGCCAGCTCGAGCACTTTCCTTGCCGTTCTCCCGGCGACGATGCCCGTGCCCTTCGGCGCGGGGATGAGCGTCATCCTTACCGAGCCGCACTTGCCCTTGCTCTTGTAAGGCACGCTGTGGCCCAGGCCGCACCCGCACTCCCAGGAGCCGCAGCCCTGGCGGATTGCTATGATGTTGAGCTTCGCGTTCTCGACCGCCTTCTGTATCGCGGGCCGCACGTTCAAGCCCCTGCCGGTGCCAACGCCGACATAGCCTGCCTTGTTCCCGACGGCCGCAGTCACCAAAAAGCTCCTCTTCCTGCCGGAGTCAGTGGTCCTCTGCACGGCCTTGACGTTCAGGACCTCTTCCTGCAGGTCGGGGACGAGCATGTCCACTATCTCGGACTCGAGTATGGGCAGGTTCTTGTCGTAAAGCTGCTCAATCGAAGTGACGTCGCCGGCGAGCACAAGCTTGCCGGTCCTGGTCTTGGGGACCCACTCGACGAGCATTTCCTGCCGCTGCTCCTCCCGCGTCTTCCTCGGCTTGCGTTGCACTCTCTTGTTCTTTGCCTGCATGAAACATTACCCCTTCAATATCTTTTCCCGGGCCGCCTCGCCCTTCCCGGTCTTGATGCGCTCCTCGGCCGGGAAGCACTTCCCGTCGTGCGGAATATCCATTCCCCCGTCGAGCGCGCCCCTCAGCGCCGCGAACACGTTGGAGCCGTTGACCGGCGTGTGCAGGCCAATGTCCAGCATGGCCTCCTTCACCCCTGCCTTGATTGCCTTCTTTGCGCAGAGCATGCCCGTGAGGTACGCCGCCTCGGCATTGCCGGCGTGGCCCTTGAAACCCAGGCCCCTGACCTCGGCAGAGCTCGCCGTGGCCAGCACCTCGTCGCCCTTGGCGTTGTACTTTACGACCTGCGCGAGCACATTCCTGGCAGTAATCCTGACCACGAGCCTCGGCTTCCTCGACTTGAGGAGCCCGAGCCGCTTGCGGTAGTCGGTCTTTCCCTCCCGCCTCCGGCGGAATTTCATCGAGTAAGTCGTCTTCTGGACCATCTAGCTCACTCCTTCGCGATGAACGACTCCAAGTGCTTCACGCTCTTGAAGTATCCACCCTTAATCATCTTGTAAATGGTGCGGTAGTTCAGCGGCTTCTTTTTCCTCAGCGCCCTGCGCTGCGCGCGGACCTGCGTCATCCACTTAGCCTTCTTTTTCTCGCGCGTCTTCTTCGTGCCCTTGCGCTTGCCCGCCCCGGTCTTCCTGCCCGCCTTCTTCTTGGCGGCAAGCACCCGGGCCCTTCCGCGGCTTGTGCCCTTTGGGGGCAATACCTTGATGGCGCCCTCCTTGTGCAGCGTCCTGACGTCGTCGCGCGTAATGGCCTCGGATGCCTTCTCTGCGTTGGCTATCCTTATCCTTGACTGCCCGACCTTCAGGGTCTTTGCGGCGAGTGCACGCAGCTTGTTGAGCTCCATCAGTTCAACACCCTAACCTTTTTTTCCTTGGCCTTCGCAACTATCTCTGCCCGCTTCCTCTTCCCGAGCTTCGAATAAAGCCGCGCGGCCATTCCCTCGCCGACCTTCGCGAGGTCGCCGAGCGTCTTGACCATGACTTCCTTCACGCCGGTTGGGTGCAGGCCCCTTGAGCTCTTTGGGGAGCCGTACCCGATGCGCGGGTGCTTCCCGCGGCTCTTGAGGTGCTCCCTCTGCTCGCTGTCAATCCCGCGCGGGTGCCTCCAGCCCTTCCCCTGGACGCGCTTCTTTGCGTCGGAGTGCTGCCTCTTGAACTTCGGCTTCTTCTTATTCACTGGCCATACACCCCTTTTCGACTATGAATATGCCGTCCCGGAACACCCTCGGGTCGCGCTTCTTGATCTTGGTCGCGAGCACGAGGTTCGCCGCGGTCTGGCCCACGTCTTCCTTGTCTGTTCCTTCAACGGTTACGTCCTGCCCCTTGGCGGTCACCTTCGACTGGCCCACTATCCTGGACTCGCGGGGGTGCTTCTCGCCAAGGAAGTTCTTGATTAGGACTTTGTCGCCCTGGACCTCGACGTTCATGGGGAAGTGCGAGTAGTACACCCTCAGCGCGTACTTGAACCCGGCCGTGACGCCAGTGACCATGTTCCTGATGTGCGCCGTGAGGCTTCCCATGAGCGCCTTGTCGCCCCTCTTGGGGAACTTGCACGACAGCACGACATTGCTGTCCTCCCGCGAAATCACTATGTTGTTCTCGCCGAAGTCCCTGGACAGCTCGCCCCTCGGGCCCTTCACGGCCACGCTGCTCCCGCTGACCGTGACCGTTACCCCCTCGGGCACGGCGACTTCTTCATTGATTTCAGCTGCCAGCACCATTTCCATTCCCTCAATAGACGTACGCTATCAACTGCCCACCGGTGTTGCGCTTGATGGCCTCCTTCTGGCTCATCACACCGTAAGGGGTCGACACTATGAGCATGCCAATGTTCTGCCCCGGCAAAAACCTCTTCTCGAACTTGGTGTACTCGTCCTTCTTGACCGCGTGCCGCGGCGTGATTACGCCGCACTTGTTGATGTTGCGGTTGAGCGTTACGTTGTAATAGCCTGCCTTGCCATCGTCGACGAACTCGAACTCGCCGATGTAGCCGTCCTTCTGCAGGGCCTTGAGCACGCTGCCCAGCAGCTTGGACGCTGGCTTGAGCACGCACGCGTCCTTGCCCACGTTCGACGCGTTCCTCACGACGGACATGGCGTTTGCAAGCGGGTCGTTCATAACCATAAACATCACCTTAGTACTTCGAGAACCCCATCTCCTTCGCGCATTCCCTGAAGCAGCGCCTGCAGATGTACAGGTCGTACTTGCGGATAAGCCCGCGGGCTGTCCCGCACATCCGGCACTTCCTGTCGCCCTTCTTCTTCGGCTTCTTCTTGCCAGTGGAGCCCCTGGCCACCTGCTTCTGCTTCTTACTCGGCATTCTCAGTCACCTTTATGTCCAGGTTCTTCTGCACCCACCCAATCGCCTCTTCCTTGGTCAGCTTGTGCGAGCGGGCCACCCTCGTCTTCTGGCGCTTCCTCCGGCTTATCCTGTAGCCGGACTTCTCCAGGGTGACGCACACGTCGAACCCGTAAATCCCTATCTCGGGGTCGTACTTTACGCCAGGGATGTCGATGTACTCCGACACGCCGAACGCGAAGTTCCCGTTCTCGTCGAACTGCTTGGGCCTGAGCGTCCTCTCCTTGGCCTCAATCGCCTGGTTCACGAAGTCCAGCGCCTTCTTCCCGCGGAGCGTTACCTTCACGCCGATGGCCTGCTTCTTCCTGATGCCCCACGTCGGAATCCTCTTCCTGGACGTCGTGCGCACCGGCTTCTGGCCGCTAAGCTTTTCGAGAAGCTTTTCCGCCTTCTCGAGCGGCTCGCCGGCCGTGCCGACGCCGATGTTGACAGTAACTTTCCCAAGCTTTATCATGCGAATCCCTAGTCAATTTTGATTGCGGGCTCCTTGACGCCGAGGACGAACACGTAGTCCTTCCTCGTCTCGAACGTCTTCTCGCCCTTCTCGAGCACCGCCAGTGGCTTCCTCGTCTGCGTCCCCGCAGCAATGCTCTTGATGGTCGCGACATCGCCGGCGTGCTTGCCGCCAGTGACGTACGCGACGCTGCCCTCGGTGAGGGGGTAGTAGTCCATTACGCGCAGCGTCGGCAGCTCTACCTTGACGACGTCGCCGGCCGCGCACTTCTTCTCGTAAAGAATGTTCTTGCCGTCGTGGAGGTTCAGCTGCGTCTTCCCGCCCTTCACCACGGTCTTGTCCCGGATGCGGCACAGCTTGAACACTGACTGCTTCGCGTCAATCTCCCTCGGCTCTAGCCTCCCGTGCGCGTCGTAAAGCACGCGGTAGTACTTGTTCACCGTCGGGAACGAAATCACGTCCATGAACCCAACCGGCAGGCGGTGGTCCCTCACCACTTTGCCGTCGACCATGACCTTGCCCTCGTTGAGCACTGCCTTCATCTCGCGGACATTGTCCACAATGCCGAGCAATTCCCTTGCCGCGACTGTGAGCGGAATCGAGGACTTGACCGAATGCGGCCCGCGCGAGGGCCGGACCACGAACCTCTGGCCCTTCCTCTTGATTTTCGCGACCTTCGGCGCAGCCAGCCGCTTCGTGATTTTGCTTTCTCCTTTGCGTGCCATGGTTACTTCCTCGCAATCATTTTCTCCCTGCGCTTGTCGTCAAGCACCAGCTCGACAACCCGCAGGTTTGAGGCATTGACCGGCCTCGGAGCGTCCTCGCCATTGGCCTTCTTGTTGACGACGCCCTTGACGTACACCCGGTACGCCTTCCTGTCAATTGCAGTGACCTTGTCCTTGTGGCCCTTGAAGTTGCCCCGCAGCACGACCACAGTGTCCCCAACCCTAAGCGGGACACTCCTCTTGCCGTACTTCTCCCTGAGCTCATTGCTCAGCGGCGACGCTATCCTCTTCCCCCTCGTGTGGAGGGGCGCGTTGTACATGCGAATCCTCTGCTTCCTTGGCTGTACAGTCTTCCTCATTTACACCACGTTCTTGGCGATTGTAGCGATTTTCGCGAACCTTTCCGCAACTTCCTTGGCAACAACGCCCTTGATTTCACTGCCCTTCGGCAATCCGGTGTCGTCAATCAGCACGGCTGCATTGTCGTCGAACTTTATCCAAGTCCCGTTCCTGCGCCTGAACGGCTGCTTCTGCCGCACAATCACTGCCTTGACGATTTTCTTCCTGATTTCGGGCTTGCCTTTCTTGACCGAGCAAACGATTATGTCTCCAACCCCCGCCTTGGGGAGCTTCCTGCGCCTGCCGTGATACTTCTTGACCCCGATTATCTCGAGCTCCTTGGCGCCGGTGTTGTCGTCGCACCTGAGCTGCGAGCCAATCTGGAGGCCCTTCGTTATCTTGGCGGCAATCCCCTTCACTTCTCTCCCCCCAACACTTTGGTCACCACGAAGCTCTTGCTCTTGCTGAGCTTCCGCGTCTCGCCGACCAACACCCGGTCGCCGACCTTTACTTCCATGCACGCGGGCTTGTGGACGGTCAGGCGCGAGCGGCTCCGCTCGAGCCTCTCGTACTTCGGCACTTTCCTGAGGTAGTGCCTCTCGACGACGACGGAGTTCGTCATCTTGTCAGAGACTACCGTGGCCTCGAAGAGGTTCCCCCTCACCTTGAGCCCCGCGTGGATGGGGCAGTTCTTGTCATTGCATTCCATGCCTACTTCACCTTTGTCCACAGCTTTTTCAGCCGCTCTTCGGGCCGCTGCAGGATTTCCCTGCCGGGGACTTCGTATTCCCCGTCCGGGAACCGGATTATGAGGGTGACCGACTTCTTGTCGAGCTTCCGGACGCGCCCCTCTGTCTCCAGCTCGAGCGTGTTCATCGTCTCGTCGACAAGTTTTCCGCTCAGCCCCTCAAGAGAGGGGTCTGAGCTCTTCACCACCCTCGCATCCAGGCCAATCAATTCATTGCTGGCGAGCGCACGAAGCACTGCCTTAGACAATTTCAATCTGGTCCTCTGGATAGTTGAGTGAGACGAGCAGTTTCTTTACCTTCTCCGAGTGGTCTCCCTGGAGCTCAATCCGTTTGCCCTTCGCCGTCCCGCCGCACGCCAGTTGCCGCTTGAGCTTCTTGCACAGGTCGTCGAGGTCAATGCCTGGGTCCAGGCCCTCGATGACCGTCATCTTCTTGCGGTACTTCTTTATCTCGGTCTTGATGCGGATTTTTTGGGACTCCTTGGCAATCTCTTCGCAAACGCAGAGGTCCTCCGGGAGGCCGCACACAGAGCAGATTTCAGTCATTTGTGCCCATCAGCCTCCTCTCTTCGGTGATGCCTTGGCTTTTGCCTTCGACTTTGTCGAAGGCCGTTTCCGGGCCTTCACCGCAGATTTTTTCTTTGGCTTCGCGGATTTCTTCGCCTTCTTCACCCGCTTGGCAGCCTTCTTTTTCTTGGCGGGCTTGATTGTCTTTTTCTTCATTTTCTTCTCTGCCTTGGCCTTCTTCTTCGCCTTCACCCTGGTCTTCTTCGCCGAGGCCTTTTCCTTCCTCTTGGCCTTAACGGCTTTCTTTTTCTTCTTGGGCGCCGGCTTTTCTTTCTTCTCTTCCTTCGGCTTTTCCGCTTTTGCCTTTTCCTTGGGCGCTGTCTCCAGCTCCCTCTCTATTGTGAGTATCCTAGCGATAGTCCTGCGCACTTCGCGGATTCGCCCCGGGTTCTCCGGGCGCGTCCCGCTCGCCACGGCGGCCTGCTCCTTGGAGAGCTCAGTCCGCAGCTGCTGGAGCTTGCTCTGCCGGTCGTCCTTGCTCAGGTTCCTGGCTTCCTTCGGCTTCAGTATTGCCACCCTTTTCTCCTCCTATCACTGCTGTACTGACGTCCACCTTGTCGGCGAACTGCACGCTCGGCGGGACTATGCTGACGGTCACGCCAATAATCCCCGCCTTCTTGATTGCCTGCGTCTGCGCCACGTTCACCATCTTGGCCGGGTCGCCCGCCTTCTTGAGGTAGCCGGCGCTCACGCGCTCTGTCCTTGCCTTCCCGCCCTTTCCGATGAGCTTTCCGGACACGACTATCTCGGCACCGATGGCGCCGGACTTCATGATTTTCTCGAGCGTCCAGTGGAGTATCCTGCGGAAGTTCATGCCCTTCTCGAGCGAGGACGCAATCCTCCTCGCCATAATCGCCGAGTCCAGCTCGGGGACAGGAATCTCGTCCACCTTGATTTGGACGTTGTCTATCCTGAACTTTGCCTGGATGGTCTCGGTGAGCTCCTTAATCGTGGCTCCCTTCCTGCCAATCACAAGCCCGGGCCTCTCGACCCTGATGGCAAGCCGCGTCATCAGCGGCGTCTTCTGTATCTGGACGCCGACGTACCCCGCACGCTTGAGGCGCTGCCTGAGGTACGCGTTGAGCTTGCTCCTGTTCAGGCCTTCCTTGACGAACTTCCTCTCTATCACTGAATCACTCTCATGCGTTGACTATGATTTCGACGTGCGTGGTGTCGATGCTGTGGTGCTTCCACCGCCCCTTGGGCTTCCTGCGGCCGTAGCTTGGCCCGCGGTGCGACGCCGCGTGCACAATCTTGAGCTTCTCGCGGTCCATGCCCTTCTGCTCGGCGTTGCTCATGGCGTTGCGGAGCAGCTTCTGGATTATCTTCGCCGCCTTCACGGGGTACCTCCCCGGCTGGCCGCCGGTGCGGTGCGGGACCTTGCGGTTGAACCTCTTGAGCGGAACGTACTCTTCCTTGGCCTGTACATTGCTGAGGAACTTGTCCGCCTTTTCGGCGTTCATGCCCCGGATGTAGCTGCATATTTCCATGGCGTGCTTCGGCGACATGTCTATCCTGCGCCCGTACGCCTTAGCCCCTGCAACCTTTGAAGAGTATGCCATCTCACTTCACCGATATGAACTTGGTCGACCTCGTGGCGCCGATTCCTGCGGCGGAGTGCTTCACTACCTTCCGGGTGAGCGCGTACTCGCCCAGGTAGTGCCCCAGCATCTCGGGCTGGATGTCGAGGTAGTTGAACTCCTTGCCGTTGTAGACGGCAATCTTCCGCCCGACCATTTCCGGAATGATTATCATGTCCCTGCAGTGGGTGCGGACCACATCCTTGCCCTCGCGGCGGACCTGCTTGAGGAACGTTTCCTGGTCCTTGCTCCACCCGCGCTTGTAGCTCCTCTTCATCCTCGTGGGCAGGAGCTGGAAAAAGTCGTCGAGCTTCATTTCCTTGAGCTCTTCAATGGTCTTTCCCTTGAACATGAACTGCTTGGCCATCCATTCACCTCTTCCTTCTCCCAGTCCTGCGGGCCGCGATGTGCCCGACCTTCCTCCCGGGCGGCGTGCTCCTCTTGACAGTCGTGGCCTTGCCGGAGTGGTGCTGTGACCCTCCATGGGGGTGCTCAATTGGGTTCATTGCCACGCCGCGGACCACGGGGAACAGCTGCCCCCTCGCCCTCCGCTTGTGGAACTGCGTCCCCGCCTTGACAATGGGCTTCTCCGTCCGGCCCCCGCCGGCCGAAACCCCAACCGTGGCGCGGCAGTTGACGTTGAACGTCTTGATGTGCTTGCTTGGCATGCGCACCCTTGCCTTGACGCCCTGCTTCGCGACTATGTATGCGCTCGAGCCGCTCGCCCGCGCGGCCTTGCCGCCGTCCCCGGGCTTGTTCTCGATGTTGAATATTGGGACTCCCTCCGGGATGTCCGCGAGCGACAGCACGCTGCCGAGCGTGAGCTCGCCCCCGCCCTGCGCAATCTCGTCATTCACGCGAATGCCCTCTGGCGCGAGGTACATTTCTTTCCTGCCGTCCTCCCACTGGACTTTCATCACTATGCCAGTCTTGGACGGGTCGTCCTCGAACCCGATGACCTTGCCCGTCTTCTCCCCCTGGCTGTAGTGGGCCTCGGTCTTGTAGCGGTGGCTTGGCGCTGTGTAGCGCGGGCTTCCCTTGCCCCTCTTCTGTGGTGTTATTGGCTTTCCCATAACGGCATCACAGTATGTTGAGCTTTGTGGCGATGTCTGACGCGCTGCTTTCCTTGCCGAGCTTGACGAACGCCTTCTTGTTGCCCCTCATGTCGATGGACGTGTTGACCTTGACTACCTTGACCTTGTACAGCTTCTCAACATCTTTTTTAATCTCTGCCTTGGTCGCCCTGTTCTCGACCCTGAACACTAGCTTGTTCTCCTTTTCAATCAAGTCGACAGCTTTTTCAGTGAGCAATGCGTGCTTGACTGCCGTACCCCGCTTAATTGCCATACTTCTCCCCCAGCTCTTTTATTGCGGACTCTGTGTAGACGGTGAGCCGGCCGGCCTGCGCCCCGGGCGCAAGCAGCTCGACATTAATCGCCTTGACGGTCATCACGTCGACGCCGGGCACGTTCTTCAATGCCCTTCCGCCCTTGGCGACAACGACGAGCACGGACTTCCTGGTCTTGTACTTCTTGCCGCGGCGCGTGCCCTTGCCGGAGCGCACCTTTTTTTTCTTTCCCCTAGCCAGGTCCTTGCCGAGCCCGACTTTTTCCAGGGCGCTTATCGCGTCCTTGGTCTTGCCGAGGCCCTCGAGCGCGTCGCCGAGCACTAGGGGCAGCTCGGCAACGCCGTCTGTCGCGTGCCCGTGCGCCTCGATGAGCCCTTTGCTTGCCGTCGCGGCAATCGCGGACCTGATGGCGAGCGCCATCTCCTTCTTGTTGACGCGCTTGACTATGACTTTTTCCACTTTTGGGGGATGTGCCCTGCGGCCTCCCACGGCGTGCGGCACGCGTGCCACTCTCCCAAGCCCCCCGCCGCCTGGCTTTGTGCGCGGCAGCCTTGCCCTCGCGACGTTTATGCCGCTCCTGAACGCAGAGCGCCTCCCGATGTATTCCGCGGTCGTCCTAAACCCGGCGAGCACGTCGGAGCCTTTTTTCTGGAGCGCCCTGCTCTGCCTGGACAGGACCGCGCGCTTGATTACTTCGGGCCTGTACTCTTCGCCAAATACTGCGGGCAGCTCGATTTCCCTGCCTTTCTTGCCGTCCACAGAGTAAATGTGTGCCTTCATTACCTAGCCCTCCCCTGCTGCGAGAGTGTTGACACGCTCTGTACCTCTGGCATTGCCCTTTCCTTTGTGGGCGTCCTCACGCCGAAGCGTATCATGAGCGCCCTCTTCTTGGGCCCGGGCACCGAGCCCTTGATTATGATGTAATTGGACTTCATGTTGCCGTAGTGCGGTATCCCGCCCTTCGGCGTGACTTCTTTGCCGTCGCTCCCGACGACGAGCACCATTTTGTTGGACTCTGTCCTGCGCTGGTAGCCCTTCTGGCCTGCCATGAGCGAGGTCCACATGATTCTGGTCGGGGTCCATGGGTTGATTGAGCCGACGTGCCTTCTTTTGCCGTGCGCCTTCCTGTATTGTATCCTAGTGCCCCACCGCTTGACTGGGCCTTGCATGCCCTTGCCTTTGGTGACGCCGATTACGTCGACGAGCATTCCCGCCTCGAACACGTCTGCGACAGCTATTTCTTTCCCGAGCATTTCTTTGGCGTACTTGTAGGCCTCGTCAGAGGTGCCGCTGACTGGTATTTCAAAGATTTCGGGGGTTTTTTTGAAGGTTGGCTGCGTGTGGACGAGCAGCCGGATTTGAGAAGCAGTTGAGGCGTCAATGGTTTTTTCGCTGGGTTTCTTGGGCGCTGTTATCTTGCGTGAGAGGTTTTTGGCGGGCTTTGCAGCGGTTTCCTGGCCGATGCACCTCAGCCCCGCAGTGGTTTTCTTGTATGCCCTCACGCCAAACACCATGAGCGGCGGGCACTCAATGATGGTTGCGGGGAGAATGACTTTCTGTTCGAAGGATGGGCTGTTTTTTTGCTTGTCTATGGCGTGGATGTGGGTCATGCCGGCCTTGTAGCCAGCGAAGCCCATGAGCATTTTGCCTTCGTGGGCCTGCCAAGACCTGGCGCTAAAATATTGCTTCTTTGCCTTCTTCCTGGGGGAGAAGGCCAGGCTTCCCCGGCGGGGGGCGGTTACTTTTGCCATAGCGCATCGATACCCATAGCTAATGAATGCCGGACTATGCCAAGAAATTGGCAGACCACCCTGGTCCAGGGGAGTCGGCACATTTGTAAATAGTTTTGTTTATAAAGGTTTCCATAAAGGGGGCTTTGCACATAAACTAGGGCCTGCACACAAAGTCCCAGATTCTGCACATAAACTCCTAAATAGTTATAAGGGGGGTGAAGGTAATTGGTAGAAGAAGGTGAGAAAATGCCACTAAACAAAAAAGATGCTGCGTATATCAAGGCTTTGATTGGTGCCTCTGCAATTGGTTACGGTGCTAAATGGCTTTTGGAGCTTCATAAATTGTCCCCCCTAAGCTTAGAATCACTAGAAATTTGGTGGCTTCCAGGGGTGTTCATACTTGCTGGATTGGGTCTGGTTTATGTTTCATTGAAGTATCTCAATGGGTGATTAGTTATATCTATTGTAGAATGGCTCAAAAGTGCTCCCAGTTGGATAGTTGATTTGATAAAAAAGATATTTGAGGATGTTCTATTCGTTCTGTTTGCCTCGGCAGAGAATTTTGAAGATAAGCTCACTTCAGCCCTTTTGATTATTCTTGTTTTTTTTGCGCTAATTGAGTCTACTGCTCGTTGGTGGCTTGTATCCCTCATGTTTCTTTTATGGTTTATTGATAGGCTCTTTAAGAGGGGTGGTTAACCCCTCTACCCTCTCTGAGCTATTCCAGCAATTTCTCGAATGCTTTCTTTATTTTCTCTGCATGTTCTGGAAGCCGTCCTACCTCTCCAGCGTTTCCTTCAAACTCGAACTCTCTAACTCCTTCTTTCGTGTTAATCTGTCCTTTCAATTTCATTTTTTCACCCCCTTTTCAGTTTTCATTTTCATTCTGTGCGTACCTCATTCTTATGCGTTCCCTTTTGATGGATATGGGGTTTACAGGATGGCACTGGTGAATAACCAAAATCTAAGCAGAATTAAGCGGCCAACAAGCACTATCCAACCAGGGTTAACCCGGTGACAACCAGGTAACAACCCGGTAACCACCTGTGTGTCACCCATATACAACCCCCAGCTACCCCCCAGCTACCCCCCAATAACCCCCCAACACGCACACACACGCCCTGGATACGCCAATACACGCTCTTGTAGATATATGCTATATGGGGTATACTCAATATAGGTCATACCAGAACATTCCATTTCCATTTATAAACAAACTCATAGATGGATACAGTTTTATATATAAACAAACTCATATATCGGTCCTGTTTGGTTTATATGAATTGGAATGATATTTCAAAACAAAACCCCTGGTGGGCGGACAAATCTACTATTAGTCAAGACTATGAGATTGAAAAATTTGAGGAAGCCCCGCTAAAATGGAAGCCTAGGATAAAGCAGTATATTGCGGCCAATCTTGAGATGGACACTATTGGTTCTATTAGAGGACCACGACAAGTAGGTAAAACCACCCTAATGAAATTACTAATACGTGAGAAACTTGAGGCAGGGATTAATCCCTATGATATATGCTATATTTCCTGTGATACAATACTCAAACCCGGTAAATTACTCAGTTTACTGAACACTTACTTTGATTGGAGTAACACTCTAAGTTCTGGAAGGAAATTCATTTTTTTAGATGAGATTTCCCGCGTCGAAAACTGGTGGGAGGCAATTAAACCATTTAAAGAGACCCACAGGAAAAATCTCTCTATTTTAGTTAGTGGCTCTCATTCCGTTGAGATAGGTAAAGCCTTAAATTATTTCACTGGGCGTTCTGGTGAATATCAGGGGCTAACCACCCATAAAATCTTAGCACCCATGAAGTTTGCAGAGTACGTTGGCTTACGAAATCCAGAAATACAACGCGTGCTTGAGGAATATAACCTTCTCGGTAACGAAGCAAGAATTGCTGCTAGAGCAGCATTATTTGAGGGGGAGGTCCCAAAAGGATTACAAGCCCTAAGGCCATTTTCTTCTGAGCTGAATACTCTTTTTGATGAATATCTAATCAATGGAGGGGTTATGCCCGCAGTCAACCATTTTTTCAGCAATCGTTCCATCCCTCCTTCTGTTTATGATGTGTATTGGAAATACCTCAATGAAGACACGAAAACTCTTAAACGGGATATAGTTATTACAGAAGAAGTGCTTCGGGAAGTTATTAGTGTCATGGGCTCGGACACAAATTGGGGTGCAATGGCAAAAAATATCAGACGCAGCCTAAAAACGGTTCGTAGTTACTGTTATTTACTGCGGGATATGTTCTTTCTCCATGTAGTATTTAGAATAACTGAGAGTAGGGTGCCTGACACGCGTGCCCATGAAAAGAAGGTTTTTGTATGCAATCCCTTTTTCTTCCATTGTATTCGCGGTCATCTCGATGGTGTTTCAGACCCTTTTTCTCATTCAATTAATTTCTTGTTGGATACTCAATTGAAATCTAATTTAGTAGAAGCGGTTGTTGGGGATCATCTAGTTCGAGTGGCTTTTGCACATAATCCAAGAGATGTATTTGAACCATGGAACCATCTACTATTTTTCTCTGAAAAAGATACTGAAGTAGATTATGTATTAAATACAGGAGACCAATTGATGGGTTTTGAAGTCAAATATCAAAACAAAATAGAAAAAGGAGATTTCAAAGGCTTGCTGTCATTTAATTCACATCCAAAAATAATGCTTACAAAACAAGATTTTGGGATGTTCTCTAATAAGCTAAGTATCATGATGGTGCCAATACCCCTATATCTAATGTTAGTATAAGTAAATTAGATGTTTACTCTCCACAACACTTTATTTCCAGTGGCTTTTTTTATTACAAAACCATATCCCACTAACCTTTTCAGATGAGCATCTGCTGTATTCCAACTTACTTCTAGCCTATTTGCTATGTTATTGGTTGTTGCCCAACCAGGTATGTGTAAAAGATAGTGAAGGATGGCTTTATCAAAAACATCGAGGGGGGGCCGCCTCTTTGCTAGTTTCAGTTTCATCGCACAACCTCCAATTCTATTTTGTTATTTGGGGTTACTCTGAACAAAATCTCATTATCGTCTTTGATATCAAATCGGTCGCTTATGGATTTTGGGATTCTAACAAAATATTAGCCTCGCGTTTCCCCTTTAAAACAGCTCAATCCCGAGCTTTGGGAAGGCAATGAAGTACGCCATGGCCAGTATTATGACGAATGCGATGAAGAAAATCAGCAGGGCCTTCTTGCCGCCGGCCTTTGTCTTCTCGCCTTCCTCTGTGGCGGGTGCAGTCCCCTCATCCGCTGCCGGGGCAGCCGCTGGTGCCACTGCCTTGTGGCGGCGGTGATGCCTTGGATGCTCTGGCTCTGCAGCGGGCGCTTCTCCCACAGGCAATTCCGCGGGTGCAGGGGCGGCAGCCCCAACAGGCGGCAATTCCGCAGGCGCCCCAAGGGGCGGCAATTCCGCGGGCCCAGGTTCTTCCCCACCAGCCGCCAGCAGCAGCTCTTCATCGCTCTCCGGCTCCAGGCTCATTTCCGGCAGCTCTGGCATAGCCACTGGCTCAGGCGGCTTTGGGGCCTCTGGTTCAAGTGGTTCAGCTGGCGCCGTAGGGGCTTCTTCCGGCTTCGGCGCCGCTGGCTCGGGCGCTTTTGGGGGGGCGCCCATTGGCGCCCCCCCAGTTGGGGTGGGAGCGCCTGGCTCTGGAGCAGCCACGCCTTTCCCTGCCTCGACAATCACTTCTTCTGCCTCTGCTTCGCTGAACCCTATTTTTACCAAATTAGCCTTGACTTTGTCGGGGGTATAGCCTTCTGCGAGCAGGTCCTTGACTTCCTTGACCATTGCGGCGTCAACCATTAATATCAACAACCAATCCAGCCTATAAAAACGTTAGCCCTTCACATTCACCATTGGAAGCGCCTTGACGACCTTTCTTGCGATGTCTGTCTCGTGCATCACGCCCACGACCTCGTTGACGTCCTTGTACGCCCCGGGCGCCTCCTCGGCCAAGCCTGATTTGGAGTGGCCCAGCACAATAATCCCCTTGGTCGCCAGTTCCTGCTGCACAGTCTCCCCCCACCACTTTTTCTTGGCCTGGGCGCGGCTCATCCGCCTCCCGGCGCCGTGGCAGCTGCTGCCGAAAGTCTCTTTCATCCCGGTCTCTGTGCCGTGCAGTATATAGCTACAAGTCCCCATCGTGCCCCCAATCAAGACGGGCTGCCCCACGGAGCGATACGCCTTCGGCACTTCCTTGTGCCCGGGCCCGAACGCCCGAGTCGCGCCCTTGCGGTGCACAATCAGCTTCTTCCCGCCGTGCTCCTCCAGTTTGGCGGTATTGTGCCCGATATCATAAAGCTGCGTGAACTCTTCCTCGCCAATCCCAAACACCTTCACGAAGACCTGCCGCGCCAGGTGCGCAATCACCTGCCTGTTGGCAAACGCGACATTACTCGCCCCGTTCACGGCCCCGAAGTACTGCTGGCCCTCCTCGCTCTCGAACGGCGCGCCGACCAGTTCCCTCTCCCTGATTTTAATCCCGTACTTTTTCATGGCATTGTCCAGCGTCTGGAGGTAATCAGTCCCGACCTGGTGCCCCAGCGCCCTCGACCCGCAGTGAATCGCGACCATGACCTGGCCCTTCTCCAATCCAAAAGCCTTCGCGGCCTTCTCGTCAAACACTTCGTCCACGTACTGCACTTCCAAGTAATGGTTTCCCGAGCCAAGAGTCCCCACCTGCTTGAACTGCCTTTGCTTGGCCTTGTGCGACACTGCCTCCGGCAGCGCCCCCGCAATTCTCCCCTCTTCCTCTGTGTACTCCAGGTCGCTCTCGATTCCGTACCCATTCTCGACAGCGTATTTCGCGCCCTCGACCAATACCTCGTCTATCTGCGCTTCGGTGAGCCGCAAGTCGCCCGTGCTCCCGAGCCCCGCCGGAACCCTGTCGAACAATGCCTGGGCAAGCTCTTTTTTCTTGCCCTCGATGTCCTTTTTCGTGAGCGGCGCCTTCATCACCCTGACGCCGCAGTTGGAGACAACAAAGCTGTTTGCGATGAAATTGTGGTTTTCGTCGGAAACCGTGAAGTCGTACACCCGCCCTATATAGTCCACCGCTTCTTTCTTTTCTATCCTGTCCCAGACCTGGCCAGTGTTTCCAAGTCCCCGCGTTTTTTCTTTGACGAAGTCATTGAAAATGGGAAAGGCGTTGGGCGTCCTTGGCGGCGTTTTTCTTTCTTCGTAAAGGCTGCGCTCTAGGAACCTTTTGTTGACATGCTTCGAAACCAGGGCGTTGTATATCTGGGTGGGGGTGTTTCTTGTTTTCATCTTCCGGGCTTTTTTTATTGCGGCCTCTCTTTCCCTGATTACTCTCTGCTTCAGCATTAAGTACTGTACCGCGGCGTTCGCGAGGAATGCTTTCTTTTGGTTGTACTCGTATCCCACACGGCTCCAAAAGCGAATAAGGTTTTTCGGCTTTGACGACACTTGCAGCCTAAGCCTTGTTGAAGCCTCTCCCTCTTTGTTGGTGTAGCTCTTTTTTTCTTCTGCTATTATGCTGCTTTCCACTCCAAACTCTTTAAGGAGCATGGCGATGGACTCTAGGAATTTCCTGCCGCTTTTGGCGAACCCATCTTTTTTGTTGACGGAGAGTATGGGAGACGCGATGTTGAACCCGTGGCCGCTGACGGCGGAGGGAGTAGTCAGTTCAGCGCCAAAGAAGGCAGCCAAGAAAAGCCTTTTTTGCCATTTTGGGCACTTGAAAAGCCATTTTGGGACCCCCCAGTCCTGGCGCGCTTTGTTGCCAGTGGGCACTCCCATTGCCCACAAAAGGGCTGCGAACGCGCTGGAAGTCGTCTTGAACGACTTTTCGTTGTGCGAGAACTTTACTTTGCCGTAATTCGTGTTTATTTCGTGGCTTCTTTCCCGTGAATAAACCCGTGAGGGAGTGAAGCCAATTTTCTTTACGTCTTCCCGTATTTTTTCTAGGTCTTCCTTCTCGCCGTAGAACCAGACAGTGCCTTTGTTTTTTATGAAGTAAATGCCCCCATCACCCAGCACAAACCCCATCACCTTCAAAAGATATGGAAACTTTTCACTAGTCGGCTTCAAGGGCAGCAAACCCCTTTTTTCTAGCTCTTGAATGGTTGGTTTCATGTCTTTTTCGAGAGGCAGCCGTTTAACATCCTTTTCCGTCACTACGCTAAATTCGGGCGGCTCTCCGTATTTCACGCCTTCAAAAGGGTAAACTGAGATTTCGCCGCTTGTTATTTCTTTCAGTTCCTTCATCCCGCCGGGAGTTAGAAACGGGTGGTCTTCAGTAGCGATTATTTCGCGCCCGCTTTCTGTCACCACCTTCAGCACTCTCGCCCGTGGCTTGAACTCCATGAACGCGCCAATGCCGGTGTTCTTGACTGCTGTGTGGGGGTTGACGCACTTGATTCTTTGCTTGTTGAAGTCTTTCTTGAAGCTCTTGATTGGGCGCGTGTAGCCGTGCTCGTGGAGCACTTTCGTGTCCCCAGAGAGGCAGTTAACATCAAACCCGACGCCCCCGACCATTATCATGCCCTCTTTTGTGTCAAAAGCGCCGACGCCCCCAATCGGGAAGCCGTAGCCCGGGTGCACGTCACTCATCGCGAGTGAATACTTCTGTATCCCCGGCAGCGAGGCAACGTTAATCACTTGCTGGAGCGCGTTCCATTCCTTGACCAAGTCCTCTTTCAAGTGCTCCATGATTTCGTCGTCCGCGTAAATCCTGCCGGGCACCCGCATGTCGCCGAAGGGCTCGATTTCCCACACGAATTTCTCGGTCTCCTCGATTTTCATCTCTTCACACGTCCACCACGCACTGCACGAACTTCTTGCCTTTTTCTTCCCACGTCTTCAGCCCGGAATAAGTCGCGGCCTTGACCTCGATTTTGACGCCGTGCTTTTTCTGGTCGATTTTTTCTCCCCACGCCTTTCCAGCCAGTGAGTTCCCCTCAATCCGCAGCTCGAACTTGCTCAAAAACAAGTCCTCGGCGTCCCTCAAAAACAAAAGCTCGTTCAGGAACTCGACGAACAAGGCGTCCCGGTCGTTGGCCTGGGCCTGTATCCCGACTTCCTGTGCCGGCTCGACCTTCTCAATGTCTGCCATGATGCCAAGCATCGCCAAAGCGCCCTCGGCAAAGGCCTTTTCCCACGTCTCACCAGAACCAAGAATTCCAATGTCGGCCTCGTGCTCAATCGTCTTGTGCATCACAAATACCTGTTGAATATTACCGCGCCGCCAGTCCCAACAATCAAGAGCGCCAGTGTCACGAACAAAAGCGTTTGGTCGTCATCGTCCCCAGCCGGTGGGGTCGCGGCAGGCGCCTTCACGGTCACCACCACGTCCGCGCTCGCCGTGCAGAGCGCGTGCTCTGTGCTCGTGAAGTCGAAGTGGATTATGCACGACCCCATAGCACTGCACTGCTCGGACGCGAACGACTGGGACCACTTGCCCCCCCCGCTAATGAGCGCCGTTACCGGAGTAGAAAGCCCGGACAATTCCATCCGCAGATCCCTCGGCGCGTTCTTGACCTGGAGCGTGAAGTCCTGGCCCGGCACCACCACGTCCGGCACAGCCTCAATCGTGCTCGGCGGCATCATGATGCAGCTGTCCCTAATCTCGAGCGGCACGGGCTCGAACACTTTCCCGCACGGCTGCTCGAGGGCAATGGAAATGTAGTGGTACTTGTGCTCTTTTTCTCTGGCCATCCCGCGCAGCGAGAACCGCCCGTTCACGATTGGCTCCCTCGCGTCCATCACGCCCTCCGCGCTGCCGTTCACCGTGCCCGCCATGAGCAGCTCGCCCTTGAGGTATACGTCGCCGCAGAGCTGGAACTCCTCGCCAACGTAAAGCTCCACGTCGCCCGGAGCGACGCCGTTCGGGCAATTTGGGGCTGTTCCCACCACAATGTTCCCTACGGAGGCATCACACGCTACTGCAGCGGCTAGCAACAGCAACAATGCGACTAGCCCCGTGAATCGCATCAAGGGGTATTGAATCGCCTGATGTATAAAATTGTATGGCTGTCAAAGCAGGGGCCTTACCTTCTCGAGGACGTCGCTGTCCCGCGCCACTGTCCAGCCGTTTTGGTTCGCCAGCTCCTCCAGCGCAGGGTTGGGGTTCAGGGGCATTGGTTTTCCCACGTTCAGGAAAATCTGGCTGTCGTGGAGCGTGTCCCCGAAGCCGAGGCAGACGCTCTTCCCCACGTTGTTCTCTTCCAGCAGCCTCTTGATTAGCCGCTCCTTGCCGTCCGCGCTATGGAGGTCGGACGTGATGCTGCCGGTGTAGGCCCCGCCCTCGACGCCAACAGTAGTGGCAAAGACCTGGTCGAGCCCAAGCTCTTCTGCCACGCGCTCCTGGGCCTCAAGCGCCCCAACGCTGATTCCCACGGCCTTGAAGCCGTTCTCGTGCAGGAGCCCCACGAGCGCTTTGGAGTTCGGGAAAATGTTTTGCTTGAACAGCTCGAAAAACGCTTTTGACTCGCTGATTATGTCGTCCTGGCGGAGGCCCGTTAATGCCTTTGCCCAAATGCCGCACCACTCCGCGAGCCACGGGAGGTACTCAACCCCCCCACAGTAAAACCTCTGCATGAGATTGTCCTGTGCCTCGCCGTATTCAGGCTTGACCACTCCCTTTTGCACCAGGTAGTCCACAAACCCGACGCTGATGAACCCCTCCAGCAGCGTCCCGTCGATGTCAGTAAAAGCCAGCTTCATAAGTCTCACCAGGGATTGAGCGCTAGGGGCAGGTTCAAACCAGCTGAAAACTCAGCTGGCACGTTGTCCGGCACAAGGCCGGACGAGTGCCCTAATGCGCATTGAGCGCTAGGGGCAGGATTTGAACCTGCATGGGGTTGCCCCCACACGCTCTCGAGGCGCGCGCGTTAACCGGATTCCGCCACCCTAGCAGCGTCTTGGGGGGCACAGCCCCCCGCTACCCTGGGAAGCACCCCCCCAGGCTAGTGGATAGTAGCCGAAGGCACACGGTGCCAGCTGACATTTCAG
This sequence comes from Candidatus Iainarchaeum sp., assembly GCA_023129115.1. Lineage (GTDB taxonomy): Archaea > B1Sed10-29 > B1Sed10-29 > WALL01 > WALL01 > WALL01. Next base: position 39,206 of record JAGMCR010000012.1, on the reverse strand, counting down.
CTGGATTCCGCCACCTCAGCTTTGAGTGGGTTTATTCTTCGCACTACCCTATAAAAAAACCTTGCAGAAAAAGGGGCTCAAGAGCTTTCCTTGAGCTCGATTTCGATGTGCACCTGGTCAGGCACTTGCACCCTCATGACCTGCCTGAGCGTGCGTTCGTCGGTCTCGATGTTGAGCAAGCGCTTGTGAATCCTCATTTGCCAGTGCTCGAACGTCTCAGACCCGTCGCCGCAAGGGCTTTTCCTGACGGGCAGCTTAAGCTTCTTCGTGGGCAGGGGGACCGGCCCGCTGACCTTGGCACCAGTCTTCTGGCAAATGTCCTTGATTTGGTTGCATACACTGTCCAGTCTCTTGAAGTCCGGCCCAGTCAGCTTCACGGTCGCGACCTGCGTCATCATCTATCATTCCTGAAAATTAAAAGGGGGGAGGGAAGAAATCCCTCCGGTTTCACTTCGGAGTCACGCTCTGCACCATTCCGGCGGCGACGGTCTGCCCCATGTCACGAACGGCGAACCGTCCGAGCTCTGGGAAGTCCTTCGCGCTCTCGATGCAAAGCGGCTTGGTCGGCACAATCTTGACGATTGCGACGTCGCCCGTCTTCAAGAACTTGGGGTTCTCCTCGAGCACGCCACCCGTCTTGGGGTCAAGCTTCTTCTGGAGCTCAACCAAAGTGCACGCGACCTGCGCAGTGTGGCAGTGGAACACCGGAGTGTACCCAGCCGTAACCGCGCTCGGGTGCTGTAGCACCACAATCTGTGCAATAAACTCCTTGGCGACGGTCGGCGGGCTGTCTGCCGAGCCAATTACGTCACCGCGCTTGACGTCATTCTTGCCGAGGCCACGCACGTTGAACCCGACGTTGTCGCCGGGGCCGGCCTCCTGCATCTGCTGGTGGTGCATCTCGATGGTCTTGACCTCGCCCTTTGCGCCCGAAGGCGAAACAACGATGGCCTGCCCGACCTTCAGCACACCGGTCTCGACACGGCCAACCGGCACTGTGCCAATCCCGGTAATGGTGTAGACGTCCTGCACAGGCAGCCTGAGCGGCTTTCCAGTGGGCTTGTCGGGCACTGTCAGCGTGTTAAGCGCGTCCAGCAGTATGACCCCCTTGTACCAACCCATCTTGTCGCTTTTGGCGGTCACGTTCGCGTCCGCATAAGCCGAAGTCGGGATGAACGGAATCTGGTCCGTGTTGTACCCGATGGTCTTCAGCAGCGTCGCGACCGCCGACTTGGCATCGTTGTACTTGTCTTCAGCGAAGTCGACCGCGTCCATCTTATTGATTGCGACAATCAGCTGCTTGATGCCCAGAGTCCTGGAAAGGAACGCGTGTTCCTTGGTCTGGGGCTGGACGCCGTCCTTGACGTCAACAACCAGCACCGCAGCGTCTGCCTGCGAGGCGCCAGTAATCATGTTCTTGACGAAGTCCCTGTGGCCCGGCGCGTCAATAATCGTGAAGTAATACTTGTCAGTCTTAAACTCCTTGTGCGCAAGGTCGATGGTGACTCCACGTTCACGCTCTTCTTTGAGCCTGTCCATCACGAAAGCGAACTCAAAAGTCGCCTTTCCGAGCTTTTCAGCCTCCTCTTTTAGCTTCCTCATAGTGTTCTCGTCGACCGCGCCGGTGTTGTACAGGATCCTGCCCACTAGGGTGGATTTCCCGTGGTCCACGTGGCCAATGAAAACGAGGTTCAGGTGTGGTTTCTCTGCCATATTCTTCCCTCCTTTAAACGAAAGAAAACTCCTTTGTTTTTAATTTAGTGGTTTATTAACGTTACTCCATAAAATCCTTCGCAACAGGTGGCTCGGGCTTCAACCCCTTCCTCTCCCGTATCTGCCGCGTTAGCTTTGGCTGCAGGTCATGCGGCAGCTTCTCGTACCCGGAGTACTCCGTGCTCCACAAGGCCTTGCCCTGCGTCGCGCTCCGGATATCGCCCGCAAACCCGAACATCTCGGCAATCGGCGCCTTCCCGCCAATCACTATCTGCTCCTCTTCCTGGTCCATCGACAGGATTTGCCCCCGCCTGGACTGCAAATCTTTGGTCACAGAGCCCATCTGCTCCGCCGGGACAGTGATGAACACCTTCTGGATTGGCTCCAGCAGCATCGCCCCCCCCAAAAGCATGGCCGCGTAAATCGGCCGCTTGATTGCGGGCAGCGTCTGCGACGGCCCGCGGTGCACCGCGTCCTCGTGCAGCTTCGCGTCCATCAGTATAATCTTGACCTTGGTCACTTTTTCCTGGGCAATTGGGCCCTTGGTCATGGCCTCCCTGAACCCCTGCACGAGCAGGTCCTTGGTCTCGTTCAGGTTCTGCACGCCCTTCGAGCGATCCAGGAACAGGTTCTTGTTGTACACGGCCCACGGCTTCTTGCACTCGTCCTTGGCCATCCCAAGCTCCACCAATTTCTTGGCCAGTTCCTTGGACTGCTTCGCGTCCCGCTCAGTGATTTCGCCGTCGACCATGGCCTGGTAGACCTCATCCTCCAGCGGCTCCGCGATAATATAAAACCGGTTGTGGCGGTTCGGCGACTTGCCCTCGACCACGGGCGACTCCTTCGAAACCGTTTCCCTGTAAACAATAATCGGGGGGGAGGTCTCGACCTCGAGCTTCCTCTCCTTGCGAATCCTGTCCTCGATAACCTCGAGGTGCAGCTCGCCCATGCCCGAAATCAAGTGCTCGCCCGTCTCCTCGTTGATTTCAATCCTAATCATCGGGTCCTCTTTCCCCACCTGCCTCAATACCTCGACCAGCTTCGGCAGGTCCGAAGTGTTCTTGGCCTCAATGCTCTTCGTAATCACTGGCTCGCTGAAGTGCTTCATGGCCTCGAACGACTCGATGCGCTCGCTCGCCACGGTCTCGCCCGCGTAGGCGTCCCGAAGCCCGGTAACCGCGACGATGTTGCCCGCAGTCACGTTGGGGACATTAATCCTCTCCGCCCCCATGTAAAGGCCGACCTGCTGCACGGTGTTCTCCTTCACCGCGTTCACGAGCTGGAGCTTCATGCCCTTCATGATTTTCCCGGAGAACAGCCTGCAAGTCGCGACGTCGCCCGCGTGCGGGTCAATCGAAACGTTCGTCACCATCATGGCGAGTGGCCCGTTCTCGTCGCACTCCGCCATTGCCTTCCCGACCTCGCTTTCGGCGTCGCCCCTCCAAATCGTGGGAATCCGGTACTTCTGCGCGTCCTCTGGGTTCGGCAGGTGGTTGAACACCATCTCGAGCATGACGCTGTGCAGCGGAATCTGCTTGGCGAGCTCCTTCTGCGTTTCCTGCTTGCAGCTGTCGTAAATGTCCTTGAACGTTATCCCCGCCTTCTGCATGTACGGCACGCTGATTGCCCAGTTGTTGTACGCGCTCCCGAACGTGACCGTGCCATCTTCCGGCTTGACCTGCCACTCACTCCTGAACTCCTTCGGCGCCATCTTGCGCACCGAGTCGTTGAACTTCGCGATTATCTTGACGAACCGCTTCTGCATCTCCTCGGGGGTCACCTGCAGCTCGTTAATGAGCCGGTCCACCTTGTTGATGAACAGCACCGGCCGCACCTTCTCCTTCAGCGCTTGCCTCAAAACGGTCTCTGTCTGCGGCATCGACCCCTCCACAGCGCACACGACCACAATCGCGCCGTCCACCGCGCGCATCGCGCGCGTCACGTCGCCCGAGAAGTCCACGTGCCCCGGCGTGTCGATGATGTTGATTAAGTAGTCATTGTCCTTGTAGGTCTGGACAATCGAGATGTTCGCGGCGTTGATGGTAATCCCGCGCTGCTGCTCGTCCTCGTGGAAGTCCATCACAAGCTGCTTTCCGGCGAGCTCTTCGCTCATCATGCCTGCGCCGGCTATCAAATTGTCGGTCATGGTTGTCTTGCCGTGGTCAATGTGCGCCACCACTCCCAGATTCCTGATCTGCTTCTTGTTGTCCATCAGGGCGCTGACGCGCTCAACCATCTCTTCACGCCGTCCCATCTCATCTCGCTCCCTTAGCGACGCGCTCCATTTCGTTCTTCTTCTGGATGGCCATGCAGTTGTTGTCGTTTTCTGAGGCCGCGAGTATTTCTTCGGCAAGCGCCTCTGCCCGGCTCTTCTTGCTCTTGTACGCCTTGCCCAGGGCCGCAACGGAAATGTTCCTGAGCGCGAAGTCCACCCGGCGCTGCGGAGAGATGTCCACGGCGATGTGCCGCGTGATTCCGCCGAACTTGACGCGCGTGGTCTCTTCCCGGGGCGCCGAGTTCTCGATTGCGGCCACAAGCACTTGAATAGGGTTCTTCTTGCTCTTCTTCTCGATTGCCCCGAAGGCCCCGCGCACGGCCTTGATTGCCGCGGTCTTCTTGCCGCAGCCGAAGCGGTGGTGCACCATCTTGCCGCCGATTTTCTTGCCGGAGCAAGACCTCATGATTGAGTTCACGAGCCTCTCGACAATGCTGATTTCGCTCTTGCCGAACTGCTTCGCGGTGTGCCTGCCGTGGCTGTGCATCCCGGCGCTCTTGAGGTTGATGTAGCTAATCAGCCCAGGGTCGCTCACGACGACGTCCTTAGTGTCCCATTCCTCAAACATTAAAATCACCTGACCGGCTTCTCCTTCCTGCCACGCCTCATTTCCTCGAGTGGGATTCCGTTTACCTTGATGACCTTCCACCGCACGCCCGGCAGGTCGCCCAGCGTCCCGCGCTTCGACGCGCGGAGCTTCTCGACCATTACCTCGTCGTGCTCCTCGATGAACGTGATTGCCTTGTCGCCAGGGGCAAAGGCAGTGACCTGCTTGCCGTTCTTGATGAGCTGCACCCTGACGCACTTCCGCAGCCCGGAGTTCGGCTGCTTGGCCTCCAGCGCGACCTTTTGCAGCACTATGCCCTTGGCCTGCGGCGAGCCGCCCATGGGGTCATGCTTCTTCTTGAGCTTAAGCACTTTCTTCTTGTACTCCGGCGACTTCCACTTCGTCGCCTGCCTCTTGGCCTTGAGCTTTCGTGCAGCAAACTTCCCTGGCATTTTTTATCACCCTTTAGTTTATTACCACGTTTTTTATGCCGAAGTGCCGGTCGAGCAGGGTCTCGGCGCGCTTCCTGCGCTTGCCGCCCTTCCCGATGACCCGCTGGGTCTCTCTGGCCTTCAGCCTCACGGTCTCGCCGTCCACTTCCACCGACTCAAGCACGGCGGGGGCGAACAGCTTCCTGATGAACTTCTCCGTGTCCTCGGAGAACTCTATGAACGATACCTTTTTCCCGATGGTCTCGCGGACCTTTTCCGCGTTCTCGCCGTTCCGCCCTATGGCAAGGCCCATCTCGCCCTCGCCCACGACAACCACGAGCTCCCCCTCAATCAAGACGCAGTCCTTGACGCGCGCCTTGGTTATCTTCTCGATAACGCTTATGTACTGCAGCTCGTCCATGCCAAGCTTCACGCTTTGCCCCCCTTGACGAGCTGGGCGATGTTGGCGTCTCCCGGGCTGACCACGGCCATCGCGGAAATCGGGAACGGCTTCCTGCACACTTCCCCGAGCTCCAGGCTCGTGCCCGTGTAGCCGTAGACCGGGGTCTTCGCCGCCTTGGCCTTGCCCTCAATCTCTTCCTTGATCGAGCGCGGGCAATTGGAGCTCACGACCACGAGCTTGGGCTTTCCCTTGTTCAGCTCTTTGCTGACGCTGCGGGAGCCTATCTTCACCTCGCCGTTCTCGACGACCCTCTTGATGATTTCGGTGTCTTCCACTTCGACCACCTGTTCATTCCTTCATCCCAAGCTTCACAAGCCCCGTCCCCACGGGGATGGTCTGCCCAATGATAATGTTTTCCGTGATTCCGGACAGATTGTCCGAGTGCCCCTTGATGGACGCGTTGTGCAGGTGCTTCACCGTTTCCTCGAACGCCGCCCGCGCAAACACGGACGCCTTCGAGCCCGACACGCCCTGGCGGCCGATGGCCTTGACCTCGCCCTCGTAGCACATTACGTCCGCCACGAGCATGACGTGCCTAGGGTTCACGTTCAATCCCTGCCCGTCAAGCACGAGCTTCGCCTCCTTGATGAGCGCGTTGCGGGCTGCCTCGAGGCCCAGGACTTCCTCGACCTCCCGGACGTTGTTGCTGTAGACAGTCGTCGGGTCGACCTCGGGCAATTCCATGACGGCCTTTATGTTGGTGCCGTCGGTCTTGATGAACCACCCGGAGCCGTCCTTTTCCGGCAGGACGATTGCCTTGCGGATGCCCTTGATGCCACAGAGCTTGACTTCCTTGATGCGGTCGGCGAACCTGCGCAGCGAGCGAAGCGTCGAGAACCCTGGCTCGAACACAAGCGAAGCGCCTTCCCGCTCCTTGGCCCGCCTCCGGACCTCGCGCTCTATCTGCTTCTTCGCCTCTTCCATGTCAATCCCGTGCTCCTCAAGTTTCTCTTCCTTGAACCGCACGGCCACGGTCTGCTTCGAGAAGTTTTCCTCGATGTCGGCGAACTGGGACATCTCCACGTCCTCAAGCGACTCCGCGAACGCAATGACTGCTTTCTCGTCGCCGCGGGCCTTTTCCTTGAGGTGGATTTCCATGATTGGCATCCTGGGCTCGCGCCTCAAGTCCACGATTTCAATGAACCGCGGCAATCCCTGTGGCACGGCCAGCTCGGCCACGCCCGCGTAGTGGAATGTCCTCATCGTCATTTGGGTGCCGGGTTCTCCAATGGACTGAGCAGCAACAATGCCCACAGCCTCCCCCGGCTCCGCCTGGTTGTTCTCGTATTGCTCAAGGGCTTTCGCGAGCATTTTTCTGGCTTCCGGCATTTTTAAGCCTTTCGCAGCTTCCTCGAGTTCTGTAAGTATCAACTCCGGCAATTTCCCCTTGTAGTCGTCAAAAGGCTTAGTCATATCAACCGCCTGCCTCTGGGGGCCTTGGCCCCCAAGTCTACCGCGCCACCTGGCGAATCCCCAAGGATTGTCGGGGCAGCTGAGGTTTCGGCTGGTTTAGTCATACTCATCACCGCCCGTCTCCTCGAACTCGGTGCTTTCTCCCCTGTCCACCTCGTCGTAATAGATGACCTCGTCCCGCACCTTGATGGCGTTGTTGCCGTAGCACTTCATCGGGTCCACGCCGTCCTCGCCGTACACGAACTGCACCACTGTGTCCGTCGCGTCCCGCACGGTCCCGTCCTCCCGGAGCACCAGGTCCTGCAGCGCGTTAATCAGCCTGCGCTGCATGTACCCGCTTTTGGCGGTACGGATGCCCTTGTCGACCAAACCCTCACGGCCACCCATTGCGTGGAAGAAGTACTCGACCGGCAGCAGGCCATCGTAGAAGCTGTGCTCGACAAAGCCGCGCGCCCGCATGCCGATGTCCCCATCCTTGAAGTGGGGCAATGACTTGTTGCGGTAGCCACGCAGAACCCTGCCGCCACGCACCGCCTGCTGGCCCACGAGGGCGCTCATCTGTGTCACGTTCAGTATCGAGCCCCTTGCGCCGACGCGGCTGATAATCATTGGAGACGACTTGTCGCCGAGGTAGTCGCCAGCGGCCTCGCCGCTGTCCATCCTCGCCCTGCCGAGGATTGCCATGATGTTGTCCTCGAGCGTTTCCTGCAGCGTCTTGCCGGGGATGTGCTTGAGCTGGCCGTTGCGGTACCTGTCGATGAAGTCGTTGACCTCTTCCTCGGACTTGGCGACCACTGCGTCAATTTTTTTGCTGGTCTCTTCGTCGATTTCGTAGTCCGACACCGAAATCGTGAGGCCGTGGTCCATCATCGCCACGATGACCATCTTGGTGCTCTTGTCGATGAACTCCCTCGCCGCCTCTGCGCCGAACTCCCTGAAAATCGTGTCGAGCAGGATGCCCTGATAGCTCACCTTGTCGATTACGCCCCTGAGGAGCTTGCCGTTCCTGATGACCACGAACGAGTCGTGCTCGTCGCACTTGTGCTTCTCGCACTTCTTGCAGCCCCTGCGGAGCATCTTGTTCTCGTAGCTGATGTTGAGGCCTTTGGGCAGGCACTGCGAGAACAAAAGCTTTCCAGAGAACCTGTCGTTGGGCAGGTCAGGGCTCGGGGGCCTCACTATCCCCGCTGCCACGAGGACGCGCTCCGCGAGCCTCCTCGAAAAGCTCATGTCGCGGTGCGTCATCAGGTAGCCGCCGCTCACGAAGTCCTGGTCGCCAACGATGATGGGCGCGCCGTACCTCGGCGAGATAATCTGGTTCTGGACCAGCATGAGCTTCCACGCCTCTGCCCGCGCCTCTTCGGTTTGGGGCACGTGGAGGTTCATTTCGTCGCCGTCAAAGTCTGCGTTGTACGGCTTGCACACGGCGGGGTGGAGCCTGAAGGTCTTGCCGGGCAGCACTTTCACGATGTGCGCCATCATCGAAATCCTGTGGAGCGAGGGCTGCCTGTTGAACAGGACAATGTCGCCCTCCTTGAGCTGCCTCTCGATGATGTATCCCGGCTCGAGCTCCTCGAGGATGTCGGGCCGGTTGACTTCAGTGACCTTCTTCCTCCTGCCGTCCGGCCTGATTACGTAATTGGCCTTGGGGTAATTCTCGCTTGTTATATATTCCTTAATATTGGCCATGTTCCACTCGGTCACGTGCTCGGGGACCGTCAGCTCCTCCGCGACCGGCAGCGGCACGCCGACCTGGTTAATCGACAGGTTCGGGTCCGGGGAAATCACGGTCCTTGCCGAGAAGTTGACGCGCTTCCCTGACAGGTTGTACCTGAACCTTCCTTCCTTGCCCTTCAGCCTCTGCGCCAGCGTCTTGAGCGGCCGCCCGCTCCTGTGCCGCGCAGGCGGAATTCCAGAAACTTCATTATTGAAGTACGTGGTGACGTGGTACTGCAGCAAATCCCAAAGGTCTTCAATAATCAGTTGCGGGGCGCCGGCTGCAATGTTGTCCCTGAGCCTCTGGTTAATCCTCAGTATGTCCACGAGCTTGTGCGTGAGGTCGTCCTCGCTCCTCTCGCCGGTCTCCAGCGTAATCGACGGCCTGGTCGTGACTGGGGGCACGGGCAGCACAGTCAATATGCCCCACTCGGGCCTCGCGACCTTGTAGTTGATGCCCAGGAGCTTCAGGTCGTTGTCCGGGATGAGCTCCATCCTCCTGCGGATGTCGCTCGGCAACAGCCGTTGGTCCTCCTCAAAGAAAGTGGTGGGCTTGATGAGCTTGATGCTGGGCTGCTTCGCCTCGCAGTGCGGGCACTTGTTGCTCTTCTTGGTCCGCTGGATAATGTCGAGCGCCGCGTCCTCGTCCATCTCGCGCTCTTCTTCGGTGATGAACTCCTTGTACTGGCCGAGCTCCTTCTTGTCCAGCAGGAGCCTGCCGCAGCTCTTGCACGTCGCCTTGAGCAGCGTGTAGACCATTTTGACGTAGCCCACGTGCACCACTGGCCTGACCAATTCAATGTGCCCGAAGTGGCCTGGACAGCTCACCATCCTGGCGCCGCACGCCTTGCACCGCAGCCCGGGGTCAATCACCCCGAGGTGCAGGTCCATCAGGCCGCCCTCAATCGGGTAGCCGTCCTCGTCATAAGTGTCTGGCGTCACGACCCTGATTTGGCTCATCTTGCGCGTTACCTCGGGCGTCATAATCCCGAACTCAACGCTCCCGATTTTTTTCTGTACAATCCTCATGCCAATCACGCCCTGTCCTCCAGCTTTAGCTTGGGGCTAATGTCCAGCGCCCTGAGCTCGTTCAGCAAGAGCTTGAACGCGTAGCTCATCTCCACGGGCTGTACGTCGGTCGAGTCGCACACGGGGCAGTACTTCTTCTTGCGTATCTGGTCCTCGACGGCAATCGAGCCGCACTTCTCGCACACCAATTCCACGACCAGGTCCGACTCCTTGAGCAAGCGCTCGAGCAGAAGCATAGACGCGCCGTGGCCAATCAGCGTATCCCTTTCCATTTCACCAAACCGCAGTCCACCATCGCGTGCCCTTCCCTCGGTCGGCTGCCTGGTCAGTATCTGCACCGGCCCGCGGCTCCTCGCGTGCATCTTGTTGCTCACGAGGTGCTTGAGCCTCTGGTAGTAAGTTACCCCAACGAATATCTCGGCCGTTATCTTCTGGCCGGTCTTGCCGTCGTACATGACTTCCTTGCCGTTGGGCCGGAACCCGTTCTCGAGCAGCACCCGCTTCATGCCCTCGTAGTCCGTGGGCTCGAACGCAGTCGGGTCGAAGTCCTTGCCGGAAAGCGACTTTGCCTTCCCCCCAATAATCTCGAGCACGTGGCCAACCGTCATCCTCGACGGCACAGCGTGCGGGTTCATGATTATGTCCGGGCTTATGCCCTGCTCGTTGAACGGCATGTCGTACTGCGGCACAATCAATCCCACGACGCCCTTCTGCCCGTGCCGCGACGCGAACTTGTCCCCGATTTCGGGTATCTTCTGCGTGCGCACGCGCGCCTTGACCAATTTGTTCCCGGTCGGCGCCTCGGTAATCATTACGGCGTCGACTGTCCCCGATTCGCCGTGCCTCAATATGACTGAGTTCTCCCTGCGCTTTTCCTCAATCATCGAGAGTTCTCCAACCTCTTCCAAAAACCTTGGCGGCGAAGTCTTCCCAATCAATACGTCGCCCCCCACGATTTCCGCCTCGGGGTTGATTATGCCGTCCTCGCCGAGGAACCTGTACGCCTCCTCGCCGCGGAAGCCCTGGATTTCGGGGTTGGGCAGCTCGAACCGGTCCTTCTGGCCGCCCGGGTACCTCCGCTCCTCCGCAGTGTACGTCCTGTAGAACATCGTGCGGCCGATTCCCCTCTCGACCGACGCCTTGTTCAGGATAATCGCGTCCTCCATGTTGTAGCCGTAGAACGGCATGATGGCGACGACCAGGTTCTGGCCGGCCGGCCGCCTGTGCGCACCAATTATCCTGCTCTGCTTCGTGAGTGCGAGTGGAACCTGGGGGTAGTGCATGACGTGCGCCTGCGTGTCCATGCGCACGTTGAAGTTGCTCTGGTACAGGCCGAGGGCCTGCTTGAGCATCGCCGACGCCATCGTTACCCTGGGGGCAGAATTGTGCTCCGGGAACGGCGCGGCGGAAGTTATGACGCCGAGAATCAGGGACGGGTGCACTTCGACGTGGGTGTGCTCGTCGTTCACCGCTTCGTTGGTGGTGGCGATGTACGCGTTCTCTTCTTCTTCTGCGTCGAGGTATTCGGCGACGCCTTCCTTGAGGAGGTCGTCCCACGCAATCTTGCCCTTCTGGAGGGCCTCGCAGTGCTTTTCGGTGAGCAAGGACTTACCGTCCTGGACCACAATCAATGGCCGCCTCGCCCTTCCACCGTCCACGTTGATGTAGACCTCGTCGACGTCTGGGTAGTACGCGACGTTGAGCTCGATGGGGAGCTCACTGGCGCGGCGCTTCTTGCGGATATTGTCCACGAGCTCCTTGCCGTTCTCGTGGAACCCCACGAGCTTGCCGTTGATGTAAACGCTGCTTTCCTCCATCCACTCACCTCTTGAAGCTCACCCCGAGCTTTTCGAGCGCTTCCTCGACCTTTTCCTCGGGATAGTCCGACGTGACAATCGTGCCGAGGGCGAAGTTCTTGACGAGCCCACAGCTCTGCCCCTCCGGCGTCTCGTTGGGGTCGATCTTGCCCCAGTGCGTCGGGTGCAAGTCCCTTGCCTCGAAGTGGGGGTGCACTTTCGAGAGCGGCGAGATAACCCTCCGCAGGTGCGACAGCGCCGACAAGTACGTCGTCCTGTCCAGTAATTGTGAAACGCCTGTGCGCCCGCCGACCCAGTTGCCCGTGGCCATTGCGTAGCGAATCCTGTCCGTCATCGCGTCCGGCCGGACCAAGGTCTTTATCTGGAGCTTCTTGCCCCTTGCGAACACGCGGTCAATCTGGTAGTTGACGTCCTTCACGAAATACGAGAGCCCGTACCTGAACAATTCGTCCATGAGCATGCCCGACAGCTTGACGCGCTTGTTGGCGTAGTGGTCCTTGTCGTCCTCGTCGCGCTTGCCGCTCGCGACGGCGGTCGCCTTCTCGACCATGCGGCAGAGGAAATACGCCTTTTTGATGCGGCTTTCTTCGTTAATCCCGATGTGGGGCAATAGGTAATTGTCCAGGATTTGCAGCGCCCTGGTCTTCCGGTACTCCTCGGGCTGTCCCGCGGCAACACGCTTGCCGATGTAGTCGATGGCCTCGTCGGTGTTCTTGACGCTGACCGCCTCCATGTTCAGCAGCAAATCGTTAATAATCTCTGGCTGGTCGTGGAATGCCTTGAACACGTCGTTGTCCGAGCTCAGGCCAAGCGCCTTGAGCACGGGCACCATGTTCAGGTTCTTTGGCGAGGCGGGGAACGAGACGTAGAACAGGCCCTCGGGCTTCCTCTCGAGGCCAATCTTGGCGCGGAACGAGTCCTTTACCGAGAAAATGCGGACCATCACGACGTCCTTGCCGCTCCTCTTTTCCTTGGAGAGGATAACCCTGTTCGGCGCGAGGTCCTCGATTGAGACGAGCACCCGCTCGCTACCATTGATTATGAAGTAGCCGCCGGGGTCCTGGATGTCTTCGCCGGCCTCGATGAGCTCGTCGCCAGTAACTTCCCCGAGGTAGCAGAGCGTGGACTTGAGCATTACCGGCAACTCGCCGATGAATACTTCTTCGGTCTGCTTTTCGATGCCGTCCTGGACGAGCCCCATCTCGAGGAACACCTGCGCGACGTAGGACCTGTTGCGCAGCCGGGCCTCCATCGGAAGTATCTTCCTTTTGGAGCCGTCTGCCTCGAGTATCCTCGGCTTTTCGACCCGCACTTTGCCAAGCTTTATCTTTATGCCCTCTTGGTGCGACTCGATTTCGCCGACTTCGTCAATGATTTTTTGTATCTTCCTGTCGGCGAAGTGGTTGTACGAGTCAAGGTGCTGCTTGACTAGCGTGTTTTCCTTTAGAAAGGCTTCAGCTGCTTCCCAGGTCATTTTTCTCACCTACTCGGCAGCCCCAGCCGCACTTAGACTACAATGCGGTAAGTAACTGCTTTCCCTGCAGTGATTGAGTCGCGGGAAATCTTGAGGACCTGGCCCTTCTTGGCGCCTATGGCGTCGACTACCGGGTCAGTGTTCTTTATGCGCGGGAGCTGGTCTTTGCTGAGCTTGTACTTCTTGAACAGCCTCTCAACAGAAGTGTCGGACATTACCTCGTGCTTGGGCACAAGCGAATGCTTGAGGATAAAGTCAGCTTCTAGCACGCATATTTCCCCCTAAGAACTTGCATAGAAAGCAGTAAGCGGAGCGTGCATGAGTTGTAAAAATCTCCCTTTATAAACGTTTCGGTTTTTTCAGGTGAATAACAGGGCGTATACCGCCATCACGACCACGAGAACCACGAATCCGCCCCCCAAGGCCAGCAAGGCGGTTTTTGCCTTGCCCTGGCCCTCTACAGAGTCCACGCTTTGGGCCAGGCGCATTATTTCCAGGACGTCTGAGTCAGAGAAGCCCATTTCGCCGAGCTTTTTCTCGATAATGGGCTCTGAGTGCCCCGCCTTCTCGAGCTCCCGCACGGTCTTGATTATGTCGTAGTCAATGTCCACGGGTTAGGAAAAGAGAAAAGAGTATAAAAATCTCCCTCTTTTCTGCTACGGCGGCACAAGGCCGCCGCTCGGTGGAAAAGCGTCGATGGAAGACTAGAACCCACGAGGGGAGGGGAGCACACGGCTCCCCGAGCGCCCGGGCCGGGTTTCAGCTGAAACTCAGCTCAAACGAGAATGCCCCGGCGTTTTCCTTTGGGAAATTCGCCAGGTGCCCCGGCAATCCTGTGGGATTCGCCAGGTCCTGCGGGATTCACGTTATGCCCCGACAATCCTTTGGGATTTGCCCCGGCAATTGCCTAGCGCAATTCGCCAGGTGCCAGGTGGCACGTTAGGCTTGGGGGCATAAAGCCCCCAGAGACAGCGCCCCCGCCGGGATTCGAACCCGAGTCCTGGGATCGACAATCCCAGATGATAAACCAACTACACTACAGGGGCGTGGGTATGGGCATAGTTATGGAGCAATCCCTTTTTAAATAAGTGCGTTCACGCCTTTGCGAAGACGTAAATCTTGTCCTTCACGTACCTCACGCCAGGGTGTTTGAACCCGGCTTTTTCCAGCATCTTAATCCACTTGTCCGCCGGCCTCCACCTCAATCTTCCCGCGAAAACCAGCTCAAGCTTTTCACCGTGGTCATCGATTTTCGCGCGGTCTTCCCACTGGTGGATGTTTGCCTTCTTGTCTATCCTGTCCTTTGCGGTGTAGTGCACTGTAACGCCTTTTTCCCTGACCGTTTTCCTGCCGTCCAGGCTGTACCCCCATTTCTCACAGTTCCACAAGTCAAAAACAACGGTCCCGCCCCTGACAAGATTTTTCCGGAAGTTCTTGAGGCACGCGACCGCCTTCTTGTCCGTCATCAAATGGCACAGGGTGTTGCTTCCGCACACAATCGCGTCAAACTTTTTCTTTCCTTTGTAGGTGCACATATCCCCAACAACAAACCTTACCTTGTCGCTGCCCTTTTTTTGCTTCGCGACTTCCATCATTGCAGGAGTGATGTCCAACCCAGTCACTTCGTAGCCCATTTTCACTAGCGGAATCGACAGCCGCCCGGTCCCGCACGCGGCGTCGAGCACCCGTTTGGTTTTCTTCCGCCACAAGCTAGCCATCAATTTAACCTGCCGCGTCGCGTCTTTGACATCGCGGTGATGAAGCAAATCATAGTACTTCGCGGCTTTTTTTGTGTATGGCCTCATGGCTCCACCAAAAGAATGTGGTCCCCGCTCCCCGATTTGAACGGGGGATCTGCCGGTGTCTGCAATGCGGACTCGAACGACGCGTTGCGTTGAACGCATCAATCCTCCTATGACCTCTGAGGAAACCGGAGTCTCTCTCAGAAACAGCCGGCCGCATTACCGGGCTATGCTAAGCGGGGGTTCTAGCTGTTTTTTAGGTTTGATAGTTTAAAAAGCTTGCTTATTAGTTTTTGTTACAATGCTTTCCATGGCAGCCTTCTTTTTGTGGCACATCGAGCCAAAAGTCAAGTAGAATTTCCTCACTTTTTCTCTACCAACAACTTCGATGGCGTAGACATTCCGCTTTAGACCAAAGCCCGGCCGGATTTTGTGGGGTATGCCAAAGCTCCTGAGAAGAAGCCCCACATCTTCCAGCCCACGTTTGTTTATAGAATACATCCGAAGCAGGTTGACTTTTCTCAGAACCGTGCCTTCATCGTCAAAGAATGCTTGGACGAAGCACTTCTGCACATCCTTTGAAGCGCCAATTATTTCTAGTGGCACCCTCCATTTTCTTGAGTAGTAACTGCTGTAAGACACGAGGTCTTTGTAGGCATCTATGCTCCTAACCCGGTAACCTGGTAACAGTCTACCCGTCTTTCCGGATTTGTTCCACTCCTTCTTTGGCTTGAGGCCATAGACTTCTTTGAAGTCATTTGCGAACGACTCTAACAATTTCATGTCCTGGCACTCATACTTCATGGTATAATTAGACTTAACTTTGTAGACGGCTCCGTCCGCCATAAGCCTTGCTATTAGCCTGGCTTTGGTGGGGCCCACCCAGGCTTTTTGCTGTTTTATCATATTTTTTCTCACAAACAGAAAACGGAATAGGCCTTAATATACGCGCGAGTATACGCCTTGCCGAGAAAAATAAGTGGGTCCAAAGCAGCCCAAACCTGGGCTGCCCCGACAATCCTTGGGGATTCGCCAGGTGGCGCGGTAGGCTTGGGCACCGCAAGGGTGCCCAGAGGCAACCCTAATTGTGAAATGGGTCCGGGGAGATTCGAACTCCCGTCACCAACCCCCGAAGCTGGTAGGATTAACCAAACTACCCTACGGACCCGCTTGCGCGACTATTCTATCTGATTGTATATAAAAACTATTAGTCCGCTGGCGGCGAACCGGCACGGACAGATAATTGACCTGTCTGCAGGTCGTCATGCACCCAGCGTCACTAGCACGGCCCCGAGAATCATAAGCGCCGCCCCGGCCACGCGCTGCCTGAACTCCGCCTTTTCCTTGAGCCAGAAGTACGCCATGCCCATGGTCACCAAAGTCGCGAGCTGGAGTATGGGATAAATGGCGTTGAGGTCGGCGAGCCTGTACGCCTGGAGAATGAAGTAATACATCGCGCCGTAACAAACCGCCACGAGCACGGCCGCCTTCCACTTGTTTTGGATGGTCTGCTTCAGTTTCGGCAGGCGGAACGCAGCCATCACGCCCAAGGGAATCGCGGGAATGAAGTACATCAAGAACCCATAAAAGTTCGGCGACACCACGCCCATGTTGTACTTGTCGAGCACGTGTACGACCGACATAATCACTGCCGCCGCGAGCAAGAGCTGCACCCCCTCGCTGCGGAGGTGCGTGAACCACCCCTTTTTCCACGTCAGCACGAGCATCCCGGCCATGACCAGAATCGTGCCGATTATCTTCCCCGCCGTCACCGCCTCGCCGAGCACGAGCACGGACAGCAGGAAAACAATCACAACTTTCGAGGAGGCGAGCGGCTTGCTGAGCGTGACATCCGTCTTGCTGATGCCCATGAACCCGATTATGTTGATGGTCCACCAAAGGACTCCCGCGGCCAGGACGATGAGCCACCCCCCGGTCGTCTGCGGCAGAATGATTTCTTCTGTCAGCATGAGCGGCACAAAAAACAGGCTCGACAAAAAAGTGAAGAGAAAACTATAGCTATAAACATGCTCGTCGCGGAGCACGTACCGGTTTATGGCCGCGCCGATACCCGAAAGAAGCACGCTCAACAGCACGAGCACGAGCCAGCTCATTCGCCCGCCCCACACGCCTCAAGGCATTCCTCTTCCATGCCCTTCAGCTGCACAACCTCGACCCCCGCTTTCTCGAGCAGTTCATGCCCGCGGCAGTTCACGTAAGTGCCCGGCTCCTTCGCGCCGTACACCACGCGCGTAATCCCCGCCCCGATAATCCATTCAACGCACGGCTTTTCGCCGGTGAACAGGCGGATGCTGCACGGCTCCATGGTCGAGTAAAGCACTGCGCCCGCCACATCGCCCGCCTTCCGGATTGCGGTTTCCTCGGCGTGCGTCCTGAACGGCTCTTCGCCAGTGTAGCCAGTGCCCACGACTTCCCCGCCCTTGACTATCACGCACCCGACAGTGAACTTGTTGTCAGAACCATCTTCCAGGTCTATGCTGCTCTTCCCAGACTCTTCAATTGCAAGCCGCATGAAGCCCTCGTCAGTCATTCCAAACCCCTGTACCCGGCGAGCTGGGGCACGCTCACCAGCGGCAGGCCGTGCGCTTCCGCGAATTCCTCGAGCTCTTTTCCCTTGGCCATGCTCCCGTCATCCGCCATTATCTCGCAAATCACTGCCACTGGCGCAACCCCCACCATCTTCACGAGCTCCAGCGCGGCCTCGGTGTGGCCCTGCCGCTCAGAGAATCCGCCAGGGCTCGCCATCAGAGGAAAAACGTGCCCGGGGCGGCTGAAGTCTTCTGGCTTTGAGGAAGGGTCGGCGAGCGCCTTGATTGTTGCGGCTCTGTCAGAAGCAGAAACCCCGGTCGTCGTGCCCGCGCGGTAGTCGACGGTCACAGTAAACCCTGTGCCCATGCGGTCGGTGTTGTCCTCGACC
The DNA here is from genome assembly GCA_023129115.1 of Candidatus Iainarchaeum sp. GTDB lineage: Archaea > B1Sed10-29 > B1Sed10-29 > WALL01 > WALL01 > WALL01. The sequence goes on along the minus strand of JAGMCR010000012.1, from coordinate 21,648 downwards.
ATGGGCGGAATCTTGAGTTCCCCAAGCCTTTCCCGCGTCATGGGCACGCAGATTATCCCGCGCGCGTTCTTGAGCATGAAGTTGATTTTTTCAGGAGTAACATATTCAGCAGCCATGACGAGGTCTCCCTCGTTCTCGCGGTCCTCGCGGTCAACCACAACGGCCATCCCGCCTTCCCTGATGGCGGAAACAGCTTCCTCAATCGTGCTATTCATCAAAGCCCCGGGAGGGAGTTGAACCCCCGACCTCTGGTTTACAAGACCAGCGCTCTACCAGCTGAGCTACCGAGGCGGTGCAAGCTTTTATACCCCGATTTCATTAAAAACGCGTATGGTGTTGATAGCGCCTTCCGTGCTGGCCGCCGACTTTTCCCGGCTCGCGGAAGAAGTCAAGTCAGTGGAGTCAGCGGACTGGCTGCACTTCGACGTGATGGACGGCAAATTCGTCCCGCCCACGACCTTCGGCGTTGAAGTAGTGGAGTCACTACGCGAAAAAAGCAAGCTATTTTTCGACTCACACCTAATGATTGAGTCACCGGAAAAGCAAATCAAAGCATTCGCCGACGCGGGGAGCGACTTGATAACCATCCACGCAGAGGCGAGCACCGACCTCGCCGCGCACCTGAGGCAAATCCGCGGCCACGGCATCAAGTCCGGAGTGTCAATCAACCCGCCGACCCCCGTGGAAACCATTGAGCCGGTGCTTTCCGAGGCAGATGTCGTGCTCGTGATGAGCGTCAACCCGGGGTGGGGCGGCCAGGAATTCATGGAGTCGTCAATCCAGAAAATCGAGTGGCTCAAGAAAAACTTTTCCGGGACTATCGAGGTCGACGGCGGCATCACCGCCGGCAACATCAAAAGAGTCGTCGGCGCAGGCGTCGACGTTGCCGTCGCTGGCACTGCAATCTTTGGAAAACAAGACCGCGCCGCGGCAATCGCGGAGCTCAGGGCTGCTTCTGAATAAACCCTGCAAACGCAGGCACGACAGTTATTTTCGAGATGGGCGAATCGATAGTATCCGTCGCCACGAACTCTCCCTCGCCGGAGACCTTTTCCAGGCAGTCATCCGCGAGCAGTGGGTGCACGACACAGCTCACCACTTTCGTGGCGCCGTTTTCCTTGCAGAGCTTGATTGCCCCGGCCAGTGTCCCGCCGGTGTTCGCGATGTCGTCTACAATCACGACGTCTTTCCCCCCCAGTTCCTTGACGTCGTGTTTCGTGATTTCTGTTTCGCCGGTCTCCTTGTCCCGCGCTTTTTCCACGGAGTTCACTTTTCCGCCGAGCACTGCCTGGACTTCCTTGGCGGACTCGCCCGAAGTAAAGTCCGGGCCAATGACCACTGGCGCATCGACTTTTCCCTTGAGGTATTCGGCGATTGCCTCGAACCCGCTCATGGTGTAGCACGGCATTTTGGTGTAGTACTCCATCTTGCCTTCGCCGCGGTCCATGTGGGCGGACACTGTGAAGAACGCAGTGGCACCAGCCGCGTGCAGCATGTCCAGCACGTATTCCGCGCTCTTGGGCTCGCCTTCCCTGAACGACTCGTCCTGCAGGGAGTACGGGAACCACGGCCACACCACAACGGGCTCCGCCCCCATCTCCTTCAGCTGCATCACAACCAAAAAAGTTTCAATGACGAGCTTGTTGGGGTGGTGCTTGTCCTGCGAGCCGGTGCGGAGCACGACGAGGGCTTTCTCGCCCTTCACTTCGCCCATGACGCGGGGGTTTATCTCGGAGTTAGGGAACGTCCTGGTCTCAAGTTCCACATGTTTCACTCCCAGCTCTTTGGCCAGCCCTTCCGAGAACCCGTCTTTCCCAACGACTATCATAATTCTTTCACCATTTCGCCCACGAGCTTTTCTGGCTCCGGGCTTTTCACAATTGCGGACGCGACGAGCACCCCTTCTGCCCCGAGCCCGACGGCCTTCTTGACGTCCTCGGCCGTGCTGACCCCCGCGCCGCAGAGCAGGGTGACGCCCCCCGCGCTCTCGACCGCTTCCTCAATCAGCTTGGGCTGTGCCTGCGAGACGCTTATGCCGCTGCCAATCAGTTCCGGCGGCTCGATTGCAATCATGTCCGGCTCGAGCTTGGCTGCCTCAACAACCGCGGCAACGTCCGGCACGCAAACAAGGCTCTGCACCTTGGCTTCCCTGCACCTCTTCACTGCCTCGCCGGCCTTCCCAATCCCGACAGTGTGCTCGGAATGGTTTATCAGCGTGCCCACGGCACCGGCAGCCTTCACTGCCTCGGGCACTATCCAGCCCGTCCTGCTCCCAAACGACAGGGCATCGACGTGCTGCGCGTAGACCGGGTTCCCGAGGCCGGCTATTTCCTTGATGTCGAAGTACTGTGGGCAGAGAATGACTTCGCTGCTCACGCCAGCGATTTTGCGCGCCAGCTCCACGGCACTGGCCCCAGTGCTTTCCTGGTATGCCTTGAAGTTGATGACGAGCTTTTTCATATCTCTTTCACCCCTGTGCCACTCCCAACAATTATTTTCTTGACGTCGCGCGTGAACAAGCCGTTCTCGACCACTCCGGGAATGGAGTTAATCTCTTTTTCCCACTCCACTGCACCCCCTATTTTCCCGTGGCAGTCGAGTATGTAGTTCCCATTGTCGGTCGTGAAATCCCTTTTCTCGACCCGCTCGAACCCGAACCGTTCCTTGAGCTCGCGCTGCGTGCGCTTCCACGCGAATTGAATCACCTCAACAGGCAGGAAGAAGGTCCCCCCCAGCTGCTGCACCAATTTCCGCTCTTCGGCGACGACGATGAATTCCTTGGCGCGGTAGTCAACGATTTTTTCCCTTGTCAACGCCCCGCCACCGCCTTTTATCAAGTGCCGGTTGGCGTCAATCTCGTCGGCGCCGTCAATCGCGAGCTCGGGGTCGTGCTCGTCGATGGTGCTGGTCTTTATCCCCAATTCCTTGCACTTGTTTTCCGTGTCGACCGAGGTGCAAACCCCGATGACGTCAAGCCCTTGCCCGGCTATCTTCTTCAGGGTATAATACACAGTGCTGCCGGTCCCGAGGCCCAGCACCATGCCGTCCTTTACGTATTCACAGGCTTTTTCTCCCGCTAGCCTCTTTGGTTCGGACACAATTTGCACCTCTTCCTAATCTAGCGAAGCGAGGGTTAATAAAAGTGAGGGCTGCCATAAGGACTGCATGGCTCTTGTTGAGGGCGCCTTGGTTGCTTTCGTGAGCATGCTGTTTTACGGCATTTGCGACTTTCTGGCAAAAAAGGCGGTTGACGATGTCGGCAATTTTTCTGCTGTGGTCTACGTCAAGATACTGGCTGCTGTTCCTGTTGTGGCATACGTCCTTGCTTTTACCACAGTTCCGGTTGTGTCAATTGATACAGGTATACTGATTCTCGCGGCGACCGTATTCAGCGTGGTGGCGTGGTTTAGTTTCTACAAGGGACTTTCCAAGGGGCTTGCTTCAATTGTTGTCCCGATTGCTGGCTCTTGGGGGATGGTGACAGCGCTGCTCGGTTTGTTAGTGCTCCATGAGCACCTGACTCTAATCCAGTTGGTTAGCATAGCCACAATATTTGCTGGTATCCTCCTCACATCAGTGGAAATGAAAACCCTGAAAAAGAAGGTGTTCAGCGCAGGCGTTGGAATAGCTCTGCTTTCAATGATTGGCTTTGGCGTGGCCAGTTTCTTGTCATACTACGTCATTGCGGATATTGGCGCTTTGTCCGCTCTTTTCTGGGCATTTTTCCTGTCAGCAATTTTCTTTTCAGTAATCGCTTTCTTCAAGAAAGCGAAGCTACGCATGCCACGCCCCTCCACATGGCCTCTCCTCGCCAGCGTGGCAGTGGCTGAAGTCATTGGGGTTTTTGCGTTCTTTGTAGGCATCGACATGGGCATGCTCTCAATTGTCGCGCCGATAGTCGCCGCCTACACGCCAGTCACAGTCGTCCTTGCCTACATCTTTCTCCACGAGAGGATTCACCTCAACCAAAAAATAGGGATTGTCCTGACAGTAATCGGGCTAATTGGGGTGTCCCTTATATAACCCTCATTCCTTAACTCGTTTTCCATGCGCAAAGTCCCTTACTCCCCCCCAAAGTGCACTGTGTGCTCAGGGCTTGCAACGGTTTTTGCTTCCAGCAAGGAGCCGCGGTGCGTGCGGCACCAGAGAGACGCCCCAAAAACAAAGAAGTGCGGCAAGTGCGGCGCCTTAATGATGGTGCGGGAAAACAAGAAAAACCATTCTTATTTTTGGGGGTGCACCAATTACCCCAAGTGCTTCAACGCCGTAAGCATATAGACAGAAAGACGTGCTGGCAATGGGCACACACGTAACCCAAGTCTCGAAAAGTCATACATTTCTATATGCCGTGGGCCTTTTTCTTACGAACATGAACGTAATCAAGTCTTGGTCAACTTTGTAGACCAACCGGAATTTACTGAACCTGATTCTGAATATGTTTGAATGGTATTTCATTGGCTTGAATCTCTCTGGACTGGCAAGAATTTTTTTAATTACTTTTCCAAGAATTTTTTTGCTTTGGGAATCCAGTTTTTTGATGTCTTTTTTGAATGTATCTGTTCTTTTGATTTTCATGCCAGCAGCTCATCAACATTCTTGACAGAATACACTTTTTCTTTGCCTGTTTTGATGTCCCTATCAATCCTGTTTATCTCGAGTATATCTGCTTTCAATTCCTTGTCTATCCCGACTAGTTGGTATTTGTCGTTCAACTCCAGCAATCCAAGCCTGAGTGCTTCAGCCTTTGTTTTTGCGATTCCTTGTTCCAAAAGCCTCTCGATTATTTCTTCCATAAAACCTTCAAAATGCATACTAATATTCATGTTAATTTTATGCTATATTCACATATATAAATCTTATGTTATTTTTATGGATTAGCTAGCTGTTGGGCCTTAGGGATTCGGTGTTTATAACTTGTATTGACTAAGCCTTGCCGAGAAAAAGTGCCGGCCACGGGCACATTGAGCTAAGCATCAGTGCCGGCAACTTGCAACAGACCGTTAACTATTTCAACACAAGAAGCTAGAATAAGATTAAGAGGCTTATTGATGACACATAAAGAAGCAGAGAGAGTACCTTCTCTTCTTAAACCATTGTTTAACTCAGCTCATACCACCATTTCTTTTGTCATGAATCAACAAAAAAAGTTTCTTTCTTTCCAATATTACGCTGACTTTCTACAAGAACTCAAGAAGGTAAATGAGAGAATAGATAAGAACCTCCACCTTTCATTTGTATCTCTGCTCTACAGTTACAAGGCATTCGAACCTGTGCTTGATGGAACAATTAGCTATTTCTATAGGAACAGGAACACACTCTGGTTCAGAAAGTTCTTTCCAGAGAAAGAGCTCTACGAGCTTGTGAAAGCGGACATAAAACATCACCATAAAAATTACCCAAACATAAAGCTCACAATCACAAAGTATGGAACAATGATTTATGACAACTACAAGAGGAACAAATTCAACATCCTGCTAATAACTGCCCATGCTGGAGTATGGGTGCCGAAGTATATTAAGTCTTTAATGGCTCTACGCAAATCAAAACGTTTAATGGAGGAGGACATAGGTACGGATCTAATTTACGGCCCTCTGGTGTTAGATAGGGGGGGCATTTGGATAGATAACAAGCAGTCCCGGTTTGTGTGTGACTATAACCGGAGTAGGGAGTCTGCAGTATACACCAACACTTCAGAGAAGAGAGTTCAGAATATCTGGAAAAGGAGCCTGGGAAACAAGCAGAAGGAAAGAATACTGGAGAGGTATGACTACTTTTACCATGTGCTCAACCAGCTCATAGATACCTACCGGTTCAACATAATATTTGACGCCCACTCTATGGTAGACGAGCCTGATAGGCCCCCCTTCAGCTTTGGGATTGATTTCTCGCCTAGGTTCTACTATCCCATAATAATGAAAATGAAGGAGAATCTTGAGCTTGAAGTAAAGGAGGAAGTGTTGATAAACAACCCTTTTGGAGCGGGATATATACTAGAGCATCTAGCAAAGCAGTTCCCAGATGTATTCATCTTCTCCATGGAAATTAACAAAAAGTTATACATGGATAAAAAACACTGTAGAACTTATAAGCGTAAGGTGAAAAAACTTTCTAAAAACATTGAGGATTTATTCAGGTTCAAGAAACCAAAAGGAGGGGTCTGAAATTAAAAAGAAAGAGAAATCTCCTCTTAAGAGGTCAAAAACAGGCATTGAGATTGAGATTCAAACATTGGATGAGAAAGGCTATATTGTAAACAAAGCAGACCTGGTTATCAGGGAATGCAAGAAGAGAGATAAAGAGATGCCCATTGTACAAGAAGAAGCAAAACATATGGTCGAGCTCACTTCCTTCCCATCTGTAAAGGTTCAGAACATTGCACTAGATATAATAAAGAGCTATAAGACGCTTATTGAAGTTGCCGAAGGGCACAACATCCTGATTTACCCGCTTTCTACATATCCTGGCTACTTTGAGGAAGAGATGAGAAGAGATAATCGATACATAATGCACGAGAAACTGGTTGGTGCTGAAAAAAACAGGCTGGGAAGCAGGACGCTCGGATTTCACTGCCACTATACTTTGCCCCGTGGAGTGTTTGATAAGAAAAAGAAGTTCCTGAAGCCCATGTTAGGGCCCAAGATCAAGAAAACTTTGATAGACAGTTATAATCTGGCCATAGCTATGGACCCAGTATTCATTACGTTCCTGCAATCCTCTCCTTTTGTCGACGGCAAGTTCCTGGCAAAGGATTCCAGGGTTGTGATTAATAGGGGGGGCAGGGCACTGAAATACATGAAGGGACAATACACTGGATTCCAGCAGTACGGTGGGCTGCCACCCTACAAGCAGACGCTCACTGATTTGATATATACTATGGAGAGTAGGTATAACAGGGTGAAGAGGGAACTGAAGAAGCAGGGCGTTTCTCCTGAAGATATCAAAAAATGTAGGAGCATACTCGATCTTTGCTGGGGACCGGTTAGGATAAATAAATTGGGCACACTGGAGCAGCGTTCAGGAGATACAAATTTTCTCAGTAACATGATTGCCATGAGTGTGCTGATGAAGTATGCGCAAAGAAAGGTTCACCAGGACTTCATGGAGGTTATTCCCTCTGAGATTGGGCTGGAAAAACCCTTTAAGGTTGAGGGAAACTCAGTGTATATCCCACCACATACTCATGTAAGGAGACACTTGCAGTACCACAGTGCATACGAGGGGCTTGAGAATAAGGATGTTTATAACTACTGCAAGAGGTTCTTCAGCTTCTCCAAGGAACTGATGCACGATAGGTATGTTGATGTTGTCAACCCTCTTCATAAAATGCTTAAGAAAAAGAAAACTGTTTCTGACATGATGATAAAGGAAGTGAAGAAAGCGGGGTACGGTCTTGAAACTAAAGTTCCTGATGAGATTATGGCAGACTTGGCACTGAAGATGTATGGCAAACAGGTGGGCGAACTTGATGCTCTGGAAGACCTTGTCAAGAATCTGGATTGAAGGGTTAAGCGCCGGCCACGGAACAGCTGAAACTCAGCTGGCACGTTAGACTAAAGCGGGGCCGTTCGGCCCCGCAAATAGGCAGGCTGTATTATTCAAATAGTTTCTTTGGGTAGCCCGTAGCCTTTCTTTTCTAAAGAAAGGCTTGGAGTGCCGGCCACGGGACTTGAACCCGCGACTTCCAGATGTCTCCGGAAGCAACCCATCGGTTGAAACCCTATGAGTCTGGCGCTCTAACCAACTGAGCTAGGCCGGCAGCAAACAAGTTTTGAGGCAACCGCCTTTTTAATCGTTCACGTTCTGGGGCGTCAGGTTCGTGATTCTCCTTACCTCGTCCCAGTCCACGATAGTGTTGACGCACCCGCTTTTGGCGAGGGGTATGGTCATTGGGATTATCCCGTGCCTTATCGCCATTTCGGAGCCCATCTGTATCTCATTCTCGCAGCCAACGCCAATTATTGCCTTCGGGCGGTACTTCTTTATCATGCGCTTGACCATGGTGCCGCCGGGCGCGATGAAGAACTTGTAGCCCAGCTTTTCTGCTTCTTTCTTGTAGTCGGCGATTTCGCATTTGCCGCACCCCTTGCAGTGCAGGCCTTCCTCGTCCGTGTTGGCGGGGCACTTTTGGTTGCGGAGGCACTGCGGCAAAAAAATCGCGCGCTCTTTAACCGGCACTGCCGCGAACCGGTGCCTGTAAATCGCGTTAATCAGGTTTGAGCGGACGAGGAAAAGCGTTTTGGCGTCAAGGTTGAACAGCCACAGCAGGTTCTTGATTGGGGTCTCGACGAGGTTCAGTATGAACATGAACAGCCTCGGGAACAGCGCCACGCCCGTCTTGTCGAAGTGCCGCACCAAAAGTATCCCAATTATGGTCAGCACCGCAAGCGTAAACACGACTGCCAACCCCACCGTAACCAGCAGGTAGACCAAGTCAAAACCTAAGACTTCCATTCCGCTTACTTATGCAAATGATACTATAAAAGGGGGTTACTCGTGCTGCCAAGCCCGGATGATTTCAATAAGCCCTGCAACGAAGAGGACTGCAGGGACGAAGTACTCGTCGTATGGCATCATGCTGAACCACCCAGCGATTTGCATGGCCCAGAGGGCGCCAATGAAAATCATCAGGATTCCCTCTCCCTTGCGCCTGAACACCCAATAATGCCTTGTGCTTTTGTCAAGCTTGTGGAATTTCACTTTCAACCAAATCACCTACACACAAAAAACAAGCCACGGTATATTAAGCTTTTGGAGAAAAAAGCGTTGAAAGCCTCAGCCCAAACCTGAGCTGGCGCGGTAGGCTTGGGGGGTGCCGGCTGGCACCCCCCAGAGACATTCAAACGTAGCCGTAACAGAAAAAAGATTTAGAGCCTCAGGAGGGATTTGAACCCCCGACTTCTACCTTACCAAGGTAGCGCTCCACCGAACTGAGCTACTGAGGCAGTGGCTACTCTTTTTGACTGAATAGAATTTAAGCGTTTCTACGCCAGGAAGATGATGTAGACAAGGACCCCAATGGCGCCAATCATTATCCACATGCCCCAGTTCGTGCCGCCCCCGCGGGGCATCGGCGCCGCCCCGCCACCGCCTCCGCCGCGGCGCGAAATCTGCTGCGCCACTGCATTGACAACCGTGGCCGCCTCGTTCTTCGGCAGCCCCGCCTGCACAAGCTCGTTGATGACGGCGCCCTGGCCCTTTCCCGCCATCAGCTCCTGCGCAATCAGGTTGATAATCTGCTCCTCTTCACTCGGCATACAACTACTCCTATTCGGTTTGGGTATATAAAAGTTGCCTCTGGAGCGCTGAGGAGGCTTTATATGGCACTGGGAACATAAAATTATTTCGTGCCAGCAGTGCAAAGCAAGAGGGCGCGCGCCCACCGCAAGAAATGGCTAAAGGATCACATCAAGCAGTTCCCAAAGGCCACGCGGGACAGTTTCACCAACGACATTATGAATGACTTTGCGGAGAAAAAGAGCCGAGGCCTTGAATACATAGTGGACTCGTTCTCGAAAATGCCAAAAAGCGTCCAGAGCACGGCAAAGGCTGGCGACGTGGTTGATTTCCTAAAAGATGTGGACAATGTCCATTTGCTGGTGGGCCTGCCACACCAACTGGAGGACCTGCCCAAGCAAATCCGCGACAACCTTTCCTTCGAAGACGTCAAGGCCTTGCTACAAAAACAAGGGGCATACGGCAAAATGCTTTCCGTCTCTCACTGGCTGGAGTCATTCCCCGGAATCGCAGAGACGCTGACCGCCGAAGAGTTCATGGACCTCGCCCTCGACAAAACCAGCAACGAAGTTTTCGTCGACAAAATCCTCTTCAGCCTGCCAAAGTACCTCAGCGACCGGTTCACAGAGGAGCAGAAAGAGAAGCTTGCAAACGACAGTGTCGCGCTCTGGGACTTGCACCGCACAGTCATTCCAGCTGTCAAGGAGCTGCCGACGAAGGTGCGGAAGACCGCGACTGCCGACCAGTTGATGGGGCTGCTGAACTTCGGGCGGGAGGACAAACGCTACAACCTAAACGCCAACGTCCTAGCAGGAATAGTGGGGAACCTAAACCGGTTCCCGAAGCAGCTGCAGGAACAGTTCACGATGGAGGACTTGATAACGCTCATCTCCAAGCACGATGATTTCGAGAAGCTGGCCCAGAGCTACAGCGGCATGCCCCAAGAGCGCCGCGAGGAATGGGAAAAAGAGCTCAAGCCAAAAGACGGCAAGGACTTCGTGTTCAAGCTCGTCAACGGCGGCTACAGCAACCTGTTCTCCAACGACAAAAGGCTGCAGGAACAGACACAGGATATCCCGGTCAAGGGCTGGTTGAAGCTCAAAGGCAACAAGGAATTCGAGAAGGGCATTAGGAGCGCACTACAAAACTTCAAGGAGTTCCATGACTTCACTGGCGCCCCCCTCACCCTCGAGATTCTGAAAGAGCTAATTCAGCACGCCGACTGGTTGCATGCTTCCCACCACTTATATGACTCCCTGAGAGACGTCTCTGGCGAGCGCCTCGCCGAATGGATGAAGGCCGCAGGAGTGAAGGACAAAAAAGAGCTTTTTTACAAGATGGAGGACTCAAGGTTCTTCGAGACGTTCAGGCACGACGGCGACCTGAAGGCGCTGTGGGGAAAAATAAGCGTAAAAGACTTGCTTGACAACTACCAAGAGGGTTACGGCGGCATGACCGTAGATTGGCGCTTAATGTACTTCGAGAACCTAAACCGGTTTGGCCCTAACTTGATGTCAAAGCTCATTGATGTGCACGGGTTTGAAAATACTCTCAAGAATTGCAGCGATTTCAGCAACTTGTTCACTGACCTTGGTGATGAGACCTCTACCGCCATCGTTAAGCTTTTGGACAAGAAGCCTGCGAGAAGCATGAATTGGATCAGGGGGATTAGCGAGGCACTTAGTGTGTCGAAAGCAACCAAGCCAGCCATAGAGCGCCTCCTTTTGGAAAAAGCAGGCAAGGGCAAGAAAGAGGTTCAGAACATTCCAAGGGCTGCGCAGGTAATCAATATTTACTCTGACTTGATGGAAAAGCAGGCCAAAATTGACTACAACCAGCCACTGTCCAGAACCATAAAACAGCTGCAGGAAGAACTGCGGAACGGCGTACAGAAAAAGTTCGACATGACTGATGCAGAGGCAAAAAAGTTCTTGGCGAAGAAGCGCTGGGACAAGGCGTCCCTCAACCTCGCGCGCATCAGCAACAGGCTAATAAAGCATTATGGGCAGCACAAGTGGGTAATCGAAAAAGGCTTGGTGCAGAGGATGCTCAAGGAGTACGCCAATCTGCGGGGGCTGGAGGACTGGAAGTACTCAGAGCTTGACACGCTGATGAAGAATGAGGGGCTTAGTAAGGAGGCTGCGGAGGAGTGGCGCAAGACAAGCCATACAACTGTTTTGCCCACGGAAGAGGAGCTAAAGGCGTTCCCGGTGGATTCGCTGCTGGCCCAACTCGAGGGCTGCAAACAGCACCTTGTGTCGCCGACTCCAGAGCTTGGTGAGCTCGAGGTCAGAATCCGGGCGGAGGACGGAAAAGGTGCTCAATCCATGGTGAGCTCGCTCATACTCCGGCTCCGTGACGGGGGCCAGGAGCTTGCCGCGAACCATTTGGCGCAGGTCTCGAGAATCATCAACGAACTCAACGTTAAGCCCAAAAGCTACGTAATGTCTGACGCGTTCCATCCCGCCCAGTACTACAACATTGGCGAGAGGTTTGGCACGTGCCAGTCTTGGTCGAGCAGTGACATACATAACCGTGGGCTCATATCTTTTGCCGCAGACGCCACCAAAAAAGTGATTGGGATATACGACGAGCGCGGGCGCCTTCAGGCCCGCGGTGCGCTACACCTCATCAAGATAGGCAACAATTGGGCGCTAGCCCTCGACAGGGTCTACAGCTCCCGCAGCGGACAGCACGACTTGATACACAAGTTCGCGAAGAAAAAGGCGAAAGAAATGGGGTTTAAGCTACACGACGGCTTGCCAGAAAAAGCCAGGCTATTCGGCAAAGCACCGTCAACGTATTGTGACAGTCGCGGTGGATTCAATAAACAAGAAATTGTGAAATAGCGGGCCCGCCGGGATTCGAACCCGGGCTCCAACCTCCGGAGGGTTGAGTCATATCCAAGCTAGACCACGGGCCCGCAAGAAAAGGCGTGCGGGGGAAGAGATCCAAACAGCTGAAACTCAGCTGGCACGTTCGACGAGGGAGGCACAAGGCCTCCCGGCGGCATATGCCTATTTGCGGGGCCTTTGGCCCCGCTTTAGTCTGCGGTTGCTCCAATCGCAATTGGAGGGATGCGGGGGAAGAGATTCGAACTCTTGAAGGCACTGAGCCAAGGGATCTTAAGTCCCTCCCATTTGTCCACTTTGGTACCCCCGCTTCTTCTTTTCCGCCAGCGCTTTTCCACCGGTCGGCGAAGCCGCCACAGGAAAAGGGTTGGAGTGGGGTCGCCGAGATTTGAACTCAGGTCACGAGCCCCCAAAGCTCGCAGGATGCCAAACTACCCTACGACCCCACGAAGCTAGTTATCAAACTAGCGCAATATAAATGCACCCGCAAAAACGCGGCTATTCCCGTAACGATTTTTCCTCAAGGAACTTCTCGAAGAGCTTCGCGTCAATCGCGAGCGGGAACCCCAGCACGTTTAGCGTGGTCTGCAATACATACGCCTTCGCGAGCTCCCGCGCCTTCTTGCCCTCGACCACTTCGTTAATCATGCGCGTTGCTTTGGAGCCGCGCGCGGCCGCGAGGCACTGGCCTATCTTTTCCTCGCTCACCCGGCCCTTGAGCTTCCAGCCCTTTCTTCCCTTTTCCGCGCCACAAATTTCTCCAACAATCTCGTCCAGCTTGTCCATGGGCAGGTCCCCGCCCATGTAGTCCCGCGTCTTCCGCACAAGCGTGTCCTGCACAGAAGCCAAAAACCGCGCGACGAACATGGGCTCGGTGTTTTCATCGACCTTCAGCTTCTTGACCGCCCTGAATTTTCCTGCGTCAGCGAAGAACTCGATTTGTCCCATTGCAGCTCACTCCTTCAAAAGCTTCCCGTACTCCCTCCACTTGTAGAGCACGGTGTACGTCTTGCTACTCTTGACGTACTCGTCAGCCAATTCCTTGGTGAGGAAGTTGTAAAGCTCTTCCGCGGTCTTGAACTTGACCCTGATGAACATGTCAGTGTCCCCGGTGGTGTGGTAAATGCTGTTCACGTTAGGGTTCTCCTTCAGCATTTTCTTGAGCTCGTCGTTTTTTTCCTTCGGGACGTGAAGCGCGATTATTGCGTTGATGCCATACCCCAGCTGGGTATAGTCAATCACCGGGATGAAGCCCGTGAGTATGCCCTTCTTCTCCAGCTTTTGCATCCTGTGCTGGACAGTGCCAACCGCCACCCCGATTTCGTGGGCTATCTCGCGATAGGACGCCCTCGCGTTCCTCATGAGGGCACGCAGTATGGCTATGTCAGTATCGTCAACGTTTTCCATTAGGATTACCTCGCACCCATTGTTTTGTTGGACACCATTTTTAAGCCTAACGCTTTTTGCTGCCCATTTGTTCAAAGCGCGCCTGCCAAAAAGGCGATGAGGGCGGCCATCTGGAACACCCTGCAGTAATGCGCCTCCCGCGCGAAGTTCTTCGTCTTGAAGCTGTTCAAGACCACATAAAGAAAGCCCGCGTCCACCAGTGCCACGAGCAAGAGGTAAGTCCCGCCGAACACGCCTGCCCAGTATGGGATTGGGCTGAGCATGATGGCGGTGCCCATCGAGAACGCGGCAATCATGATGGACTTGCTGGCCCCAATCTTCATCGGGAGCGTCTCGCGCGTGCCCTTGTCCGCCTTCATGTCCCTGATGCTGCCGTAAATCTCTCGCGCGAGGGTCGCGAAGAGCGCCATCCCGGCGAGGGCCAGTACCTCGACCGAGAACACCACTCCAACCACGGCCGCGCCGAACACGAACGTCAGCGCGGTGTTCAGCGCCACCAGGAAATTGCCTGTGAACGCCTTCTTGGAGAGCTCTTTGGCGTAGAGGAACAGCGTGGCTGCTGCCACTACTGCGATTGCGAATGCCTCTATGTTCACGAGGAACGCCAGGCCCAGGCCCGCCACAAACAGCACGGCGGAGTACCTCCACGCGGCCCCGAGGCCCATCCTCCCGGACGGGATGGGGCGCTGCTTCTTGGTCTTCCTGTCGATGGGGTAGTCATAATAGTCGTTGATGGCCATTCCCGCCGAGAGAATCAGGAACGCGGACGCCATGGCGAAGAAGAGCCCCTGCGGCAAGGCGAACTGCCCGGCCGCGACAAAGAAGCCCACTGCAACGGCTATCATGGCCATCACGCCATTCACGGGGCGGATTATCTCGACGTACGGGTTCATCACTAGCCTCACTCACTACGCGTTTTTAATCCTTTTCCATCGCCTGAAACTCAGGACAACCGCAAATCCGTTGGGATTCACGGTACAGCACGTTAGGCTTGGGAGCCTAGCGGCTCCCAGAGACAAAAAGCCGCGAGCGACAGCGAGCTCTTACCTACTCACCTGGGGGGACGCTTCCCAGGGTAGTGGGGGGCTGCGCCCCCCAGGACGCTGGAGTGCTCCCGGCGGGATTCAGCCCAAACCTGAGCTGGCGCGGTAGACTTTGGGGGGCATAAAGCCCCCCGAGAGGCAAATGCTCCCGGCGGGATTTGAACCCACGTCGACAGGTTGAGAACCTGTTATCCTTGACCGGACTAGACTACGGGAGCGCTGGGGCTAATTCTACCCAAAAGCCTTTTTATTACTTTTCGTACCACTTGCGCTTCGCCATTCTCTTGCTGACGCCCCACATCATCCAAATCGTGGCGAGCGCCATCAGCGCGGCAAGCCCCCACATGAGGCTCCCCTCGGAAAACAACAGGCCTGTCACTGGCGACTTTGGCGCGGCGGGGGGCAAAGGCGTTGGGGCCGGCGCGGGCGCCTCTTCTTCCTCTGGCTCCACAACCGGCTCTTCGACAACTTCCTCCCGCTCCTCGACAGGCGGCAGCGGCACTGGCTCGGGGGTTGGGGTTGGAGTGGGCACGTCGTCGCTGGAGTCCGGCGTCGCTATTGGCATCCAGCCGCCAGTGGGCCCGGTGCCCCCTGTCCCGCCGGTGCCCGATTTCGTCTTGGCGCTGGCCTCTGCCGACGCGGGGCCAAGGTTTCCGTAAAAGTCCCTCGCCCGCACGACGTAGTAATACTTTTTGTCCGCGGTGAGCCCGGTGTCGGTGTATGTGACCGCGTTGAGTGTGGTCACCGCCGTGTACGGCCCGCCGCTTTTTGTCGCGCGGTACACAGTGTAGTTCATCACTAGATCCAGGGCGCGGTTCATGTCCCAGCCCAGCTTTATCTTGGTCGTGCCCTGCGCCGCCGCCGCCAGGCCGGTGACCCGCCTTGGCGCAGTAACATCGTTCACAGTAATGGTCATCTTGGGGGTGACGTTGACATTGCCGGTGTAGTCAGTGCAGTTGAACCAAGCCACATAGACATCATTTGGCAGGAGGGTCGTGCCGTTGAACGTGTTGTTTCCTGTGGGCATGGCCCAAAGGCGCATCAGCCCGGTTGTCGTGGAGTTCACGTACAGGCTGCATGTGCTGACCGGCTCGCTGACAGTTACCGTGAAGTTGACCACGGAGTCGTTGTATACGGTCCCGTTGGTCGGGAAGTACGAGACGAACGATGGCGGCGTGTTGTCGATGGTGACGTCATAGAAGTGAATCTCCTCAATATTCCCCACCGTGTCATTGACCGTGGCGTTCACGTCGTACACTCCGTCCGGCCACACGGTTGAGTTGTCGGGGCAGAACAATGCAGAGAAGTTGGTGCCGTTCCACGTCCTGTTGATGGCGACGCCCCCGATTTCTATAATGATGTTGCTCATGCTGGAGTAGTCGTCAACGACCCAGCCATCTATGGACGCGCACGACTGGTTGCTCAGGTACGTGTTGTTCATGTCCATCCAGGCAGTGCGGAACGCGAGCATGTCCACCGTGAAGGCGGGGAAGGCACCTCTTACTTCGTTACCCGCCTCGTCAGAGCAGTTGTAGGTGGCGTTCTGCCAGCCCTCGTTCACCCACACACTCGTCGTGCTGTTGCTGCCGTTCGTGAGGATAGTGTCCCACCAAGTACTGTTCCGGACTGTGCCATAGATGTCCGTGGACTCAACGTAGTATGTGCAGGCCACTGTCGGCGAAAACGTATCATTCGCGCTCACAGTGAAGTTCACCGACCAATTGGTGTAAGTCGTGCTCACCGGACTGTACGTTGTTATTGTGGGGGCGCCCCTGTCCACGCCAAAGTGGTTTGGGTGGAAGGAGATTATCATGTTGCCGACGTTGTCGAATGCCGTGATGTTGAAGCTAACGTTCCCCTCGGGCAGTGCCACGTTGGTCGTCGCGGTATAAGCGCTGCCAACGTTAGTGACAGAATAGTTCCCCACGACAATGTCAGTTATCGAAGCGTTCTTGACGCCGCTCGCGGCGTCCGTCACGTTGAAAGTGATGTTGGTCATGTTGTTGTTGGTCCACGTGTACCAGGACGGGAGAACGTTCGAGATTACTGGTGCGGCAGTGTCCACCCAGAGCTCTTCCGCCGTAGTCGCGTTGTCCTCGTTGCCCGCGGTGTCGGCGTGGTAGCAACTGATGGTGCCCTTGTGGGATTCCGGCCAGCCAACCGTGTAGTTTGCCGAATAGACACCCGGCGAGACTTCTGTCATTGTCTGGTTCGTGCTGTTGTAGTAGTACCACGCGCTCCCGTTTGCCTCGCCAGTGAGTGTGACATTGAAGTTCTGCCCAAACCCAAGCCACGTTGGCTTAGAGGGGGTGACATTACAGCTGGTTATGTTTGGTTTGATGTAGTCCGCCGTGATGTTGGCGTATCCAGCATCGCTGCTTGTGTCAATATCGACCTCAATCTCGGCCTTTTCGCCGTGCTGGAGCTTTATTGTGTCTAGGGGGTCGCTCCATACAGTGGAACTTATCTGGAATTTACCGAGGTACAACCCGTCAGTAGCGTTGTCTGAGCTTTGGGCGGCAGTCCCCCCATCGTCAAAAATGTTGAAGCCTATGCTAATTGATGTGTTGGCTTGGTTCACAACTCCCTCAGTTGTGGACGGCAACGCACTTCCGTTCTTTACGCCGTCCCACCCCATGACATAAACCGTGGCACCGTCCTTAAAGACCGAACCAAGAACCGTAAAATTGGCGTCGCGGTACGTCTGGACACTGTCAACAGCTGCGAATGCCCCACTCAAGACAAGCAGAAGCCCCAATAGAATTGCCGTCTTCTTCATGCCATCGCAATAACGAAGGCAGCATATATAAGCGTTTTCACCACTGTGCGGTTACAAAGTGCCTTTGGGGACGTAGAACCGCCAGTCCCTGTCCAGGCCCTCCCGTATCCCAATCCGGGGCGAGGCAGTGATTTTACGTGGCTCCACGCCGTCCCGAACAAACAGTGGCTTTTTCGTCAAGTCGTGGCCGTTGAAGCGCTTGTCGACCCCCAATTGCTTGGTGACCCTTCCCGGCCCGTTTACAGAGTCCAGCGCCCTGATTAGCACCGCGCCCGCCGTGCCCTCGCTCTCCGTAACCACGTTAAGCATCCAGTGCATGCCGTAGCAGAGGTATACATAAGCGTGCCCGGCCCTGCCGTACATCGGCCTGTTCCGCTTGGTCAACCCACGGCACGAGTGGCTCGCTGGGTCGTTTTCTTTGTACGCCTCTGTCTCGGTGATGATGCCTTTCCTGCCGTCGCACACGAGCTCTTTCCCCAACAAGCCTTTCGCTACCTTGACGGTGTCACGTGCGTAAAAAGAGCGTGGGAGCATAGGCATCTTTTCCGTCAACGCTTTTCCACCGGGCGAGCGAAGCGAGTAACAGGAAAAGGGTTGGAATGGGCCCGCTCGGATTTGAACCGAGGATTTCGACCGTGTGAAGGTCGCGTCCTAACCAGACTAGACCACGAGCCCGTGGTTGGAGTAGCCCCGTCCGGATTCGAACCGGAGTCCACCGGTCCAGAACCGATGATGATTGGCCACTACACCACGGGGCTTTTAGGGAAATTGGGGGGTGTTGCCGTATTGGCAACACCCCCCGAGGAAATAGTTTTTGTGCCTTTCCCTTTTTATTCAAGCGGGTTCTCGCCGCACGTAATCTCTGCTTCGAGCGTCGACAATTCCACCATTCCCCGGTGCACGCTCTCGCCGTTCACGACCACGGCCGGCCCGCTCGTGACGCCGTACTGGTCCCGAACAACGTTCACCAGGTCGGTGTACGAATTGTACGGCAGCGCGAATATCCACGTGTTCTCACAGTTGTTGCCGAGCGTGTTCAGGATGTCCGCCTGCACCGCGCAGTCCGGGCAAATCGACTGGTCCGGGTCGTTCTCGGCATAAAAATAAATCACGTAGTTCACGTTCTCGCCGCAGTCGTCCCGGAGGCTCTTGAAGTTCAGGAACAGCTCAAAGTTCTTGTAGATGAACGTCTTCTTGATGGCGTAGTACTCCTCGCTGAACATGTTCGCGTTCTTGTACGCGTCAATCTTCTTCGCGAGCTCGTCGCTCTTGCCGACCTGCTGCACCACACGCGCCTTCATGACCGCGCACGAGTCCTCGTTCAGCGTCGACAAATACTCCAAGTACAGCCGCGAGTCCTCGATTTCCCAGGTCATGTCCTGGATTTCCTTTGACAAAATGCTTGTGCGCTGCTGGTCCAGTATCCACAGTGCCGACATGCTGGCAATCAGCAGTACTGCCCCCAGCGCGATTCCCTTGACGTAAGTGCTTACCATACTCTCTCACTTCCCTTGAGCTCGTGGAAGAAGCTCATGACGTACGCGAACGTGATGAAGAATGAATAAAACGTTAAATAAAACAGTATGTATGGCAGCTCCCCGAGCCTCGGCCGGCGGTTGCTGTCGAAGCCCATGCTGGTGTACAGCAGGTACCCCCAAATCAGCAGCGTCAGCACCAAAAACACGAGGTACGGCGGCCACGACAATGGGTCCAAATTAAAGAGGAACTCGAGGCTGAACGCGTTGTGCGTAACCACCCCAATGAAGTGCCTCACGGCGCGGAAGAACCCGTCCGCGTTAATCGTGAGTATCCCAATCAAGACAGTCATCGACAGTATCTCGACGATGAAGCTCATTGGGTAAATGAACAGCCCGAGGTTCCCGTGCCTCGGGTTGAACAGCAATCCCTTGTACTTCACTCCGTTCAGGAACTTGCCGCGGTACCACCGGATTCTCTGGCGGAAATAACTCTTCAGCGTGTCCGGCACCTCTGTAAGCACTTTTGTGTTCACGCTGCACTTGATGTCCCACCCCACCTTCTGCATGTGCAGCGCGACCTCCATGTCCTCGGTGATGTTGCCGGGGTCGAACCCGTCAACGTCCTTCAGCGCCTGCGTCTTGTACACGGTCATGGGCCCCGGAGTCACGTACATGCCGCCGAGCGACGAAATGCTCTTGTGCCAGAACCCGAACGCGTTGTAGTACTCGAACAGCTGGACCTTCTGCAGCCAGTTCTTCGTGTTCGTCGGGAGAATCAATACAGTGACCGCACCCACCTTCGGGTCGTTGAAGTGCCCAACGGTCTTCATGAGCGCGTCCTTGCGCGGGAACGTGTCCGAGTCAATGTTCGCCACCAGCTCGGTGTCCACAATCTTCAGGACCTGGTTCTGGCTCGCCGCCTTGCCCCGGTTCTTCTTGTTGCGGATTATCTTGATTCCCGGAATATCCTTTATCTTGTCATAGGTATCATCGGTGCTCGCGTCGTCCATCACGATTATCTTGAACTTCCGGGGGTACTCCATGGCCTTGATTTTCTTGATGCTCTCGACAATCGTCTCCCCCGCGTTGTACGCGGGCACCATTATCGTGAGGGACGGGTACCGCTTGGGCTTCGGGTCCTTCAGGTCCGCGTCCTCGAGCGCCATCAGGAAAATCGCTGCCTGCGTGATGAACAAGGCCGAGCTAATCGAGAACATGATATAGGGCTCAAAATAGGTAAAAGCCGCTGCTGACAGGGCGACAAAAGCAATAAACACAAGCACGCCGGCTGCGCTCCTAAGCCACATGGGGTTGACTGTTGTAATTCCCGCCTTTTTTAAGCCTTTTCCTGTGCTGGCTTTTTATACCTCACCAGCCTCAAATTCAGAGGTGTTCCTGTGTTCAAGCACGTAATCTCCATTAAAGACTTCTCGCACAAGGACATTGACCTCGTTCTCGGCCAGGCCGACAAGATGCTCAAAATCCTTAATACCAAGGGCTCAAGCGACATGCTGCACGGCAAGGTCCTGGCCTCGCTTTTCTTCGAGCCCAGCACGCGAACGAGGCTGTCCTTCGAGGCCGCGATGCACCGCCTCGGCGGCTCTGTAATCGGGTTTTCGGACCCCAAGGGCACGTCCCTCAAGAAAAAAGAGACCACGGCCGACACAATCCGCACGGTCGCCGCATATTCCGACATAATCGCGATGCGCCACCCCATGGACGGCGCCGCGAAGCTCGCGAGCGACGTCTCGACCGTCCCCATAATCAACGGCGGCGACGGCTCGCACCAGCACCCCACCCAAACCCTCCTCGACCTGTTCACCATCAAGAAAGAATTGGGCACGCTGAACGACCTCAAAATCGCAATCGTTGGCGACTTGAGGTACGGCCGCACCGTGCACTCGCTGGTGGGCGCGCTCAAGCAGTACAAGGCAGACTTCCGGTTCATTGCGCCGGAGCTCTTGAAGATGCCGGAGGAGTACAAGAAGGGCCTGAAGTACGACGAGTTCACCGAGCTCGACGTCGGGGACGCGGACGTGGTGTACATGACGCGCATCCAGGCCGAGCGCTTCTCGGACGCAACAGACTACGAAAAAGTCAGGGGCAGCTACGTCATCACCCCCAAGACACTGTCCACCATGAAGAAAAAGAGCATCGTGATGCACCCCCTGCCCCGCGTGGACGAAATCAGCTGGGAGTGCGACGCCGACCCCCGCTGTGTCTACTTCAACCAGGCCTTCTACGGCGTGCCAACGCGAATGGCGCTCATAGCAATGCTTTTGGGGGTGGCGAAATGACTCTCGAGGTAAAGCCCATCCAGAACGGGACAGTGATTGACCACATCCCGGCGGGCAAGGGCCTGGTGGTGTACACCCTGCTCGGCGGCGCGAACAACGGGCAGGCAGTGCTTTTGCTGAACGCGAAGTCGCCGCGCCTTGGGCGGAAGGACATAGTCAAAATGGCCGACGTCTTCGTGGACAAGGAGAGGCGAAACATCATCGCGCTCGTCGCGCCGGAGGCGACCATCAACACGATAAAGAACGGCAAGCTCGTGGAGAAGCACAATGTCGAGATGCCCAAGCGCATCGAGGGCTACCTGAAGTGCCTGAACCCAAAGTGCGTGACGAACGCGGAGCGCGAGCCCCTTGCGACGAGCTTCACCGTGAGCAGCAACCCGCTGCGGCTGAAGTGCGACTACTGCGACAAGGAGTACAGCGAGCGACTTGTTTCCGGGATTTAGTTTAAATATCCCGCCACCACTTTTCTTTAATGGGCCCGTAGCCTAGCCTGGACAAGGCATTCGCCTTCGGAGCGAGAGATCGGGGGTTCAAATCCCTCCGGGCCCGCTTGTCTCC
>JAGMCR010000011.1 GCA_023129115.1 Candidatus Iainarchaeum sp. | reverse complement strand
TTCTTGCGGCGCGAGGCCTAAAACTGTGTGTTGGGAGTTGGTTTGTCATTTGGGTGATGGGGCGCGTAGTGCCTATAACCCCGGTTTTTTAGTGACATTACAGGCACTACAATAAAAAGGAGAACCATCCTCATACTTATGACCATGGACGTATCCGTGATTATACCCACCCTCAACGAGGAGAAATACCTTGCCCCCTGCCTCGAGAGCCTCAGCAGGCAGGAATTCGGGGGGAGCTACGAGATAGTCGTTGGGGACGGGTGCTCGACAGACGCGACAGAGGCCATCTGCCGCGACTACGGTGCGAAATTCTTGGTTGAGCCCAAGCCCACCATAGCGGCGGGCAGGCAAAAGGCGTGTGATGCGGCAAAGGGCAGGACAATCGTGTCCACGGACGCGGACATACAGGCCCCAGTGAACTGGCTCGACAGCATTGTGTCGCGGTTTGACGGCAATGTAGGCCTGTACGGCAACATAGTGCCGTACGACGGGAGCAGGACCGAGGCGTGGATGTGCAGGAACGTCATGTCCAGGTACATGCACGTGATGGACTGCCTCGGCAATCCGGTGCCCGCCGGCTCGAACCTCGCGTTCAAGCGCAGCGCGTTTGAGGAGGTCGGGGGCTTCAACACTGACCTGGTCACTGCAGAGGACCTAGACCTCACCAAGAAGCTCATGGGCGTCGGAAAAGTGGCTTATAACCCCCACGGCCACGTCTATGTCTCGCTGCGGAGGGTCAAGGGCTGGGGGTACGGGAACTACGTGAAGTTCCACGTCACGAACGCCATAAAGTACCACGCCACCGGCAAGAGCCACGACTCGTACGAGCCGGTGAGATGAACCCGGGGGGAAAGGGGTTTACGGCGGGATAAGCCCGGTTTTACGGGCAAGAACCTTTAAAAAGGTTTGGTGAGTTATTCGGGCAGGAATAGTGGATACTATGCGAAAAGGAGTAAGCCCCGCGGTCTCATACGTGCTTTTGCTGGCGCTGGTCGTCATAATGTCCGTAGCAGCCTATTTGTGGGGGACTTACGAGATACAGCGGCTCCAGGACACGCCCATTGCGCACAACATGGAGTCACAGATGATTTCGGTGGACCAGCTAATCCAGTCGGTGAGCCACGGCGACATCAATTTCACCACGAGGATGAACCTGTACTACGCAAAAGGCGTGATGCAGGTGGACGCGGCCCATAATTGGGTGAAGTACACCGCGCAGTTGAACGCAGAGGTGTACGACAGGATAACCGAGACACCAAACGCTACGTGCAACAGCACGACTTACGTGATACAGGACAGTGACACAGGCATAAAAATGTCGCGCATGCCGTACACGAACGTCTTCCGCGGCGGAACCGGCCAAGGGTCGCAGGCAATTGAGATGGTGGCGTGCTATGACGACGTGCAAATAGAGGAAAGCATCATCTGCAAGGGCAGGAGCGGGCCGAGGGCGCAGCTCACCGCGAGGAAGCTCGGCTACAACGGCACGTCGAGCAAGCCCATTGTGGAGGTGAAAATCTGCTGAAGGGCCAGTTCAGCGTCTCGTTCGTCGCGCGCGTTGCGCTTGGGTTCTTCCTAATCGTCGCGCTGGCGTACGCCACCCTATCGCTCGAGGACGCGATAAAGCGGGAGTCGCAGAAGCAAACGCTCGTGGGCGTGAGCGAGTACGTCGCGGGGAACCTGTTCAGTGTCGCGCAGTACCTGGGCCCGGGCCAGTCGGCCAACCAAACGTTTCGCGTCCCGGTGTCCCAGGACTATTACTCCGGCCAGTACTCCATGCAGCTCGAGGACATCGGCGGCCTGGCGTACGTCAAGGTGCGGTCCCTGAAGTGGCCGCAGATGGCCGCGCGGCACCCATTGTTCCTGAACACGAGCTACGTAGAGCTCGACACCACGACAATCTATCCACCAGCCATGTGCGCCAGGGTGTCGAGGAACAACACGCACTATAGCCTTTCACTAACCTGCTGAGGTTGAAAAAATGCCCATCCGGAAAAAAGTCCTGGAAAAGACCGCGGACAAGATAAGGAAAAAGCGGGCCACGGAAAAGCCCAAGGAAGAAGAGGAAGAGTTCGGGCTGCCCGACATAGCGGACATCGACGAAGAGATTTCGGTAAAGGACATGGGGGCCGAGCTCGGCGCCATCAAGACAGAGGAGACCAAGGACGACATGGAAAGGAAGGCGGAAGAGCTCAAGAAGATGAGGGAAGACTTCGAGAGGGGGGAGGCGGCGGAAGACCTGCATCAAATCAAGCTGCCCCAGTCCGTCGACTTCTCCAATATAAAGACTGTTGGTGGGGCAATCAAGCCAAAGCCCGAGGTCACCATGTCGATTGCAGACTTCACCAAGATGAAGCAAAAAATCGATACCATAGAAAAAGAAAGCCGGATGAAAAACATCCCGCTCAAGGCCCACAAAATCCCAACGCAATACCTCAAGAAGATGAGCTCCGCGTGGAAGCCGCCAGAGTTCACGCAGGTGAACCAGGTCTACTCGCTCGTCAAGCCCTTCGCGTTCGCCAACCTGTTCTGGGACAAGAACGAGAGCCACCTCGCGTACTACCTGCTCGAGCCCTACCTCACCAAGGACCAGGAGCGTAGCCTCGGCATGGTGAAAGAAATTGTCGTAGAGCTGCTCGACATCAACCTTTTCGAGCTGAAGGGGGCAACGTCTGTTCGGGACATACTCAAGGAGAAGGTCGACAAGGTAATCAAGGACTATGGCATACGCCTCAGCGATCACGAGTACCAGAAGCTCCTTTACTATATGTACCGGGACTTCCTCGGCCTCGGGATGATTGAGGCGCTCATGCACGACCCGAACATTGAGGACATCTCGTGCGACGGCGTCAAGATACCGCTCTACATCTACCACCGCAAGTACGCAAGCATCCCGACCAACCTCATGTTCGGCAGCGAGGAAACACTCAACAAGTTCATCATCCGCATGGCGCAAAGGTGCGGCAAGCACATCAGTGTCGCCGAGCCGCTATTGGACGGGGCGTTGCCCGACGGCAGCCGCCTGCAGGCGACTTTTTCGTCGCACAAGGACATCGCCATGCACGGAAGCACTTTTACAATCCGGAAGTTTACCAAGGACCCACTCACGATAACTGACTTGTTGAACTTCGGGACGCTGCCGGAAATGATTGGCGCGTACCTTTGGATTGCGATTGAGTACAGGCGGTCCCTGCTGTACGCCGGCGGCACAGCGTCCGGCAAGACGTCTTTCCTGAACGCCATGAGCATGTTCCTCCCAGGGGAAACAAAGATTGTGTCAATCGAGGACACGCCCGAAATCCGGCTGCCGCACGAGCACTGGCTCCAAAAAGTCGTGCGCACGGGATTCGGCCGCCAGGACCTGAGCGGCCGCAGGTCCGGGGAAATAAGCATGTACGACCTGCTCAGGGCTGCGCTGCGCGAGCGGCCCGACGAGCTAATCGTGGGCGAGGTGCGTGGCAAGGAAGCGTACGTGCTGTTCCAGGGAATGGCGTCAGTCCGTGGCAGCGAAAAAGTGTTCGTCCTGGACAAGGAGGGCAGCCCACAGCGCGTTCCGATAAAAGACCTGGTGGGAAAAGACCTCACTGGCTACAAGGCAATAACAATAGACAACGGGAAAGTGAAAGCCCTGCCACTCAAGGCCTGCGTCCAGCACGAGCCACGGAAAGAGCTGTACCGCATAAGGACGGCCACTGGGCGGACCGTCGAGACGACGGGCGACCACTCAGTGTTCACAATAGAAAACGGCGGCGTCACCGAAAAGCGCGTGGAAGAGCTGGGGGCCGGCGACTCCCTCGCGGTCCCCGCGGTGCTTCCCTGCGGCTATGCAGACATCAGGCACATCAACCTCGCCAAGGCACTGCCAGGGATACGCGTCGTCGCGCCCCAGTACATAAAAAAAGCCGTTCAGGCCATTGGGTGGGAAAAGGCAGGCGAAATTGCTGGAGTGAAAACGATTTCCGACTACTACGGGAAAGGCATGTCCGCACTCCACGCAGACAAGTACTTCAGGCTCTTGTCAGCGGCAGGCATCGCCAACAGCCCAACTGGAATCAAGGTAAAGTTCGACCGCAAGAGCGAGAAACTGCCGGCAGCCCTCGAAATAACCGATGAGCTGCTGCGCCTCATGGGCTACTACATTTCAGAAGGCTCGCTGAACACCGCCGCCAAGAACAACAGCATCCAGCTCTACAACAGCAGCCCAGCAATTCTTGAGGACATGGAGCAATGCATAAAAGCAGTGAGCGGAAAGGCACCAAGAAAGAGGATTACCCGGGGGTACGGCGAGTGCACCGAGCTCTCGTTCAGCCACAAGGTCGTGTTCGAGTTCCTGAAGCACTACTGCGGGACTGGCTCCGCGAGCAAAACGCTTCCAGACCTCGTGTTCGGCCTGTCAAAGCAGAGGATTGGCCACCTGCTCTCGGCAATGTGGGCAGGCGACGGCTACTGCAGTGAAAAAACGTTCCAGTACAGCACAAAGTCCAAGGAACTCGCGGACCAAGTGATGCATCTCCTGCTTTGCTACGGCATCGCTGCCCATGCCTACCACACAAAAGAAGACATGTACCGCGTTGAGTTCTACCGCAGGAGCGAGCAGGAAGAATTCATGAAGTGGGCCACGCCAATCGGCAAGGCAGTGGAGTTTACGGTTCCCGCAAGGCCCAACCCGCGCCTGGCAGGGGACGTGTACGCCGACCCAGTGAAGGAAGTCAAGAAAATAGTGCTGGGAAAAAGTGAGCCAGTGTACGACCTGTGCGTGCCGGGCACACAAAACTTTGTCGGCGGCTTCGGCGGCATAATGCTCCACAACACGGGCCACGCAGGGATGGCCACAATCCACGGCGACTCCGTGGACGCGGTCATGCACCGTTTGCAAACACCGCCGATTAGCCTGTCGGCTGGGCTGCTCCAGCACCTGAACATCATAATCGTGCTGACGAAGGCGCGGATAAAGGGGATTGAGGTGCGCCGCATCAAGGAAGTCGTCGAAGTCCTCGGCCTCACCAAGGAGCAGGAGCCAATCATCAACACGCTGTTCAAGTGGAACCCGTCCACTGACACGTTCGAGTTCTCGTCGGACAAGAGCTACGTGTTCCAGCGCATCATCGAGGACAAGGGCATCGAGGAAAAGGACATCTGGGAAGAGGTCCAGAGGCGGCGGCAAATCCTGAAGTGGATGAAGGACAACAACATCAGGTACTACGTCGATGTGGGCAAGATAATCCAAAAATACTACTCTTCCCCGGAAGAGGTGCTGAAAAACATATAAACTGCCACTGAGAGTGGCTTTTCCTCAAGGAAATGGCTTAGGTATGCGATACCAAACCACAACTTTCATCGGAACGCAAGAGTGCGTTTATGGACACCCGACCAGCAGAAGACTGGCTTTGAAGCAACACCTGCTTTTCGGCCGCTCTGCCGGCTATGTTAACAGAGCCAACTCTGTCAGCGTTAGCAACGAAGCCGCAGCTAACACATCTGAAGAGCTTGCCTCCATTAATGCGATTTCTTTTATCAATCACTCCACACGCGCAGCAAGCCCTGCTGGTGTTGCGCGGGTTGACTGCTGCGATGGCGACTCCCTCAACCAAGCAAATGCTTTCGAGAGCGAAACGGAATTTCTGGTAAGGGAGTCGTTGAACTATCTTGTTCAGTCGCTTCGCCCCCCTGACCACGGTTCTCTGCTTGAGCCCGTTAAGGTCTTCAAGCGCGATAGTGGCCCCGTATTCTTTAGCGAGCCTGACGACTTGCCAAGCTACTTCGTAGCTCCTGTTTCTGACGAAATTGCGTTGCTTCCGCCTCATTTTCTTGAGGGATTTGGCTGCTCTTCGGCTTCCGGTGTCAGCCAGGGACCGGAGGTTCGCACGCCGTGCGGAAAACCGTTCCTGCCTGTTGGCGATGTCCTTGCCAAAATAAAGCTGTTTCCTGATTTTGTGGTTGAAGGAGTCGTAAACAGTGACGGCTGCCAGGCACCTGCATCCAACGTCAACACCTATGAAGTTGTGGGTAATGGGCTTGGCAGGCTTGACGTCCTTTTTGATGGTCGCCCAAATCACGCCACGTTGGTAAACAACGCTGGAACAAGCCCAGCCATTAGTGACGAAGGAGTTGAATCGCTCCCAAGCACCGTCTTGAGCGACTGGGAGAAGGACACGCTTGCATGGCTTGAAGCTCAAGGAAAGCACGGGGTTTCCCCGCTTAGTGGTCTTGAACGACATCACCCGCGTGTTGAAACGTGGGTTGGGAGTGGGGTTATTATGCTTGATGGTCGCCTTGACCAAACGCGTGGCTTCCTGCACGAGCTGGCAAGGCAGAAAAGAGTCCCTGCGGACAGCGCGGTAAGTCCACTCGTGCAATTCAATGGCAGAAGTGAGGTGAGCAAAGCTGTATATTGCTCTTAATTCAGTGAAAACGCGGGCATACTCACTGCCAAGCTCGTTCAACAGTCTTTGCTTCTCTCTTGAAGGCTTGAGCAGGTTCAGCCTCAAGCATTTAATAGCAGGCATCCTGAGTGGTACCATGCAAGAAGTATTTAGATACTTATCGGCTATGGCTTGCCGAGAAAGGAGGGAGGTGCGATTCCTCCACCGTTTAAAAAGCGGTGGTTTTCGCCCGTTGTTATGATAGCAACGAAGAAGTACTCGCTCCTCGCGTACTCGCTGTTCAAGAGCCACGTCCACTACTTGGACAAGGTCTTCGAGAGCATCAAGGTCTCGCTCCAGAAGGCGGACATAGGCGTGGCCATGGACGAGTACATCGCGTCGTTCATGCTGTCCAGCCTCATCGCCGTGCCCGCGGTGTTCTTCATCATATGGGTGTGGGCGTTCACCTTCATGAAGGCGGGGATACTCGAGATGCTCATCGCGGAACTGATTGGGCTCCCGCTTGTGGCGGGGGTCATCTTGCTGATTTACATGGCCTACCCCCAGTACCGCCTGAACTCGCTCAAGAACGCGCTCGACAAGCACGTCGCCTTCGCGGCGACGCACATGGCCACGATTGCCGGCACGGGCGTCCCCCCCCACGTAATATTCCAGATGATGGGGCAGTTCGAGGAATACGGCGAGCTGGCGAAGTCCTGCAGGAGCATCTCGCAGAACATAGTCGTGTTCGGCTACGACACGCTGTCCGCTATTTCCGAGGTGGCGGCGCGCACGCCGTCGCACAAGTTCAAGGACCTGCTGTGGTCAATCGTCGCGACAATCCGCACGGGCGGGGACCTCCGGGCCATGCTCATCGGCAAGTCCAAGGCGCTCATGGAAGAGCAGCACAGGATAGAGGCCAAGTACATCGAGACCCTGTCCATGTTCGCCGAGATTTATTCCACAGTGTTCGTCGCCGGAATCGTGATGATATTCGTCCTATTGTCGATAATGGGAATACTCGGCGGCCTGCCCGTGCCCGTGAAGCTGGTGCTCCAGCTCACGACGTACCTCGGGCTGCCGCTTGCCGCGATGGGCTTCATAATACTTATTGAGACCAGCAAACCGGCGGGACTATGATTAAATGGAAGACGAAATCAGCAAGACAATGCTCGAGCTCAGAGAGAACTTCAGGAAAATGAAAAAGCGCTGGAAAGTCCTGTGGGGCCTCTCGCTCATAGCGACTGCCATGGTCCTCATCGGGCTGCTGTTCCAGCCGGAGAGCTTCGGCATCTGGGTCATCGGCGCATTCTTCATCTTGAGCGTGCCCTTCGCGTTCTATGTCTACAGCGAGCACGGCCGCCTCGCCAGCATTGAGGACCACTTCCCCGACTTCCTGAGGGACATCGCGGAATTCAAGCGGAGCGGCGTCACTTTGGCGAAGGCAATCCAGAACGCGTCCTTCAACGACTACGGCTTCCTATCGCCAGAAATCAAGAAAATCGCGCGCGAGCTGTCGTGGGGCGTCAGCTTCGAGGACGCCATGCAGCGCCTGCCCGACCGCGTCGAGAGCCCAATGATTGACCGCGCGATTTCAATCATCACCGCGGCACAGGCCGCGGGCGGCGAAGTCACCACGGTCCTCGAGACCGTGTCGTCCGACCTGCGCAAGCTCAAGGAGCTCGAGGCAGAGAGAAAATCGAAGCTCTCTGTATACACCATGACGATTTACGCGATTTATTTGCTGCTGCTGTTCATCATTATCGTACTGACGGAGTCACTCGTGCCGGCCGTGCCAAAGATGCAGGCCGCGGGCGAGTTCCTCGGCGGCGGCTCGGGCTCACTCAGTGAGTTTGAGTTCCGCGAGCTATTGTTCCACGTGACCATACTTGAGGCATTGTTCGCGGGCCTGATTTCGGGGGAAATGGGCGAGGGCAAGGTGACCGCCGGCATCAAGCACTCGGTCATCCTCGTGCTCATCACGCTCCTCGCGTTCCAGCTCGTGCCCCCCGCCACAATCGCCGAAAAAATCGGGGAGACCATGCTGGACATACCCCCGAGCAAGGGGGTGACGACCAAAAGCATCGATGGCGTGGCAGAAGTGACAGAAAGCTTCACGACCAACGACGTGGCGACGTACGTGAAGTCGTTCGCGAAAGAGCGTAATCGGCAGCAATACAAGGCCTTCACGCCGGACCAAGTAGAGTTCGTGGCCTTCGGCTGCACAGTATGCGCGACCGACCTCAAGGTCGAGCCCGACAAGGTGACGGTCATACGGCCGGCGATGCTTAGGTTCAGCGTGAAGTACGCGGAAGACAGGTACCAGGTGGCATTCAGTGACGCAAACATCTAAGGGGGCAATCGGGATAGAGTTCGTCGTAGCGACCGCCCTCTTCCTAGCCGCATACTGGTTCATCTACTTCCAGGGCGCGCTCATGCTCACGCCCCAGCTGCAGAGGGGGGACGTGCGGGAGCTCGCGGCAGAGTTCCACTCCAGCGTGCTGATTACGGACGCCGGCATACCCCCCAACTGGAGCTCCGGCCCAAGCCAGCTCGGGTTCGCGGAATACTCGAACGGCAGCGTGAAGCCCGGCGTGCTGAACCAAACCAAGTTGGGGTGGGCCAACGGCAGGAACTGCACGGACTTGAACACTACGATGGGGGGGCTTGAGTTCGCGTGGCGCGTGAAGAGCAAGGGGGGCCAGTGGGCGTGCCTCACGAGCATTCCCAAGGAAGGCGTGATAAAGAGGCCGGTGTTCGTGCTGAAGGGCAACTCGTACCAGCCGGGCGTCATGGAGGTGTGGGCCGCGTGAGGGGGTTCATGAGGATTCTCGAGGTCCTCATCGTGCTGATGCTGCTGTTCACGCTCATGACAGCAATCGTGAAGCAGAACCCGCCAGTCCAGCAGACGCGGAACATCGCGGTGCTGCAGCGCTACGCCACGGACGCGTCCAACATGCTGTGCAACTCGGACAAGGCGAGGGCCATAGCCATGAGCGGGGCCGCAATGGCGTGGATAAGCAATTCCCTGACCTATTCCCTGCCTGAGGACATTCAATATAGTGTAATAGTGGTAAATATAACAAGTGGAGACATAATAAAGTCGACCGGGGCCTCCATCCCCGAGGACACTGACATCGCTACCGCGAGCTGCCAGGTCACGAGGTGGGGGCTGCCGCCGAGGCAAATGGTGGTGAGAGTATGGAGATAGGCACGAAAGGACAATTCTATATTTTGATAATGGTGTTTATGATTTCGGTAATCGTGGGGGTTGCTTACTTCGCGGCCGAGTCAAAGCAGCTTGAGCAGGAGTCCGAAATAGAGCCCGAGCCAGGGCTGCAGACAATCATGAACAGCTACGAGGCCGAGCTAAGGGACTCTGTTGCCGGCGGGCTCTACGGCGGAAACCCGTCGTTTTACTACGAGGTCGCGGAAAAACTCGAGGCGCAGGCCGCGGAAAAGGGCTACGACTTTTCCTCGACGTGCGACAAGACCGAGCTCAACCCGTATTCCGCGAAGCTCGACTGCACCCTCACGCTCGCCAAGGGCGAGAGCAAGCTCTCGACGAGCTTCAGCCACACCTATGCCGTCGAGTTCGGGATAGAAATGTATTCCGACGAGTACTACACGGACCGGACGGACAAGCACCACCCCGGAGACACAGTCTATTACCGCGTCACGACGCCGGCGCCGGAGAACACGAACCTGACAGTCAACTACCCGAACGAGCAGGAGAAAGAACAGCAACAGAAGAGCGGCGAGGACTTCACGGACTTCGCCTTGTTGGGCAGCTTCGACGTGGACGAGACGACGGGCGAGTGGGAAATCGTGCTCGACGACGGCACGCAACTGCTGTCCATGCCATTCTATGTCCAGATGGCAATCGTGGAAATCACCACTTACGACGAGGACTGGGTGCCGCAGTACACGTTCAACCGCGGAGAGCTCGTGAGGTACCGCGTAGAGGTGGACCCGTCGGCCAACGTCTACGTGGACGTGACCGCGGACGGGCAGGACCGGGACTACGACTGGTGGAGCTCCGCGCCGTCGACTCTGCACGAGTCCAGCTTCGTTGTGAGCAGCGTCGAGAGCGAGGGCACGCTGACGCTGACCGCGATTGAGCAGAACTATTTCGAGGAGGCGTCAACGGAGATTACGATTCTCTACCAGCCGTTCGGCGCGTGGATTTTCGTGCCGCTGGACCCAACGCACGCCGAGCACGACGCGTTTGGCGCTGGGTGTGGCTACGACGAGTGGTACCCCAACGACACGACGACTTACAGCGGGGTCCCGTTCAAGGTGGACAGGGTGGGAGACACGGTGGTGCGAGTCTCTGCCGGGAAAGGGGTAATCGACGCCCCAAATGTTTACGCAGACAAACTCCATATTCTTGCTTCGAGGTGTGACAGTTGCTGAAGGCAATTAGTATAATTTTATTGGCGGCCCTTTTGGTGGGCTGCACAGCAATGGAGGCAACCCCACTCCCAACACAAGAGCCAGTGGCAACCCCAGTTCCAACACAGGAACCGGGGGCATCGCCAAATTCGGCGATGCCCCCAGTTGATGGGGCAACCCCAGAGCCGACAGCCACTGCAACGCCGCTCCCAACCGCTACACCAGCGCCCGAGCCCGTGGTGACGAAGAGCGGCACGCCCCTCGACATTACGCGGCAGGGCGGCGTAATTACTTTCCCAACCACTTACGACGTGTGCGAGGACTGGACGCTCGAGTGGGACTGCCTCACCGACGACGGCGTTACAACGTGCACGCCCGGAGTGCTGGGCAGCGGTGGCGCCGTGGGCACGGTCACTGTCGTGTGCATGAACCACGACAATCCGCTTGTGATGGAAGAGTTCACGGGGGCGGTGCAATGAAGCGCTTCTTGCTTGTGGCAACCGCGCTGCTAATGCTCGTTAGCGTGGCCGCGGCAGCGCTGGGCCCCGAGATAGTCATCCGCTCCGGCGACGCCGCCAGCGCGGAACACCCGACAGGCGGGCCCGGCGGCAAGAACATATGGCGCGACAGCAACTGGATGTACCACATCATTTTCCGCGACCATATTGATAACCAAGTGTACTACATCAAAAGCACTACCGAGCACCCCGCCTCCATAAGTGACTTTGGGAGCCTCGCACTACTGTTCAGCAATGCAGCCGGCCCCAACTTCTGGCTCGACACCACTGACGACAAGCTCCACCTCATCTACTACGACACTGCAAACTCGCAAGCCCTATACAAGACCTGCACCACCAACTGCCACCTCAGCGGGAGCTGGACCCAGGTCGCAGTAGTGTTCAGCGGAGCCGTCTACGGCGCCCCCGACATCGCGCTCCACCGCTACGACGCGACGCACTACCGAGCGCACTTTGTTTACGTGAAGGACGCTGACAGGGACAATGTCCTGTACAAGTACTGGGACTCGGGCACAGGGCTTAGTGCAGAAATAACCATACCATTCGTAACCGGGACGTACTACTACCCAAACCCCACGATTGATGTTGACTACCAGGCGCGAGTCCACGTCGGCGCGCGCCAGCACCACACTTCCACGACTTCACTGAGGCGCTGTGTCTACACGCAGTCCAGCGACAACGGCGCGTCATGGAAGAGGATAGACGGGTCGACCGCTGGGTACGACACACTCGCCGGCGCCACCAGCAACGTGCAGTCATGCGGTGTCGTGGTCGCCGCGAACAACAAGCTCCACATGGCGTTCCAGGGCGTGAGCAACTATGATTACTACGGGTACACAGGCGCGCTCACCTCGAGCTCGTGGACCACGGGGACGGTTTCTACCGTTTACTCGAACTGGGGGAACGTCGGCGGCGACGCCGCGGGCAACATGTACTACACCTACTCTGGGAGGAGTGGGACCGCTGGAGACGTGTACTACAAGCGGTACGACGCGTCCACGGGGCTCGGCGCCCAGGTCATACTCAACTCGTACGGGAACAGTGGGAACCAGGGCATTGAGAAGCGCGCGCCCGCGTGCTCCGGGGGGTACATAGGCTCGATTTACGGGCGGACGTACGACAACAAGCTGTACTTCCGCGAAATCGACAACGCGTACAACGACCCGGCCGCGTGCAACACCCCGCCGACCACGCCGACGACCCTCACGCCAGACACAACGACCACGTACGGAGGGCCATACGAACTGGGCATGGTACCCATTGTGTGCAGTGGCTCGACCGACGCGGACGGCGCCTTCGGGTGCAGCGAGGGCGAGATGACGGGCGAGTTCTGCTACGAGCTCGAGGCGTACTGGGACACTGGCGAGGGCACTGGATGGTATGGCCCAGTCCCTGCTGCCGTTGGGAACCCTTATCCAGACTGGTGTGAAGGCATTGGAGAATGCGAGTACTACTGGGACGTCACTGGATACTCGACACAAACCGGTGTTGACCTCAGGTGCAGGGCGTTCGACAGTGTTGCCCAGACCAGCGACTGGATTACGAACCTCAACGTAATCAACATCGACAACACCGCGCCGACAACAACCGAGACCAGCGGGCTGGTTGCAGAGTGCCGGTCGACCGAGCCGAGCAACGCCGTGCTCAGCGCGGTGGACACGGGCGCGGCGGGCGTTGACGAGATAAAATACTGCCTCGCAAGTAGCACGTGCAGTGCGACCACGACTTACACCGGCCCGGTCGCAATCCCATGCGCCGCGGACAATGCGTGCACGTGGTGGTTTGAGTACAAATCAATAGACACCCTAAGCAACACCGAGACCGAGCACACCATTGGCCCCATAGAAATCGACCGCGCGCCCCCGAACCAGCCGACCATAAGCACCATCGAGCCCTCGCCGGGCGGCGAGACCACTTCGATTGACATCGCGGCCACCGCAGTCTCTGACGTCGGGTGCGCGCCCGGCAGCGTGGAGTACTACTTCACGTGCGTGACAGGCGGGTGCCACGACAGGACCTGGGGCACGAGCAACACGTACACAGACACCGGGCTCACGCCGGGCGAGCAGTACACTTACACAGTGAAGGCGAGGGACTCGTTCGGGTTCACCACAGCCGACTCATCGACACAAAACACGTGGACCTGGCCAGCCACGCCAGGGGCGCCGACTGCAACGGACCTTAACGCGCCGCTGAACAGCGAGTTCACTGGAATAACCCTGGTGATAGACCCCAGCACTAATGGTGCGTCTGTGACATACACGATTCGCGAGGACAACAGCGGGGACTTCCTGCAGGCGGACGGCACGCTCGGCGCGGGCCAAGTCGCCCAGATGTATTCCGCGTGGGGCGGGGCGAGCGGGATTGACTTGAACCTGCCGGACAACGCAGCCTACACGTTCTCGGTCATGGCGGCAAACGGCGGTGGTGACTCGACCGGCTACAGCGGCTCGTCCGCGACCATCGGGCCAATCGACAGAACTGCGCCAGCGACGCCGGACCTGACCGCAACGGCGGACCTCGTGGCGAACGAGGTGGACTTAACGTGGGACCAGGGAGACGCGGGGCTCGTGCTGTACATGCCTTTCGAGGGCGGGGTTGCAGAGGACTGGGGCCCGCAAGGGGTCAGCGGCGCACTAACCGGCGCGACTGTGGCAACAGGCAACACCGGCCCGTACACGGGCGGGGCACTGGACTTCGCTGCTGAAGCCGACAAGGTACTGCTCACCCCAGTAGTGGATTTGGGTGCCGACTGGACCATAAGTGCCTGGGCCATGTACCCATTTGCCGCGGCCGCGAACTGGAACACGCTGGCGAGGGGCACGGCTGAAGACCACCAGATAATAGTCCAAAAGTCCACTGGCCTGCTCGGGACCTACATAAACAATGGCGGTGGCTTCCACTCCAGTGGGTTCGACACAGACGGC
Source organism: Candidatus Iainarchaeum sp. (assembly GCA_023129115.1). Lineage (GTDB taxonomy): Archaea > B1Sed10-29 > B1Sed10-29 > WALL01 > WALL01 > WALL01. The sequence continues at coordinate 93,706 of JAGMCR010000011.1, read as the reverse complement.
TTGGTGGCGGGCTGGTACCATATCGCCGCCGTGGGGACAGGCACAACCACGACATTTTATATTGACGGCGAGCAGGTAGGGATTTCGCCCGCGAAGTCGACTTCCGACGTTTACACCGTTGGCAACCACCACACTGGAACACAGCAGTTCGGCATTGTGGACGAGTTCCGCGTCTACAGCACCCCGCTCAGTGAAGACGACATACGGAACGACATGAACTCGGGGCTTATCACGCACGGCCTGTACAGGAACGCGGCTGCCACCGGGGCTTACGAGCCTGTGGGTGGGCTATTGGACGAGTTCACTGATGGGGACTATACAAGTAACCCCACATGGACCGTGACCGGCGGCACCTGGGCCGTGAGCTCGGAAAAACTAACCCAGTCCGACGCAAGTAGCGGAGGATGGAAAAAGCTGACTGCCGGCAGCTCGGGATGGACTGACTACGTGTTTTCCGCCAAAGTAAAGCCGACATCAATCACACATGCGTATCCAAACGTTGGGCTGATACTGCGGGCGCAGGACGTTAACACGTACTACGGGTTCTTCCACCACCAAGACGACAACACGTGGAGAGTTTATGACTACCAGGATGCCGGGTACATATTCACGTCAAGCGCAACGAGCCTCACCATGAATGAATGGCACGAGCTGAAGGCAAAAGTGGTGGGAAGCAGCCTCAAGTTCTATGTGGATGGGGTGCTCATCGCGGATCTAACGGACAGCACAATGTCCACAGGGTACATTGGCCTGCTGACATTGTATACCGCCGCAGAATTTGACGACATCAAAGTAACACCGCTCATCGCAGACGACGAGTACGGGGACAGCGAGGCGAGCGACACGACAATCCCGCCAAACGGCGCCACGCCGACCTTCACGGGCGTCGGCACAGGCAGCATGGCCGTGAACTGGGCTTCTGTCACTGACACCGGGGACACATGGTACCACTACATCAAGGCGTTCGACGACGCGGGGAACGATGAGAACATGTTTTACGACGGGGGATGTGAAAAGACGGCAACCCCGTGCTACTTCAGGGCCGGGAGCGTCGTCAGCAACGGGTACACAGTAGACAGCTCTGTCGCGTACACTGGCGACTATTCACTTAGGCAGGACACGAGCGCGAGCACAAGGTACGCCGGCTCGGACTTCATCATAGGCACTGACGTCGAGGCGAACACGGAATACATCGCGGAGTGCATGGTCAAGACAGCGCTAACCGCCGGGTATACGAGGATATGGCCCGAGCACCAGTTCACGACCCTGGACTTCACCAGCACGAGCGGCACAACGGACTGGACGAGGATATACACTGTCTTCAGGTCCGGCGCGTCGGGCGACGTGCGCCTCCTAAGGTACACGCTGGGGACAGCCACGGGCCAGACATGGTGGGACGACTGCGAGCTCCACAAAATCAGCAAGACCACAGTCACCACCGGCACTGACAGTGATGACTACCAGGCCGACAACACAGTCGGCATCGATGACGGCGGCACGGACAGTGGGTGGGTCGCGAGCGGCTATGTCGACGGCGGGCTCTCGCCGAACACAGAGTTCTGCTACCGCGTGCGCGCCCGGGACAACGGCGGAAACATCGGCGGCTATGGCTCGCAGGCGTGCAAGCACACGCACGCAGTGGCGCCAACTTTGTCCTACACAAGCCAGGGCTGCAGCGCGGGGACGTACTCGTGCACGCTCACCCCGGACATGGGCACAACCGTGGCCACGGAGTACTACATAGAGCCCACCACCAGCAACGGCGGCGAGAGCAACTCCGGGTGGGTGCGCTCCACGAGCCAGACCACGCCAACATTCACGGACACCGGGCTCACGGCACCGCGCTCCACGTACAGCTACAAAATAAAGGCGCGGAACGACGACACCCCGAACGACGAGACAGGGTGGTCCAGCACAGTGGACTGCGTGATAGCCAACCAGGTGCCTGTGTGGACGCAGGCAATAACCGACCCAATCAACAAGAACGAGGACGATGGGTGGATGAGGATTGACTCTGACCTAAGCGTGACTGGCGGCGGCCAGGCCACTGACTGCGACGGCGACACGCTCACATTCACCGTGCTGACAGAAAACGCAGCGCAGGTGGACTGCAAGACAAACGGCACCAACGGCAGGGAGCTGTGGATAAGGCCCGCCGACAACTGGTTCGGCGCGGCGTCATGCACAATCAGGGCGAGCGACACTTACGCCACGGCGGACGACTCGTTCACAATCAATGTCGCGTCAGTGAACGACCTCCCCACCATCGAGGTCACCGCGCCGCCGGGCGGGGGCGCGAGCGCAGACGCGTCGTACACAGTGAACTGGACGGCGAGCGACATCGAGACCAGCCCGACAATCAGCTGCTACGGCGACGCGGACGCCGCGGGCTGGGACCAGACGTACACGTGCTTCACCGGCAGCACGAACGACGGCACAGAGTCATGCGACGTCTCCGCGTGGGCCACGGGCTCGTACTACATCTGGTGCGAGGCGAACGACGGCGAGGGCGGCACTGCCAAGGACTACTCCCCCGGCCAAGTCACCATCGGCACTGTCGACGTGACAATGACTGCGGGGACAGTGAGGCAGGTGCACGGCGGAAACACGGGCGTGTACCTCACCGGCCCGGCCAGTGACACGATACTGGGCCAGCAGTGGCTGTACAAGGCGCCGTTCACCGTGGACAACAACCAGTACGCGCGCACGGACTACAAGATGAGCCTGCTCGTGGACTTCACCAAGCTCTTCGACGGCGCGGGCGGCGCAGGCACGTCCATGTGCGACAACTGCTACCGCGTTGTGGAAGTGAGTTCCAGCGGCCAGGTAATCGGCGAGAAGGCGTCGCGGTTCTACCACCTGGGCAGCGACTACAACGCGCTCACGAAGGCCGCCGGCAGGATTGACTTTGTGCTCGACGGCGCCACGACCGCCGACGCGACAAGGTACTTTTGGCTCGTGTTCGACGGAGTGGACAGGGGCGCGCCAACGCAAATCCCGCTCTCGCAGACGTTCTTCTACCCCGAGACAGACCTGAACGGCGACGGCGTGAGGGACATAATAACGGCGGGGCACACGGGCGAGGTCAACGTAATAAACGGCGTCACCAAAGTGGTCACCAACATCCTGACCAGTGCGGCAGCAGACTACCCCGCGCTCGCCATAGCCGACACCAACGGCGACGGGACGCCGGAGCTCATCATAGCACCGTACACTGGGACCACCAAGTATGTGTACCACTGGACCGGCAGTGGGTACGAGTTGCTCGGGAGCTTTGTCACAGTTATCTACGACACGCTGCAGGTAACAGCGTGTGACATTGACATGGACGGCTTGGATGAAATAATCATACCCGGCTACGGCCAGGACCGCATTGAGGTCTGGGGCTGGACAGGCAGCGGCTACGCAGAGGAGTACGCCCGCGTGAGCACTGGCCAGGCGTACGGCACCAAGAAGCGCATCGACAACAAGGCGTGCACAGTATGCGGCGACGTGGACATGGACGGCACGCCCGAAATAGTGAGCGCCCAGTGGTACGACGAGGGCCTCAGCGTAATCAGCTACAACGGCGTCGGGCTGCAGGAAGAGAAGTGGAGGGACATACACAACAGCGGCACAAGCGGCGCAGCGGGGTACGTGTTCGACAACGAGTGGGCCCAGATGGTCTTCGGGGACACTGACCAGCCGCGCGTCTACGAGTGGAGCAAGGACGGGATGACGAACACCGGGCTTGGGCCGGACCAGGGCAGCAACCACGGCACGGGCTCCATAATGGACTGGGACCAGGACGGCAGGACCGAAGTGGCCATTGGCGAGTACGGTGGTGCTGTGCGCGTGTACAACGTCGAGGACACCGGCACGTTCAACCTTGAGCTCGGCCCGATTGACAAGGGCTCGTACTCCATGCAGCCAATGTTCGGCGACGTCGACCACGACGGCGCTGTGGAGCTGGTCGCCGCGTGGAACAATGATTTGGTCTATGTCTTCGACACGGCGGGCGCACAGGAGTGGGTGAGCGGCGACCTTGGCGGGGACCAGGGCGGCGGCGCGTACTCCGACGGCCTGCTCATAGCGGGCGAGCCCGACCCGCAGGCCTTCCAGGTGGGCGCCCCAAGAGTCACGTGGGGCGAGGCCGAGGCAATGGCGGGCAAGAGCGAAGTAATGAACGACGGGTCGCGCGCGGTTGACGGCAAGCTCCTCATGAAGGTCCAGAAGAACACCGGCAGCTGGGTGGACGTGGCCACTGTCTCGAACGAGCCCATCCTGGTCGGCGCGGGCAGCAGCCTCGACCTGGGCGTGGAATGGGCGAACGCGGGCGCATGGAACACCGGGGCAGAGACGACCGGGCCGTACCGCGTCTACATCGCGCTCACCGACGACGGCGGCACGGTGTTCGCGAAGGCCGGCGGCGGCAACGCAGAGGTGGCGTACGACTTCGGCATAGACACTGATGCGCCGGTGGTCACGGAAGCCGAGGCCGCGGTCATAGCGGACCCGACGCCGGACATCAACGAGTGGTACGAGTACATGTGGACAGTGGGCACGGACGAGCCGGCGCTGTGCAGGTACTCCGCCGAGAGCGAGGCGTGGGCAAGCATGATGCCACTCGACACACAGTACGCGACATCGCATTACCACAGGATGATGCTGTTCGACGAGAACGCGTACACCTACTACATAAAGTGCCGGGACGTGGCGGGCAACGAGGGCTCGCTCACGCTCTCGTTCGACACTGAATGGGGCCACACCCCAATACCCTCGGCAACCAACAAGGCAGCCAAAATGCTTGAGAACGCGGGGACGTGGACCATCTCGGACATGTGCTACGACATTGACCAGGACACAGTGTCAGGGAACTTCATTGACGACTCAATGGACTACGCAGAGCTCCTCCAGCAGGGCGCGCACGAGGGCAACATTGGAAACTCGGCGCATCTCGACTGCGACACCGAGACGTCCTGCACAGTGAACTGGGGCCCGAACGCGTTCAGCAAGGGCGACGTCGACTACCGGGTAAGCTGCACAGACCACAGTGGCATGACGGGCGCCCTCGGCGTGCACAACTACGGGATAAGGGCGGACACCAGCTGGGGCAGCCCCACACAGTCCGGCACTCCAACAATCGAGGAAGAGGGCGCGGCAGACCTGGAGTACCGCGAGACCATAACGATTGACAACAGCGTCGGCGGCGACGTGCGCTCGGCCGGCTGGTACTACGACGAGAGCAAGGGCCTTGACGCCGGCGTGGACAGCTGGACGCTTTACGACGGGCAGGTGTGCTCGGGCACAGCAGAAGCCAGTGAAGAGTACATCTTCGTGATAGATGACTACGAGCGCGCGTACATGGTCCACTCGTACGGCGACGGGTCGTTCTCGCAGCTGGTCTACCTCGGCGACTACGGGAACCGGATGCCGAGGAGCAGCACCATGGCCGACTTCGACAACGACGGCGACTACGACGTGATAATCAATGACTATGGGGCAATCTCAATGCTCCGCAAGACAGGGTACGAGTCGTTCACCGAAGTGGCGATAGCCACTGTGAGCGGGTGGACGAACAACTACATGATGTGCACCGCGGCAGCGGACTTCAACAACGACGGGAACTACGACTTCATCGCAGCGCCAAACGTCATTTCACAGGTCTACCGCTTCCTGGGGGACGGCACAGGAGGGTTCACGTACGAGGCGATACAGGGCAAGCCCAGTGGCAGCATCCGCGAGTGCGACGCCGCAGACTTTGACATGGACGGCAACATGGACTTCGCGATAAGCGGCAACGGCGGCACGGTTATCTGGTACGGGCTCGGCACCGGGCTCTTCGAGGCCCCGGTGGTCGCGGACGGCGACGCGAACACGTGGGACTCGTACTCGTTCGCCGCGGCGGACTTCACGGGCGACGGCCTGCCAGACTTCATCCGCAGCGAGGGAGGCGGCGGCGCGCACTCCCTGTTCAAGAACATGGGCGGCGACCCGGCGACGTTCTCGTACCAGGGAGTTGTGTTCGACACCGACGACCACGGCGGGGGCGGGGCCTTTGACTTCGACCACGACGGCGACCAGGACTACGTGGTCTCGTACGAGAACCACGTTGACAGGAGCGTCGACATATTCCTAAACGACGGCGACGGCACGTCGTTCACGCGCAGGCAAACGCTCCACTACGACGGAATAAGCGGGCTCTCGTACGCCGTGGCAGCGCCCGAGTACGACCCGGACATAGACACCGCGATAAAAGACTACACCGCCCAGACCGCAAACCCCGCGGTGTGGGAGTCACACGCGCCGTACCACACGACTGAATACGAGTCGCTGTGCTACACGTGGGACAATGCGCTCACCGCGAGCGACTGCGTGCCCGAGCAGGACACCGGGAGCACTACAGTGGCGGGCGGCACCGCGTACGAGCAGTGCACTGTTACCGTGAGCAACACCGCGGCAGAGGCCGCGAGCGCCTCGCTGCAGGACGCGTGCGACGACGGCGCGTACTGGGACGGCGTCGGGGAAAGCCAGACCGGGGACTCGTACGCCGCCGTCGACTGCGGCGCGAAGACAGTCAGCCCCACCGCGGGCGGGAACGACCAGTACACGTTCAAGTGGAGCGAGGCCGGCACCATAACCCTAGTCGAAAACGGGTGGGGCCCCAACGGCACCTGCTCGCAGTACGAGACACACCAGCAGTACCGGACAGAGACAGTGGACTTCACGAACACTGACCCAATCGCGTTCAACGGCGTGTCGTGGAGCGTCTCGCCAGAGGGCGGGTACACGTGCATCACGTGCAGCGGGACGTTCAACATAGCCGCGAGCGGCGCTGCCCAGGAGACCGCCGAGGCAAAGGCATGGTGCAACACTCTGCCGCCGAACCCGACCACGCTCACGCCGACCAGTGTGGTCACCAGGGGCGGGGACAGCCCGCTGGTGGCGATTACGTGCGCGAGTGCGGTTGACGCGGACGGCGACTCCATCACGTACCAGATAGAAGCGAACTACAGTGGCGGATGGCACGACATTGGCGGATGCAGCAGCGGCTCGTGCAACTGGGACGTCAGCCTCGTGGCAACACAGACCGGCGTGGACCTCAGGTGCCGCGCGTGGGACGGGTACGGCTGGTCCGTCGGGTACAAGACCAACAACGACGTCGTGGACATTGACAACTCGGCACCGTCGCCGGTGAGCACGGACGGCGCGCCGGCAGACTGGACCGAGGCCACCTCGCCGGCAACAGTCACATGCAGCGACGTGGGCACGGCCGGATGCGACACTGGGACCTATAAGATATATACTACGGGCGCTGCAGGCGCGTGCCCGCAGGACTACGGCTCGTACACCCTGCCGTCGCCGTCGGACATAACGAGCCACGTGTGGGTGTGCGCCGCGGCAAAGGACACGCTCGGAAACATTGGGTACCAGGCGGCCGGCATCGAGTTCAAGGTGGACCAAGCCGCGCCGCCCGCCCCTGTGCTGACGGCAGTGCAGTACACCAACGTGGAGTGCCCCACGTTCCAGTGGACAGAGGCAAGTGACACGGGCGGCTCCGGCATCAAGGACTACGAGCTCGAGGTCGCGAGGGACACGGGGTGGGCCACGGACCCAGTGGGCACGGACAACGACGGCTTCGACACGGGATGGATTGCCAAGGGGACGTACTGCAGCGCCGGGACTTGCTCGTACACCCCAAGCACGACGCACTGGTGCCCGGTGGGGCCGTACGGCGGGCCGGACGGCATGGACGCGTGCCTGTGCCAGGGCAAGTGGGTCTGGAGAGTGAGGGCGAGGGACAACGCGCTCGCCCCAGGGCCGTGGGCGCAGGAGATTTAGCATTAACCAACTTAAACTGAGGCAAAAAAAATGGCAAAGAAAAAAACCGAAATCCAGCCGCTCTACATAGCGGCGCTCTTGGTTGCAGTGATATTGATTGCTTTGTTTTTTATCATGCAGCCAGGGGAGACACCCCGGGCGCCAGTAACGCCAGGAGGCACGTGCAACAACAACGGAGTGTGCGAGCCTGGCGAGACCAAGGCATCATGCCCCGCCGACTGCATAATAACCGGAGCGCTGTCCGCAGAGAGGGCGCCCGGGTCCGAGAGCTACACGGACACCACACCAAGCATAATAGTCAGGATGTCCAGCCCCACCGGGGTACAGGCATGCTCATCGGGGCTGACCGACGCGTCCAAGTGGGACTGCGTAGTGAAAGAGCCGGGCGCGACCGAGACAAACGTGGAGTGCACGCTGCAGAATTACTTCTACGACGGCACCTACATGCTGAACCTGCACTGCACGGACAACAACGGCGACAGGCTGCCGAGGGAGACCGTCGACAAGATATTTGTCTGCGCGAGCGACACCGGCTGCGGCCAGTGGTACGAGGGGTGATTGAATGAAGCAAGTAATTCTCACTCTATTGATGCTCACGATGGCATCTGCGTACCTTACAGTGGACTGGAGCATACCGATTGGCGTGCCTGTCGGGCTGGACGCATCCACACTCACAGAGGTGACAACCAGCGGCTGTATCGATGCTGCGAACTGCAACCCCACGGTTGGCACAGACAGCCCCGTACTGGGCGCTATCAAGGTGGACTTTACGGGGATAACCGACGCCTACGCCGGCCAGATAGAAGTGGCCGGGCTGGACGGGTGCTACATACAGGACTGCGCGCTCTTGTCATATCCAGGTGACTACGTGCAGTGCGAGACCATCGCGCCAGAAGACGCGAGGTTCGGCGCCATACACAACTGGGCGGGCATTGACACCGAGGGGTACATAACGCACCTGATGTTCAGGACGAACGCAGAAATCCCGGGGTACTGCGACGCCGGGACTATGTGGCCGCCGTCCTGGCCAGACGTTGCCCCGCCGTGCCCGATGGAGGGCGAGCGCGTCGTCAGGGTCACGTGCGTGGACAAGGCAGGCAACATAGCGTCACAGCTCCAGGACTCGATAAACCTGGACATGATTGACCCGACACAGTCAATCAGCTACGCGGGCGGCACAACGACCAGCACGACCCACACAATCTCGACCACCGAAGCAGACTGGGGCGTTTCGCCGAGCGGAGTGGCCGCCGACTGCAAGGTCGCAGTCGACGAAAAGATTGACGGCGGGTCGTATGACGGCTGGACAGAAGTGGCGGCATGCACAGACACGTGCGCCGACTGCGTGTACACGTTCCCCGCCGAGTGCAAGTGGTACAAGTTCAGGTACCGCGCGAGGGACGCCGCCTCAAGGCCGCTGGACGAGTGGGCGTACGCACACGACCCGGGCACCGAGGTCTGGCACGACAAGACCGCGCCGTCGACCCTGACAGTGGGCGGGGCGCCGGGCAGCTGGCAGAACATTGACGCGACCGCAACCATAGGAAGCTGCACTGACAACTGCGGCTGCGACACCGGGACGTACGCGTTTAAGGTATATGCCCAGGAAAACGAGCCTGTGTGCTCAACCACGTACGCGGACTACAGTGTCGGGGCGAGCATGCCCATCACCGCGCACGCGTGGGTGTGCGCAGCGGCAAAGGACGACGCAGGCAACACCAAGTACTCGTCGCCAGTGGAGTTCAAGATAGACAAGACCGACCCAACCGCGCCATCAATCATTGAAGTGTCGTATGACGCGACCGGGCTGCCGACGTTCGACTGGGGCGTGTCCACGGACTACGGCGACCAGGGCGGCATAGGCGAGGCCGCGGGCCTGGCCCAGTACCAGCTCCAGGTCGCGAGGGACACCGGATGGGTCACAGACCCAGTAGGCACGGACAACGACGGCGTGGACCAGTACGTGTCCGCACCGACAAGCATCTACGACACGAACAACTACGCGACCCACGACTGCCCCGTAGGAATGTACGGGGGGCCAAGCGGAATGATTGGCGTGGTCCTCTGCCAGGGCAAGTGGGTCTGGAGAGTGCGCGCGCAGGACACCGCAGGAAACTGGGGCAACTGGGCGACATCGACAACGTGAGGCAAAAAGAGTTGGAGACAAAGGAAAAGCTGGCACTGCTGGCGGGAATAGCCGCCGTGGTCATAGCGGCAGCCATCATCATGGGGGGGCGGGAAGAGCCTCCGGCCCCCTCCCCAACACCCATAGTGCCAACACCCACTCCAACGCCCTCGCCCACTGCAGTGCCGGTCTGCAACAACGACAAGTACTGCGACGAGGGAGAGACACTGGAGAATTGCTACGGCGACTGCATGCCCGTGCAGTGCGAGGAAACGCCGGGCGGGCTCTTCTGCAGCAACAAGACGTTCTACAACAATACCCGGCCCACGATTGGGTTCGACGTTTACTGGGAGAACGGCGTGGCGGAATGCGCCTCGGGGGTGACGGACGCGTCCAAGTGGGACTGCGTGGTCGAGGAGCCTGGGGCGACCAAGACCAAGGTGAGCTGCACGCTCACGAATTACTTTTTCGACGGGAGCTACAACCTCAACCTTTATTGTAAGGACAATGGGGGCGGGGACATTCCCGTAATCAGGATAGATAACATACTGGTCTGCGCAAGCGAATTGGGGTGCATGAGATGAACAAGGCATTACTCGTGGTGTTACTGCTGATGGGAGGTGCGTTTGCGGCATTGATAGTGGACTTTACCGCGCCGGCAGGCGTGATAAGCGCCAACTACGAGGCGCTGTACGCCGGCGCCGATGGGGGCCTGGTGACGGTCGACTTCAGCGGGATATACGAGCCGTACGCCGCGGAAATCGATGTCGCGGGGCTGGGCCAGTGCTGGATAAGCGACTGCGCGGACCTGGACATCAATTGTGTGGACTGCGTGGAAGGAGACCCACCAAGCTGCCCGCCGGAGTGCCGCATCCACGAGTGCGAGCAGCTTGAGCCCACCGATGCCGCGTTCACCACGGGCCCTGTTGAGTGGGACACGATTGTCGGGAACGGGAATGCGTACGACACGCACCTGCTGTGGAAGAGCTGGAGCTCGGCCCTCCCGGCCGGGCCGTGGCCGCCGTCGTGGCCGGCTGTGCCGCCGCGCCCGTACGAGGGCGAGCGCTACGCGAGGATTGTGTGCAACGACCGCGCGGGCAATCCCTCCATACTCATACAGGACTCGATAAACCTGGACCTGGTGGACCCGTTCGCGACAGTGGGCCACTTCGACGGGTTCCAGGACACCACTACGATTGCGGTCACGCAGGCCGCGGGCGACTGGGGCGTCGACCCGAGCGGCTATGCCGGCTCTGTCACCGAAGTCGACAGCGCCGCGATAGGCGACGAGGACGTGCTTGGCGCGTGGGGGGGGTACACCACGGCGGACACGAGCGGCACGGACTTCAACTACGTGGGGTCGAGCTGCAGCGCGTACAGGTTCAGGCACGAGGCGAGCGACATTGCCGGCCGCGGCAGCGGGCTGGTCAACTCCGGGGCAATCACGAAGATTGACACGGCTAGCCCGGGCGCGCCCGTGGTTTCGTCGTCGACGCACCCGAACAGCTCGCAGGCGTACGCGAGCCAGGACCCGCAGTTCAACTGGACAAAGCCATTCTCGTGCTCTGGGATAGAGAAGTACATCCACGCGCTGAACGCAAACTCAACGTACACGCCGCAGGAGGGGACGGACAATGTGACGACTGCGACGAACGCAAGCTACTCCAACATTTCCGAGGCCACGTGGTGGTTCCACGTGCGCCCCAAGAACCACATGGGCAAGTGGGGGAACACGGCGCACTTCCAGATAAACATTGACGTTGGGCCGCCGAGCCCGGACCCCACGACGATTGCGTCGGTGGTCGTCAATTCCAAGTCGCAGATAACCGTGACGGCGACGGTGTCGACCGACCCGAGCGGCGTGAACTACAGCCTGTGGGAGACCACCGGCGGCGGGAGCAACTTCACGTGGCAGGCCAGCAATGTGTTCGTTGACATGGGATTGGCGCCGAACACGCAGTACTGCTACCGCGCCAAGGCCACGGACAAGTGGGGGCAAGAGACCGCGTGGACCACAACTGCAGTGTGTGACTATACCTATGCCGCAGTCCCGGGGCTTGTGGTCGATTGCCGCCGCAGCCCCGACAGGTGCGAAGTCACAATCATAGCCAACGGGAACCCCGGTGGCACACAGTACTACGCCAACAACACGTACGGCAACGGGACCGACAGCGGCTGGATAACCTCAACGCTCTACACCGACACTAGCGCGAGCCCAACGCAGATTTGCTACGAGGCAAAGGCACAGAACGCCAATGGAATCGGGACCGACTGGTCCAGCGAGGTGTGCGACACGTTCCCCAATTTCCCTGTAATCAGCGGCCAGCGGACAATCCCACTGCACCCGACGTTCCTTGAGGACCTGAACTGCACGTGGGTGATTACGGACGCCGACGAAGGCGACGTGCTCAAGGCGAATGTGACGTGGTACCGGAACGGCGGGCACGAGCCCGCGTGGGACGTAAACGAGATACTGTGCACGCACGGGAAGGCTTGCTACACGAGCCTCGCGCCCACTGCAGCGGATACTGCTGCTGGCGAGGATTGGGACTGCAGCATAACCGCGTACGACCAGGAAGGGCTCACCGACTCCGCGACCGCGAGCGCCACGATACTCAACACCCTCACAGTGTTCTACACCGACGGCACGTTCGACAGTTATGCCTACGCGCCACAGCAGTGGGGCGTGTTTGGCGCGGCGGTCGAGAGCACGTTCCAGGGCTCGTGCGGAGGCTGCAACAGGCGCGTGAGGCTCGAGTTCGACAACAGCGCGTCCGCAGAAGACCTCGTGGGCTTCCCGGTCATGGTGAAGCTCACGCCGAGCAATATCGAGTACTCGCTCACCGGCCCGGACGACATAAGGTTCTACGACAGCGATGGGACAACGCCCCTGCCCAAGGAAATTGAGGAGTGGGTGCAGGGCGGCGACTCGTTCGTGTGGGTCAAGGTCCCGCACATACCGGCCGGCAGCACGAGCGACCACATCTGGGCGTACTACGACTGCCCCGACACCAGCGCCGAAGACCCGGCGGCTGTGTGGGGCAATGGCTACAGGGGGGTGTGGCACCTCGGCGAGGGCGCGGCGGATGCGCCGGACTCGACAGGCAACACCAACACGGGCACGCGGGGCGGCGGGGTAACAGCCACCAGTGGCGTGGTTGGCGGCGCAGACAACTTCGACGGGAGCAGTGGGTCCATTGACTGCGGGGCTGGCCCGACCTTGAATGTCCCGGACACACTTACGGTGTCGGCGTGGGTCTATACCAGAGACGTGGCAGGCTACCGCTCCATAATCACGAAGGGCAACCCGCACTCAAGCGGCGACAGGATGCTTAACTACGGCGTACAGTTCCCGTCGTCGGCCAAGCTCAGGCTCTTCTCGTACCTTGGCGGCTATGACTTCACAGACTCCACAGCACTGTTCCCGACCAACACATGGGCGCACATGGCAGTTACGTTCAGCAACGGCGCGTACGCGTTCTACATCAACGGGGCGCCGGCTGGCTCGGGGACGTACAGCGCGTCAACGCTTCCGATAAGCACACACCCGCTGTACATCGGGAAGCAAATCCACGCCACCGCGGGCGAGGGCCAGTTCTTCAATGGCATGCTCGACGAGGTCCGCGTCTCGGGTACGGCCCGCTCCGAGGACTGGATAGAGGCGACGCACAAGTCCACTGGGGGCACGTTCATCACGCCCTACGCGCCAGAGGACGCACCTGCGCTGCCGCCGGGGGACAGGTACGTGCACTACTCCATGGTGGACATCGACCAGGCCAAGGTGCTGCACGAGGTATGGATGGCTACTGACTCCAAGTGGCAAATAACTGCCATGACGGTCGAGAAAGCGTCAACTGCACCCTAATGGAATAGGGGCTTGTAACTCTCTTGCGAGGTTACGTTTGGCTGGTTGACTGGGCAGCCTACCAACCTCGGACTTGCCGAGGCTGGCGATGTTTCGGGAAGCGTTTAAGTCACTGTGTAGCTCGAAGCTGCAGGACTTGCAGCGGAAGACAGCGCCGTTTCTGTTGGACTTGTGCCTATGGCCACAAACAGAACATGCTTGACTTGTGTGTCTGGGATTCACGAAAACAATGGTTTTGCCGAGTTCTTCTGCTTTGTAGCTAGTGAATGCTTGGAGTTGTGCGTAGCTCCATCCACCAAGTTTTTTGTTGAAACGCTTCCCATTGCCCTTCTTTTTCTTGATGCAGAGTTTTTCGAAGGCAATGCAATCAAAAGGCAGGGAAACCAATTCTTTGCTGATACAGTGGTTCAAGTCAGTCACGAACCGTCTTTCTCGCCCACTCAACTTCTTGAGCTTTCTCTTCGCGGAGCGAGTGCCAATGGACTGAAGCGTTCTGCGTAGATATTGGTATCTTCCCTTGACCTTTTTTAGGTGCTTGGAATTGAAAAACGTGTTATTCGAGCATACCGCGATGTTGTTCACGCCGAGGTCAACCCCCATCACGGTTTCAGGCTTTTTAGGCTCTGAAGCTTCTTTCTCGGCAATCAACACAAAGGATAGACCCCCATTTTTGTACTTGAGAGTAGCTGCTTTGATCTGCCACTTTTTGTATTTATTAAAATAATTAGGAATTTTAATGGGAATTTTCTTCCTTCCGGAAACAGTGCTTACAGAAACATAGCTGCTTTTGAGGAAGGGTTTGAACGTCCGCAGGTTGAGCCTAACGCTGCCGCGCAGATGCTTTCTTGGCGAACTTGGTTTTTTTAAGCATGTCAGAAGCAACATCCCTCGCAGCCTCAACCAAGCTGCTCTGGAGCAAAGGAAAATCCCTGCGAATAGCACGATAAGTGAGCTTATGGAGTTCCATTTTGTTGTATTCCTTTATCTCCCAGCCAACGTTGATTACTTCTTGGCAGGCCTTGTTGAACAATTCCATTGTTTTAATTAGGTCAGCATCATACTCACAAAACGTAGTGATTGCCCTTTGCATGATTTCACGTTAAGTGAAAAGTATTTAAACGCTCTTCGGCTAAAGGTTGCCGAGGAAGAAAGGGGGGAACTCAACCCCTAACCTTCTGGAGGGGGAAGTTTTCCTTGAAGCGAGTATCATGAAAGTAGAGTGGGCAACCACGCCCTGGCAGAAGTTCATGGGGCTGATGTTCCGGAAAAAGCTAGGGAGGCCAATGGCGCTCGTTCTTGCAGTGGAGTCACGGTGGATGGCGGCGATACACACGCTGTTCATGCGGTTCCCGATTGACCTGGTTTTCTTGGACAGCGAGAGGCGGGTTGTTGACGTCGTCAAGAACGTGAAGCCGTGGCGCCTGAACATTGTCCCGAAGAAGCCGGCCAAGTACGTTGTGGAGATGAGGGCTGGCGCTGCCAAATACAAGTTGGGAATGAAAGTAAAACTAGAGTGATTACTCAATGGCTTCCTTGATTTGCTTTAGCATGCGTGGGTTGAGCGACACGTGCACGCCATAGTGCTTCTTTTTCGTTAAGAGCACGCCTTTGCGCACAAGCGATTTTACTGCTTTCCTAACCTTCTTTTGGTCTTTTTTCGGGACGTTTTTTGGAATGTTCTCGATGAGTGTTTGCTTTTCTCCGATATAGCGCTTGTCCAAGAGCTTTTTGAGGACAAACTGTTCGTAGTCCATCCACCAGCAGTATTCAACAAAAGGTTTTAAAGACAAAGGCGTATGGATTGCCGAGATGCTATGACAGATTTGGCGTTATTTAGTTAAAATAGTTAAATTTATAAGGCTGGGGAAACACAGCAAAAAGCATGGGGTTAGTGCACGTGTTCGGTGACAGGCCAATCCCAAAGGTGCTGGATTTTCTTAGGGTCCACTCGGAATGGGACTACTCTCTAAAGGACATTGGCGGAGCCACGGGCGTGAGCTTCCGCACGCTGCAGAGGGTCATGCCCGAATTAGTCGAGGGCGGAATCGCCAAAAAGACCAGGACAGAGGGAAGGGCGCAGATGTACCAGTTCAACAAGGAATCTGCCATCGCGGTCAAGCTGGACGAGCTTGCGACAGCGGTGGACATGGAATTTCTGGAAGAGCATGCAAAGCAGAAGGCCAAAATCCGCGCGTGACTGCAAGGAATAAATAGCTCAAGCGAGAATAACTGTCTGGGGAGAGAGTTATGGAAACATATATTAATAACATATGTCAAGAACATATGTTAGAGGTTGTTGCCCCCAAGTGGAGGGGGCTGCGTGTTGTCCCAACCCGGGCAGCCGCACGCGAGCTGGACCGACTGCACTTCACCGTGCACGACGCGATTGAGGTGCTGGAAGAAGGGTATGACTGCGCAAGGAGCAAGAGAAAGAAAAACGTGCTGGAAAAGTGCGTGAAGAAAGGGAACAAGACGATAAAAATTGTGGTGGCGAGGTGCTACAACAGTTTCCTGAAAAAAGAAGCCTGGCTGATAATACACGCGGGGAAGTTTAAATGAAAAAGAAGGAAGGGCTTGGATGCCTCTGTGGGAAAGTCGCGAAGCCGACAAAGCTAAAGTTCAAAAGATACGTCCTTGATGGCTGGAAGTGCGATAATTGCGGCGAGGAGTATCTGGATCCACTGCAGGCGGAAAGGATACTCGTAGCCAACAAGCTAAAGCACCAGAAGTTCCACGCAAAGCTCGGGCGGATAAAGAGCAACCTAATAGTGCGGATACCCAAAGTGATGGAACAGGCACTCGGGCTGAAGCAGGGAGAAAAAGTGACGCTGAAAATCAAGGGGAAGTCAATTGAAATAACGCCATGAAAGCGAGAGGGGAGAGGAAGAATGAGGCTTTACCTAGACACCAATGTATGGATTAGCTTATTCAAGGAAGAGGGAATGCCGACCTACTTCGCTGAAAGGATGTTCGAAAAAGCGGTGGGCAACGGCGACACTGTGTTGCTATCAGACTTAGTCATCCAGGAAATGGAAAATGTTTACCCATACCTGGTTCCGCTCATGAAATCATTCATTGCGGACACGGGCCTTCTGGTCGAGCGCATTGAAACAACCGGTGCCATCTTGAAGAAAGCAGTTGAGTTGAACAGAAAAATAGCTGGCGAAATCGGGGAAAGAATCGGTGTCAATGACGCGGCGCATTTCCTGCTCGCCAAAAAAAGCAGCGTGGGCTTCTTCGTCAGCGGAGAAAAAATACACAAGGAAGTCGGCGACCTAATCGGTGTGGCAGTCATCGAGCCCGGCGAATATTAGGCCAAAACTTGTCCGCGGCCTTCTTTGCCTTTCTTGCGATTAAATCCATTGCCTTCTGCTCGTCGCCCTTTGCCTGCCTCAAGGCATCGCGCCACATCTTGGCCCTGACTTCCCGCACTAGCTCGACAGAAGGCTTTTCCGCCGGGCCGGCAATGCCACGGTATTCCATGATTATTTTTCTCGTGGCCTCCCTAATCGCCTCGCTCCGGTTGTCGAAAACCCCTTCCTCGACAAGAGAGTCAAGCCCGGACAAGACTTTTTCAGGAAAATTCACGAGGACAGCCCTTGAAGCCATATATGTTTTGTATATGTAAGTTATATATATGACTTTCGCCTTAAGAATGATGCTATGGGGAGATGGGAGAATGAGGTTAGTTATAGATGAGTGTAGCCACTGCAACGCGTGCGTCGAGGCGTGCCCGCACAAGGCAAACTTCGAGTGCAGGCACTGCCTTGAGCCAGAGTGCGTCAAGGCCTGCCCGAAGGGGGCGTTTTACGAAGTGGCGACCGGGGTGTGGGCTGTCGACCCGGAGAAGTGCGACGGGTGCGGGCTGTGCGCGCTGTCGTGCCCGTACAACGCGATTTACGTGGACGGCTACGCCAGGAAGTGCGACTTGTGCGGCGGGGACCCGAAGTGCATAAAGGTCTGCGTGAAGGGGCTCCGGCTCGAGGCCAGCGAAGAAGAAGTCGAGGAAACGCGGCGCATACTCGGCTGGGAAAAAGCAGGCGGCAACTACGAGGCAGGGATTTATTCGCCTGGCTGCCAGGAGGCCAGGGCCATCGAGGCAGTGGTCAAGGCATTCCGCGAGCTCGCCAAGGAAGGCGAGGCAGACGTCGAGGAAGTGTTCGAGGAGTACTGCGAGGGAAAAGGGCTGGTGCTTGAGGACTCGCAGCGCGAAGAATTGCTGCGGCTCATCCACTACGAGGTCCACGGGTTCTCTGTGCTCGAGCCCATGCTGGCGGACGAGTCGCTGGAAGAGATTACGGTCAACGGCGTGGGCGAGCCGATACGCGTGTACAGGCGGGGCGTGGGCTGGCTCGAGGCCGACGTGATGTTCCTCGACGAAAAGAAAATCGTGGGCGTGATAAACAGAATCGCGCGCTCACTGGGGAGGAGGATTACCCTGCAGAAGCCGAGGATAAACGCGTGCCTGCCCAACGGGTCGAGGCTGCACGCCGCGATTCCGCCGGTGACGAAGCAGCCGTGCCTGACAATAAGGAAATTTACTGAGAAGCCATTGAGCCCGAGGCACTTGATTGACAACAGGACGATAACCGCAGAGGCAATGTCGTTCCTGTGGATGGCCATGCAGTGCGACCTGAACATTCTTGTTGCCGGGTCGACCGGGTCCGGGAAGACCACGACGCTGAACTGCCTGAGCGCGTTCATCCCCCTGGGCGAGCGGGTGATTATCGTGGAGGAGACGCCCGAAATAAGCATTCCCCACGAGCACAGCGTGCGGCTCACCGTCAACGAGGAATTGGGGATTGGGATGGGCGACCTCGTGAGCGACACGCTGCGGATGCGGCCGGACAGGATAATCGTCGGCGAAGTGCGCACTGGGGAAGAGGCCAAGGCATTGATGAACACCATGCTCGCGGGCCAGGGCAAGGGAAGCGTCGCGACGTTCCACGCCCTGAGCGGCAGGGAAGCAATCAACCGGCTCAAGGCCTTGGGCATAAGCGACCACGACCTGCCGACGATTGACCTGCTGGTGGTGCAGAAGAGGTGGGACAAGTACGACCCAGAGAAAAAAGAGACGCGGGAGCTGCGGAGGGTGATGGAGATAAGCGAGGTGCACCACAACGGGCAAGCCCGTCCGCACAAGCTGTTCGACTACGACGCGGCGAAAGACGCGCTTGTAAAGGTTGGGAGTGGCGGAGTGTCAGAAAAAATCATGAAGGCGTTCTCGCTGGACGCCAGCGGGCTCGGGCAGGAGTGGCAGAGGCGCGAGGGCATGCTCGCGAACTCGCCAACAGACTTTGCAGAAGCGGTGGAGGAAGTGAATGAAGCTGTTCACGGGGCTTGAGCGCGACCTGCAACTGGCAGAGATGCGGAACACGAAAGAAGAGTGGCTTAAGTACTGCGTGATGGCGGGGGCAGCGGCGTTCGTGGCGGCAGTCGCGTTCTGGCCCATGGCCGCGCCAGTGGCTGCAGGGCTCTCCTTCGCCGCCGTGTACAAGGTCCCGTGGTACAGGAAAAAGTCGCTGGCCGGCAGGGTCGAGGCCGAGCTGCCGCTCGCGCTCCGCTCCATGGCGACGCTGATTGCAGTGGGCCTGCCGTTCGAAGAGGCCCTGCAGCAGAGCTGCGAGGGCTCCGGGCTCGCGAGGCACGTGGGGATAGCACTTAAGGAAGTGGAGTTCGGCGCGGCCGTGCCGCAGGCGCTTAACTCCATGGTGGCGAGGGTGGACTCGGGCCAGCTCCAGAAGGCAGTGATGCAGTTGAACAGCATTTACTCGAAGCGCGGCGGCGCATCAGCGCTGAAGAAGCTCAGCGAGGAAATCGCCGCGATGCAGAAGGCCGCGCTCCGCGAGTACTCTGGAAAGCTTGCGGTGTACTCGCTCGTCTTTATAGCAGTGTCCGCCATCCTGCCGGCGCTGTTCCAGGCGTACGTAATCGTTGGCTCGGCGTTCATGAGCGTTAGCCTCACGCCCAGCGACGCGTTCTGGATACCGGTGCTCGCGTTCCCAACGATTGACCTGGCGATACTCGCGTTCATAAAGCTGAAGAGGCCGTTTTTCGCATGATGGAAAAGACCATGGCACAGCTGCAGAAGGCGGCCCGCGGCCTGGGGTGGGGCGACGCGGGCGAGCTGGTGCGCCACGCGGCGTGGGCGAGCGGCGGGATTTTCGTGGCAGTGTTCCTTGCCGGCGGCGGCTTGTTCTGCGGCCTCGCGCTTTTGCCGCTTGCCGCCGCCTACGCAGTGCCGACCTATTTCTGGGCGAGGCGGCAGGGCCTCATCGAGGAAGAGCTGCCGCAGGCGCTCTACCGCGCTGCGTCCAACACGCTCATGCCGATTGAGGCGCTTGTCGAGGAATTGTCGGAAGGCGACAGCCCGCTGGCCCGGGAGTTCGGGAAGGCGCACATGCAGGTGGCCAACGGCGTGCCCGTGGACGAGGCCCTCGAGGCAATGATTGACTCCAACGACTCGCGGCTGCTGAAGCGGGCGGTTGGCCTGGTGCTGCAGGGCTACAGGACAGGCGCGAACATGGGCGACGCGCTCAGGGAGACCGCAGAAGAAATCAGCGGCGTGGCAGAAGTCGTGCGGGAGCAGGCCGCGACCACTGCCATAGAGAAGTACACGCTCCTGCTCGCCGGGGGCGTGATTGTGCCACTCATACTCGGCGCATTGGTGTCCATGGTGGGCTCGCTCGACTTTGTGGGCCTCGCCGACATGGGGCTAGGGCCCGCCAACCCCGGGGAGATGCTGGCGAGCGCATTGTTGGGGAGCCAGTTCTATATAGTGGAGTACGCGGTTCTCGCGTCGCTGTTCGTGGCATACCAGGAGAACAGCACAGAGAAGGCGATTGTCTACATCGCGGTGCTCGTGCCGCTGTCAATGGCTTTGTTCATGCTTGCCAGGGCAGTGATGTTCGTGTGAACTGAATTGGTTGGGCACTGCCCGGTGGAGCCCAACGTTTGTAGTCTTAAAAAAACAAAGAAAAAGTAGTTGGTTTTAAGACTACAAAGACGAGGAAAAAGCGGGCCTAGGCCTTGGGGTTGTAACTCCCAACAACCAAAACACTATTCCTGTGCTGATTCTCACCACTTTAAGAGTTGGGGGTTGAACGCCATCGGGTGGGTTCACCCCCAACCACTAGAACCCCATAAAACATCTTATGCCACTGCTTTAGCGGTTGGGAGCTGCGCACCGAAAGCCATATAAACAACTATGTATAAACTTATAGGGTATAAGTTTATAGGTTGTTGGAGTGGTCACAAAAACAATGCAAACCCAAGTACATTACCCGCGGCTTGACACCGTGCTCATGATAGAAGACGCCATAAAAAAAGCCGGGGAGTACCGATCCAGGACGCAGTTGGGGAGACACCTCCCAAGGCAAGTAATGGGGCGGACACTCAACCTGGTCCTCGACTACCTCGAGAGCTCCGGAAAAATTTTGGTCGACAAAGACGGAAAAATCGTGTGGGTCTTCGCCGACAACCCCAAACTCAAAAAACTACTCAAAGAAAGTGTGCGGGTGCGCTAATGTACTCCGTGAAACTCAGCCCAGAATTCAATGAAGAATTCGTGAGACTACAACAACGAGCAGAAAAAGGAAACGGCGAAGCCACCTACCTACTCAAAATAGTGGACAAGGGAATCGCAAAAGTCGCCACCAAAGTCACGGCAGGCAAAAAAATCCCGGGGAACCTCTGGCCAAAAGAATACATCAAAAAATACGGGATAAACAACCTCTGGAAACTAGACCTCGACAACTACTGGCGAATGCTCTACACCATCGTAGGGGACCAAGTCGAACTAATTGGAATTGTCCTCGACGTCATGGGCCACAAAAAATACGACAGAAAGTTTGGCTACAAAACTAGCTGACACATCCCCCAACACCCAAACCCCGCATTGGCTGGATTCTTCGTATGAAATACGCTTATTTTGTTTTATTGCAGTTACTATTCGTAAATAATAAATATAATAGTTGTTTTAACGTATGAGTTATGGAGATAACCGCGGATGACCGTAGGATGCTCGAGATTCTTCGCAACCCTGACTACTGGAGCCCGCGGATAACCCAAATTGCTCATGCTCTTGGGATACCCGTCTCCACTGCGCAATCCAGGCTGAAGAGGCTGGAGCGCGGTGGGGCTTTTTCTGGCTTCGGCGCTGCCCTGGACGAACACCTCGCAGGGTTCGCGTGCTTCGCGGTAGGGAAGGCAAGCGACCCCACCGAGGCGGCGCCGAAGCTACTTAAAATGGTGGGGGGTGTGGAAGCGGTGCACGCCCTCGCCGGGGAGAGCAATGTCCTCGTGCAGTTCCGCGCCCAGGACAGGCAGGACTACCTCCTAAAGGCCCAGCAAATTGGCGCTGTAATCGACGTGCGGCTCGCCAGCCTGAGCGCGAAAACATTCCGCTAGCTTTTTAAACACGGGGCGAATAAGTGGTTTTATGGCAGAAAAAGAGCTCCTCGTGGAGATAGTAACAACCAACCCTGAAAACGTCGAGGGATACACCCTCGTGGAGGGGTTCCCAGGCATCGGACTGATTGGCACGATTGCTGTGGGCTACCTTGCAGAGAGGCAGAAGACCAAGCAGATGGGCTACCTGATGTCAAGGCATTTCCCGCCCATGGCGTCCATCCACAAGGGCGAGCCCCTGTTCCCAGCCAGGATTTACGTGGACCACCAGCACAAGACAGTGCTATTGTTCTCGGAATTCGTGGTGCCGGCCAGCACAGTGTACGACATCGCGGACCAAATCATCAAGTGGGCCAAGGACAACAAGATAAAAAGGATAATTTCGCTCGCTGGAATGACGTCGCGGCAGAAGAGCAACGAGCCCCCTGTCGAGTCCGAGATTTACGGCATCGCGTCCACGCCCACAATGCTCAAGGACCTCGAGAAGCAGAAGGTAAAGGTAATCACCGAGGGCGTCACCACCGGCGTGTCCGGCATCCTCATGGCCAAGTGCAACGCCATCAAGTTCCCGGCAATGAGCCTATTGATAGAGACGGAGCACGGCTACCCCGACCCCGGCGCAGCGGCAGAGCTATTGGAAAAGCTCGAGAAGTTCCTCGGCTACGACATAAAGACCGCTGACCTCCTGACCGAGGCCAAGGAAATCGAGGGCAAGATGAAGAAAATGCTCAGCCAAATCAAGCTCGGCAAGCTCAGGTACAAGGAAGCCGAGGAAAAGACGCCGATGTACGGGTGAGTTTTCTACTGACTAATTAGGGGATACGCATTGGACTAGGGGGATGCCAATTGGCATCCCCCCTAGGCCGGTGGCGATTGGCATCCCCCCTAGGCCGGCGGTAATCGACGCCCCCCCTAGGCCGGTTGCCACTCCCAACTGCTATTCCGCCCCTAGTAAGCCTTTTATACTTTGGGCGGGTAATTAGGAACGTGCGTCTGCAGGACTATTACAGGCTCATGTCGCCTAAGCTAACAGTGCTAGTCACCACAATCGATGAAAAGGGCCGCACAGACGTCTCCCCGTTCTCGTTCGTGGCGCCTGTCTCTTTCGACCCGCCGCTCATCATGCTGAGCGTGGGCGTGAACAAGCACTCGTACTGGGCCATGACGCGCGTGAAAGAGTTCGTGATCAACATCCCGACCGAGAAAATCCTTGACAAGCTCTGGATTGCGGGCGGCAAGTGGGACCCGAACGAGAGCAAAATCGACAAGGCCAAGCTCAAGACCGAGCCATCCGAAAAGGTGCGGCCGCCGAGGCTCTCGGAGTGCGTGGCGCACATCGAGTGCTACGAAGAGTTCTCGAAAAAGGCGGGGGACCACATCATGGTCATCGGCAAAGTCGTCGCCATCTCGGCCAACGAGGAATACGTGGACGAGAGCGGCAACCTCAAGGTCGACGACGCGAGGCCGCCGCTGCACATCGCGGACAACCTGTTTGCATTCCCCTACGTCACCAAGTCGGTATAGCTCAAATAGTTTCTTTTGACTGCCAGCTACTTTTCTTTTCTAAAGAAAAGGAGCTGTACGTCACGAAAAGCGTTTAAATGCGGGACTGCCTAATTGTATTCGGTGAACTGATTGGCTGAAAGGGATGAGGACTGGGAGGGCTTCAAGCAGCTTGTCGAGAGGTGGGTGGACAACGAGCTCACGAAGGAAGAAATGGCGAGCGGATACTTGGACGAGAAATACGAGCGGCCCGGCAACTGGAAGTCGAGAGTGAAAGAGCTTATGGAGGACGAAGGCGTCGCAAGCCTCGTCCAGGAGCTCAGCCCCAACCAAATAGGCGTGGTGATGAAGCCCTTTGTCGACGGCCATGAAAACGAAAAGTACCAGAGAAAAGTCGAAGTCGTCAAGGGCTTTGACATGGACGCCGAGTCACTTGGATTCCACGGCCCCAAAAAAGCCAGCAATCTCCTGGGGGGCTTTAGGGCCGAAGCAGAAAAAAACGCTGCTGGGCGGGACTACAAGTTCCGCATCAGGGTGGACCCCAAAGGCGACATTCCCCAGATAAAGGTGGAATACTTGCGGACCCCGCCGCTCGAAGAGTTCGGCGGGCCCAAAAAGAAAGTCAAGAAAAAGCAGGTGAAGCGGAAGTAGCTACTTTTTTACAGCACTCACGAGCAGCGGCAGCAGTATTGTCGCGTCGCCCTCGACAGTAACGTACTTGGCGTCTTCCTTTACCTTGCCCCACGACACTCCCTCGCGCACCCTGGCTCCGGAGAGCGAGCCGTCCCACTCCGCCGCAGTCGTGATGCCGACCGCGTAGTCCAGGCCGCCGCGGAACTGGTTCCACCAAATCACGTGGTGCTTGCTGATGCCGCCGCCAATTATTAATGCGCCCGTGCTCTTCGCGTCGAAGACTATTTCGCTAAGCGCCTGCTCGTCCTCGAACAGGTTCAGCCTGAAGTCCTTGTTGCCGTCCTGCCAGTACATCCAGAGCTGCGAGCCCCACGCCCCGTCCAACGGACCGGGCAGGAACACAGGGACCTTGTTCTTCCACGCCCAGTAGGCGATTGACTCCTCTGCCTTTTCCTCGCCCTTGATTGCCTCGCCAAAAGCCCACACTAGGTCGCGCGTGGACCACTCGGCTTTTTGCTTGTGCAGCTTCGGGAGGATTTCCTGCATCTTTTGCTCCAGGATAATGCCGTACGAATCGTTTGGGACGAAGACGTTCCCCAGCCGGTTGATGCCCTTCCGGTGCAGCTCCGCGTCGTCCGCCTGGAAAGAGCCGTGGTAGTAGTCGCGCCACAGTCGCGCGAGGTCGTGGTCCATCGTGCCGCAAGTCGTGACAACAACGTCCACCATTTTTTCCTTGACCATCTCAGCGATGATGCCGCGCGTCCCCGTTGCGGTGATGCACGCCGGGAACGACAGGAACTTTGTGCAGTCGTCGCCGAGCATCTTCTTGTAGATGTCGGCAGCCACCCCCAATTTTTTTGCCGTGAAGCCGCCCGAGTCACGGTACTGCCTCATCAGCTCTTCGACATTCCCAGTTGCATGAATATCCCTAACAGGTTCCATAGAAAAACACTCCCTAAGTCTTGCGGTAGTAGACCAGGTACATCCCCGCGGCGAGCACGAGGGCGTAAAGCAGGAGCCCAATGCCTTCCTCGTGCAGCGGCACTGCCGGCGGCTCGATTTCGCCTTCCTCGTACGGCGAGACCGCGGCGCGGGCGCTGCTCGGCTGGAGCAGCGGCGGGTCGGTCCTGCCCGTGATTGGGTTGAAGCCGTTGAGCTTGAAGTCGTTGTTTAATTCAACGGGCTGGCCGTTCACGAAAATATAGTTGTTGTTGTCCGCGTCGTAGCGGATTGCGCCGCCCGTGCCCTTGAGGTAAGTGACGAGCGCCTCCTCCAGCAAGAGGTTGCCCTGGCCGTCGCGGATTGTCAATAAGGTGCGACCCAGCGAGTCCACCTTGGTCTCGAGCTCCCTCAACAGGTTCGCCTCGACGTGCGGCTGGTCCTTCTCGTACACGCGGATGCTGCCAGTCTCCTCGTCAATCTCAATCTGGTCCGCGTCGTACACTTCCTTCTCGCCGTTGTACCACATCTCGAACTTGGACTCGTTCTTTTCGTCCGTGTAGAAGCGCCAGCCGGCCTGCTCGTCGTCCTGGACCTTGCCGTCGCCGTTCACGTCCTTCCACGCGTCGAGCCGCGTGATGGTGCCGAGCTTCTCGCCGCCCGGAATCCTCGCAAGGGCTGCGTCGAGGCCGATTACATTCCCGACCGCGTCCAGCACCTCGAGGGCCTCGCCCGTGTCGCTGCGGAACGGCGTGCCCTTCGTGTACTGGAGCCACTGCTTGCCGCTCATTTCGGGCATGAAGAACTTGGGAAGAATATAGATTTTGTCGCCCTTTTTGATGATGGAGCCGCCGGTGAAGACCGCGGACTCGAAGCCGAAGCTGTCGCTCTTGAACAGCACGTTCGCGGACGCCGTGACTTCGACG
Source organism: Candidatus Iainarchaeum sp. (assembly GCA_023129115.1). Taxonomy (GTDB): domain Archaea; phylum B1Sed10-29; class B1Sed10-29; order WALL01; family WALL01; genus WALL01. The sequence continues at coordinate 67,485 of JAGMCR010000011.1, read as the reverse complement.
CCCTCCTCGCTGTAGCCGAACGAGCCGTCCGGCCGGTCGTGCTCCAGGCGGAAGTCGCCGTTGTAGTCAACACTCGGATAAATCGAGCCCTCGTCTGTGTTGATTACGCGGAGCGTCCCGAGCATCCTCGCGACCTCGTCAAAGCCCTCTGACTCGAACTTGCTGATTACGTCCTCGTGCAGCAAGAGGCGCGTGCCCGTCTTGTCGACCGTGAAGAGCGTGCAGTCGCCGGCATTGGCTATGTTGACCACCACTGCGGTGTTGGGGATGACCAGCGCCGGCAGCTCGGTGTCCATCCACTTGAAGGGCACGAGCTCGTCCGTGACAATTGTCCTGCCGCCCACCATCACCGAGTCGCCGTTGATTTTGAGGCAGTTCTCTTCCTCGGGGTCGCCCTTGTCGTCCAAGGAGCACAGGTTCACGGGCAGGTTGCCCTCGAGCCACTGGATTGAGACGTCCTGCAGGTGGGTGTAAAAGACTTCGTCGAACGCTATCCTGCCAGACGCGCCGTAGCCCTCGGTGTGCACGTTGAGCTGCTGCTGCGAGAACTCCTGGAGCGGGTTCGTGACATTGCCGAGGCCGGTCGCGTCGAGGAAGTCATTGATTGGCAGCTCCTCTAGGCCGGGCAGCCCCTTGAGCTGCTCGCTCTGCTGCTGCTCCGCAATCAGTGCGGGGTCGCTGTACTGCGCGGCGCCCACGATGGTGAAGGTGTGCTCGTCGCAGCTCGCCAGGGTCTCGAGGCAGTATTTCCTCAACTGGATTTTGTAAATCGACATTGCGACGTCCACCACGGTGACGGCTGCTATGCCGACCGGGCCGAGAGCGGCGTAGCCGAGCGCGCCCGTGACCGCCATTCCCGCGGAGCTCATTCCCTCGTTCCTGAGGCAGTCGTTCAGCGCCTGCTCGCACGACGCCCTGCCGCACTCGTACTCGGGCTCGATTTTTTCGCTGATTAGCTCCCTCAACGGCTGCGTGACCGGGATGGTGGCCTCGATTGCCTCTTCCTTGAACGCCTCCAGCGTGGTGCGGTTTTCTTCCTGGGCGATGCACGCGGCGAGCTTTTCCATCGAGGTATATTGCGACGTGAGGAATTCCCTGCCCGCGAGCATGCTCCCCTTGGCCGTGAGGAACGCGCCGAGGGGCATGCCGAGCATCGAGAACGCTTTGCCCGTGACAGTCATGTGGCCTGGCGAGAAGAACATGTAGTAGGCCGACGACGAAATCAGCAGGTTGGAGTAGACGCCCCACGTGCCGATTTTGCTTATGAAGGGGTCTGCCTTGGTGAAGACGCCTGCCGGCATGTCCTCCTGCGAGTACATGTGGCCGTAGAGGTCCACTTTGTGGGTCCACATGCCCATGGCGGTGACGATGCTTCCCTCGTCGCTCCTCTTCTCCATGGTGCGCACGTCTTCCACGGCGGAGAAGACGTGGTCGTCCCACTCGCGGATGTGCATGATGTAATAGTTTTCCTTTTGCTCGATGTGCGTGGTGCCGCTCGGGTTTTCCTCGACCACTTCGATGACTCCGCCGGCTGGCGGGTACATTATGCCGCCGAACAAGAGGACGTCGCCGAGCAGGTTGGCCTTGTTGGTTAGTGGCTCGAGCGTGCCGCTGGCGTCGCCGAGCAGGCCGAAGAAGATTGCGCCGAGCTCGCCGCCCATGTAGGACGTTAGGAGCCCGCGGACGAGCGAGTTCTGGGCCAGGAGCACGACGACCGACTCGTCGGAATAGATGCCCCCGACTTCGTCCTTGTCGAAGCGGAGCGTGAGGCCCGAGCCAGTGAGCTCGAAGAAGCCCTGGCGGAAGAACAGGTCGTTGACGAAGTGCAGGCCGCGCGCAATCATCATGGCCTTGGTCGCCGGTCCCAACAGAATGCCCGCGCCGAGCGAGCGCATTGCGAGGGATGACACCTTGGCGAGCGTGCCACTGCCAAGGATTGCGTCCCTGCCCGCGCCGGCCCTGGCCCCGCCCTTGAACGCGCCAACGAACTGCTTGGCGGGGTTTGTGGCCGAGCGCGTCTTCAGGCCCCTGCTCCCGAAGATGAGGGAGCCAAGCGTGTCAGCGGCTTCGGCGCCGCCGTACTGCCTGTTATAGTGCGTGCCCAGGTAGCCGATTGTGTTCGGCTCGAGCACTTTCACTGAATGTGGATGGAAGTTTTTTACGTATTGGTTGTGCTGCGTTACGAAGTCCTGCCACTTGGCGCCTGTCAATACGTCGCCTACTTCATACGGTATTCCTCCGGGGGGCCCGCCCTCGGTTAAAAGCATGAAAGGCGTACGGACCTCCATCCCAGACACCTGCTCTCCGCCCGCAGTCATCGAGCGGAGCGTCTCCAAGGCACTGCCGTACTCTGGTGAAGGCATTCCCTTCGCCCTAAAGAGGCCGGCGGCGGCCTCGTACTGCTCGTCAATGTGGCCCGCAGTCACCCTCAGGCTGATTATTTCTTGGGCTACTTCATCAGTATAGCCGTTCGCCTTCAAGAAGGCCGTCATGTCGTCGGAGTTGTGGAATAGAGCCCCTATTGCGTCATCAGACAGCTTGGAGTTTTTGCCAAGGCTTTTTATCATGTCGTCGTACCTTGAGCTCAGGGTCTTGATTGAGTTCTTGTAGTTCTTTGCCTCTGTCAGGGCGTTCTCGGTGGCGCGGAATATTTTTTTCGGGTCCTTGCCGGTAATTATGAGCTCCTGCGCCTCGTCAATGTACCTCGTGAAGTCGGCTGAATTGTCGACAATGTTTTCTGCGTAGCGGAGGTGGCCCGCCTCGTCCAGGATTTCGTTCGTGGGGTTGTTGGCCTTGAACATTCCCTTGATTTTTTTCCAGAAGCCAGTGTCCTCCATGCCCAGGTCCTTCGCCATGCGGCCCTGGTTCGCGAAAATCGAGCCCATCGCGACCACGGCAAGCGCGATGTCAATCATGTCGAGCTTCTTCATCGCCGCAGTGTACATCACGAGGGCTTGTGGCAATACAAATACGGCGGAGCCCGGGCCGCTCGTCGCCATCGTTGTGGTGAAGCTCGTCATCCGCAGGCGCGACTGCCCAATGTTCAGCACGTCCGCCGGAGTCAATTCCTCCATCGGCGCGAGGGTCGTGACCACCGAAATCAGCTGCGCCTTCGCGTCCGGAGAAGACGCCGCGGCCTTGACGCTGTCGAAATAGCTCTCGCGCTTCACTATGTCCGCGTTGTCCGAGCACGGCGAAGTCGTTACATTCGCGGGCGTCTTGCCGCACATCGCCAGGTTCTCGCGCAAGTGCCCGCCGTACTCGATGCGGCCGGTTATCTCGGTGCCAATCAAGTAGCCGTTGTTCGGCTTCATCAAGTCGTCCAGGACCTCGTAGTAAAACACGGTCCCGTCCGGGCCCATGAAATAAAAGTTGTACTTGTCCGCGACCTTCGCGCGGTCGCCCCGCGTGTCCACGCCGAGCTCTTCGAGCGCGGCCTGCCTGCGGTACTCCTCGGCAGAAGTCGCGATGTCCTGCGTCACGATGCCCTGCAGCGCAGTGGCCTGGCGGTAGTCGAGGCTCACGACCTCAAGCGCCTGGCCAATCGGGCAGAAGCCAGTCGCGTTCGCAGGGATGACCACTGCCACCGGCACTTCTTCGCCGCCGTTCTCCTGCGCCATCACAGTGTATGGCGTGAGCAGCGAGAACATTAGGAGGAACGCGATGAACACAGCGGACGCCCTATCCATACTAGGATTATACCATTAGAGAGTATATAAATGTCGCTCCCTTTTTTCCATCAACGCTTTTCCGCCGTTCAGGGGGTTAGCTTGCCTGCTAACCCCCTGTAACAGAAAAAGGGTTGTTTAATGCCCCCCCACCACCAATACGCATAAATACCAATTAGGTATCAAATAGTATCATGGGGAAGATGGTGCACTTGCGCATTCCTGACCTGGCCTACAAGGAAGCAAAGGCCCTTGCCAATGAGTTCGGGTTCAGCAATGTCCAAGAATACGTGAGGGAAAGCATTCGCCGGATGAACGAGGAATACGAGACCATGGTCGCCATCCGCAAGCTTGAGAAGTTGAAGGGGAGCGTCAAGCCAATAAAAAGAATGACTCGCAAGGAACGCCAGGCGTGGGCGGAAAAAAACATCCAGAAGGACCGGTCAGACATCTTCAGGAAATACGGCCTGGAATAATCCGGCGAAGTCATTAGCATTGCGGGTTACAATTAACTCAGCTCCGGCTTTCTCGGCCAGTACGGCGTGGAGCGCATCCTGCCAGTGAGTCGGCAAACGCTTTGCCCTCCTGACGTCTGCTTGCTCCACAAAAACAAGCTTTATCTTATTTTTCTTTTTTAGTGGCTCAAGAAACATGTCAATCGTTTCAATAGAAACAACTGACTCGAGCTCATCCATGACATGGTCTGACATTACAATCTCAAATTCACATTTCAGCGCCCTCCTAAAAAATTGGAAGGCAAACTCGCCGAGCGGCCTCAGCCGGTCACAGCGGTTTTCAAAATAGTCAAGATAGACATTAGTATCGACATATACTACAGCCATAACTCTCTCCCCGTGCTTGTTGTGGGCAGCACTGCATAAAAGCTATGCCAGAGCGAAGATGCCGAACACAAACACCGCGAAGTACCAGAACACCAGCGACGCCAGCAGGGAAAGGCCGTAGACCATGAAGTGCCACGGCAGGACTGGCCACTTCTCCATGGCCTTGCGGTACGCCATTGCCATGGGGAGGACGAAGACGAGATAAGTATAAGTCGCTGGCTCGAAAAACGTGAGGATGCCTATTTCTGTGGAATAGAAGAAGGCGAGGAACACCTGCGCCAGCAGGAAATACCCTTCTGTCACGAGGAAAGCCGAGAAGTACCACGGCTTTACCTTGCCGAGCGCGAGCTTTGCCACGACTGCCGCCGCGAACACCACGAGCGACGTCAGGAAAGCCATTATCAGCATGGCAGGGTAGTCGCCGTACTCCAGCACCATCTGGAAAAACGTGAAATAGAGCTCAATCATCATCCCGCTACACCATAATCACTTCAGTAATAAATCTTTATGTCCATTATGCACCGCAGGGTGGAGCAGGACTTGGACATAATGTCCGACGAATAGTACGGGTACTTGAAGATGTTGAGCTCGCCGTCCTCGTCCTCGAGGGCCTTCAATAGGCTGCGGTCTCCCTCGCCGCACGCGAAGTAGAGCGGCTCCTCCTGCGTGCCGCGGGCAGTGCCCTCGTACTCAGAGTAGACAGTGAGCAATAGCGGCGCAGGCGCCTGGCTGCACAGCGTATCCCAGTGCCCACGCATCACCTTGTACCGCGCGTCGGTCTCGTTGAACTCGCCAAGCATGTACGACCCGAGCTCGTCGAGCCACGCCGCCTTCACGGCCGCGGAGCTGCCGCCGATTGAAACCGTGTACTCGTAGTCGAGGTTGCTCAGCACAGCCATCGCGCCGCCTGTGTAGTCCGTCATGTAAATGTAGCGGTAGGCCTCGAAGCTCTTGTCGCCGTAGACAGAGCCCGCCCACAACAGTGTCGCCGCCGCAAACCCGCAAATCATGAGGAAGAACAGGCCGTCGATGACCACTGCCTGGCCGCGCTTTACATCCACGTCGTCACCACCAGCGTCGCTATCTCCTGGCCGTTCCCAGACTTCAGCAGGATTGGGTACGTCAGGGAAATGAAGAAGTCGCCCTCGTACGGCAATGGGTTGCGGTCGTCGTCCTCGTAGTCAACGCACGGGTTGTCGCCCAGGGTTTTGCCATCGATTTTCCTTATTTTGTTGAAGTCGTATTTCGTTGGGCCCAGCCGCTCGAACTGCAGTAGCTCGGCCTTGGCGCGCACGCCGTAGTTCGCCTTGGTCTTGTCAATCAAGTCGCACACGCCGCCCTCCTCGTCCCAGTAGTCCTGCGTGAACACGAGCTGGGCGCGCGCGGCTTTTGCCAGTGCGGTGTTGGCCTCAAGCAAAAGCGCGGCGTCGTGCTTGGTGTTGTAATAGTCGTACGTCAGCGTGATGGCGGAAAAGAAAAGGAGAAGGCCCATGGCTATCGGGAAAATCGCGGGGAAGTCGTCGCCCAGCGGGCCGATGTAGCCCCTAGTAGCAGCCATCAACATCATCCCAGTCCTTCTGGCAGCAGTCGCCGAACAGGCTTACCGAGTGCTCGACAGACACTCCCTCCTTTATCGTGCCGACGCAGAAGTACTCGTCCTTCCGCGTGAACAAAAGCGTCGTGTCCCTGCCCACCCTTTCGGACGGCCGAACCATCAGCACGCTGGGGTCCAGCGGCTCCTCGAACCCGACCTCGCCCTCCAGGCCCTCGAACAACAGGATTTTGCCGTCGCCAGCCACCGCCGACGGCATGTTGATTGCCGTCGCCGCCGCGAACCCCTCCCCACGCATGTCTTCCGCGGTCTCGTGCTTGTACCACGCCAGGAAGAACACGGCGCGCTCGCTCCCGACCTTCTGCACCATCACAGTGTACTCGCGGTTCGCCTCGCGCACCCGCATTATGTCGGGGAGGAACACGCTGTCGCTGCTCGACCGGTAAAGCAATGCGCCGTTCGCGACCTCGCTCCACAGGAGAGTGTAGCTCTGCGCAGTGTCAGAAATTATCTTGTCGCTGTATACCCGCATGAACAAGGTGAGGACAAGGACCAAGGCGAATAGGAAAATCATGAGCACGAGCTTGCTCATTATCCACATCCCGAGGCCTTTCTTCATCAGCCAAACCTCTCAACCGGGACCCTGCACACGCGGACGCGGTAGCCCTCCTTGATGAGTGCGATGCGGTAATAGCCCGGCGCGAGGCCCTCGCCCGCAAGCGGCTCATAGCCCTCGCTTGGGTCGCAGTCCAGGGTCGAAAAGTCAACGTTCACCGGAATCCGCACGCACACCGGCTGCGAGGCCACGGACAAGCCCAGCGATTCCCCTGTCTCGTCGTCGAACTCCTCGTACACCGCCTCTAATATCCTGCAATTGGGGTCGTGGCACACTTCCTGGCACCTGTCCTGGCCAGGATTCTTCAGTGTGAAGTTGTCGACGTGCACGCCCGGGCACGCGTAGAGGGAAAGGTCTATGTCCACGACGCGCTTGCCGCCGCCGAGCGTCGCGGCGAGCTCGAGCTCGCGCGCGAAGGTCTCCATGTTGTTCTCGATGCGCTGCTGGCACTCCCACGCCTGGAACCCCTGGAACATGTAGGCGGCTATGGGGATGACGAGCGCCATCATCGCCACAGCAAGCAAAAGCGAGAAGGGCGCCTCTTCCTGTCCGCGACTGGCCATAACCAAAAACAAAGAAGGGGGTGTTTAAATGCTTTACTTAAGCAGACAAGCTTTACCCAACAGCCCAGGCCCTGCGACAAATTAATCAAGGACTAGGTTCACCAAAATACTTGAAGACTCGTTTCTTATCCTCATTTTCTTGTTTGTTCTTGTGGTACATCTCAAGAAGGGTTATCTTGTTCTCAGCACACACATGGGCGTATATTACCCTGAACCCGCTTCTAGTCTTCCTGAGCTCCTGACAATAGAATTTTCTTGCCTTGTAGATGGGCGTATGAACATTCTCCCCCAAACCACTAATCCTAACAACTCCAACAAGAGCTGGGCCGTCAACGGCCAACGCTTTCTGAAAAGTCTCGAAGTCGCTATCCAACGTTCGATATTTTTTCGACAAGCGTTTTAAGTCTTTATCGAACTCTGGAACGCTTCCTATGTTGAATGTCATTCTTCTTGCCTTACAGAAAACTTATCGCCCCGATAAAACACTAGTTTGTAGTCGATTAGTTCATTTTCCTCTGTTGCTTTGAAGGGCATGTCTTCGTGAGAAAAAGCGCTGATGTTCCTAGCTGTCCAACCAGAGTATTTTTGGATTTCGTTGTCAATATGTTTTATTTCAATGGCGGAAAGGTGTTCAGGTTTTGCGGGCTCTAGTGGAATAAGCCGTCTTTGTTTTACCCCGCTAAATTCTAGGCGGGTTTCTTTTATTGCACCCTCTGCCTTTAGTTGTGAAAGAACTATGTCTATGTCGCAAGGTGCTGGCCCCAAAGGGATTCTGCGGTAGTCAGTACCCGTAATAGATGTTCCATTGAGCTCGTAATAATCGAAGTCTGTGAAATAGAGGAGTTTGTATAAGAGAGTCATGCCAAAGGTGGGGGATTTTTGGCATTCTTGGATTATGTAGTGAACTACTTCTTTGTACTTTTCCGTGACACTCATTTTATCCCCCCTTATACACACACAAAAACAGGTATTTAAAGATGACTGATATAACTTGCCGAGGCATCAAGTAGGGGCATAGACTGGATTCGAACATCAACCACCGTTTTCCAGATTGAAATTGTACTATCCGTGACTACCTTGTCGAATCGATAATTTACCAAATTGTTTGCCTTGCTCCATTATCATCCCATACACAAGCAAAATACTCGCGGCATCGTAGCAGACGCGCTGGCCACCGCAGATTATAACAACCCTTTTCCTGTTACTCGCTCCGCTCGCCCGGTGGAAAAGCGTTGACGGAAAAAAAAACTGCGAGCGCAAGCGAGCTTGCGGGGGTCAGGTATCCCGTGCAGGTTGACGTTGGCCGTAGGTCAACGTCCAGGGCTGGGGGGTGTCCCCCTTCCCTGGTTAGGGCAAGCCAGCTGACGCGCTGGAGACCGCGCTCTGGAACATGGGCTTGATTACGCTAATCAAGAGTATTGCTGCGATGGCTGCCAAAATAAGGAGATAAATCGGGGTCCAGTTCACGTCGCCCCGATTATCCCTGAACAGTGCCTTCAGCATCCAAAGCATTGCTAATCTACCTGCTTGCCTTGAAGCCAATGACGCAGGGCGCATCACTGCTGATTGGGCAACAAGAACGGACTTTGCCGGACATTTGTGCGGTTACCAGTAATGACGCTTCATCACAGTCGAACGCGTCCTCGTCGTCGAACATATAGCCATCACACTTGCCCCCCTCGTCTTCAACGCCGCTGCAGCAGAACTGCACCTGGCCCAAGTTGATTCCTGCCTCACGGGCCACTGCGTCCGCGCTGAACTCCTGGCCATCGCTGAACTGGACTACCTGGGAAGAAGTCGAGCAAACCCCGCCCTTCTTGACCTTGTTCAGCTCCTGCCCCATGACCGTCAGTGGGTCCTGGCCCACAGGCACGAACCCGCTAATCATCGAGAGCAGGATGACCAAAATGGCGCCTGCCACGACAGCGGCTATCAGAAGCTTGAATGCATCAAATGCTTGTCCACGTTGCATAAAGCATTACCTCGTTTTTGGATAACAGAGGCGAGGTATATAAAGGTTAGCACTCGCTCTCGCCGAACCAGATGCGGCACTCGCCCTCGTCGCAGACGGCACAGACGTTGATGGTATCGCCCGCCACGAACTCCATTGACGAGCACGGCGAGTGCAGCCGGCAGTCGCTCCCCCGGTTCAGGGGCTCTCCGTCGTGCAAACAAAAGGCGTGCTTGCACATCATCTTCACCGATGTCCCGGACGGCAGGCCCGAGCACTGGACGAGGGCCTCGGAAAAGATTTCCTGCTCCACCAGCAGGGCCTCGCGCACGAACCGCTCGCCCGTGCCCCTCGCCGCGTAGGCAGAGCCCAGGATTTCGCATGACACGGAATAAACGTCAGAGCGCGGCGTCTGGCCCCGGACGGAGCTCACCACGCCATAGACCACGATGAGCATGAGCACAGCGATGACTCCGCCCTGCAAAAGCTTCATCACTTCCCACTGCTGCCCGCGCGAGCCTATTTTCGGTAGCTTCATTAGCCAATCAGATCCCAATCGCCGTCATCTTCATTGCCATGAACGTCACGCCAAAGAAAATCGCCATCGCAATCGGCAGCGCCTGCGCAATCGCCATCTTGAACGCGAGCTCGTTGTCGCCCTCGTTAACGTGCGAGGCAAAGTACATGAGGATTACGACTATCTCGACCATGTAAAAGCTGATTATGAACAATAGCTCTGCCTGCGTCGCGGCGGCCTCGAGCGCCTCGCCGCCCCCCAGCTCGGGCATCTTGAACGCGCTCATGCCGGGGACGTTCGCAGTGCTTTGCTGCCCTAAGCCCGCCTCGCCCATGGACTTCATCGCGCCCATGATGATTTGCTGCAAGGCGATGGTGATTCCAAGCACGACCGGGGCGATGAACATGCTCATCGTGCTCATCATGCTCGTGATGTCCGAAAGCATTGCCTTGAGCGCTTTTTCGACTTTCTGCATGGCGCGGAGCTGGAGGGAAAGGGAAATCAGTGACTTGGCCGCGGTCTGGACGCCCAGGCCCAGCGAGTCGACCACGATGCGCATCGTGCCCTTGATGAACCCGCTCGGGATGAACCGCAAGGAGCCGTACGCCTCGTCGAACAAAGCCATCTTGATTGTCATGCCGAGCATGCGCATGTTGTGCAGCGTCGGCAGGAAAATGCGCTTGGTCGCGGGGGAGTTGGGGATGAACTCTGCCGCGTGCTTCATCGCGTCCTCCATCGGCCTTCCCTCGCCGAGGCGGGACGCGAGTATGTACAATGTCTCCTGGAACCCGTTCTCCATCTGGATTATCTCGCGCTGCATGGCCCAGCGGTCCTTGTGGTTCGACCACATGTGGAACCCGAACGCGGCCACGATGCCCAAAAGGATGCCGGCGTACTGGAGGTACGGGATGCACAGGCCGGTCGGCGAGCCGATGAGGCAGTACGAGTCGTACATTGGCTCGAACACGCGCGGCATGGGGTCGAGTATGGGCGTCGCGAGGAACGACGCAGCGACAATTCCAACGAGAATCGCGGCGGCGACAAACGTCACGGGCAGCTGGCTCCCGCCGATGCTGAACCACCCCGGCTTGGGGAGGCCGGGCATGCCCACGGGGACTTTTGGGACGTCCCGCGTCGGCGGCCGCTTCCCGAGAATGCTCTTCGCGAGGAGGAACGACGCGGCCGGAATCATCACGTTGTAGATGATTGCGAGGGGTATGGCGCCCGCGAGCCACGCGATGCCGCCGCCGCCCATCATCGCGCCGACAGGGATGATGATGATTAGGAGGAGCGGGAGCAGCACGCCGAAGTAGTAGAGGTAGATGCTCGGCTGGTGCATGGCGCGGGAATAAAAGTCCATTTTTTCCTGGATGCCCTCGAGCACGTCCGTGATTGCCTTGTCCAGCAGGTCGTTCCGCTTGCCCTCGTCCGCCTCCATTACTGAGGAGCGGATGAGCATCAGTGCGTGCTTGAACTCCGGGGAGTAGTCGCCCCACTTCCACGCGAGGTTGTCCAAAGCTTCCTCGACGGTCCGGTACTTGCCGACGTGGATGTCGTACTGCAGCGACTTGAAGTCCTCGGCGACGCGGCCCTGGCCGTGCTCCGCGACGAACGCAATCGCGCGCTCGAGGTTGGGCGTGACCTTCATCGCCATGACAAAGTAGTTCACGATTTCGGGGATGAATGTGAGCGAGCGGATGCGCAGCTTCTCTGCCTCGCGCATCGGCGTGGACTGTATATAGTACATCGCGTAGAACGCGATGGCGAACGGCGCGAGGTACCAGAACAGCGGGATGCCCATCGAAAGCGGGTGGCCAATCAGGAGGAAGCCGCCCTCGATTGCGCCGCGGCCTGTTTCCGTGCCAAGGATAACAATCGGCTTAAGGCCAACGTTGATGAAGCCGGAGAACACCAGGTTGAGCAGCGCCCACACGAACGCGAGCGCCATGCCGTAGTACATCGGCACCAACGGCGCGGCGTTGACTTCTTCGGGCTTCAGCTTCCACCCGAGGAAGGCGAGCGCGACCTTGTACTGCTCGGTCAATTCCTTCTTCGCGCCCTTGCCGAAGGACTTGGCCGCTCTCTTGCAGAAGCCGATGTACCAGTGCTGCTTCTCCACTTTTTTCTTCTTGGGCTTCTTCCTGCCCGCGCCGAAGAGGAGCTCTGCCACGTCCGTTTTGGGAGTGGAGTCACTCTTTTTTTGCCGCCGGCTTGACCTTGGCAAGCGCATCCCTCCTCGAGACCAGCTCTTTCACGAAGCCGTCCTTGACCCACTGCTTCCAGTCCTCGAGCACCTTGGGGTAGTCCACACTGCCAAGCTCCTGGCGCGACAGCTCCTGCATCAGGAGGTACTTGTCGTTCATCCTGACGGTGTACCTCGCCTCGAGCAGCGTGGGAATCTTGTACTCGTTTTTCATGTCCACGAGGAACTGCTTGGAGGACGCGCGGTGCTGGATGTCCTCCCAAATCATGTCGATGTCCATGCCGCGCCTCCGCTGGATTTTCTTGAAGAACTGCGAGTTCTCGAAAATGTTGTCCTTGTGCACGGTCTGCACGTCGTTCGTCGCGTCGTACGTCATCAGGTCAATCAAGCCGCCCTCGCGGCCCGGGTCCTCGTACCATGTCTTGCCGACCTCGGTGATTTCGACGAGGCGGCGCGTCTTCTGCAGCGCTCCCTTGAACCTGATTGGCGCGGAGACAATGCACATGTCCGTCGCCTTGAACGAGGTGTTCGGCACGCCGAGGTCGTTCACAACGCGGTCCCACACAGAGTAGGCGTTCTCGGCGTGGATTGTGCCCATCACAACGTTGCCCACTGCGCCGACGCGCATGGCCTCGTACAGCACGAGCGCTTCCTTGGAGCGGACCTCGCCCATGATGAGTACAGAGTCGCCAAGCCTGAGCGCGGTGCGGAGCGCGTCCTCGGGCGACACCTCGGACGCAATCGCGCCGACAGAGATTGCGCTCCTTGTCTTGAGCCGGCAGATGTTGTACCCGGTCTTGCGCATGTACTCGACCGGCAGCTCAAGCGTGTCCTCTATAGTTATGACCCTCAGCGAGGGGAGGATTTCGAGCATGAGCGACATTAATAATGAAGTCTTTCCCGAGCCTCTGCTCCCGACGATGAGCGAGGACGCCTGCGCGTCAATCAGGAATGACAGCAGTCCCGCGACCTCGTTCGTCACCATCTTCACGTCGATGAACTGCGGCAGGGTCCACGGCGTTCCCTTGTGCAAGCGCAAGGCGAACGCGACGCCGTCCGGCGAGAGCGGCTGGCCGATTGTGCACGTGCGCGTGTGGTACTCGTGCAGGTCGAAGTCCAGGACAGAGTGCGCCTCGTCGAACGGCCTGCCCGACAGGGAGCGGAAGCGCGAGACCACGGAGTTGGCCTCTTCTTCCGAGAAGAACACGTTGGTCTGGCACGGGCCGTAGTCGCTGTGGACAATGTACACGGGCTTCTGCCCGAGCGGCGCGTCGATGTATACGTCGGTGAGCCGCTCGTCCGACAAAAGCAGTCCCATCATGCCGAAGCCTATGGTGTAGCGCGCGACGATGCGCGCGAGCTGCTGGATGTCTGTATGCGAGACTTCGATTCCGTTTTGCCGCGCGATGTCTGCGATGGTCGTCTCGTAGATGCGCATGAAGTAGTCCTTGCTCGTCGCGAGCTCTGTGAACTCAAGGCCCTCGGGGTGGTACTCGCTCACTATTTCCTTTGTCTTGCTCAAGAGGAAGTAGTGCTCGGGGGTGAGGGAGTACTCGGGCGGGTTGATGTGGTATAGGTACTCGATTTTTTCGGGGTGCTTGTAGATTGTCACGCGCGTGCCCTTGACCTCGTATTGGTCGAGGAGCTCAATTTCCGCGGGGAGCTTGAACATGAGCCGGGAGCCGATGAACGACGGCTTTAATTGGGCCTCGAACACGGTGTGGTAGAAGCCGCGGCCTGGCGGCAGCTTCTTGAGCTTGCGGACGTAGCCCTTGAGCTGCTGGATTAGGTCCGTGGCCTCGAAGTTTGCCTTGATGTACTCGAGCGTGGTGAGGAATGTCTGCGTGCATTCTTTCTGCTCGGGCGGCAGCTGGGGGAGCTGTGCTTTCTCGCGCTGGATTGCCTGGATGCACTTCATGTACGCGCGGATTGGGTCGGTGCGGAGGAGGTCCGACGCGATGTTTACGACGAGGTCGTGGCGCGTGGGGAGGAACGCGGAGCACGCGTCGCCGCCGAGGTACTGCGGGGACCACACCCCCTTGACGCGGAACTTCTGCAGGAGCTCGGCGAGCTGCTTCAGCATGCGCGTCTGGTCCTCGTCGTAGACGCGCTCGTATACTTCGGCGAGGACGATGCGGTCGGCGTCTGTCTTGCCCAAATACCCGATTACTTCGGACATGCGCTGGGGGTAGTCCGCAATGCTTGGGCCGTAGGTCGAGCCGCGGCAGTCAATAATCAGGTACTTGATTGTGCCTTCAGTCTTAACAGTGTAAGGGCTCTTCTCCTCAGCCATCTTCCTTAAAAACGTGGGGGGAGTATATAAGAGTAATGCCGGGGAAAGGCCTGAGATTTGCTGTTGGGATTGTGGTATTCGGCAGCCTTGCCTATCTCGCGCTTTCTGGCGTGATGCCGGCGCTGCAGGGGCTGACCGCGTGGATGTCGGCGGCACTGCTCTCGGTGTTCGGGGTGGCTTACTCGCAGGGCGCGCTCGTGTTCTTCAACTCGCTTTCGGTGCGCGTGATTCCGCTGTGCGTGGGCGACATTGAGGTTGCTGTGCTGGCGGGAGCGATTTTTTCGACAGAGGACCGCGCGAAGAGGGAGCGGGTGTTCGGGATTGCGGGGGCGTTTGCTTTTGTGATGATGATTAACGCCTTGAGGATTGCGGCGACGATGCTTGCGTGGCAGGCGTGGGGCGCGGGGGCAGTGGAGATTGTGCATTCTGTTTTGTTCCGCGCGACACTGGTGGTGGCGATTGTCGGGTTTTACGCGGCGTGGTATTTGCGGGACGTCCTGCGGGAAAAGCTTAAATTGGGCCGGCTCTTAACGGAGAAGTGAATGAAGAAGAAGCGGGGCTTCGCTGTCTTCACGCCCATGGTCGGGACTCTTGTTATTTTGATTACTATGCTCATAGTCACGTCCATAATCACGAGCGAGAGGATTGCCGTGCAGGGCAGCGTGAAGGCGTACCGCTCGAGCGAGCTCGTGAACATCGCGGGCGAGGCGCAGAGCCGCGTGATTGAGGAAGTGCGCTCGTCAATCACGTCGCGGCTCGAGGACTACTCAATCCGTGGCGAGCCAGTGATGTCGATTGTGGTGAACGACTGCCCTAGCGGCGAGCTTGCCGCTGACCTCAACTTCCCCGACCCCGAGTGCGGCGAAGGCGACTGCGTGTGCGGCGTCACTGCGTCGGGCGTGGAGTACTGCACCAGTGGCGAGCAGACGTGCTGGGCGAACACGTTCCACCAGGTAAACCTCACCGCGGCCAACGAGCTGACTGCCAAGGCACTTCTCGAGTCCAGCATCCAGCACACGATTCAGGGAATTGTCAGCAAGTACTCGCTCGTGAACGTGACTGCGAAGCCAGTCGAGTTCGGCGGCATAGTCAAGGACATCAAGTTCAAGGACTGCATGTGGGACGACTGCAAGGACGGCAGAATCGAGGTCACGATTGACTTCACCCCCCTCGCAGAAGAGCCAATCGCAGAAATCGCGAGCGAGGGCAAGCGGCTCGAGGTCTTCATGCCCGCCGAAGAAAGGGTGTACACGACGCACGAGCCGTTCATGAAGTACGCGGTACTGACGTCTGACTTGTTCAACAATTTCCAGCTATTGAACGAGTCGTGGCACAACGCCGGCGGCGGCGACAGCCACGACCCTGACTACGAGGGCACCAACGGCAGCGAGTGGTACCACTACAACTACGCAATCCATGAAAGGTACTATGGCTCTGTCGGGCAGAACACGGCGGGGAGCGGGTGGGCGCCAGGGTTCGAGGTGGACAACGCCGTGGCAGAAGACTACTTCGAGGCAGGCGGGACGCTCTCGGACTACATGGCGTGGGCCATAGGCAAAAAGGCCAGGCCGGTTGTCCAGCCGTTCCCCACAACACAGAACCTCCGGTTCGACAAGTATTTTACTGGCAAGCCGGACTGGAAGCCGCTCACGGAATTCGTCTCCGGCTATGCCTCGTTCACGACTGGCGCGGGACTGCCAAAGCTCAAGCTCAATGGAATGCCACTCGGGGACAGCGAGGGCCAGAAGCTTACTGTTTATCCCGGCGGGAGCATAGCGCACACTGGCGGGCAGAACGACGCCGACGGCGTGGACACGTGCCTTGGGAACGACGACACCTTTGCCCTGAAAGAGCACCACACTGCCGGGACAACGCTGGTCGACACGACTGAAGCGTACGACAAGCGCTTCATGACGGGCGAGGACTGGGGAATGGCCGCCAAGGTCAAGGAAATGCGCGACAGCATCAAGAGCGAGGTCGCGGTTGGGCTGGGCGTGGCCAAGGAGCACCTGAACTACGAGCTTGTCATCGACTCGAAGCAGTACTACCTCGAGGGCAACGGGTTCCAGGGCAGGGACAACTGGCACTGCGGAGAGTTCGTCACGCTCTACCAGGTCAGGCCGCCGCTCTCGGCAGACGACATAGCGGCCGTCAACGCGGAGAACGCGTGCGAGGCGGCGAGGAATATTTATACCAAGGAGTCGCCCGGCGACACGCGGTGCACCCCAGGCGACTGCACCACTGTCTGCGGCGACGAGGAGAGTGACTGCCCGTGGTTCATTTCAGAGCCAATTGAGTGGACGTGCGACTCGAAGACGCTCTACCGCGTGGAAGAGATTTACCGCCTCTACCGCAGCACCCCCGGCAAGCAAGAGCCTGAGAGGCCTGTGTTCGCCGCGAAGTACACGCGCGTCAAGGACGACTACGGGGAGATAGGGGGCGGGGGGCACAATTACACGCTTTGGAAGGAATACCCGCGCTACGACGACACCGTGTCAGGGGACGCAATCAAGCGGTCGTGGGAGCGGGACGTCAACAACGTGAGGAAATGCACTTATTCCTATAATACGGTGGACGACGCCGTGACGCGGGAATGTGGCTGGGTAACGGCCGAAGAGGCATGAAACTTATATATACTCAAAGTAGATAACTTATGCGAGGGATACCAATGGATTTCGGTGCTATCTATTCCCAACTAGAGGAAAAATGGTACGGCCTTCTCGACTCGCTTGACGAGAAGGGACTTCCCGTATACAAACTAATCGACCCGATTGAGAACGCCGGCATACCGTCCCTCCCGCTTGTGGGCGGAGTGCTGATTGTCGTTATCGCGCTCATCGCGTACACGATGACCGCTGGCGTGCCCGGGATGGCTCCGGGCGAGTTCACAATCACTGTCGTCGACACTGACGGCAACCCGGTCAAGGGAGCGCTCGTCACGCTCGAAGTCGATGCGGAAGCCCTGTACGAGGCCACCACCAACTCCAAGGGAGAGGTATACTTTGACCTGGACCCGTCCCAGCGCTACCAGGCAGTCGTCGAGAGCGAGTTATGCGGCAGCGCGATAGAGCTCATCGACACCGAAGAGATGGACTCCCTTGAAATAGAAATGGAATGCGTCTCGCCCGAGTTCGCGGGCTGCTCTTTGCTCAGCGAGGAAAAGCTCGTCAGCCAGCTCGCCGACGAGCAGAACAACTTGCCGTCCGCCTGCACAATGCGCGTCTACAACGTGCTCGGCGAGGCACTCGACCACCCGTTCGAAGTGGGTTCGGACGGCCTGCTCGACATCTCCGAGGGCGGCACCTGCCCGGACGACGACCACCGCGTGCTAATCGACTGCCAGTACCACAAGTGGGACGGCACGGTCGCAGGCATGTACACCGAGCTTGAATTGTTCGGCTATTTGACACTTGCAGTCAAGGAAGACGTCCAGCCCGAAACGCCCGATGAGCTGCCCCCGGTCGAGATAACGCGCGACATCTACGTAAAAGTCCAGAACACCGCCGGGACGCCGCTCGAGGGCATCTCTGTGAAGGCAGTTGACGCGCTCGGCATGGACCTGTTCGTCCTGCTCGACGGCGTCGAGCTCGAGGGCGCGACAGACGCCACCGGCACCGCGAGGCTTGTGTTCCCGGACCAGCAGGAGTTCCACCTGCAGCTGGACGACCCCAACGGCGCGTACCAGCCGTACACCAGTGCGTCCGCCTACCAAGCAACGCTCACCCAGTCGCAAAATGCGATTATACTTAACCTTGCCACTGGCTACGAGACACTGATTTACGTCAAGGAAGAGGCGCGGCAAACGGCCATCGCCGGCGCCACGGTAACTGTGTCGTCCGAGTCGCGGGTGATTTCCCAGGGCACCACTGGCAGCGACGGCATCTACGCAATCACCCTGCTCAAGGGAATGCAGTACCGCGTTGACGTGAGCCATCCCCACTACTCCGCGACGTATGCGGACATCGCGGGCGGCGTGGACCACAGCGTGTTCATGGCGCCCATCGACGAGACCAAGACAGGCATGGTTGTGGTGGACGTGGTCAGCTCGACCGGGCTGCAGGAAGAGTTCTCGGGGGTGCGCGTGCAGCTGTACTCCGAGGGAAACAACACGCTCTGGATGACGTGCATTTCTCCGGTCGACGGCAGGTGCGTGTTCAGCAGAATCAAGGAAGGCGCTTACCACCTCTCGGCGACTCCGCCGGGGGCAATCACCGCGCAGTCGTTCCCCGCGTTTGCGGTCACTGCGCAGAACACGACTGTGCAGACGCTGAGCGTGAAGCCGAACCAACTGACGCTCACGGTATTGACCGAAGTCCAGATAATCGGGACGCCGGTGCGCAAGAAGGACGTCGAGGTAACGCTGTGGAACGCGGACTACAGCGAGCCCGTCGAGACCAAGGAAAGCGGCTCGACGCGAAAGGTCGAGTTCGTGATGGACCAGGGCACGCGCTACTTCCTCGTCGCGGAATACATCGACGACCAGACCGGCACCAAGTACGGGCCGCTCAAGACGTCGCCGATGAGGATGAGCCAGAACAGGAAGACCACCATCAGGCTCACGCGCGTCGCAGAAGAAGTTTCGGTGGACGCCCCCCGTGAAATCGCGAAGGGCGAGGAAGCAACGGTTACTCTCCGGCTTAGCCTGCCCGAGTACCGGCCGAACCAGCCCTATGACTCGGCGAGCATCGAAATGTTCGTCGGCGAGCCGGGCGGTGTGCAGGACATCCGCAAGACGCCACTGGTCATCCAGCCGATTCACTTGAGCGACATCGCGTCGCAGGAGCCGTTCGTGGGCTCCATTACCAAGGCGGACGACTACGAGTACCAGTCCAAGCCGAAGACAAGCGACGACGGCACTTCCAAGTACATCAAGGTCACAATCGACAAGTACACGCGCCCGACGATTTACACTGTCGACATCCCGGTCTATGCGCGCGAGCTCGCGGCGAGCGGCGACGTGAAAATCAGCTACCGCGCGACGTGGGAGGCCGGCGGCGAGGAAATCACGAGCAACGAGGGCCTCTGGAGCGAGACCAGCGTGAAGCTCACTGGCGAGGCAGACGTGGACAACGAGCTCGAGACAGGGAACTTCTACTCGTACTCCGCGTACTTCACGAAGCAGCTCGGCAAGGACGCGATTAGCGAGCCCCTGGTGCCAGAGGGCTCGAAGTTCTACCTGCACGTGAACGGCAAGGCACGCTCAGCAATCACTGCGTGGAGCGTTGACGTCAAGAACATCCCCGACAAGGTCGAGGCGCTGTCGTACTCCGGCAAGATAACGCGCGCGTCCGGCAGTACTGTGAACGTCGCGGAGTTCCCGCTCTCGGGCGCGGACTTCACGATAAGCAATTCCGAGGAGGCGTACAGGCTCGGGAAGGACGACGAGCTCGAGCTCACTGTCGCGCTGCGCGGAACCGCGCGCGGCAAGGGAACGCTCACCGTGTTCAGCGACTACGACAATTCCATGCCGTACGAGGTCACGCGCAAGGCCCGGACCGGGTCGACCCCGATTGTCGGCGTGACCGCGACGCTCACTGCGGCGAGCAGCTTCTGCGTGCCAGGATACGACAACGGCCTCGGCGACAGCAGCTCGTGCTACTTCGAGTACCCCGAGGGCATGACGCTCCCGACCAACAACAAGAAGTTCAAGCTCACGCTCGAGCTCGAGGGCAACGCGACCGCGAGCGTGCTCTTCGAGGCGGCTGACTCGACAATCAAGTTCGACGAGACAAGCGCAAATTACTACGAGGCCACGGTGGCGGCGCCGGAGACAATGGTGATTTCGGGGTACGGCTCCTCGCTTGCCCAGAACACAATAAGCGTTTACATTTGGGAGTCGGGCACTGCGCAGCCGACAGCGCCGTGGGCTATGGTGGCCTATGGCCCGGTGGACTACTCGATGCAGGTCACGCCGTTCAGCCTTGGCGCTGTGGAGACCACGATAAGCGAGGCGACTGACGAGCTGCAAATCAAGATAATCAGGAGAGAGGGCACTGTCCAGACGGCGATGGGCGCTGACACCCTTATCGACAACCAGGCGGACGTCCACGCAGGCAGGAACCGCGGCAAGGCGACTCTCGTGCTCCAGGCAGAGCCGTACTTCGAGTTCGAGGTGCCCGCGGACAAGCCGCTCCAGTCGGAAGACGGCGTGAAGGTAATCGCGGACAGCCCCTTGTTCGGGGGGCTTGAGTACGAGTCCGAGGTCTCCGGCCTCGTGTTCGACCCCGACTACCCGGTGGTGCTGCGGAACACGTTCAAGCTCGGCGAGACAAAGCCCACGACCATCAAGATTTTCAGCAGCTGGAAGGAAGCGGTGTCGTTCGAGCTGAGCGACCTCGAGCGCGAGGGCTGGGACATAGTGATGACGGTCAAGACGCACACGGGCGGCAGCCCGAGCGTGCTGCTCGAGACGCTTAGCGGCGCTGACCTGAACAAGGCAATCGCCATTCCCGCAGAGGGCTGGGCCGAAATAATCATTGCGGCGACCGCCAGGACGGCGAAGTGCCGCCTCGACATCGAGCCGACCATACTCGAAATCGAGGTGGACAAGCTGCCGAGGCCGGCGCACTACACGCTCGAGCTGACGTGTGAGGTTACGGGAGTGGAGGCGCCAACCCGGCCGCTGGTCACGAACTTCGTGTCGCGCGAGACATTGACGCCGGAAAGGATTACGATGGACTCCTGCTCCGCCGCCGCGGACGGCGGGTACGCGTTCATCTGCGACTCGGAGCAGCTCAGCGTGGCAATCGCCAAGGCCGCGGACTCGCTGCTGCAGAGGCCAGGGTCAATCAATGACTACAAGTACTACGCGTTCGGCAACGACGAGTTCTCTGCCGCAATCATGGACGAGGCAGTGAAGGAAAACAAGGAGGGCATTGACAAGGTCGCGAACATATACGCCAAGTCCGCTGCCGCCCTACAGTCCTCGACGAGCGACATAGTGCTCACGAACACCCCCTCGTGCGGCATACTCCTGGTCAACTTTACCAAGATAAACCTTGACGAGGACGTGAACGTCTCGTTCGACGTGATAACAACGGGCGCGACGTGGTGCCAGAAGAACCACCCGCACTACGTCATCGGGCTCATGAACTTCGACAAGCTACTGCGGCCCGACTTCGGCTACTTCATGTCGTTCGCGGGCGAGGCACGGCTGTTCCTCGAGGCAATCCAGAAGTCCAAGGAGCAGGGCAACGACATTGACGCCGCACTGCTGTTCGGCTACGAGCCGGACGACATTGAGGAGCGGAGCGGCTCGCAGGCGGCGTCGTTCTTCAACTATCAGGAGTGCGAGCGCAAGGAGACAGGGAAGTGCCCGAGCTACGCTGTGAAGAGGCTGAGCAGCGAGCACCCGATAATCGGCTACTTCCACGTCACAGAGCAGAAGGACGTGCTCGCAGGCATGGTGTACGACGAGAACAGGATTGTCGGCGCGGGCGGCGCCTACACCCAGATTCCCGCGTACCGCGCTGTTTACGCAAAGGCCCTGCTGAATTACCTCATCACCGGCGAGTCAAGCGGCTGGGAGTGGGACACCGGAACGTTCCAGAGCGCGATGGACCCGGCGTTCTACCCGCTCGCGGACATACTGCTTGACCTGCAGGGCCCAACAATTATTGAGGAGTCTCCGGACGAGTTCAAGCTTTACGGCTTCGACCCAGAGGGGACCGCCAACCACGAGCTTGTCGGCACGACGGACGTGAACGTCGAGCTCACGGTCACAGGCGAGCCGTCGTTCTGTATCGTGTCCAACCTAGACGCGAGCGGCGCGCCACTGGAGGAAGTGACGACCGACATGCTAATCGACATGGGCGATGACACGTATGTGCTGGCAATTCCGTGGGAGCTCCCGAGCGGGAGCGGCATGAAGTACGTGAACGCGTACTGCGTGGACGAGAACGGCGTGCCGTCGCACAAGGTGACTGACAGCATTATGCTGGACGACTCCGCGATGACGCTCATCAGGCCATTGCCGAGGCTCGT
Organism: Candidatus Iainarchaeum sp.; assembly: GCA_023129115.1. GTDB lineage: Archaea > B1Sed10-29 > B1Sed10-29 > WALL01 > WALL01 > WALL01. The sequence goes on along the minus strand of JAGMCR010000011.1, from coordinate 45,297 downwards.
GACCACCCACGACACGGCAACCATGGTGCCCCCGACCGAGGGCGAGTACATCTGGATAAGGGACCGCTTCTCGGAGGTCGTGTACTGCGAGCTGCGGGCCGACGTGCTTGACATGCCGAACTACGAGATTTGTGACGATGACTACGACGGAATCTTTGACCCGACGAAGGACCAGACAGACGACAACGCGAACAGCGTGATTAAAGACGGCAAGCCGGGCGCGCTGATGGGCACCGACGCAGAGGACGGAATAATGGGCTACATGGACGGGTGCTGCTACATACCGCCAGAAGGCAGGTGGGCAGACCAGCATTACCAGAATGCACAAGTCCAGTGCTGGTCGCCGTACATGGAGGAGGAAGACGCGGTCACGCAGGTGGAGCTGTGGTGCAGGGACGCGGTCGGCAACGAGGCCACGCTCGGCACGATTGACATCTTCAGGTACAGCAGCGAGAAGCCGGAGTTCAGCGTGCCGGACGACTTTATCATGGGCACGAACGAGGACGAGGACCCATTGAGCCGCATATTCTGGTTCGACAACCTCGACATGCCCCAGGCCCTGTCCGGGACCAAGGAATGGGGAGACGGGTTCACCATGACCCCAACTGCTGAGTCAGACGTGTTTGAGCTTGGCTTCACTGTCACTGATATGGACGGGCTTGACCCCGCCTCGGCGTGCGCGTACAGTGTTGTGGCGCACACCGAGAGCTACACCGGCAAGGTCGAGGAGGAGAACGTATTCAGGTGGCCAACTGCCGCCGCAGCAACACAGACGTGCGAGGCCGAGGCAGTGAGCGCGGGCTCGCTCCGCAGCCTGCGCGTGACGTGCCCAATCAAGCTCAAGCAGGACGCGGTGAACGACGTGGAAATCACGTGCACAGACATGAGCGAGAAAAAGATGGCGACGAGCAAGTCGTTCGAGTGGACGTGGGACGAAACAGCTCCAGAGATACTCACGGACTTCGAGATGAACGCGTGGGGCCGTGACGGCTGGGACGTGAATGACCCGGAGAAGAGGGACATGGCGCCGACCATGAAGTTCAGTGTCAAGGACGACTACTCAAGCATAGTGAACTGTGAGGTCCACGTAAACATTCTTGGTGACGTGGAGAGCTACCTGCTCTACAAGTGCGGGCTGAGCCAGGTAAGCCGCGGCCTTGACACATACATGGGCGCCACATGCGACTACCGCGCGGAGACTGAAGACGAATACGCCAGGTGGCCAGTGGTTCTCATGAACATGCAGCACCCGTTCCACTTGAGCTGTTATGACCAGGTCGGTAACCGGATTGTGGTAGACTCGAGTACTCGCGCAGATATGCAGCTGCAGGCCATGGACACAGGCGATGTTACCGACATGGCAGTCAAGGCGTGCGAGCTCATAAGGATGGATGCAACGCCTGACCAGATACAGGCCGCTGGATTCTATGATGTGGGCGCCGAAGGTTCGGTCACGATATCAGACGGCACGTTCCTGCCTGACTCCACCATGGACGAAGACGGCGTTTACTCGTTCGTCATAATGACCGACGGCGAGCCAAGCAACGAGGACATCCGGAACCTGCACCAGAAAAAGCTCTACCACAAGACAATCAGCCGCGGGAACATCGACTGCGCCAGCGCAGGAGTGTGCTGGACAGCAATTGACGTCCTGATAAACACTATGAGGGCGGCGAAAAGCTTGCCACCGCAGGCGCCGGGCGAGCCAAGTGAAGAAAACCGGGAAGTCAACCAGGAGGCAGGGCGAGAAAGAGGAAACGCTAGGCAGAACGACCGAGTCACCTGGGAAGACGATATAGACGACGTGACAAATCCAGAGCAGGTCAGTGACGATCTCGGCCGCGACGCAATGGAGTGGGATGACGATTTCGCTACAATCGATTACTCTGACGAAGTCTTAATCCCGGATGAGATTATCCCACCCGGCGGTGGTGGCTTAGGCGGAGGCCTCGGTGGCGGAGCCACTGGTGGTGGTCTAGGTGCCGGTGCAGGAGGCAGCTTAGGCCCAGCATCTGGCTTTACCGGACCCGGAGGAGTTCTCCTCCTGACAGGAGGAGCCAGCTTCGGCCACACCAACGCCCCGTTCGAACAGCTGTCTTTCATGGACACGGCAACCGGCACGTTTGAAGAGCCGTCTTACGAGACAGTGGCACTCGAAATGCCGATGCGGCTATTCGCCGGCGGTGCAGTGCTCCGGGCAATGTTCGAAGCATCCAAGCCCGCCTTCTGGGCCATACGCGCCGGCGCAGCGGGTGCGAGGCTGACAGGCGGCATACTCAGCGCAACAGTGCAGTCCAAGATGGAAGACTACGACACCAACCTCATCTGCGACTACAGCGACAAAGGCGAATCGCTCTGGGAAGGAACTGGAGTGGTGACCGAGGCGGCTGCGGCATTCCTGCACCCCGGCATCCTAATCTTTAAGGTTGCAGTGCCCGACAACTACCAGGCCCTTGTCTGCACATCGAAATATGCAGAACCGGCATCACCCAGCAAGCCGCAAAGGTATGTCATCTCAGCCAGGGCAGGCAGGACAGACTTATCCTCCGGTGGGGCCATGATGGGCACCCTATCAGTGTGTGCAGACGGTTGCAACGACTACCTCTGTATCGTTACAATCCAGAGGGATACGGTTCCCGTGGGGGGCTCACTGGCATCAAAAGACCCAATAGCACCGCTGAACACATTTAAGTCATGGGTGACCGAAAGCGCCGAAAGGGCAATACCCGAGGAAGAGTCATCGCCTGAAGAAACAACAGAAGAGCCCTCGGAGTAATTAAGCAGATGGGTGGCTAACCCCCGCCCAATATTTATATACTCTTAATGATAACCATAAGCAAAGGTGGTTCTCTTTGGACGCGGCAGCAATATACCGGCAGATTGAAGACAAATGGTACGCGCTTCTGGACTCTTTGAGCGACAAAGGCGTGCCAGTCTACAATATAATAGACCCAATCGAAAACGCCGGCATTCCGTCTCTTCCGCTTGTGGCGGGAGTGCTTATTATTGTGGCTGCATTGGCTGCGTATGTCCTGATGGGCGCAGGGCTTGGCACAGGCATAGTCACTGTCACAGTCACGTCCGCCGAAACACCGCTCGAGGGCGCCACTGTGGCGGCATTTGGGCTTGAAGCGATGACAGGGAGCGACGGTGTTGCGGAGCTGGAGCTGCCGGCAGGAGAAGAAATCAAGGTCGAGGCAAGCAGCGCGGACTGCGAAAGCCAATCCGAGTTCATTGTGCCGCCCGGCGAAATAGAGTTCGACCTATTGTGCAGGGTGACGCCGCAGTTCGCGGGATGCAGCACTATCTCAGAAGAGTACTCGACAGCCACAGTAGTCGGCGAAGGCAACACGCCATTGGTGGACTGCTCGGTTGTTGCCTTGGACGGCGGCGACCCCATCGAAATCGACTGGGGAATCGACGGCAACACCATGTTCCTCGACGACTCAGTATGCCTGCAGGACGACTACCAGATACAGGTCAGCTGTTTGGGGCACCAGCGCACGCTCTTCATCGACGAGCTCCGCAACGAAATGATTGAGCGCGGGGAAGTCACGATTAGCAAGCGCGGCGCGGGCGGCGACATCATTGGCCAGGGCGACTGCGACGCCGACGGCATTCCCGACTCGCGCGACAAGGACAACGACAACGACGGAATCTTTGACGTCGACGACCTCGACGTGGACGGCGACGGCATCAACAACGCGCAGGACGCCGACACGTGCGGCCAAGACACGCGAAAGGATGAGTTCATCCCGCCCGGCGACGACCCGGTGCCGCCAGGCGGCAACAGCAGCGAGCCAGAGACCGACGTCACTTACTCGACCTACGTCACGGTCAGGGCAGACACTGGCGAAGCGCTCGACGGCATAACAATAACTGCCGTGGACTCGGGGGACGTGCTGCTCGAGACCGGGTACGACAACACCATTGTCGAGGACAGGACCCAAAACGGGACCGCGACGCTCGTGCTCCCGTCGGGGCAGAACTACTACGTCAAGGCAGAAGACTCAATGGACGTATACCGCCCGACCAAGAGCGGGCTGATGATACAGACGCGGCAGCAGGAGCTCTCGCTCGTACTGCAGAGGGGGTTCCCGACCACGATAACAGTTGTGGGCGAAAAGCCCGTCGCGTACGCCACTGTCCGCGTCATGGGTGACCCAATAATCGAGAAAAAGACCGATTTCCAGGGCCGCGCGACGCTCGTGCTCGACAAGGGCGAGCTCTACGACGCACAAATAATCCACGAGGACTATATTCCGCTGGAGACGAGTGTCACCGGCGGGGTCGACTCGCAGATAGTGCTGGAAAAGCTGGACGACAGCAACTCCGGCACCATCAGGGCGACCGCACTGAACGCCAAGGGCATAGAGGAAGGCTTCGCGCAGGTCAGGATTGACCTGGTGACAGAAAGCGGCATGGTGTACAAGACGTGCACCACTCCCAGCAGCGGGATGTGCGAGTTCAGGAAAGTGCTGGCCGGCGACTACAGGCTTAGGGCGACGCCGCCGGGCGCGATTGGCTACCAGGAGAGCGAGAAAATCACGCTCGCCGCAGGGGCGACAGTCGAGCGGAAGCTGCTCGTGGCCCCGGCAGAAGTCGAGCTCCGCGTGCTCACCAAGGTCAACCACAACCCGGCCAAGGACGTCAAGGTAACGCTTTACGACATCAGCTACGGCGTGCCCGAAAAGCTGGACAGCGGGAAAAGCGGCGAGAACCGCCGCGTCAAGTTCACGACGTACCGCGGCAAAAAAGTCTATGTCGAGGCAGAGTACCACGGGGACATGGGGGACTTCGGGCCCACAACCACAAGCCCGTTCACGCTCAACTCCGACAGGGACATGGAAATTGACTTGAGCCAAATCACGCGCACTGTCTCGTTCACCCCGCCAGAGGCGGGCGAGCTCTCCGCCGGCAAGCTGTACACCGCCAAGCTCGTGATTGAGCTGCCGTACGCGGACGAGAAAACGCGCGAAAACTACGACAAGGCGGTAGCCGAAATATGGGTGGGCGACCCGGGCGACAAGTCCAACCCGATACAGACGCCCGTGGTGCTCGGCTCCATAGACACTTACGTGTTCGACAAGCAGCAGCGGCCGCGCGTCACTGTCGCGGCGAGCGACGCTTACACGTACGGCCAGGACTCTGTGTACGGAAGCCCGGGCACGTCAAGCAAGTACCTGAGGTTTACGATTACTGACTACGAGCCAACTGTTTATGAGATAGAAATTCCGCTGTTCGCGAGGGGAGAGGCAAGCGGCGAGGTCACTGTGCGCTACCGCGCCAGCTGGACCGACAGCGAGAGAAGGATTTTCACGAGCCACGGCGGCGACTGGGCAGAGGCGACGCTTAACGTGCTTGGCGCGGGAGAAGACAAGGCAGGGTGGTTCCCGGCGACCGGCGACTTCAGCTCGTACAACCGGTTCCTCAGCACCAGCCCCGAGATAGAGGGCGAGGAACAGGCGGAAAAAAAGGAAGAGCTGGGCCTGCCATTCTTCCCCATTGACCAAGAGGAAATCCAGGTCGAGGAAGACGGCGTGCCCATGTTCACCACTGGCTCGACCGCGTTCCTGCACGTGCGGGCGATTGCGGCGAGGGAAAGCGACAGCTACGTCGTGAAGATAGACTCGTTCCCGCCCATGAGTGCAGGGGAAAAGCACATGCTTCCGCTCGCCTACCGCGGCGTGATAAAAAAGGCGGACGGCAAGGTGCGGACGATTTATTCAGAAGAGCTCGACGGGTCGCTGCCCGCCACGATTTCGCCGGCGAAACAGGAAAAGGACTACTACGCGCTGGACGTGGACGACGAGCTGCACCTCGTTGTCTCGATGCGGCCGAACGGCTCTGCAGACGCGGAGATTGCGGTGCTCAACGACCTCGAGAACACGCTCCACTACCGCGTGAAGGACATCTCGCAGGGGTTCGAAGAGACAGTCATCCCCAATGTCGAGGCCAGGATGCGCGTGCTCACCACGCTTTGCCCGAGCCCGCCCTACACCGGCAGCTGTGCCGAGGGCGAGATGCCTGCCGGCGGGACAATGCCAAGCTATGACCTGTTCCGCGCAGAGGGCAGGGAGTTCAAGATAAAAGTGGGGCTCAGGAATGCCGAGGCCACGGCCAAGGAAGTCCTGCTAAGGGCCGAGGGCACAGGCATCGAGGGCCTGGACTACCCCGACAAAGTCGAGCTGCCGGCGAACGGGATAAGGGAAGCAGTGATAACCGGCACGGGCGCTTCTGCGAACGGCGGGGGAATCAACGTTTACCTCTGGGCCGAGGGGCTGGAGGAGCAGGTGTGGAAGACAGTCCCGCACGCCGCGATTAGCTACGAGTTCGGGCTCGTGGCAATGGGCGCTGGCGGCGCGGAGCTTAATGCGCTCAGCACGCACGCAAAAGAAATACAGGTCGTGGTGCTGCGGAAGAGCTTCGAGGAGCCGAAGGGCGAAGTGATTGGGGACGGGTTCGACACAAACGGGCACGCCGACGCGATACGCCTCTCGAAGAGCGGGGAAGAGTACTGGGCGGCAAGGGCGCTCGGCTTCAGGAACAAGACAGTCTACACAACGCTCCCGGCAGGGCTTGACTTTGACTGGGGCTTCCTCAAGGTGCAGGCGAGCCACCCCGAGTTCGGCTGGCTCGAGAGGTCGTACGAAGTGCACGGCACGCTCATCGAGCCGGTGACCGCAAACAACAGTGTTGTGCTGGACGACGACACGCCGAGCAAGGCCGTCACTTACACCGTGGTCACGAATAACTGGGACGAGGTACTCGAATTGACTCTGGACGAAGAGCTCGACAACGACCCGCAGGGACAGAACTACGGGCTGGACAGTGGAGTGAAAATATTCGACGCGCAGGGCTTTGAGCTCGTGGGCGAGGACAGCGACATCCCGGCGCGCGGCCGGGCAGAGCTGTGGATAAGCGCCAAGCCGCCCGGCACCGGGTGCAACCTCGCGCCGAGCGTGAACAAGATTGAGGTCGAGGCAGAGCCGAAGACGAGTGACGCGCTCGACACCGGGACTTACTCGATAATGTTCAGCTGCGCGTTCGAGGGCGGGCCAGAGGCCAGGCAGCAGTTCAGGGCCACCAAGACGTTCAGGGAAAGCATCAGGGCAAGCAAGATAACTCCTGACTCGTGCGCCTCGTACAACGACATCGCGTACATCTGTGACGCCGAGCAGTTCAGCATGGCCGTGATAAGGGCCGCGGAAGAGCTCAAGCAGAGCGACAACCTCCAGCTCGTGAGGAAGTTCGCGCTGGCGGACGACGTGGTCACGCCCGTGGTAATGTCCGAGGCGAGGATGGCGCATGGGTCGAGGTACATCAGTGACGTGGTCCACAAGGCCGCGTTTGCCAAGGACGGGAGCCTCGTGATTAGCCAGGAACAAATCGGCTGCGGCGTGGTGACCATTCTTTTCGAGAAGGGGCTTGGCGAGAAAATCACTGCCAACATCGACATGGACGCCGGCTGGGGATGGTGCGGCCAAAGCCCCAACGTGTTCCTCGGCATGATGAACTACGACGAGGGCTTGCGCGACGAGGCCAGGACATTCCTGATAGTCAAGTACGCCGGCTTCACCCAGGACAGCGACCTCAACAAGTTTACTTCAACAGTGTACAAGTACGTGCCGAAGGAGCACTTGTTTGGGAACTTTGACCCGGAAGAGGTTGTCGGGGAAAGCGAGGCCCCGCATGTGGTCAGCTACAGGGAGTTCACCGCCAGCGAGTACGCGGAGCTCACTGACCCGAAGCACAAGTGGCTCAAGCCAGAGTACGAGAGCACGGGATTCTTTAACATTGACTCGTATGGGGACGTGCAGATGGGGATTGTCTACGAGCGCGAGGACAACCTGGAAAGGCACAGGGAGTGCATGCTCTCGAACCTGGCCTTGTACTGGACGCTTGGCGACTCCGGGAGCCTGCGCCTTACAGGGAACAGCCAGCAGGTGTTCGACCTCGACAAGTGCGTGCAGGCAGGCGGCCTCGAAATACCAAAGATATCAATGAAACTCCATTCCCTCACGCCGTACGAATTGGGCGCCAAAGCCACTGGCGACCCCACGATTTCAGTCGAAATTGAAGTGGAGGGCGAGGTCGCCACGTGCCACGTCTGGAACTATGACGGCGAGCGCGGGAGCCAGTCGCCGGCTACATACGGCGCGCCGTACGGGAAGGACTTTTACCCGTGGAAGGACGAGAACACGCTTATGGTCTATGAATGGAACCTCAACCAGGAAAGCGACGGCATGTACACAGTGAAGGCGGCGTGTGTGTCGCCGGACGGGCTCTGGTCCACGAGGGAGTCCATGCAGATTATACTCGACCGCAACGCGCCAGTGATAACAATCGAAAAAATGGATCGCGCGACGACAGAAGAGACTGTCAAGGCGACGTTCACTGTGACTGACAAGTACGAAGTCGCTGAATGCAAGATAATCGGGGAATGCCCGCCAGAGCTTCACGAGAGCACGTGCTCCGTGGGCATCCCGGTGGACGACCCGCTGCTCGGGAACAAGTACACGGTGACGTGCGACACGCCGCCGCTCGCACTGAACGAGGACATCATGGACCGGTGCGAGCCAACGGCAACGGGCCACAACAGGCTCAACATAACGTGCACTGACGTGCACGGCAACACCGCGGGAAAAGAGAAGACTGTGTTCAGGATGAGCACGGCGGAAATAGGAATCCAGTACAGCTGCGAGTCCTACCGCGACCCGCCTGTTACAGAGCTGGAGCGGATGAAGACGCTTGACGGCCCGACGCCGGACGCGAAGTGTGACCAGGACAAGGGAGAGGTCCACGGGTTCATGGAGATGGGTGGCTACTTCATTGTCAACACGGACAATCTCGTGATTCCGATTTCCGTGTCTGCCGAGAACCCGCTGACCGGGTGCAGTATCAGCAACTCGATGGGCGTGAGCGTGAGCTGCGGACCGCCCACCAAGAGCATTTCGGACTACAAGAAGTTTTACAACTGCCCGACGATTAGCCCGTCCGGCGACCGGGTCATCACACGGGAGGGGCGGAACACGGGGATACAGATACAGTGCGCCGAGATTGGCGTCCCGGTTATGATGTCGCGGGCGCTGGACCCGATTGTGCTCGACACGACTCCGCCGGTTACCACGTACGTGGGGTTGAGCCAGGCCACTGGCGACGAACGAAAGGTTAAGGCCCCGCAGAACCTGCGCACAAACTTTGTGGGTGTCGACAGCAATGGCAAAGCAGTTGGGGACTACGCAAGCACTGCGAAGGTATACACCGGCATCGGCAAGGGCGGCGAGGGTGGCTGTGCTAGCGTGGCTTGGGAAGCAGGATTTGAAGTTAATGACTTTGACAATGTCGCGAATATACGCCTTTCAGACGAGGAATTGGCAGGCTATGGGATTGATGCTAGTGCATTTGAGAGATTCACTAAGGTTGGGATATCAGTTAAAGACAAAACAGTGAAGCTTGACGAAGAGTACCACAGCATGGTCCAGCTCGATACAAAGGCGCTGGAGACGGGGAAAAAGAGGTGGAGGTACTTCGCTTCCACAAGCTTCACCGAAGAAGACCAAGACGAGGGAGGGTACTCTGTTTGCTACTATGCCGAGGACCGCGTCGGCAACAAGGAAGACGTCAACAGGGATGGGGAATTCAACAGTGCGCTTGGATGCAAAACCCTCGGCTATGGGGAATGTGTTGGCGGGGAATACAAGCATTGCATGTATACTTACGTTGCGTACGACAATATGCAGGACTGCCATGATGAGGTATGCGAGGGCTTCTGGAAAGGGGCATTCATTGCCATTGGTGCGGCTGCCCTGGCAGCACTTATCGTGATTTCATTGGTGGCTCTGAACGTAATTACCGTTGGGCTAACTACCCCCCTTACAATAGTCGGGGTTGCCGGAGTAATTGGTATTGTTGTTCTTGGCCTTGGTGGGATGGGCCTCGGACACATTGCTTGTGATGCGGCTGAGATAGACATGGGGATAGGAGTGGCAGCCCCCAGTGGCTATGATGTTGTGATAGATGGCTGCTTTGCATCATGGGACCTCCTTAACGACTACGAGGACTATGGCGAGTGGCTGAACGAGGACGAGTGCAGGGCAGCAAGCAGGGACAGTGGCTACTTTGCGGACGGAATCTCTTTTGACTTTGTTTCATGCGAGAGCAATTGGGATTATTGGTATGAGTGGCGTGAGGGCACGAAAACATGCGAAACACAAAGTGATACAGAAGTGGATGCCGTACCGATAGTATAGGTGAAAAAGCAATGGACGAGACGACGAGTGGGCAGGCGCCGGTGCCGGCAAAGCAGGGGGGTGGGATACTGTCAGCCCTCGAGGGGCCGTGGTACTCATTGCTTGACTTTCTGGACTCGAAAGGCGTGCCCGTGTACAAGGTGATTGACCCAATCGACGAAAAAGTGCCGAGCGTGCTCGTCGCGATTGCTGTGCTGCTGCTCATCATCGGCGGAATCGCATTCCTCTTCCTTGGGGGCGGGGGTGCCCAGATAACAATCAAGGCAAGCGCCGACGGCCGCGCGCTCGACAGCGTCCAAGTGAGCGCATACGCCGGGGAAACCCTTGTGGACAGCGGCGAAACAGGCAGCGACGGAATAGTGGAGCTGTCATTGCCGCGCGGCACAGTCAGGCTCGAGCTCTCGCGCGAAAACTGTGAGGACAGGGAACTGGAAATAGAAGTCGATGGCGACGGCGAAAGGGAAATCGACATGGAGTGCCTCACCAGCGCAATATTCGGCGGATGCCTCGAGCTCCCAGAAACACTTTCCACAGCAAGAATCGTGGGCGAAGACAACATCGAGCCAAGCAACTGCCGGCTCAGCGCCACCACGCCAGACGGCAGAGAAGTAGACACCCAGTGGGTAATCGACAGCACGAACCGCCTCATGTTCTCCACAGAAAAGTGCGTGCAGGACGACTACGAAATATTCATCGACTGCGACTGGCACAGCCGCCGCGCAACCGCAGACGAAATAGTCAGCGAAGCGCGAATCAGCGGCGAAGTCCTCGTGCACGCAAGCGGGACAGGCGGGCTCAAGGCAGAAACATTGTACAACGTTTACGTGACAGTCGAGAACCGCGATGGGCAGGGCCTTGCGAACATCAGGGTGCTTGCAATTGACACGCTCGGCAACGAGTACATCACGGGCTACCGCAACACAAAAACCAGTGACGTCACCAACATCGACGGCAGCGCAGTCCTCAAAATCGCTGAAGGCCTCGAGTTCATGGTGAGGGCAGAAGACCTGAACCAAGTGTACGCCCCGGCAACAAGCAGCCTCCTGAAGGCGGACGACTCAATGGAAGTGCTGCTCAAGATGGACGACGGGCTGCAAAGCACTATACGCGTCACAGGCAGCGGCTCGCCGCTCGCCGGGGCGCCAATCATGGTCAAGCAGGGCGGCGTCACCCTTGTCAAGGCCAATGCCGACGCCAGCGGGCAGAAGACAGTCTCGCTCGACAGTGGGACATACAGCGCAGAGTCGGCGCCGCGTGGCTACTACCCCGGGAGCACACAGTTCAGCGCTGGCGAAGCCGCCGACATAGACCTTGCCGAGGTCGTGGAAGGCGACGAAGGGATAATCAAAATAATCGTGCTCGCCCCCGATACAATGCCGCTCCAAAACGCCCGCGTGCTCCTCACGTGGGGCGACATCACGGCAGGCGACTGCATCACCGGCGACAGCGGCAAGTGCGTGTTCGAGGGCATGGCGCCCGGGCAGTACGGGCTCAGCGCAGTCGCGCCCGCGACCCCAAGCCCGCAGGAGTTTGAGGGATTCGAGCTGGCGGCAGGGGGTGTGGTCGAAAAGACAATAACTGTCCAGCCCAAGGGATTTGTTTTGGCGGTGAGGGCCAAGACGCTCACAGAGTTTTTGAGTGGGGCAACAGTGCGGCTCCTGTCCAGGGCCACTGGCGAAAAGCTGGACGAGAAGCAGACCGGCGCGGACGGGAAAGCCGAGTTTGAGGTCTACCTCAGCCAGAGCATTTACCTCGAGGGCGAGTACAGGGACTACCCGCCGGCCAGTAGCAGCAGCATACTCGTGACCGGCGACACTGAGGCCTACCTGATGTTCAGCACGCCCGACCCAGTGGGTGGAGAATCGGTTGTGATGGATGCGCCGGACTCCATGCTCCCGGGCGGCACTGCCCAGGCGACTGTCAGCTCACTCGGCGCGCGGAAGCAGTACGCCGCCACAGTAATCGAGGTATGGAGCGGAGAGCAGGGCAGCAAGGACCACCCAATCAACACGCCCGTCGAGCTCGGCGAGGTAATGGGCCCAAGCGGGAGCACTGTCAAGGCGAGTGACGTCTACAGCGGCGGCGAGCCGCCCATCAAGGAAGAGCCAGGCACTTCAAAGTACATCCGGTACTCTGCCCCCGGCGGGACGCACACTGTCACGATTCCATTAATCGCCAAGGCAGAGGCGAGGGGCAGCACAACACTGCACTACCGCGCGCGCTGGGAGACCACTGGCGGCGAAAAAATCCAGGGCGGCTGGCAGGAAACACAGGTCACGCTCACGGGCGGGACAGAGTGGACAGAGCTAATCAACGCGTACTTCAGCAGCTACAAGGCGGGGTTTGGTGCTTATGACGCGCCCGAAGGAATGTGGAGCGAGAGCGCGCTGCTTATGCCGGGGGAGCAGCTGTACGTGCACGTGCTCGCCATGCCCAAGAAGAACTCGAAGACATTCACCATAAAGCTTGACTCGCGCCCGCCGTCCAGCGGCGCCAAGCACATCAGGCCGATTGAGTACGAGGCCGGCGGCGAAACGAAAGCAATGTCGCCCTCGCTGCCGCAGACCGCGAGCCTCCAGTACGAAATCAGGGAAGGCGAGCCAGTCCACATCATCATGAAGATGGCGGCGATGAGCGCGGTCAAGGAGGCCACGCTCGAGTTCTTCAACAACAGGAAGAGCCCGCTCACTTTCACGGTCGACGGGTCGCAAGGCCTTAATCCCGAAGACATAGAGTTCGACACGCCGATTCCCGGCGTGAAGGCTGCCATCGTGCCGAAGGCGCTCGTGTGCCCGCCAGCGGGATACCCCGGCGGCTGCAACTGGGGGAGGTTCCTGCCACTTGACACGCTCGGCTCGCTGTCGCAGGAAGGCCCGCGGGAAATTGACGTGGAGATAGAGTTCCGGAACCAGGGCGAGGCCGACCAGACGTTCACAATGGGCGTCAATGCCCCGGGGATAAGCGGGCTCAACTACTGGCAGGAGATTGCCGTGGGCAGCGGGGTCTCTGTGAAGGCACCCATAACCGGGACTGGCAAGGCCCCCGGCCAGATAGCAATAACCCTGGACGACCAGGGCTGGCAGTACATCACGCACGGGCTTGTCGACTACGCAATAGAAACAATGGGCAACACTGGAGACCTCAGGCCCGACTCGGCAGAGCTGCGGGTGCGGCCGCTCCGCAACGGCGCGCTCATGGAGGATGCGGAAGTGAATGCGGAGGGGAAGGCCCTCGTGCTGAGGGACGGCGGATACTTCAGCAGCGAAGGGCTTGAGCTTGACCTCACCAGGAGCAGCATCCCGGTCTCGGCGCGGCACCGCGAGTTCGTCGAGCTCTTTTCTATCGCGCCAATCAAGGGCATATTCTTCGAGCCCGAGGAAAAGGACTACCGCAAGCCCTCGCTTGTGCTGGACGACCTGCACCCGGTGCTCAGCAAGAAGATTGTCACGGTCATAAACAACAACGACGCGCCCGCGTCGCTCGTGCTGTCGCCAAGCCTGCAGGAGGAGCACCTCGACATCTCGGTCGAGGCGGTGATGCTCAACGACAAGTGGGAAGAAGTGCCTGGGCACGTGATTCCCGCGTACGGCAGGGCAGAGGTCTACCTCACTGCTGCCGCCGAGAGCATCGAGTGCAACCAGCAGACTAGTAATAATACGATTAAGGTTACTGCGTCCGGCGGCGGCATGACCAAGTCCGGGACTTATTTCGCGGACGTCACTTGCGACCTGACGCGCGGGCCCGGCGCGGGCGACTACGTCGTGTTCAGGGAGAGCGGCGAGATAAAGAGGGGCTCGTGCCAGCTCATTGGGGACACTGCCTACCTGTGCGACGCGGAGCAGCTCAGCAAGGCGCTGCTGCTCGCGGCGGAGAACCTGCACGATTCAGACAAGGACACTGAGAGGCACGTGTATGCGTTCGGCAACGACTTTGTCAACGCGAAAGTCGTGGACGAGACAGGAAAGACCATGTCGCTCAGCTACCCCGGCACGGTCGGCGGCAGGGGAGAGGAGAGCGACAACGCGCTCATCGTGCCCGACATCAAGTGCGGGCTAATTGAGGCAGTGTTCAGGAAAGGCAGCATGGGCAGGATGGAGCTCACTGCCAAGAAGACAGACGCGCCGTGGTGCAGCCCGTCGAGCCAGTACTACTTTGCGGGCGCGATGAACACCAACCCCGGAATACCGTTCGCAAAAGACCTTACCAAGACAATGGCTGCGACAGAAGACTCGGAGCAGGACACGTTCCTTGGCCACGGCCTCGGGACAAACGACGAGGCGGTGTTCACAGTCGAGTACCGCGAGCTCTCGAAGAGTGATGTTAAGGGCCTGGGCTTTGCCAAGTACAAATGGCTCAAGGAGAGGGAAGAGCTCTTGCGCGGCGGCACCGGCTACTTCGCGATGGCGCCAATACGCGATGGCGCGGACTTCTTTGTTGGAACGGTTGACGGCAACGCGAACTGCTTCCTTGCGAACATGGAGCACCACTGGGCCACGGGCGCGAACACTTACATCCTGAAGAACGCGCGCGGCGGCGTGGTGCTGGCCGGCCTTGCGGCCTGCGAGGCCCCGCCGGCGATTGTTGTGCCGGGTGTATCGGTGCGGGTGGACGACTCCATCGGCAGCGACGTGCACACCACGCGGGACACTGACGTCGACGTGCACGTGACTTCGTCGGGGCGGGACTGCATACTTGTGATGGAGGACAAGGCGGGCAACCAGCTGAGGCGCGAAGCACTCGGGTCAAGCGTGGTGAACTGGGAGCTGCCCGCGGAGGACTATGTATTGTTCAAGGCGTCGTGCAGGGACACTGCGTACGCGAAGTGGGCGACGACGTTCCTCGTGAAGGACACAGAGCCGCCGTCGGTCACGATTCCCGCATTGACCGCGATACAGGACGACAGCGTCATCTTCACCGCAGTCGCGGAGGACAGGTACGGCGTGGACTACTGCCTGCTCGAGCTGGACGCCGTGGGCAGCAAGACGTTCCCGGCCAGGGAGTGCGTGACAACGGACAACGAGAACTTCGACTGCGACAGCAGGACGCAGTTCAACTCGCCCGAGCCGACGGGACTGCCGAAGGACAGGTACACACTGCTGAGGTTCAACGTGACGTGCTTCGACTTCAACGGCAACGACGGAGTGGCGCGCGGGGCTGTCTACTACTACCCCGAGGGCGTACCGATAATAACCGTGGACACTGTCAACACGCCGGTCACGCTGGTGGACGAGGTGTACTACTACACCAAGGTCGGGCAGCCAGACCTATACATCGACGCATCCTCGACCGTGGGCCTTACGGGCTGCGGAATCGGCGGCAGGAACTGCCTCGAGGTCGACTGCAAGTCAGACGGGCACGGGTGCTACGAGGCGAAATACAACTGCCAGGGCGTCACCCTCAGCCACGGGCACAACATCATAGACGTGGCGTGCGTCGAGTTCGCGGCCGAGGGCGAGGTGCCGCAGCAGCTGACTGCGCCGTTCGACTTCGTGTACGACGAGGCGCCACCGGTGGTGACGATTACGCCGGCGAAGTATGACGTGACCGCGTGCACGCCAGCGACGCCGCGAATCAACATCACTTTCACGGACAGCTGGTTCGACGACCAGGAAGTTGACGCCGCGCGGACGACGTGCACGATGGCGCTGTTCAAGGACGTTGGCGGCGTGCGCGCCGAGACGCCGATGGCGCACGGCTATGGCGACACGCTGGAGGCGAGCCAGCCTGGCGAGTACACGTTCGAGTCCACGCTGGCCAGGGCAGTGGACATTGCCAATGCAATCAGCGTCACGGCGGACGGCCAGGCCGACGGCGACAACGTGGTCGTGAAGTGCGAGACCACAATCCACAAGACTGGCGACACCGGGACCGAGACCGTGGGCAAGATGGAGGCCAACCTCAAGGGCATGGTGCCGTACGACAATGTCGGCACTGTGCTGGGCGGCTCCGCTGGCAAGCCGGTGCCGGTCTATTTGCTTCCACCGGGAGTTGCAGAGGCGACGTCGATGGTCGAGAGGCTTGGCGCCTACTGCTACAACAACGCGTACAACGCCAGCGCGAAAAGCGCGGACGACGACCAAGCGTGCTACTACGTTGACTTCTCGCTCCTGCAGGGCGAAATCAGCGGGGACAGCCTCTCGGTCTCGCTTAGTGACAGGGGCGACGTCGTGAAGCGCGGGCTGGGCATTGGCGGCTCGCCCACAGACTGCGCGGGCGGCTCCGGCGACTGCGCGTTCAAGCAAAAGTACAGCACCGGCATGCGCGAGCTGATGTGGTTCGAGGACACGGGGCACGTGGCGACCGACTACCCGCTGGAGCGGAGGCACGAGAACAACCTGCACCTCGGCAGCGGGTTCTCTGGAGAGACGTGGCCCAAGTACCAGAGGGGCATAGTCACCGGCAAGGAGTGCGGGGCAGTGGAGGCGCTGCCGAACACTGACCCGGACTATGACGACCTCATCAACCCGAAGGCCCTTAGCTTCACCGCACCGGAGGGCGAGGTCTTCAGGGGCGACACGCTTGAAGGCCTCGTGTGCGAGGGCAAGGACACTGAGGACAATACCTTGAACGCGTGGATTTCGTACACCCCGGAGAGCGAGACCAGCTATTTGAGCATGCTTGCCCCGCACGACGGCCACCCAACGCCGCTGCCACTGCGGCTGGCGCTTGTGGACGGGATGATGGCGACGATGGCGGGCGAGCCATTCAGCTTCACGCCCGAGCTGACTGCAGCAAAGGGCAACTACATGCTTTCGTGCAGGATAGAGGACCAGGACTTTATGGTGAGCACCACTGAGGCAAGCCTGCCGATAAAAGTGAAGAACAACTTGCCGTACGTCACGTCGCTGGCCGCAGACCCGAACCCCGTCTACCGCACCGAGGCGACCGAGGTAGTGTGCGTGGGAGAAGACAAAGAAGACCTGCTCACGGGTGCCTCGCTGAAGGCCGCGGAAATAAAGTACAAGAGGCCAACGGGCACGACGCCGGAGAAGACGTGGCTGGGGGCAGCCAAGTACGAGGCGGACAAGGGCGGCTACGTGGCTAGCCTCACTGTGCCCAAGGACATGGGCGTGGGCGACTATGACCTGCATTGCAGGCTCCAGGACAGCGAGGGGGACTGGGGCGAGTGGTACGAGGCGATTGGGGCCCTCACGGTCGAGAACATTCCGCCCGTGATAAATGACATTATTTATCCAGAGGTCATACTGCTGGATGAACCGGGGACGTATGATGTCAACGCAACTGACGATGACAGCAGTCTGACGTATGCGTGGGACTTTGGTGACACCGGCACGGCCAAGACAAAAGAAGCATCGCACAGTTACACCAGCACTGGCAAGAAGACGCTTAGCATCACGGTCACTGATGACCAGGACGCCTCGGTAACCAAGACCGTTGAGATATACGTCATGAAGGAGGCGTCCGGCATGGGGTGCTATGCGGCGTGCAGGTACTTCGACGTGGGGTCGACAGTGACTTTGTCGAGCCCGCTGAAGGTCAGGTACTCGACGGGCAGTGACCCAGGCGATACTGACACCCTCCGGATAGACGTGGCAAGTGGGTGCACAGCAACGGAGATGGGTGCTGATGAAGTGTGGCAGGACATGGGCAAGGACGACGCGCGTAAGGATAATGGCCAATGGGAACACTGTGCGTGCGGCCTGGGCCTCAAATTGACGTGTGGCAACGGCGGCGCGAAATGCAGCTATCCAATGGAGGGGTACACAGACTGCGATTGGAATTTTGTCACAAGCATATCGACTGTCTCCACGAAGGGATCCGCAATGGACCCGCCGCAGCCAACACTTTTCTGGGGCCGGTTCAAGGAAGACGTTTCGACGGGAAGCCAGTCGTTCAGGTACATCCGTGCCTGCGCGCCGGCTGCGTGCCTTGACTACATGAGCATTGCGATAGCCGCGGACATTAGCTATACCGAAGTAGATGCGGACACCACGCCGCCGTCGTTCAATGGAATAGAGAAGTTAGAGGTAAGCTACTCGTTTGGAACAGTAAGCAGGATAGACCTGACGTGGAAGGCCGCGACTGACGCGCACCCGCCAATAAAGTACATAATCTATGAGAAGATTGGGGACGGGGGCTACACGGAAGCAGGTAAGACTTCAATACTGTCCTACAGTGAAAAATATCCGGACTGCGATGATGGCTGCTCCTACAAGGTGCTGGCCATGGACAAGTACGGCAACAAGGGGAGCCTTGCCGATGCAGAAGCGAAGTCAGTCAGTGCCACAAAGGAGGGTTTGCTGGGGTTGGGGAAATGGTGCTGGTCTAATGATGCGTGTGCGTCCGGCTTCTGCGATTTCACTGTAGGGGTTGGCACTAGCTACGGCGAATGCCTCTGTGACGAGGACAGTGACTGCCCAGACGACTACCCGTATTGTGGCACTGCCGGTGATGAAAATGAGTGTGTTAAGATTTCCTGCGAGGCATATGCCATAGATTACATTGCTCGCCACCTACCAGAAAACCCTGCATCATACGGGTTCACGTGTAAGGGCTCCAGCGATAGTAGTTATGACTATTGCTTTAGCGGAGTTGGCGAATGCTCGTGGCCAAGCAGGTATTGCTGCTGGAATGTATAATGAGCGGGGGGAGCCACGGCGGGTAACCTATTTATATACTGTCCTTCATTAATTGTGCATATAATATAGGGCTTTACTGAGGTAATGCAAAATGGGTTTCTATTCTAATCTTGAGAAAAAATGGTACAAACTCGTGGAGGACTTGGACAAGAAAGGGATTCCAATCCGCGCGATTACCGACCCAATCGAGACCGCAGGGCTCCCGAGCCTCCCGGTCGTTGGCGGGGTCGCACTGATTCTCGTTGCTCTCGTGGCATTTATGCTGCTTCCAGCCCCAGGGGCGACGCTGACAGTGCAGGTGACGAGCTTCGGCCAAAGCGTCGAAGGCGCCGAAGTAGCCGCAATGTTCGGCTCCACAGCGCTTACCGCGACCACTGATAGCGACGGCTATGCAGAACTGATGGTGCCATTAGACCAGGAAATTGAGGTCCTGGTCGAAAAAGACGACTGTGACTCCCAGACAGAGTACTTGACGCTCGCCGGCGACGACGAATTGTTCATGAAATTGGTTTGCAGGGTAAGCCCAGCCTTCGCGGCATGCATAACCGCCGCAGAAAGCCTCGACCAGGCAGCCCTCACGACGCCCACAGGCGCGTACCCACGCAGCTGCAGGGTCTCGGTCAAGAACCGCGACAGGACCGCCGCAGACCTCGGCTGGGTCGTCAGCGGCAAAAAGCTATTCCTCTCGTACAGCGACGACAACTGCCCGCAGGAAGGCCAGACAGTTGAAATAAGCTGCGACGGCTACGAATACGCCGCCACCATGGAGCGGTTCATCCAGGACGTGCAGGACGACTACGAAATTGAGCTCATGGAGGAGCAGGAAGACGTGTACACCCCGACCGTCAGCACAGCGAGCTACGTCTACACAGCAACGGTCACGGTGCGGGGCGACGGCCAGCCCGCCAGCGGCATTCGGGTGACGGCGGTGGACGCAAGCGGAAACCCGCTCTCGTTCACTTATTCCAATATTATACTCCAGTCCACCACGGGAAGCGACGGCATCGCCACGCTGGTGCTGCCCGAGAACACGGCGTACTACGTCAAGGCAGAGGACACCGGCACGGCATACGCGCCGGAGACGACGACTTCCTACATCGCCAACCAGGACAAGAGCATCGACATCACGCTCGAGAAAGGGTTCGAGACCACGATAACAGTGCTCAACGCAAGGGACAACACGCCGGTCGCGAACGCCTACCTCGACATACTCGACAGCGGCACCAAGATTTACTACGGCTACAGCGACGCCGACGGCAAGGCCAGCTTCAGGCTCGAGCAGAAGTCGTACACCGCCAAGGTCTCGTTCGCCAACTACATGCCCACCGAAATTGACTTCACCGGTGGCACCACCAGCGCGCAGGCGCTGCTCACGCCCCTCGACGACACCAACTCGGGCTACCTCGAGGTTGAGGTAATAAACGCCCACGGCGTGGGCGAGCCGCTCGAGGACGTGATGGTCCAGCTGCTCCAGGTGGACGAGATACTCAAGCGCACAAAGACCAACGACGAAGGCCTCGCCAAGTTCGGGAGGCTTTTGGCGGGGAGCTATTCCGTTACCTCGGAAGAGGAGGGGAGCGACACTATACTGGCACAGGTCGTCGCGGGCGAGACCACGACAGTCGACCTCACGGTCATCCCGCCGCAGGCCACGCTCAAGGTATTGACCGAGGTCGAGGGCGAGCCCAACAAGGGAGTCGAGGTCGAGCTCTACGACATCACTTACTCCACGAGGTTCCCAGAGCTCGTCGGCAGCGAAGTCTCGGGCTCGAACAGGATGGCCGAGTTCACTTTCGACAAGGGCAGCACTGTCTACCTCAAGGCCAGCTTCACCTCGCCGACCACGGGCGAGCAGTTCGGCCCCGTCATAACATCGCCAATCAAGCTCGACAACAAGAGCAGGGAATACACTATTGACGTCACAGGCGTCAAGAACAACGTCGAGGTCACGATGCTCGACGAGGACAAGGACGAGTACACCAAGGACCTCGAAGAGGGCGGGAATTACTACGCCAAGCTCGCGCTGGGCCTGCCTTACTACGACCCCCAGACACAGGAGCCGTTCTCGACCGTCTACGTCGAGTTCTTCACCGGCGGAATCGGCTCGCTCCAGGACATCGAGGCCACGCCCATACTGATCCGCGACGTCGCACTCACGGACTTCGTTGTGGAAGACCCCGCAATCAGCGCGCTCACCACGGCGGACACTTTCATCTACAACCAGAACATTTACCCCGAGACCACGGGCGCGTCCAAGTACCTCAGGATTGACATTGCGAACTACGACGACGCCGGCGTGTACGACATACTAATCCCGCTGCACGTGCGCAGCAACGTCAAGAGCGACAACGCCCAGGTAAGCTACCGCGCGTTCTGGATGAGCCCCGAGGGCTCCGAGTTCGCGACCAACGGCGGCAAGTGGACGCACGTCCCGGTCAAGATAAACACCAAGACGAGCGGGTGGAGGTTCCTCGAGGACCACCCGTACTTCTACCTCTACGACGCGTGGCTCTCCACGGACAAGGCCGGCAAGAACGTTGTCGGCGACTGGAGCATCAAGCAGTTCAAGGACGCGTACACGTTCGCAGAGGGAAGCACATTCTACCTGCAGTTCAGGGCCAAGGCCCGCGTGCCGAGCAACAGCTACGTGGTCGAGCTTAGCACCATGCCACAGGGCGGCTACCCGTACGCAGTGCCGGCCGGGTACTCGGGGAGCATCGAGAGGACCAGCGGAATCAAGCAGGAAATCTTCCCCGTGACGAGGGTCAGCGACCCCTCGCGCATCAGCCCCCCGAGCGACACCATGGGCAGCGACTACTCGCTCGACGCGGACGACGAATTGAGGCTCGCAATCAAGATGGAGACGCAGCTCAAGGAGACCGGCGGAATCAGCGGCGAGTACGAGGCCCAGACCACGCTCCTCAACGACCACTCAAGGCAGGACCTGTTGTTCAACGTGAGGGACCTCAAGCCAGAGGAAGAGACTTCGGTCACCAACATAATCGCGACAGAGGTCGTGGGCAGCCTCATTGGCAAAGACCCACGCTTCTACGACCACACCACTGAAGTAATCCCGTCCTACCACGTGCCCGAGTACGGCTCGACCGAGGGGAGGAGGTTCGGCGCATTGATTAACTTCGAGAACGCCGACGCCTCGCTGTCCAAGGACCTTACCATATTCATCCAGGACGAGCACAGGACCAAAGGAAACCAGCAGCCGTGGGCGAAGTTCTACAAGCACGTGATGCCAATCGTGATTGGCGGCGAGCTCAATGGCTGGGAAGAGATGAACCTCGCAGAGGGCGACAATGTTTATACCATCGAGAAGCAGGGCTTCATATGGGGCTCGACCCTCGCGCTTGAGTGGGGCGGCGTGAAGGACGTGCTCGCGACCGGCGCCACGCTCGAGACCGGGAGGCTCTATGCCTACGCCACTGGCGGGGCAATCCACAACGCGACCGTGGCCGACAACGTATTCATCTTTGACTACGTGCCCAGCGAGACCGGCACTCAGACCATCACCGTCGGGATGGCCGTCGAGACCGCGGGCGAGCCGAAGATATTCTACGACACGCTCCAGGTCGAGGTCGTGGACCTGCCTGAAATGGACGTCACAATCGGCGTTTCGCCGGCCACTGTCAACGAGGGCGACGACGTCACAATCAGCACGACAATCAGCAACCTCGGCGACGAGCCGCTGGCGATACTGAACTACACTGGGAGCTACGGCCCGGCTGAGGCGGGCGGGAACTCGCTCGAGCCAAAGGCGTTCATGTTCATAGACGGCGTACACCAGTGGAACCCGGACAAGCCAAGCGAACTGCTCTACGTCGACATACCAAGAATCCAGGGCGGAAAGTCGGACACGAGCATCAAGTTCCTATGGGGCTCCGAGGGAGGAGGCCCCAAGAACATCACGGTGTGCGTGGGGTACTTCAAGTACGACGGCAGTGCGTGGAACCCAATTGACGGCACCACGGCGTGCGACGCCAAGGCAGTCACCATCAAGCCAACAATCAACGCCACGCTCCAGGACCTCGGCGTGACGCTTGACTTGAACTTCACCAGCGCGTACAAAGTGGACGTCAGCGCAATCAACGCCAACTGGACATTCACGAACTGGGACGTCAACGACTCCACCAACCCCGCGTACGAGGTCAACCTCACCGGGTGGGTGACTGACTCGGACGGCTTCCTTGAGTACACGTTCACCATACCGCTCGTGAGCACCACGCTGGCGGCGAACGAGAGCATTAACGGCAGCGTCGTCATCCCACAGGACTTCGGCTACGGCAAGCACACCGTGACGCTGTGCGGGGCTTACAAGTGGAGCGGCCACCTGTACCAGGACTCCAACAGCCACGCAAACTGCGACACCGCGACGTTCGAGCTGTTGAGCATACTCAAGGAAAGCAAGATAGCCGGCGAGACGACGTGGTTCAAGAAAATAACCAGCAGCGCTGCCGACGAAATCGACATTGATGACGTGCCCGTCAACATGCGCCTGCTTGTCGAGAGCGGGCAGTACGACGACGCGCTCGGCCAGCTTCTGCTGATTAACTATTCGTCTTTGGGCTACGAGCCCACCGAGGAAAAGCTGGAGTACGACTGGACACTTTCGGCGAACGAGAGCGACTGGATAGCGTTCGTCGGCGAGGGCGTGCTGGCGGCCGGCACCGACACCATCCTGACCGAGGCGTCGGACCTCGAGATTTACCTGTTCGAGAGCGGCGCAGACATCGAGGGCGTGCTGCCGTGGCCCCAGGGCTCGTTCAAGCACGGGTGGGTCGACTATGACATTGAGCTCACAGGGATTATCCCGCCATCCGGCGGCCTGGATGAAAGGAAGGGCCTTGACATTTACACAGCGGCGCTCGTCGCGGACATAGTGCGCAAGGACGCCGAGAACCCGAAGGGCGTGGCGCTCGGGATTGGCGCGGAGTCGGACAGCATCATTGACGCGACCGGCGACTCCCTGTCCGAGTGGATGCTCAAGAGCGGCGAGGGCTACGAGGACGACAAGAACGATGACGCACTGCTGATTCCGTTCAGCAACAGCCTATTACAGTACGTGAGGTACCTGCCGGGCGGGGGCGACCCCAGGAGCGGCTTGCTGCCGGGCAACCTGACACTGTACGCAAAAGGCGACAGGTTCGTCGTCAACAAGACGTTCAAGATCGGCGGCATCAAGATAGAGCCGGCCGGCCCGTTCGACTGGGACTTCACGACGAATGATATTTATTCCAAAGTCGTGGACGTCACGAACTACTGGGACACCCCGGTGGTGTTCGGCACGTTCGCGTGGGTCCCGCTTGGGGTCGAGAAGACTTACGGCCTGTCGTACAGCATTGACCGCGTGCACAACAAGGACGGCATACCCCAGAGCGACACCGACAGGATTCCGCCGGGCGGCCACGCAAGGATGACCATTAAGGGCTCGCCCGACACAGCGATATGCAGTGGCACGGAAATCGCGTACCTCGAGATTCCAGTGGTCGGCGGCGGCGAGCCGAACAGGCTCATCTTCAACGTCAACTGCGAGAGCGACGTGGCGGGGCTCGTTGGAAGCCAGGTCGTTGTGCGCGAGACCGCTGACCCCACCGAGATAACAACGGGTGGGTGTGCAATCACGGCGCTTGCCGGCGGCAGGACCCGGGCGAGCGTGTGCGACGCAGAGCAGTTCGTCATGGCAGTCCTGGCTGACGCAGAGGCGGGGACGCCGCAGGCGACTTACGCGCTCGGCGCCGAGGACGTAAAAGTGTCGACGTTCCAGAAGGTGATGGACGAGTATTACTACGGCGACATCAGCAACGCGTTCAAGACCGGCAGCGCAGCGCCGACCGACGCGAAGGAGCTGTGGGTCGTGAACGAGGACATGTTGTGCGGCTTGGTCACTGTTGACTTCAGGACGCTGGGCGGCGGAGACATTGAAATCGAGACAGGCGCCGACGCCACCGAAGCGGAGTGGTGCTGGAGAGAAGCAGTAAAGCGTGGCCCGGAGCCTGAAGGCGACAGCTGCTTCACCCACATACCCGGGACGTGCCCAAAATGCCAGGAATGCGTTCCGGGCTGGCCGCCCATATCTGGCACCTGCCGATACCCCAAGTGCACGACGGACAGCGACTGCGACAGCGGGTGCGAGTGCAATAACAAGAAGTGCGCGCCCATCGAAACGACCGGTGCCTACGCCGAGCCAATTGGCTACATGAACCTTGACCGCGCGCTCCGCGTGTCGGAGCCGGGGAGCGTCGACTACGCGGGCTTCAGGAGCACTGGCGGGTTCGGCATTGGGCCGTTCGTCAGCGACCTCCAGAAGGCGATTGACCGCGGGCACCTCAACATCGAGCAGAAGCACTTGTTCAGCTACGGCTCGCACTACAACGTGTTCGAGACAGACTATGACAAGAGCTCTTACAGCTTTGACTACCAGGACTATTACATTGGCCAGATAGAGGACAACACTGACTTTGACTGGCTGACCAGCCAGTGCACCGGAGTGGTTGGCTACCTCGACATCAGCGAGGGCAGCGGGTTCGAGGACAAGGCCGTGCGCTTTGGCTTGTGCTACAACAACCCGGACTACCGCGACGACTCCGAGCTGCTCAGCGGCTACAGGCAGCAGCTCGCGATTAGCCTTGTGGAGTACTGGACAGAGGGCACCATCGGCACCAACAGGCCGGGCTGGAACACGGAGAGTGTCTGGGCGCTTACTGCGGCCGGCCAGCCGACTGCCGTGGTGAAGGGCCCGATATACGCGGACCTGAGCGCAACGCCGATTGTGACGCTCGATGGCTCGGACAGCTATGACTCAAACGGCGAAATCGTGGACTACATGTGGACAATAAGCCGCGGCGCGGTTGTCGAGGCAGAGGAGTACATCGCCGAGAGCGGGTTTACCGTGACGTATGACAAGGACTCGAGCAACAAGTTCCAGCTGGAGAGCATTGGGCAGGCGTATGCCCAGTACTGGCTTGACATACCCGACAACATGGCGAACCCAAACAGCGGCGAGCCGACCGACTACGCCATAACAATCGGCGGGAGCGGCACGTTCGACCTCAAGATAGAGGACACTGCCTACACCAGCCAGGTGAGCCTGGCCAAGGGCAGGTACAAGCTGGAGGTCTCCACAACCGGTGGGGCCAAGACGCTTGACTACATCTCCCTCAACCCAATCGGCGACGAGGAGCCGTCCACCACGGGCGACGCCAAGTACCAGTACGCAGTGCCTGGGCCGGGAGTGTACAACGTGACTCTCGTGGTGAGGGACGACGACGGCATCGAGAGCAACCCTGTGTGGACAACACTCACGGCAACACAGTCCGCTGGAGCCAACCTTGTTATCAGCAAGGCCCTGCAGAGCGACGGGCTGGTCTATGACGTCTACGCGACTGTCGAGAACACTGGAGGGGCAGCCGGCACTGGCGTGGTGTCACTGTGGAAGACGGCCAATCGGCCGGAGACGTACGGCGGGTGCGACAACATCCCCGAGAACGCAGCCAATACTCCGGACACGGCCATTTCCACGGGCGAGATAGGGCGCTCCAGCAGCGAAGAGTTCATGCTAGAGACCACTGAGAGCGATTCCTACCTCACCGTGATGGTGAGCGGGTCGGGCGCGCAGAAGCTGACGTGCGACTACTACGTCGAGAACCTGTGGGTGGACCACGCGTCTGATGAGTACGATGACGCTGAAGTCACAGCGGAGGGTGGCGGAGACAAGGCGATTGACGACAGCTACACGACTGGCGCTAGTTGGTGCAACGCCGGGAGCAAGAAGTGTGAGATAATCGTGGACATGGGACACGTCGCGAACATCAAGCAGATTGACACGTTCCTGGAGGACGACGGCTGCCCGCTGTACGAGGGCTACTTCCTCGACGGCTCGTCGGACGGCGAGAAGTGGACGCACATCACCGAGACTGGAAGGGTTTCGGGCACACAGCACGACGTGCTTGACGATGAGTTCATGATGCGGTACATCAGGTACTCGTTCAAGAAGTCCGTGACCCCGGACGTTGACCTTAAGCCGTCCATAATCGAGGTCAACGCGTACGAGGAAGAAAAGAACGACCCGCCGGTGAGCGGGACGTGCGGCGACAAGTGCATTGACAATGACGGCGACGGCTATGGCTACAGCGTCAACGGCAACGCGTGCTCTGCAGAGGACCCGGACGACACTGACCCGTGCAAGCCGGACCCGACTTCCAGCGCGTGCAAGGGCCCGACAATCGGGGCAAGCCCGTCCACGACCAGCATGATAGGGAGCGGGACTGTCACGCTGACGTTCAGCATCGTGGCAGCGGGCACAGAAGGGGGCACGGGAACGATTGACTGGGGAGTTGGCACCTCGACGTTCTCGTGGAACAGCGCTGGAACGGCAAGTGGGCCAACCGGCTGGAACAGCCAGGAATATGACGCCGAAGGCACGTACACTATAAAGGTGACCTACACAGACAACAGCGGGTTTGAGGGCGAGCTCCCGCCGATAACGGTGGTGGTGTCCCCTTTATAGCGTGGACTGACAATTTTGATTCCGACAGCGGCAGGTGGGTGACTGCGGGGGCGCACCCGTTCGTCGCTGCGAACGGCATAGCCAAGTGCGAGGCCGCGACAGGGGACCACGTGCACTGCGGCCTCAAGACGAGTGAGTGGTACACGCAGGGCACGGTGGAAGTCCGGGCCAAGTGGACTACTGTGGACGAGTGGGACCCGTGGTTTGGGTTCCACGACTACAGCGGCGGGAAGTTCCACGTGTTCTACGGCACTAGCAGCCTCACCAATTACCTCAGTGCCGCCACGTACATAAAGGGCGACGCGACGTATGGCAGCTCTTCAGGTTACAAAAAATTTACCTTGGGGGACAGCGCGAACACAAATGCGTGGCACACCTACAAGATTGTATGGGACCCCAGTGGCACGACAAAGTATTATGTCAAGGAGGGCAAGGCCTTCAAGAAAGTTGCTGAAACGACTGAGGCCAAGGGCAGCATGCCTGTGGGGTTCGCCGAATACATGGACCTCAGCACGAACCTAGAAATTGACTACATTAGTTACACCAATAAGGTATAGGTGCCGGCAATGGCTTCTCGATGGAACGACTTCGTGGACGGGCTTGAGGCCAGGGGGATACCTCTTTACGTGCTTACGGACCCGATTGAGGGCCTGGGCCTCCCCAGCTGGGCTGTTTTGACGGCAATTGGGCTCATAATCCTGTTTGGGCTGGCTTTCCTGCTTTTTCCCGGCGTAAAGTATAGGCTGGACATCACGACAACACCCGGGGCGCGCGTGACCGTCGTCTACGGCGAGCAGCGGCTCACCAGCATGGCGGAAGACGGCACAGCGAGCTTCAGCTTGCCGCTCGGAGCTCAGCTAAACGTCAAAATCACGAAAAACGGGTGCGAGGGCAAATCCGTGGATTTGGTGATGATTGACAACTATGCCATAGAAAAGCCGCTGGACTGCTAGTCCTTCTCGAGAAGGTGGGCCCAGAGCGAGCGGCGGCCGTGCTCTTCCTCTACTTTGTCCAGGTGGGGTGAGACATTGTCCTTGAGCGTCTTTGGGGTCACGTGGGAGAGCGAGCGCTTGCCCGTCTTCCTCTGCACGCGGTCCAGGTGGTGGCGCACCTTTTCGCCGAACGGCGCGTGCGGGTGCGGGCCCTCCAGCGCCTTTTTCTTGTCGTCACCCAAAAAGCTCTGGTAGCGGATGTTCTGCAGGAACTTCAATGGGTTAGTCCAGGTCAGGGTCCTCTGAATCGACTGCGCCTGGACAGCGCCGGACCCGCCAGCAATCTTGGAGATTCTCTTCCTGGGCTTTGCCATAACAGAAGTTTTCGCGTGAATAGTATATAATGATAATCTTTTAAATACGCGGTTCTTCTTCTAGCCCATGGGCTTCCTCCAGTCCGTGTTGAGCAGCGGCATGGGCACCATGGGCGGCGTGTGCGCCTTCATTCCCTACTGCGAGCTCGTTATTCTTGGCCTTAAAATCGTGATGCTGCTCTTCATAATCGGGTGGGTGCGCGGGCACCTCGGCGGCGGATTGGTGGCAACCATAGTGATGCTGTTCATCGGGTACCTGGCATTGTTCCAGTACTTCTACGTCTTCGGGCCCCTCACGATTGTTTATCTGCTGATTATAATGGGCATCGGCGGGGCAATCACAGACCTCGCGTTCGGCGGAGGGCACTATGGGGTTGGCCCAGAGGCAAGGGCGGGGGACCAGAGGGGAGTCCTCGCGCGGATGCAGACAGGTGAGGTGTGATGGGGGACAGGGGATTCATCGGGCTCATTCCCGCGGGGCTCATGCTTCCCGCGATTCTGATAATACTTGGGCTGATACTGTTCCTCCCGATAGTCGCGGTCTCGCTCTCGTCGGAACTGATGCTATTGTTCCAGGTGGCTGCAGCCATAATGGTTTTCTCGTGGGTCAGGAACGTCGTGGGCCCCGGAATGCTGAGCTACGCGATTGCAGGGGTATTGATATACATATTCGTGTTCATCCTGCCCCAGTTCACCCTGGGGCTTTACATAATATGGACATTCATGGGGTTCGGCCTCTTCGGCATGCTGTTCTGGGGGCTGACCCTGTTCAAGCTGGCACAGTAATATAAACAAGAAAGTTAAAATAATTGCAAGGTGGAAATATGGGGGACCTGTGGACTGATTTGCAGCTGGCGGCGATACTGTTCGTATTCGTCTACCTGACGCAGTGGGCCATTGGCATGACCGGCTCGCGCAGGGTAGGCATACTGCTGGCCATAATCATCGTGTACCTCACGATCTACCAGCACATGGGCGTGCTAGTAATCGTCATAGCGCTGTTCTTCGGCTACGCGTTCTTCGAGACGTTCGAGAACACGTTCATCCCCGGGCCACACCCAGAGTGAGGAAGAGTAAATGGACACACTCACTGTTGTCATTTTCCTCATCATGATAATGGTGACGATTAACCAGGGCGTCACGTGGGCCGCCGCCCTCCTGATGCTCCTGTTCGTCGTGGCAGTCCGCAGCAAGGGCCTGCTGGCGGTGGCGGCAATCGGCCTGCTCCTGGTGTACATGTTCCAGGCGCAGCAGGAAGTCATAATGCTCATCGCCTCCGTGGTCGTGCTTGGGATATTCATGTTCACCAAAGAAAAAGGCGGGGCTGGCTACTACTCGCCCGGAATGCTCCTTGGGGGAAGATAGATGGACATACTGACCATCCTGCTGCTCGCCACCGTGGTGTGGGTTGGGCTCGCCTATAACATGGCGTGGCTCTCGGTAATCAGCGGGCTGCTCATCGCCGCCTACGTCTGGGGCGTCAGGAACGAGCCGCCCATGCCGGTCGCCAGCGGCATGCCGAAAATCAGGCCCATCATAGTCAAGCGCAGGTACTCGGGCCCCCCAAGCATATACCCCTCCAGGATGCGGATAAGGGTCGCCCCGCGGTGGAACACTTACCAGTGGTGGGAGAACGCGTTCGGCGCGGCAGGCGTCGGCGCAGGGCTCCTGGCCCAGGCCTTCAAGCCAAAGGGCCGCGGCAAGGTTGGAGGTCACTGACATGACGAGCGTGAACGACAACATACAGCGGCCGGTCGGGCTCCTGGCTTTCGTGCTAATCCTCGCCATGTACCTCAACCTCACCTGGCTCGCGATACTCGTCGGCATCGGTGCGGTGTTCATAATCCTGTCCACGGTCTCAATCCACACGCCGCAGCCAGTGGCACAGGCCGCGCCCCCACAAAAAGAGGAAGAAATCCTGACCCCGGTGATTGTCCAGGACACGGGCGAAGCGCCTTACCTCTACCCGCCTGACTTCAGGCTGAAAATCCAGCCCAACTGGAACGCGAACAACTTCTTCGAGGACGCGAGCGGTGGGGTTGGCCTGATGCACCGCATGTTCCGCAGTGTAATGATGGGGCGTGCACTCAGGAGAAGCAAGGACTGAACTGAATGAACCTTGACACAGAGCAGCTGATGATGATGGGCGCCGTCTGCGTGGCGGTGTACATCGCCGGATACCCCGGCCTCGCCATAGGCATATTCATACTGCTCGTGATTTCCTCTGTATTGATGGCGCCCAAGCGCATCGTGGCCAAGGGTGTGTCCACGGCTGGTGTCAGGGTCCACGGCGCCGAGACGCTCGAGCCCATAATAATAGAGACCACGCGCGGCCCGCCGTTCAGGATACCCTCGTTCATGAACATCCGCGTCAGGCCCAACTGGGGCGGCGACACCTGGGTCGAAAAGGCCATGGGCAAGGGCGCCGGCCGGGCCGCCCGCCTCGGCCACCGGGTGTTTGGGGGCAGCAGCTACGAGTGATGCGCGATGATAGCTATCCTGGCCGCCATCGTGCTCATACTGCTTGGGACAGTGGTACGGTCAGAGCTTCTCGTCATCTTTGGGTTCATAGCGATTGCCCTGCAGCTGACGCTCGACACCCTTAAGAGTCGGGCGCCGGCGCCCGTGGCGCAGGCCAGGCCGCGGCCCAGGCACAAGCTCGTCGAGGCGCCGGACGACATGTGGGAAAAGCAGGAGGACAACGTCTGGCAGGCCATGATGAGCGGCCCGTCGCCCATGAGCATCGGGGGGCAGCCCGACTTCATGAACATCGCCACGAGGGGGGTGCAAAACCCCCACGTCGCCGGCGTGATGAGGGGAATGCTCCCGTTCCAGAACTACGGCAGGCAGGGGCCCATGGGGGCGCTGGAAAACGTGTTCATCGGCTTCCCCATAGGCATCGGCAACTTTTTCCGCGGGTAAAGCAAGCGCCTGCACTTCCCGTGGGGCCCGGGGTGATAAGTTTATTAGGAAGTGGGGGGTAAGCGTATCCAATGAAGCGAGTCTTGCTTGTGCTGCTTTTGCTGTGTGCAGCTCTTGCGGTTGAGGTCGACGCAGAGACCGGGTGCGAAACGTACAGCGACCATTTGGTGTGCCCGCAGGCCACTGAGATAGAGGCGGAAATAACTTACACGAGCGACGTGACGTGCTATTCTGTGCAGAACGAGTTCGGCTCCCTCGAGGAGATAGGGTGCTTTGCGCACGCCGAGAGCACCGGGCTCGAGTACGAGGCCTGCAGCATGTACATACCGTTCGACACCGACATCATTCTTGACGAGATTGACTACGAGTACCAGTGCGCCATTGAAAAAGTCTCGGCCGGCGAGGAAATCACGGTCCTCGCGTTCATGGACCAGTTCACGGGCTGCGAGACAATCGAGGAGACAGAGTTCTACGGCGAGTACTCGTGCCCCATGGAGGGCCAGAAGCGCGTGGTCAACGGCACAATTGAGTACTACGACGGCGACTACTCCATACTGGTTGCTGGCCAGGAAGCGCCGGCGCTCGTGCCGTTCGCGGACGTCAGCAGCGCGATTGTTGTTCTTGCAGTGGCTGTGCTTCTTGTGTACACGCTCTACATCTGGAGCGAGAGGAAGAAATAGTTAGCTGCTTTCCTCAAGCTTTTTCTTTATGAACTCCATTCGTGAGCGGTTATTGAGGATGTGCTCATCGTGCTTCATTGTTTCGTGGAGTGCGTTTAGTGAAAATACTTTTTTGTGGCTGCCGAGATATTCGCTTACTTCTTCAACATTCTCGCTGGGGACAAAAAACGCCGCGTTCTCCAGTGGGACCTCCGGGTAAAGCTTTTCAGATATGGCAGACGGCCTGCGGAACTCCTCATGGGCCAACCCTTCTCCGTGCGGCTGCACTATGACCGCGAATCCACCCTCGACGATTGGTTTGTCCTCTTCTTCCAGCGTGGGCCATTGGCTGAGCCGTTCCTTTTCTATATTGTAGCGCTTTACCGTGCTGCCACCGGTTCTGGCATAAAGGCTTGCCTCGCGGCTGTCTTCACCGTACTTCTCAAGAACTTCTTTGCGCTCTCCAATCTTGTCGCTGTAGTTTCCCCCAAGCATTCTCGCGAACTGCAGGTCCTGTATGTTCTCAATGGCCTCAATATCTTTGACGGCTCCAGCACGCGTCCAGTGCTTGCGGCCGATAGTATTAGTGGCGTCTGCATACGACGCCGCGTCCCGATATTTCTGGGCAAAAGATATCGCGTCCAGATTTATCCCCTTCTGACCCTTCTCGTCTATTATGCCAGACTCCAGCTCGCCCGAGAGCGGCATCGTCTCTTTCATGAGCTCGCCAGCCGGCACCAGCCCCTTTTTTTTCTTTATGCCGGGCAGTGCGCTCGAAGAAGTGCCGTGAAAGGCATTGTGGGTTGTGTCCTCCAGCAAGTGCTCCAGCACATCGATTACTGCCCGCTTGTCGGTGAAGTGCTTGATTGACTCCGGGTCGAATTCCTTTTCGTATTTGGGGAACCACCGCTCGCGCTCTTGCTCACGCTCCTCTTCCAAGAGGGTTTTGTGCTGCTGCTGCACTTCGCTGAAGTCTTCTTCAGGGAAATATGACTGGAGATTTCCCAACGCACGCTGCCTGGCGTCTGCGTCAAGGCGGGAAATGTTGTTGAGTGCGTCGTCCATTTCCTTTGCGGAATTGACTTTGCCGTCCACCCGTTCCATGGCACGAGACAGGCGCGCAGCCATTCTCTTGTTGTCGAAGCGGGCGAGGACAATCTCACGTTGGGCCTCCGGCTTTGTTTTTATGTCGCTGCGCTTCATGATGTCGGAAACGGCAGCCCCCCCATCCATAGTGTCCATAACCCCCCGGTATTCCTGGGACTTTTTCTTTGCCTCTTCGAGCCGGGGCTGGTACTTGGCTTTGAACTCTTTCGCCCTGTTCTCGAGCAGGTTCCGGTGCTTGGCCACCTTGGCCTTGACGTGTGCGTGCATGCCATAAACTAAGGGGTTGCAGACTTAAAAAAACAGCTACTTCGTCGCCAGCATCTTCTTGTTGGGGGATAACTTTAAATATTAGGTTGTTCATATTTTTGAACAATTGTTCATAATAGTGAACGTTATGAGATTTGTGAATGCCCTCGTGGGCTCAAAGACCAAGGCAAAGCTCCTGGATTTCCTCCTTGGGCACAAGAAAGACATTTACTCCGTCTCGGAGCTGGCAAAACTCACCCGCACGCCGAAATCGGGGGTCAGCAAAGTCATCAGGGAATGGGAGGGCAGTGGCTTGATTAAAGTCACCCATATAGGGAACAGCAAGGCAGTAAGCATCGACCAAGGCTTTTTCTTGCTCCCCGAGCTCTCGAAACTGTTTAGCGAGCCCCAGAAGCGGGCCCATCAATATGCCAGGAGGTTCGCCAGGAATTTAATAGCGAAATCAGGGAAAGACGTGTCGGCACTTGTTGTCTATGGCTCAACAGCACGCCGCGAGATGGGGGCCCTTAGCGACATTGATATCCTGGTAATAACCCCTTCTTCTGGAGCCAAAAAAAGAGTGAAGGAAAAAGTCTTGAGCGACGCGGCCACACTCAAGAAAGCAGTAATCTCCACAGTAGTCATGACAAAGAAAGAGGCCGGGGCAAGGCTTAAAGAAGGCGACAGGTTCATATTCAATATCCTAAGCGAAGGCGAGGCATTGGCGGGAGGGGAGTATATTGAGCATCTCAAAAGGGCACTGTAAACTACCACCGTTTGAAAACGGTGGCTTTCCTCAAGGAGTAGCTTAGGCATACAATGCCAAACCACGACTTTCATCGGAACGCAAAGGTGCGTTTACAGGCACCTGACCAGCAGAAGACTGGTCTTGAAGCAACACCTGCTTCTCGGCCGCTCTGCCAGCTATGTTAACAGAGCCAACTCTGTCAGCGTTGGCAACGAAGCCGCAGCCAACGCACCTGAAGAGCTTGCCTCCATTAATGCGATTTCTTTTATCAATTGTCCCACAGGCGTAACAAGTTCTGCTAGTGTTGTGGGGGTTAACTACAACAAGGGGCACTCCCTCAACCAAGCAAATGCTCTCAAGAGCGAAGCGAAGCTTGCGATAAGGAAGCCGTTGAGTGGTTTTATTCAGTTGCTTCGCTCCTTTGACAACAACGTTTTCTTTGAGCTTGTTGAGGTCTTCAATGGCAATAGTGGCCCGATGCTTCTTGGCGAGCCCAACGATTTGCCAAGCGACTTCATAGCTCCTGTTCCTCACAAAGTTGCTTTGCTTTCGCTTCGTTCTTTCGAGAGAGTTGGCTGCTCTTCGGCTTCCCTTATCCGCCAAGGACTGGAGGCTCGCACGCCGTACGGAAAACCCTTCCTGTCGAATGGCAACATCTCTGCCGAAATAGAGCTGTTTCCTGATTTTGTGGTTAAAGGAATAGTAGGCAGTGACTGCCGCCAAGCACCTGCATCCAACATCAACACCAATAATGTGGTGAGTGGCTGGCTTGGCAGGCTCAAAGTCTTTCTTGATGGTCGCCCAAATAACACCGTTGTGGTAAACAACGCTGGAACAAGCCCAGCCATTAGCAACAAAAGAGTTGAATCGCTTCCAAGCGCCGTCTTGAGCGATTGGAATGAGGACACGCTTGCGTGGCTTGAAACTCAAGGAAAGCACTGGGTTTCCTCGCTTGGTGGTCTTGAACGACATCACCCGCGTGTTGAACCTCGGGTGGGGAGTGGGATTGTTTTGCTTGATGGTTGCCTTGACCAAGCGCGTGGCTTCCTGCACGAGCTGGCAAGGCAAAAAGGAGTCCCTGCGGACAGCGCGATAAGTCCACTCGTGCAATTCAATAGCAGAAGTGAAGTGAGCAAAGCTGTATATTGCTCTTAATTCAGTAAAAACCCGGGCATATTCACTACCAAGCCCGTTCAACATTCTTTGCTTCTCTCTTGAAGGCTTGAGCAGATTCAACCTCAAGCATTTAATAGCAGGCATTCTGGAACATATCAAGCAAGAAGTATTTAGGTGGTTTTCGGCTATGGGTTGCCGAGAAAGGATGGAGGTGCGATTCCCCCACCCCATGAATTGAGTGGTTTCCTCGCACCGAAAATTATGACAAGGGGCTGGAGTACTACAGCGACGCGAAAAGGCTTTACGGCGAAAACCGGGTTGACAGCGGTGCCACACTATTCATCCTCGCGGCCATAAAATTCAATGACTTCCTGTGCCAGAAATACCTCCACCACATCCCAAAAGCAGCAGACCACAAGCAAGTACTGAAAAGAGAGGTGCAAAGCCTCGCAAAGTTCCTGGGACAAGACTACAAAAAGTACGTGGCACACTTTTCTTATCTGCTGGGCAAGAAAAGCGAGGCAGAATACGGCGTTGTTGACAAGCTCAGCAAGGGAGAAGTCGCTTCCATGGGAAAGCACTGCGAGAGGATGAAAACAATAGTCGACAAGCACCTGGATTGAGAACCCATCCTTTTCCCTAAAAATAGCTACTTCGTCGCCAGCCGCGCCAGCATTTTCTTGTTGATTTCGATGAGGTTCTCGTTGATTCTTTTCAGGGCGCCGAGCTGTGGCCTTATGTCCGCGAGCTCTGCCTTGATGTCCTGGATTTCGCGCATGATTTCGCCGAGCCCCGAGAGGGATTCCTTCATGTCGTCGTGCTTGGCGTGGAGCTCGCTCACGTTCGCGTGCAGGCGCTCCATGTGCTCCTCTGCCACCGGGGGCGCGACTTCTGGCTCGGGGGGCGCGGGCGCCGGTGCGGAGAAGCCGGCCTGCGAAAGAATTCCCGCCAGCTCCTCGTCGGCAACGCCCATCTGCCGCAGGTTCTCCCTTATCTCGGCCTCGCCCATGCCGCTGGACTGCATGGTCTTGACAATCCCGACAATGCGCTGCAGCGTAGCCTCGTCCATAGTTGCACAACCTATAAATACGGTTTCGACGTTGTAAGCATACCAACTAGGACTATTTAAATATGCGGGTGCTTGGACTGAAGGCGCTTGACCTCCCCCACGGGCCCTGGAAGCACATTCTTTCAGGGGTATGGAGTGACCGGGAAATCTCGTACCACGAGAACCCCGACAAGGAGCTACTCGTAATGATATACGACCGCCGTGGCGAATTGGTCAAGGGCATGGTGTTCTTCATGGCCAAGCTCTTCCTCGTGGAAGGGAACCCAGGCGGGTTCTTCGAGGCCGCGGGCCAGAACACAGTCGTAATCCAGAAGAACACGCCCACGTACAAGGGCTCGTTCCTCGCCATCGCCACGATGCCCGAGTACGTCAAGTTCTCTCCGCGGGAATTGATTGGCGTGGCGGACAGGCACGCGAACGAGCTCGAGAAGCGCGCCGTAGAAGTGCGGCAGAAGAGCGGCGACTTCGCCATCAAGCTCGTCGAGGCCAAGTACGCGCAGCTCAAGGACACGAACGAATTGTTCGGCGAGCCGCTTGCCATGCCGTCCCTCGTGGTGAGGAAGGAAGGCCCCGGCCTCGAGTCCACGCAATTGACGGGCCGGCTGCACCTCGGCAACAACCTGTCCGGAGAAAAGGCAGAGGAAGACGTGAAGTCGTTCCTGCTCACCGTACTGTCCGGCGAGGACACCCGGCTCGCGCTGCACGTGCTGATGGAGGGCTGCGTCATCAACGGCGTGTCCGGCGTGGTGTTCGAGGGCTTCGAGAAGGCGGACACGCCGAGCCCGAACACGGACGACTACGGCAAGTATGACCTGGCAGTGGACCCCATGGGCATGCCCCTCAGGAGGTTCAAGCCAGGCGCGGACTTCTTCATAGACCTCAAGCTCCTTGACAAGGACTTGTTCGGGGACATTACCGGCGCGGGCCACGGCACTGAAATGGAGCTGGTGGGCGAGGCGCTCGAGAAGAAGCCGTTCAACCTCAAGGGCCTGATAGAGCACCTGCAGGGAATCAAGACCGAGGAAAAGAAGTATTTCGCGGCGAGGGCCATCCGCATTTGCCGCCTCCTCGGCCTCGCCTACCCCGGGCTGTTCGACGGCACGCTCGAGCCCAAGGAAATCGTGGCGCCGTGGCTCAAGAAGATGGGGCGCATCGCCGTGGTGGACACCAAGGGCATCAAGCCATCCATCCGCAAGGGCCTGGTCTACTGCACGCTCAAGACGCTCTACGAGAGCTACAAGAAAGAGTTCGCCAGCAGCCAGATGAAGGTCCTCGTCGTAGTCAGCGACCCCAGCATAATCGGGGCGCCCGAGACAAAGCTGGACCGCGAGGCAAACACGATGCTCAAGCTCGCGGGAGAGACTGGCATCGGCGTGTGCGCAGTGGCCAAGAGCCACGCCGGGCTCGACACCGAAATACTCCAAAACGCGACGATGGACATCCAGGTGATTGAGGGCAACAATGCCAGCGTGAACGAGCAGGGCAAGCCCGTCTACCGCATTAATTTAAGGCCGACGCTCAGCGCTATGTAGCCTATTTCCTGGCCTTCTCGATTTTTCTGGTCACGACGTCGTTCAGCTGGTCGAGCGTGATGTACTCCAGCGGGTTGATTGAGTCCACGACGTACTTTAATTCGTTGACTTCCTGGCGGAGCTCTTCGACAGACTTGCGCAGGTTAATTATTTCAGAAGAAGTGCGCTTCGTCGGCGCGCCGTGCTCCAGCGGCGGCGCGATTTGCCCGCCACCCATTAGCTCGGCCTTCAATTCGTCGCGGATGGTGTCCTTGAGCCGCGCCAGGTCGAGCCCCTTGCCCCCGCCGGCGGCGGCCAGGGCCTCGAGCTCCTTCATTTTCTTGTTGTGCGAGACGAGGGTGCGGCCGATTACCTGCTCGTTGTTCTCCATTATCTTGAGCCGCTGCGCAATCAATTTCAGCTTGGCGTCGAGAGAGGCGAGGCTCGCGGACATTCTGGGCTGTGCGGCGCCGGCGGCCGACGAAGACGGCCGCGGCCTGTGTCTCGTGGAGGGCATGGCAGCACCTTTAGGTTAATAAAGCATAAACCCGTAAGGCTATAAAAACATATTGGGCTTAGCCATGAAAGGCGCTCTCATCGACATTGGGCACTCAGAAGACGACGGCCAGAGCCACGTCGACCTTTACGTCAAGGGCAAAAAGCTTGAGGTGATAAAAGAGGCTTTTGACCCGTACTTTTACTTTGAGGGGGCTGCGCCAAAGCACGAGCTGCTGAAAAAAGCGGAGCGAGTGGGCGGGCTGTGGAAAGTGTTTGTCAGGGCGCCGGGCGACGTGCCCAAGCTCCGCGAGGAGCTGGCGAAACAGGGCAGGATTTACGAGTACGACATCCCGTACACGCAGCGCTACTTGATTGACCACGACATTGTCCCGTTCAGCATGTACGAGTGGGGGGGCGGGAAGCCAAAAAAAGCTGGGGGGGAGTACGAGCCCACGCGGATTGCGTTTGACATAGAGACGTACAACCCACGGGGGATGCCCGAGGCCGAAAAGGACCCCATAGTGATGGTGTCAGCGCACGACGGGAAAAAAGGCGGGGTGTACACCTGGAAAAAAATCAACCTCCCGTTCGTGAAGAGCTACAAGAACGAGGAAGAAATGCTCAAGGGGTTCGTCTCTGACGTGGGGCAGGACGTCGTGTACACATACAACGGCGACAACTTTGACCTGCCCTACGTGAAGACACGGCTGGAGAAATTGGGGATAAAGAAAAGCCTTGGCACTGGCGAGGGAATCGCGCTCCGCCAGGGAATGCGCGGGCTCAAGGCGCGGATTCCTGGGAGGGTGCACATCGACGCCTACCGCGGCATGGTTTTTCTTTCCATAATCGGGGCGCTGAAGCTGCCGCGGTACACGCTCGAAGACGTTTACAAGGAATTGACGGGCAAGGAAAAGCTGGACATAGAAACAAAGAACCTGTGGAAGATTTGGGACAAGGCAGACAAGAAAGAGATGGAGGAGCTCGCGACTTATTCGCTGCAGGACGCGGAGGCGGCTTATGAGTTGGGCGAGCAGCTGCTGCCGCTTTATACTGCATTGTCCAAGCTGATTAACCAGATGCCGTTCGACGTGTCGCGGATGAGCTCGAGCCAGATTGTCGAGTTATTGCTGCTGCGGATGGCGAAGAAGCGCGGCGAAATCGCTCCGAACAGGCCGGTCGAGGGCGAGTTCAAGGCACGCATCAACAAGCAGCTCAAGGGCGCTTTTGTAAAAGAGCCGGAGCCGGGGCTGCACGAGGACCTTGCTGTCTTGGACTTCAAGGGGCTGTACCCAAGCATAATCATTTCGCACAACATCGACCCGGGCACGCTGGACTGCGGCTGCTGCAAAAAGCCGTTCGAGTCGCCGATGGGGCAGAAGTTCTGCAGGAAAAAGAAGGGATTGATTCCCGAGATGCTCGAGAAAGTCACCGGCGCGCGGGCCGAGGCGAAAAAGAAATTGAAGAAGGCAAGTGGGAAAGAAAAAAAGTTGTTGGACGCTGAAAACAAAGCACTTAAAATCGCGGCCAATGCAACCTACGGCTACCTAAATTACGCGCGGGCGCGGTGGTACTCGTTCGACTGCGCGGAAGCCACTACTGCGTGGGGCAGGAAGTTCATCAAGGACGCTGCCGCCGAGGCGGAGAAGCGCGGGTTCAAGGTAATATATGGGGACAGCATAACCTCAGACCGGTTTGTAACCCTTCTTGACCCAACCGGAGTTATACAAATAAAAAATATTGGGGAACTCTTCAATGAAAATAGGCATAATGCCGTGAAAGTGGGGGGCAAAGAGGTTATCCCACTCAAAAACCACAAAGCGCTGACAGCAAACCCAAAAACCAAGAAACCTGAATGGCAACCAATAACTGAGGTTATACGCCATAAAACAAAGAAGAAAATATTCCGAGTGAACCAAAAATACGGTGAAACACGAGTAACCAAAGACCACTCGTTAATAATAAACAAACGAGGCGGGTACGTATGCGCAAAACCAGAGGAGATAACTACTGAACACCTTGCGAGGATAAACCAAATCCCAACAGTCAAAAAAATCAAGAAAATTGATGTTTATGAATGGATTAAAGATTACTCGCACACCACGACTTACAAAGGAAGAGAAAAAACCGCGAGTGTTTCAGCAGATAAAAAGTTTGTTTGGTTCAATTGGACAACACGTAAAAAACCAGTCAAGCTCAAGAGACACATACCCCTTGACTCCAAGGAGTTTGACGCGTTGCTCCGCCTCCTCGCCCTTTACATAGGAGAAGGCAGTTCCAGCACACCTGAAACCACTAAAACGAGGTGGGGTGCATCAATAGCAAACAGTGATACAAAACTCTTGAAACAGTTGAAAACAGATTATCACTTGTTGTTTGAGAACACTTCTGCCAGTATAGTATCACCAAATAAAAACAAAAGAACGCTTAGATATAGTAATAAAACACTTACGTATCAAGACAAAACACACAAACTACAAATGATGAGTCAATTGGCTGCAGTAGTTTTCAAACAATTTTGTGGGCAAAAGAGCAGAGGTAAAAAAATACCTGAGTTCATTTTCCACTTACCAAAAAACAAACAAAAGTACTTCTTGGACTGGTTGCTCTTGGGTGATGGCTCAAAATCCTTTGACAAAAGGTACTCACAAAAATACTGTGAAGACAATTTTGCTTATACCACTAACTCACAACAGTTGATTGGAGGAGTAACCCTACTGCTCAAACAGCTTGGGATAAACTTTTCTTTGCAATACCGGCCAAGCAAAAAAGTTTACACGGTTAAGACGTCAAAAAAACACAATTCACGAATGGAGACTACGATAACCCAAGAACAAAACACAGATTACGTCTATGACTTAAGTGTTTCTAACTCACACATGTTTGTAGATAGTTGCGGGCAAATACTGCTACATAACACGGACAGTGTGTTCATGCTGCGCGGCGGAAAAAGCAAGGACGAAGTCTTGAAGTTTTTGAAGGACTACAACGACTCCCTGCCGGGCACGATGGAACTGGAGCTGGAGGGGTTTTACCCGCGCGGGATTTTCGTTACCAAGAAGGAGGGCGGCGCGGCGAAGAAGCGGTACGCGTTGATTCGCGAGGACGGGCAGGTCGAGATAAAGGGCCTCGAGTTCGTGCGGAGGGATTGGTCGCAGATCGCGAAGAAGACACAGCGCGAGGTAATCCAGAAAGTGCTGGAGAACGACGTGGAGGGCGCGAAGGCGTTGGTGCTCGAGAAGATTGAGCAGGTGCGGAAGAACGAGGTGCCAATCGAGGAGTATGTAATCCGCACGCAGCTCAAGCGCAGGATAGACAGATATGCGTCGCAGGGGCCGCACGTGCGCGCGGCGAAGCGGCTCGAGGAAGCAGGAGAAAAAGTGGGGAAGGGCACGCTGATTGAGTACGTCGTGTGCCAGGGCGCGGGCAACATTGGCGACCGGAGCTATTCGGTTAGGATGCTGGGGAAGCGGAAGCCGGACGTCGACTACTACGTGACGCACCAGCTCTTGCCGGCGGTCATGAAGATTCTGGCAGAATTGGGAATAAGCGCTGATGAGTTGACGACCGGCACGAAGCAGTCAGGGCTCGGCGCGTGGGCCTAGGCGCCGATGTGGTCGCGGATTTTTTGGGCCAGTTCTTTTAGCTTCTTGACACGGTTCGTGTATTTTTTCACGTCGCCCTCGTAGAAGTCAACCTCAGTATTTCGGAACGACTCCCTATCTTTTTCAGAAAGGGACTTGTCGGCGGCGCGTGCCTTGCTCGCCTTCAGCCTCTTGGTCTGGGCGGCCACGTCTTTCTCGTGCTTTTTTATCTTGGAAGCGACTTTGGCCAGCGCGTCCTTGCCGCGGAACGGGATTCTAGTTTTAGTAAGCTCCTTGTAGTCTGCCTTTATCTTCCTCGACCAGAAGAGCTTCTTCGTTAGCTTCTCCCCAAAAGACCGCTCGCCATGTGCCATGAATAGATTATTGCAAAAGGGGTATAATAAGGTTTTAGAAGAGCTTGGCCACAGCCCTTTTTCTGTTACAGCCTTACGGCTGAACAGTGGAAAAGCACTGGCGGAAAAGCTAGAAGAGCTTGCTAACGACCTCGGCACACAATTGGTCCCAGATGTACGGCTTTTTCTCGCGGAGGTCGCGCTCGTTGAAATAGCCCTTGCCGTGGGCCATTTTGTTTAGGTGGTGGAGGACGCGCCGCCTGTCGACCACGTTGAGCTTCTCGAACTTTTCGAGCGCCATTTCCTGCCGCATCCTACTCGCCGGGTCCATGAAAAACAATTACGGGAACATTATTTAAATAACCGCGGATTAAGTGAACCAGATGGAAGAGGACTACCACAAGGCAGGCAAAATCGCGTGGGAAGCGCTGCAGAAGGGCGCCAAAAAAGTCAAGCCCGGCGCGTCGCTGCTGAAGGCCGCCGAGTCAATCGAGAAAGAGATAATGGAAAAAGCGGACGGGCTCGCTTTTCCGGTAAACATATCACTCAACAACCAGGCGGCGCACTACACCCCGGGAGTCAACGACGACACGGTGTTCGGCAAGGACGTCGTGAAGCTGGACGTCGGCGCGCACGTCAACGGGTACGTCGGCGACACCGCCATCACTATTGACCTGACAGGGGAAAATAGCAAGCTGGTCGAGGCGAGCGAGAAGGCGCTGGAAGAATTAATTGC
The DNA here is from genome assembly GCA_023129115.1 of Candidatus Iainarchaeum sp. GTDB lineage: Archaea > B1Sed10-29 > B1Sed10-29 > WALL01 > WALL01 > WALL01. The sequence goes on along the minus strand of JAGMCR010000011.1, from coordinate 2,077 downwards.
CGCGATAAGGCCGGGGGTGGAGAGCCCGGCGCTCGGGAAGATTGTAGGGGACACGATTGAGGGGTATGGGTTCAGGCCAATCGCGAACCTCGGCGGGCACGTGCTCGCCCAGAACCTCCTGCACAGCGGGCTCAGCGTGCCGAACATCGAGACGGGCTCAGGGTTCGCGCTCGAGGAGGGCATGGCAATCGCAATCGAGCCCTTTGCCTCGATGGGCCGCGGGAGAGTGACTGAGGAGCGTCGGGTCGAGATATTCTCGCTGAACAAGGAGGGCCCGGTACGGAACGCGGACGCCCGGAAGGTCGTGGCCTACGCCAGCGAGCACTTCCCCCACTTCCCGTTTGCCGAGAGGCACCTGGCGGGCGTGTGCACAGGGCTAAAGCTTAAAATAGCGCTGCGTGAAATCATTTCCAGGGAAATATTCACTGCCTATCCAATACTCATTGACACGGGCCTGGTCTCACAGGCCGAAAAAACAGTCATCGTGACCGCGGACGGGTGTGAGGTGACGACGAAATGATGAAAAAGCACTTCCTTGGGGCCGCTTCGGCAATCTCAATCAGCGCGGGGATGTGCGCCGTGGGCCTGCTGTCAACGATTGGGTTCTCGATAGCCAACCTCATGAGCCCGTCGTTCTACTACGGGCTGCTGGGGCTCAATGCCGTGCTCCTGCTGCTGGGGCTCGGGCTGCTCGGCGTCTCGATGGGGGCATTGTTCTCCGCGACGCGCTTCCTCGGCTCTATCCGGGCCGCTGGCCTGGCGGCGCTGGTGAGCCTCATAGTCGTGCTGTTCGGCGCCGTGTTCTTCTGGACACAGATGACAACTTACACAGTCATTGGCCTGGCCTACGTCATCGGCACGACAGTGGCGGGCTTCATGTCAAGCAAGGCCAAGGGGAGCAAGTTCGGCATCGGGTTCGAGCACGCCAAGAAGGCGATGATTGCGATAGCAATCGTGTCGTTCGTGGGCGTGCTTGTTGTTGTTGCCGTGGAGCCCGAGCCGTACAGGGACCAGTTCGTCACCGGGGTCACTGGCGTCGCCATGCTCGGCGTGGATGACTTGGACGAGGGCCAGATACGGCAGCTCATCATAGAAAAGAGCGGGCCAAAAATGGAGTGGGGCGAGTTCATCTCCCAGGTCGCGCCAGACTATGCCAGCTACAGGCTCGAGGACCAGCAGGAAGTAGAGGCGCTGTACGCGAGCTATTCCGCTGACTACGAGGCGGCGCTCGATGCAGAGGTCCAGGTCACCCTCACCCGCATCAGCGAGTCCGAAGAGACCGCGGGCACGCTCATCCGGTCGCTTAGCTTCTTTGAGTTCATATTCAAGAACATCGAGCTCTCGTACGCGGGGGCAATACTCGCCCTCTTCCTTGTGACAGGGACGCTCGCCGTCGCGCCTGCAGCGGGCGGGACGAGCCTCGTGTTCCACAAGCCACTGCCCGAGGAGGCCAAGCCCAGGCCAAAGGAAAAAGCCAAGCCCCTCTGGGACGAGGAAAAGGGCAAGGCAAAGCAGAAGAAGCTCAAGGAGCTCGAGGAAAGGGCTATGAGGCGGGAGAAGCGGCGCCAGAGGCGGCAAAAGAAATAACGTGCTCTGTGAAGGAGTCGCCGCGCCACAAGTGCTTTGTTGTCGTGTAGCCCCAGCCGTCGCCCAGGAGGTAGCTGACTTTGAACGCAATGTACGTCGCGTCGAGCTTTGCGGCGTCTACTTTGTTCTTCAAGTTGGGGAACGGGTCGTCGAGGAAGCGGTAAATGATTTTGCCTTCGCCTGGGACCAACTCAACTCGGAGACCCACGCCCTCGTCGCGCTCGGTGATTACCCGGACAAAGTCGCCGACGCTGCCGCGCGTGAAGCCGGAGGCGTCGTACGCTTTCTTCAGGCCGTTGTGCATTACTTTTGTGAATAATTCTAGCGCTTTTTCCTCGCCGAGGTCTTTTTTCATGGCTAGGAAAAAGTTCTCGTAGAGAGAAAAGAATGCTTCGTTTCGTTTCATGCTGCATCACTTCTTTTCCGTCAACGCTTTTTCTGTAATGCTTCACAGAAAAGGGTTGTAAGCGGGCCCGGAGGGATTATAACG
>JAGMCR010000010.1 GCA_023129115.1 Candidatus Iainarchaeum sp. | reverse complement strand
CGTGTCCACGCCATGCGAGCCAATCTCGCGGCGGAAGTTCACGCTTATCCCCGCGAGCTTCAGCGGCAATACCTCTTCCGGAATAACGTCGCCCATGAACATCGCCACGAGCGGGTGCTCGCTCGTCGCAATCAAGTAATTGTCCTCGCCGTCCACCTTGTACATCACGCTCTCGAAGTCCCCGAGGTCAGTCACGCCCTCGTAGGCCTTGCGGCCCATCATGAGCGGCGGCGCTATTGGGGCGAAGCCCTTCTCGACCAAATTGTCGAGCGCCATCCTCTGCAGCGCGTGGTCCAGCAGCACCATCTCGCCGCGCAGGAAGTAGAACCCTGCGCCCGAAATCTTGGCGCCGTTCTTGAAGTCGGCGAAGCCAAGCCTCTCGAGTATCTCGCCGTGCGGAGGAATCTTTTTCTTCAGTGGCTTGCCCCACTTGCGGACTTCCTTGTTGTCTTCCTCGCTCTTGCCCTGGGGCACGCTCTCGTGCAGCAGGTTGGGGACGCGCATTAGCACGGCGTCGCGCTCCGCTTTTTTCTTTTGGATTGCCTTGTCCTGCTTCGCGATGTCGGCCGAGGCCTTTTTCATCTCGGCAATCTTTTTTGCCGCACTCTTGCCGGCCTTCTTCAGCGCCGCGATTTCCCTGGTCACCTCGTTGCGGGTGTGCTTCAGCTCTTCGGCCCTTCGCAGGGCCTTGCGCCAGTCCCCGTCGAGCTTGATGACCTTGTCGACTACCTTTGTGTCGGCCTTCCTCCGCTCGAGGTCCTTCCTGACCACGCCTGGTTCCTTCCTGAAAAGCTCCCGGTCAAGCATCCATGGTCTTAGCGGAAGCTTTAAATTTAAATCTTTCATGGACTATGCCTATGAAGGAGAAGGACCGCAAGCGCCTCTCCGAAATGGTGGCTGCGGGCGAGAGCACAAGCACCATAGTGGCCATCTTCAAGGTTTTTGGCTATACCGAGGAAGAGGTCCTCTCGGAAATCCCTGACGTGGAGCCAGTGGTTCACACCAAGGACGCTCCCCTGCACAAGCCACTGGCCCTCCTCAAGCGCACGGTGGGAAAGAAGGGCAAGGCAGAGATGCTAATCATGCTGTTCCTGTTTTTATGCCTAATCCTCTTCTCCGCATATTTCGCCATGCCGTTCCTGCCGCAGGCCGCGGGAGACGGCGGCCAGCTCTGGGACATTCGGGTCCTCGAGTCGAAATGCACGCACAACGTCACCACGCTGACGCTCCAAAACGCCGACAACCCGCCGCTGCCCCCAACCCAGTTCCGGGTAGTGGAAGTCAACGCCACCTGCAATCCCATCATTGCGCTGAGCACCGTCTGGGCAAAAAGCACCGTCACCTGCAAGGGCACCTTCAAGGACGGGCTGACGTACACCGTGAGCAGCAACCGGAGCAAGGACGACTGGTTCACCTGCAGGTACCAATAGCCTTTTATTCGCCCGGCTGCTCTTCCAACGCATGCAGTACAGCCACCAGCTCCTCCTCAAGCAGATGATGGGCAAGGGCGTCTCCCAACAAAAGATACTCGACTACTTCAAGGCCGAGGGCTATCCAGAGGCAGAAGTGCTGTCGGCCATCAATGACTACGAGCGGCAGAAGGACTTGTCTGACAGCGCCAAGGCAGAAGCGCCATCCCCGGAGCAGCCTGCCCCAACCCCCAAGCAAATCCCGCGCTCCCAGGACTTGAGGAGAATGCATATGTCCACCAAGATAATCGTGGTCGCAGGCACGCTCGTCATATTCACGCTCGCGGCAATAACCACCTATTTCTTGATGCAATAAACCAGCTTAAACTAAGCCCAGACGAGAATCCCCCGGCGTTTTCCTTCGGGAAACTCGCCAGGTGCCCCGGCAATCCTGTGGGATTCGCCAGGTCCTGTGGGATTCACGTTATGCCCCGACAATCCTTTGGGATTTGCCCCGGCAATTGCCTAGCGCAATTCGCCAGGTGCCAGGTGGCACGTTAGGCTTGTGAGCCTAACGGCTCCCAGAGACAAAAAACCACGAGCGAAGCGAGCTCTTACCCAGTCACCTGGGGGACGCTTCCCATTTCGGCGATTTCGTATCGCCTTATTTAGGAAATTTCGGCGACTTTGTCGCCTTATTACGATAATCAAAGTCGCCAGAAATGAGTTAATCTTTGATTAACGTAATCGCCAGAAATAAGGGAATCAGCGATTCCCGAAAGGGTAGTGGGGGGCTGCGCCCCCCAGGACGCTGAAGTGCATCGGCCGGGATTTGAACCCGGGTTATTGGCTTGGAAGGCCAAAGTCCTACCAGGCTAGACTACCGATGCAACCCTTTTCCTGTTACGGGAACGCTCGCTTGCCCGCTCGGTGGAAAAGCGTTGATGGAAAAAAGCAGCAAAGGAGCGTGGTGGGGCGGGAGGGATTTGAACCCTCGACATCACGGTCTTCAGCCGTGCACTCTCCCAGGCTGAGTTACCGCCCCCTCCAGCCCCTCTTTTGTGAATATGGGTATTTAAACAGTTACCCCTTCCGGAGCTTCATGAGCTTGCCCCATTCCTTCCGCTCCTCGAACGGGATTTTCTTCTCTTCCTGGAGCGGGACAAGCAGCACGAGCGCGAGCGCGCCCACGATTATGATGGCGACGCCCATGAATATCCACGTCGAATGCACGAGCAGCACTTCAGTCAATGCCTCGAGCACCCCCATGCTCTTGCGTCTGATGGGGACCGACACCGCGCCGAACGTGTTGGTGCTCGAGTTCCCGGCCTCGACGCGGATTTCGTAGGGGTGCGTCCCGCCCTCGGCGGGGAAAAAGAACTCCACCACCCTGGAGTCGCCGGGGTTGAGGCTGAACGACTGCTGCTGTGTGCCCGCGTCAGTGACCGCGGTCGCGACGACGGCCGCAAGGCTTTGGCTGCCGCGGTTCGTTATCTCGGCCTCTATCCTCACGCCCTCGCCGTAGGGGGACGCGTACACGTTCTTTATCTCGAGCTCGCTGTAGCCCTCTGCTGTGAGTGTCGGGTCGACGGTGATGGCGTACTTCTGGTTCATCTTCGGCCCGACCAAAAAGACGTAGTACGTCTCGCGCTCGCCATAGGGCGCAATGAATTCCCACTCCAGCGCCACTGTCTCGCCGGCATAGACAATCGGCGTCTGCCTGAAGTCCGACACGAGGTCCACGCCCACCGTCTTCTGCGCGGCGTACGTCGGAATGAGTATGGAATCACCGGCGTTCGTAATGTTGGCAGTGAGGGAAAACGAGCCCTTCGGCGGGACGCGAAGAGGGCTGGCCTCGGACTTTATCTCGAGCGGCAGTGCGTAGCCGCCGGTCGAGTAATCCCCCACCGAAACGTCCTCAAGCGACTGAGGGAACTGGTAGAACAAGTAGCTCGGCGCGTGGTAGAGCTTGACGTGCAACGCATTGACGAGCCCGACCTCGCCGAACGTCGCGTCCACCGGCACCCAAACATCGCCGACGAGCGTCTCTGCCCACGCGTGCCTCTGCCACCTCGACCCGGTGTACACGAGCCCAGTGGCGACGCGCGTGGGAATCCCCAGCGACCGAGTGGTGGCGCAGTAGACGTTGGTGAACTCGTCGCACACCCCTTGCCGCAACCCCAGCGCCTCCGAGCTCGTCAGTATGCCGCCCCAGTAGCTTGTGTTGTAGTCGAGGTACGAGTTGGTCCACATGGCAAGGTCCCGCACGGCCTCGAGCACGGTGCGGCTGTTGCGCGTCACGGCCAGCGCGCGCTCTGACGCGAGGGGGTCCGAGGCGTTGATGTACGGCCCGTCCCCGAGGTATTCCCCCCCCTGTGCGTCGGTGACGGGGAACTTCCGGTCCTCCGGTATCTCCGGCCTGGAAGCGTTGATGTAGACGTCGAACACGAAAGAGTAGGCGCCCTCGACCGTGAGGTAGGAGTTGCCGTACGAGTCCGTCTTGGCCGGGAGCTTGCCGTAGTCCACTGCCTGCCGCGCGTCGTTCTGGGGCAGGTAAAGGTTCTGGGGCTTCGGCGCGTAGCCCTTCAGCTCGAGCTCCACTAGTGCGTAGCCGGCGGTCTCCGGCGTCTGCGCCAACACAGCAGCAAGCAAGAGCAATACGAACACTAAACGCTTCATTCAGCTAACTAAAGAAGGCTTCATATAAAAAAAGGTAGAGTACACCAGCCCAAACCTGGGCTGGCGCGGTAGACTTGGGGGGTGCCAGTTGGCACCACCCCGAGGCATTCAAACGTGGCCGTAACAGAAAAAGGGTGGTGCGCCGTGAGGAACAGCCCAAACCTGAGCTGGCGAGGTAGGCTTGGGAGCCTGAAGGCTCCCAGAGACGGATTGTATCGTTCAAATAGTTTCTTTTGCCGACTGGGCTTTTCTTTTCTAAAGAAAAGCCTAGTGCGCCGTGAGGGATTTGAACCCTCGTTACAAGATTGGCAACCTTGAGTCCTGACCAGACTAGACTAACGGCGCGGAGAGGGCCCGATGGGATTCGAACCCACGACACCATGGTTAAGAGCCATGTGCTCTAACCAGACTGAGCTACGGGCCCACGGGAGCCTTTTATACAAATAGGGGTATAAAAATGCTTATGGCTGTTACAGTGCTACGCCTCGGCCACCGCCCCCAGCGCGACAAGCGCGTCACGACGCACTGTGCCCTCGTCGCGAGGGCGTTCGGCGCAAGGGAACTCGTGTATTCCGGTGAGCGCGACAAGAAGTTTGAGGAAACAGTCAAGGGCGTCGTCGAGTCGTGGGGCGGGCCATTCACTGTGAAATACACCAAGAGCTGGCGCTCCTTTCTCAAGAGCTTCAAGGGCAAGAAAGTCCAGCTCACGATGTACGGCCTGCCGCTCGAGGAAGCGCCGGTGCCCAAGGGCAATCTTTTAGTGGTTGTCGGATCTACAAAAGTCCCGCCAGAGGTCTACGGCCTCGTGGACCTGAACGTCGCCGTAGGGGGCCAGCCGCACTCCGAAATAGCCGCCCTGGCTGTCTATTTGTACCGTATCCATGGCCTGAAAAAGCGCTTCACAGGCGCCAAAATCCGTGTCGTGCCGTCGGAAAAGGGGAAGAAGACTGTTGCCAGTAAAGGTTAATATACCCCGTTCTGTATAACTAATGGGGTGGCAGTCTCATTGACCAACCGCCAGGTCAACAAGCTTTTGGAGGAAATTGTTGGCCATGACGGCGTCCTTGTTCTCAAGGCTTGCGACCTCAAGAAGGGCACTACTGACGAAGGAATCGCCAAGAAGACCAAGCTAAAGCTGTCCACCATCCGCTCCCAGCTGAACCAGCTGCACTACCGCGGATTAATCCGGTACCACCGCGAGAAGAACGTGGACACGAACTGGTACACCTACACGTGGTTCACCAACGCGGACAAAATCAACGAAGTAATCTCCGGCGAGTGGGCGAACTATCTCGGGAAGATTGAGAAGCAGCTGGACTACGAGTCCAACTACGTCTTCTACAGCTGCGGAAACGGCTGCGGCAAGCTGCCGTTCGAGTTGGCCTCTGAATACGATTTCACCTGCCCCGACTGCGGGAACGAGCTCCAGAACATCAACAACAAGAGCAAGGTCAGGGAACTCCTCGGGGAAATAAAGGAAGTCAAGTCGCTGATGAAGCAGCTGAAGTGAACCGACATGCTCACCCGCGAAGAAGCACTAAAGATTCTTGAGGAAGAAAACACCCCACCCCACGTTGTCGAGCACTGCGAGGCAGTCGCGCGCAAGGCAGTGAAGATTGCGGAGAGAATCAAGGCCGCGGGCCACGAAGTCAATATCCAGCTCGTGGAAACCGGCGCGCTCCTGCACGACGTCGGCCGCGCGCAGTCGCACGGCCTCGACCACGGCTTTGTCGGTGGCGTAATGCTGCGCGGCCGCGGCCTCAAGGAACACGCGCACATTGCGGAGCGGCACATCGCCGCCGGGCTAGACAAGCAGGAGGCGAAGCGCGCTGGATTGCCGCCGAAGGAATACATACCGCAGACGCTCGAGGAAAAAATCATTGCGGACGCCGACAACTTGATTGACGGCACGCACCCCGTGCCGATTAAAGTGACAATCCAGAAGCTGCGCGACGAGCGTGTTCCCGAGGGGTCTATCGCGCGCGTTTCCGAGCTTTACGCGGAGGTCGAAGCACTGGCTTCTTCGCTTTGAGGTGGTTCGCAACCGTCTGGGTATATGTCTCTGTTATCACGCCGTCCTTTATGTGGTAGACCTTGTCGCCTTTGTCTATGTATTCGACATCGTGAGTGACAATCACGAAAGTGGTGCCGTGTTCCTTATTCAAGTCACGCATCAGGTCGAATATCTCCTGGCCGGTTGAGGTGTCGAGGTTGCCTGTCGGCTCGTCAGCAAGAACAATCTCAGGATCATTTATCAAAGCTCTTGCGACTGCAACCCGCTGTCTTTCACCACCAGACAACTCATTTGGGGTGTGGAACATCCTGTGCCCCAATCCAACTTCAGACAATAATCTCCTTGCACGCTTCTCCAGTTCGATTGAATTGATTGTGTTGTCTGTTATTAATGGGAGCATAACATTGTCCAGGGCATTAAGGGAGAGAACCAGGTTGAAGCTTTGGAAGATAAACCCAACGCGGTTCCTCCGCATCATCGACAGCTGGAAGTCACTCATCTGCCTTATTGGCATCCCTTCTAGCTTTACATCGCCGCTGGAGGGGTGGTCCAATGCGCCAACGATGTGCATCAGCGTGGAATTGTGAACGAAGATGCCGTTTGCGATGTAATTTTGGGTGCTGGGGACTGTTAGGTCATATACAACAAAGTTGCCTTCACGATGCCTTACTGTTTCTATCCTATCCCAAAACACGTTTTCCCCCGCCTTCATGATGTTTTTCAACGTGTTTATAAGGGGTGTGGACTCGGCAATCATCTCTTGAATCCTATTCGACAGCGCGTCTTTCACTTGTTTTTTATTCTTTTCGTAGTACTGTTTGTAGTAGTACGTTCCGGGTTTTGATTCCCGCATAATGCGTTTGAACGGGAGTCCCACATCAACGGCGATGCGTGAAGTTTCTCGGTACGAGGTCTTCCTTCCCAGACGCTTCTTGAAGTACTTTAATCTTTTTATTCTTTTTTCGAGTATCCCAACAATCTTATCAACATAGTCCTTTGACGGTTCCCTTCTTGTGCGTTCTATTGGCCAGATATCCATCTTGTATTCTTGCTTTATTCTCCTAGTGGAATAATTCAGGCCCCTTCTTATCATTCTTATCATGGGCGAGGCAGGTATCAAATCCACGTTTGTGTTTGTTTTTTTGGACCTGATTTTGTTTCCTAATCTTTGGCTTTTGCGCTTGCAAAGAAAGCCTATCTCCTCATAATACTTTTTCGCTTCAGGCACACCGGAAATTGAGAGGTAGTAGTATTTCCTTGGTTGCATACCTGAATTGGTTGCTTTTTTGATTACTCCTCCTTTTCTTGCCACGATGCCAAACCTCAATAAAATGAGTTGCAGCTCGGATATCACCTCTTTGGACGATAGCACTAAGACTACCTCTGTTTTAGTCTTTTGCACGTACGCATCGCAGTCGTACAGTGCCCCAACAAACTTTGCCAGCTCCTTGTTCGAGCAAGAAAACACCCAGGGGGGTATCCTTTGGCTCTTCTTTTTCCCGTGGGGAATGCCGAGAAGCACGTTAATTGTTTTCGCGAGCGCAACGTTAGGTATGGACAGCCGGTAGTGGTTTTTTATCTTGTATCTGGCCGGCTTGATTGAAAACAGCCCTTTGCTTAAGTGTGTGAACCTGTCCAGCAGTTCTTTATCGGCGTTCGTGAAGTAAACGCCGCTCCTGTCAATGCTCCCGTCCCCAATGAGATAGCCAAGGAACTCAAGCAGTTCCGGCGAGGTTTTAAGCGGCAACCTAAAAAAAGTCGCTGAAGTATTCGATTTAAGGTAGTGGTTAGACGAAAGGATTTCAGGGAAACTTTTATCACAAAGCCTACACAGTTTGGATAAGTGGTACAAAGAAATATTGTTCACGGTTTCCCAGCTTTTTACAGTCGTAACGTCCACGCGAAGTTTCCTCGCTATCCCCTCTTTCGGTAGGCCACACTGTTTGATTAATCCCCGCACAGTTCTCTGTGAGTTATGCATTCTCACCTCTTTTTGCGTTCCAAGCTTTTCTAGTTGGAAGTATTGCGGCTTTCCTTTCAGAGGGAGCTTTCTTGCTGTTGCAATGAACCCCCCTTTCTTCAAGCGGTCTGCACGCACTTCGGTAATCCCCTCCCCCCCTATTGTGAAAAGCGGGTGCTCCCCGCTAACTTCAACACTTTTGCCTGTCCTCGTCGTTATCTCGACCAATCTGCGAGCGCTCCCCCTATACACCGCACCGACCTTTTCAAAAGCTGTCCCGCGTCCGCCCAAGGAAACCGTTTTCAAGCCAGGATTAGTGATATAAGAAAGACCATTTCGCTTGTTGCTGTGCGCATCATACACCTCTTCAATTGTTTTCAGTTCCCCGGGGTTAAGAATCACTTTTGTCTTTGGACTAACACACTTGCCGCTGCCACTCGGCCCGACTATGAAAACAAAATCACCTTTCCCAATATCGATATCCACCCCCCGAAGTGCATGCACTATGGTCTCGCCCATTTTGTACTCGCGCTTCACGTCATCGACTTCGATTAGCCTGCTTTTTTTCTTTTCCATTAGTCCTCACTCCTTATTGCCTCAAGCGGGTTCAGGTTGCTTACTTTCCATGCCGGGTAGATTCCACCAATCAGCCCAACGAATATCGCAAACATGAACGCCAGCGCGGCCGTCTGCACGGTCACCGCCATCGGGATTCCGACATACATTTTCGCCAGCTGTACCAGCAGGTACCCGAAAATTATTCCAATAATGCCCCCACCAATCCCCAGCATCACGGACTCGAACATCACAAGCCTTAGCACGTCGTCTTTTGTCCAGCCGACGGCACGCAGCACCCCGAACTCCCTGTAGCGCTCCCTTATGGACATGAGCATGGTATTGATTATCCCCAGGCCCGCGACAACAGTGGCAATCAATGATATCATCCAGAGGAATGCGTCGATGCTCCCCAGCATCGTGCTGACTTGCTCACCTATTTCTTCGCCCGTGGTGGCACTCACGTCGTCGTACATGAACTCAACCATCGTCGCTATCCTCTCGGCGTCGCGGGGGTTGTTCGGCTCGATATAAATTGCGCTCACCATGTCGCTCGGGAGGTCATCGGCCAATTCCCGCGCGGCACCAATTGTCGTGGCGATGCGCGATACGCCCCCAACACTCACTGCACTTTCGAATATGCCTATTATCCTGAAGCTGTGCCCGCCGAGCTTAATTGTTGAGCCAACGACCTTATTGTGGTCATCAGCAGTATCCTCAGTGATTACAGCAACAAACTTTTCCCCCGGCAATGGGGCCCTCCCGCGGACGATGTTCTCACCCGTGGGCATCTCGCCTTTTGCAGTGAGCGCTTCCTTCGCCGGGTCGATGCCAATTATCATAACCGGTTCCATCCAGCCCTCGAGCCCCCCGCCTTTTTCATCAATCTGCATTACCATCGTCATGACTCGTCCTGCCGCTACCTTGACCCCCGCTATCCGCTCTATTTTTTCAATGCGCTCTATAGGGATATGGGACAGCGTTGGCATCGCCACATCCTTTTCCAGCACCACTATGCCCGTCACCTGTGACAGCACGCCCCCAACTTCTTCCCGTATGCCGTCGGTTATCGAAATCAGTGAAATAATCGTCGCGACCCCCAGCAGCAGGCCGAGTATGGCAAGGGCCGTCCTCGACTTCCGGGTCCACAGGCTGCGGAAGGCTATCTTCATCACGAGCGCATCGCCTCGATTGGGTCGATTTTGCTTATCTTCCACGCCGGGTAAACTCCTCCAAAGAGCCCCGCCGCCATGGCGAACAGCATTGCCTGGACCATAATAATCGGTGTCACGCCAACTTCGAAAGGAAGTATTGGGTTGACCATTGCAACGACCCCAAAGCCAATCACATTGCCAATCAACCCGCCGCCGATTCCAATCATGAGTGACTCCCACAAGACAAGCTTCAGTATGTCGTCACTGGTCCACCCAACTGCCTTCAGCACACCAATCTCTTTCTGCCGCTCGAGCACCGACATCAGCATAGTGTTGATTATCCCAACACCGGCAATCACCAGCGCAATCATTGAGATGAGTATGAACGCGAGGTCGAGCGTGTCCAGCATTCCGGTCATCTCGTCCCCGGCTTCTTGCATTGTCAGCGCCTCGACATCATCGAACTTGAACCTTATCTTTGCAGAGATTTTTTCTTCGTCGCGGCTGTCGCTTGCCTGCACCTCGAAGTTCGAGACCTCATCCGCATCAAGCCCACGCATGTCCCGCGCGGTTTTTAATGGGATGGTGAAGTAATTGTCCATGGTCAGGCTCTCTTCATAAATCCCGACCACCGTGAACTCAACGTCATCAATCTCTATCTTTGAGCCGAGCCGCCGATTGTAGCTGTCCGCTATCCCGTACCCCAGGACAATCGTGTGGGTCTCCCCCTGGCTTACCATCCTGCCCTTTTCGATGGGCACCCCCATGAAGTCGCCTTTGCGGAGCCTCTCCTTCACGGCATCAGTCCCGACATAAGCAATCAGCCCCATGCTTATCCCCCCCTCCAGTTCTGGCGTGGCGTCATTCACCTCGCTTGCCATGCCCCAGATTTGGGGGATTACCAACTTTACCCCCGGGATAGACTCTATCTTCTCCCCGTAGCTCACCGGAAGCACGGAAAACGGCACGTCCATGGCGTCCTTTTCGTAAACCCATATCCCAGTCATGTCGGACATTATGTCGGTGAACGTGCTGCGCATGCCGGCGGTCACCGAAATCAGTGACACTATAGTGATAACCCCAATAACCAGCGCGGCCATTGCCAGCAGTGTTCTTGACTTGTTTGTCGTCAGGTTGCGGAAGGCAAGGCGCAGCACATTACTTCACCATTGCCAGCTCTTTCTTTCGCTTTTGATGGCGATAGACAAAGAACCCACCGACGGCCACCACCAGCACAACAATGACTATCCCGCTGTAGTCCTCTGGAACCATTGTAACGAAATACTCCACTGCAATCTGGTCGGTGAATATGTTGCCGTAGGCGTCCTCGTAAGTAATCAGAGCGGTCCCCATTTTTCTACCTGCTGTCCTGTCGGTTATGTCGAAAATTGCCGAGCCGGTGTCGTCGACGTCCACTGTCCCCACATACGAGGTCATCACACCATCCAGTGTCGTGTCCTGCAGCTCTGTCTTCACTGACTTCGCGTCGCCTGTCCCGGTGTTCTCCAGCTGGATTGAAAGCGAGAACGGGACCCCGGCGTAAATCGTGTCCCTGTCCGCCTGCACCCCAGCCAGCCTCATCTCCGGCTTGCCGCGGATTTCCACGGCGACTTCGTCGCTCTCTGTGTGCATCGTGGACCCAGACGTGTACTCTGCCTTGACCTTGATTTTGTACGGCTTCACTGTTGCCGTCTTCAGCGCCTGCATTGGGAACGAGACCGTGACCTCTTCGCCTGGCCGAATGCTCGCCACGCGCCGGCTTGTAGTAGTGAGGGGGAGCAGGTTTATCTCGGTAGCGTCGGTGCTTATGTTGTATCCCACGTCAACATCGTTCACAGTAACGCTGCCGGTGTTCTTGAGCAGCACCCTCAGCTCGATGTCCCCGCCGGGGAGCACGTTGTACGGCTCAACCTCAATGCCCTTTATCTCAATCCTCTCGGAGTAGTAAACATTGACGCTGATGCTGCGAATGAACTCCACCTCAACGGTCTCCTTGTCGCCGTCCTTGTCGTAGACGTCGTACTTGTACGACAAGTGGTGCCTCATCTTGTACTCGCCGGGCTTGGCGTCCGGCCTGACGTTCAGCTGGTAGAACGCGTGCGTGTACTCCTTTGGGCCCACTTTTTCGATGCTTGCCTTGGTGACAACCCCCTCGAACGGGCCGGCCACCTCGAGCACGCACTCGACGTCGTAGTACGATGTAGTGTGGTAGTTCCTCATCTCGACGTCAATCCAGACCCCCTCGTCCCCGGGCTGTATCAGGCTGGGGTACGTGGTCGGGTACGCTCCGTGATAGAGCATGTTCGCGGTCCAGACGCGGTCTCCAGCGCCAACGCTTTCCGCGCTTATGTCCGACGCAGCCAGCGCACTCCCAACAAGGAGTAGCATCAGTACTAAGGATTTCATGTCCATTTGGAGCACCTGTGCCCCACTACTCACTACTCAAATAAAAGCGTTATCTTTATTTAGCCGCCACGACTAGCTTTCCCCATGCGCACCAACGACGGGCTCATCGACTACCTGAAGCACACCGGCGTGCTCTACGACGGCATGGTGGAGCAGGCCATGCGCCGCGTGGACCGCCTCGCCTTCATCGACCCAATATACCAGAACCAGGCCTACGAGGACCGCGCCCTGCCGACGGCCCTGGGCCAGACCATTTCCGCCCCGCACATGGTCGCAATAATGAGCCAGCACCTAGCCATAAGCCAAGGCATGAAAATCCTAGAAATCGGCGCTGGCTCCGGCTACCAGGCAGCCGTCCTCAGCGAGCTCGTTGGGCCGGCTGGCGAAGTGCACACGATTGAGCGTATTCCCGCGCTCGCAAGCACTGCCGAGAAGCGGCTCATCGTCTATTCCAACGTCCGCATCCACATCGGGAACGGCGCCCAGGGCCTTAAGCCGCTCGCGCCCTTCGACCGCATTCTCGTGACCGCCGCGGCGCACTCGGTGCCCCAGGCGCTCCTCGACCAGCTCGCAGAGGGCGGCAGGATGATAATCCCAATCGGCCACGGCGCCGCGCAGCGGCTCATCCTCGTCGAAAAAATCGCAGGCAGCGTGAGGAAGACAGACCTGGCCTGCCCCTGTATCTTCGTGCCGCTGGTCGGCTAGCGCGTGTGCAGCAGCCAGAACAGCACCGCGAACCCCGCGCTAACAAACAGCGCGCCCCGGAAGGAATGGCGCGACATTTCACTGAGCACCAGTGTTGCTGCAAGAAGGGCAGGGAACCATTTGTACATAAGAAGGTGAGCCCTTTCTCGTGCCCACTATTTAACCTTTTCCGCCCGACACGAGCACTGCCCTCGCCGCGCCGCTCTCCGCCTTATCCCTCTCGATGCGATAGAGGTTCCCGCTGACCGCGGCCTCCATCTCGTCGTCGTGCGTGATTATGAATATCTGCTCGACCAGCCCCGGGAGCGTTTCCCTCATTGTCTTCGAGAGCTGCGCGACCCCGTTCGAGTCAAGGTTGTGCGTCGGCTCGTCGAGCACGAGCCACGACAATTGCGGCGCCAGCACCATCGAGAACGCTATCCTCAGCGCGAGCGCGGCAGTGCTTTTTTCGCCGCCGGACGCAAACCCCTCAACATTGACCCAATCGCCGCCAGGCGCGAGCACCTCGAGCGCATAGTCGCCGCCCTCGACCCCAAGCCGCAGCCTTGAATAATCCTTGTACGGGTAGACCTGTTCCCAAATCATCCCGAGGGCATCGTTGACCCCGGTGACGAACTGCTCCCTCAGCTGCACCTGCGTGTCCTCCACCGCCTTCCTGAACACTTCCATCGACGCCGCCCCTGCCTCAAGGCCTTCCCCGCGCCTCTTGAGCGACCCCAATTCCTTTTGCCTCTCCGCCATCTCGTGGATTAGCCTCTTCTTTTCCCCGGCGAGCTCGGCAGTGTTGCGCGCCTCGCTCTCGAGCTCCCCCACTCTCGCCGACAATTCCTTCGACTTCTCCCGCGCGGCGGCGAGTGCCTTGCCGTCGAACTCCAGGCTATCGAGCGCCTGCTTCAATTCCTTCACGCTCCCGGCAAGCGCTTCCTTTTCCCCGACTATCTTCGCAAGCTTTTCCTTGCTCTTGAGCAACGCGTCGAGCCGTGTGATTGAGGACAGCAATTCCTCCTTTTCCTCGCGCAGCGCGCGCAACTCTTTTTCGCCTGCGTCGTGCCCCGCGCTTATTTCCACGGCCTCTTTTTCCGCGGTTGCCAACGCCTCCCGCGCCTCGCTCAATTCCTTGCCGACGTACAATTCGCGCAGCCGCGCCTCAAGCGAGTCCAGCGCCCGCACTTTTTCCTCGATGCCCGCAACATCAACCGCCGCAAGCTTTTTCTTCAGCTCTTCCAGCTCGCGCTTGCCCGCGCCTTGCTTTTCTCCAGCGCTCTTCTCAAGCTCACCACGCTTGCCAGCGCTTATCTCGCTGTCGCACACCGGGCAGTGGTCCCCCGCCTTCGAGAGCGCGCCAAGCCGCTCTTCCGCGTCTGTGATTATGACCCCAAGCTCTTTTTGCCTGCTCAGCAGCTCTTCCCGCCCCAGCCTCGCACTCTCGAGCTTTTCCCTCCAGCTGCCCTTGTCCAGCTTTTCCTTTTCGTCGAGCAGCCTCTTCCGCTCGTCAAGCTTTTCCTCGAGCTGCCGCACTTTTCCCTCGAGTACTGTTTTCTTCCGCTCTGCCCCTGCCTTTTGCTGCGCCCCCCCACTTTTCTCGAGCGCGAGTATTTTTTCTGCTGCGCTGGCCAGCTTTTCTTTTGCCTGCCGCAGCTCGCCCGCCACGTCCATTCCTTTTGCCTTCTCCAGCTCCGCCCCGATTTCCCTCTGGCTATGCGAGTACACTTCTGCCTTTGACTCCGCAGAGCTTATCTTCCCGCGCAGCGACTCGATTTTTTTCTCCTGCCCCTCGAGCCGCTTTGTCTCCGCCTCTGCATCGGCGAGCCCGCTTTTCGCGGACGCGAGCTTTTCCCTTGCCTCGCCCACGCGCTTCTCGAGCGACTCAAGCGCGGCTTTTTCCTTTTCTACGTCTGGCATCTGCGTGCCCTTGAGCTGGGAGTGGATTGCCGCGGCCTCTGCCCTTAGCCCGCGGGACAATGACGACGTTGTCGCCCTTGCCTTCTCGAACCTACTGATTTTGAGGAGCTCGTCAATCTTTTTCTTGCGCTGCCCGGAGGGAATTTGGAGGAAGTAGTCAATCTGGTTCTGCTCGCTGTAGACCGCGCGAGAGAACAGGTCGTAGTCCATCCCGAGCAGCCGAACGACTTCCTCGGTCACCCTTTTGGTCTGCGGCCCCTCCAGCAATTCTTCGCCCTCGCGCAGCTCGCTGCGCGTGGTGCCTTTCCCGACAGTGATTTCCCGGAGGATTGAGTAGTCCTTGCCGTTTACTTTGAAGAATACCTCAATACTGGCCTTGCTCTTTTGCTCGGGCCTGCTCATGACACAGCTGTCGATGCTCGCCTTTTTGGACGCGAGTGCGGGGAAAGTCCCGAACAGCGCGAAGCTAATCGCGTCCAGCACCGCGCTCTTGCCGGCGCCCATCACGCCGATAAGCACGTTGGTGCCCTGCAGGAACTCGAGCTCCGTGCTCCCGTGGCACCTCCAGTTCTCCAGCCTTGCCTTCGTAATCACGGTTGGAGGTTATGGGCGCCCCCCAATAAATAAGCAAAGGCTTTTAAAACCCCTAATCAAAATAACGCTGGGGAGACTTGTCTCCTCCGTGGAGTGGCCCGTTCTCCTCTCCCCCGGGCGCTCCACGTTACAACCCTTTTTCTGCTAGAGCCACGCTCGCTTGCCTCCCCCGGCAATCCTTGGGGGTTTGCCAGGTGCTCGGTGGCTCATCGGCGGAAAAGCGTTGATGGAAAAGTGGCATGAAATTTGCTTGTGACGCAATGCTGGGCAAGCTCGCGCGGTGGCTCCGGTTTTTTGGCTACGACTGCGAGCTCGCCCCAGAGAAGTCGAGCGACGAGGACGTCATCAAGCTCGCCGAGGGAAGAATCCTTTTGACGCGCGACAAGGGGCTCGCGGATTTGCCGGACTCGTTGTACGTCCCGTTCGACGACCTTGAGGGCCAGCTGCGGCTCGTCCACGAGAACTACACAATAAAAATGGAAATGTCCCCCAACCACTGCTCGCTCTGCAACGGAAAGCTCGTGGAAGCAGAAACCATTTCCGGCCGCGGCTGGAAGTGCACGAAGTGCGGCCAGGAGTACTGGCGCGGCTCGCACTGGGAAAAAATCAATGCTTTCGCTAAGCAAGTAATTGAAAACAACTAGCTTTACATCAGCCTGGCGAGGTCGACCACTTGCACATCGCCGACTTCAGGCAAGGCGCCAAGCGTTTCCTCGAGCTTTTCGGTCCCGCCCTCGCTGTCCGGAATCACTACGGTGAGCTTCAGTGCCTTGATGCCGAACGCGATGGGCTCTTCCTCGACCTTGTCGACCTTGCCCGCCACGGCAATCGCGGCTGCTTTAAGCTTCTCGAACTCAACGTCTTCCGCAGGCATTAGCTTCAGTACTGCAACTACGTCTCCCATAAAGAATCACCTAGGGCCCCGTGAACCCGCACTCGCACTTGTACGCGCCAGACCGAGCGCGGCACTCCTGGCACCTAATGGTTTCCTTGCCGCATTCAGGGCACTTGAACCGGACATAGTTGTCCGTCACTTCCTTGTTGCACGACGTGCACTTCATCAAGAATCAACTCCGGGGGCTTATTCTGACGATAGGTGTTTTTAAAGCTTTTCGCACAAAAAGCCTCTTACTGCTCCCGTAGTGTAGTTTGGATATCACTGTGGCTTGCGGTCAGTGTCAGGGGTCACTCTGGTGTTGGCAATTAGCCACTAACCCGGGTTCAAATCCCGGCGGGAGCGCGTGCCTCTGGGGGGTGCCAACTGGCACCCCCCAAGCCTAACGTGCCAGCTGAGTTCCCAGGCGATTCCGACGGGGGCGCTCTTTTTTAACTCCCAACCACTATAATGCATCCAATGGACGAGTACGGCACGGTCAAGGCGTTCGGGAAGCTGAGGAAAGTGCTTATGCACAGGCCTTATTACGAGTTCGACCTCGTGCAGGACCCAAGCAAATGGGGCTTCCTGGCAAAGCCGAACAAGGACAAGGCCGCAGCCGAGTTCGACAATCTCGTGGACGTGCTGAAGCAGAACCGCGTTGACGTGCATCTTGTCCAGACGCACCGCGCGCCGCCGCCCAACTTGTACTACACGCGCGACCTCGGCGTGTGCACCACCAACGGCTTGATTCTCGCGAACTTCCGGGCGACGTACCGCCAGGGCGAAGAGCTCTACCTCCGCATCACGGCGGACGAGCTCGGCATCCCAATCTTTGGCGAGGTCCGCAACGTGTTCTTCGAGGGCGGCGACCTCGTGCAAATCGACGACACCACTGCCGCAGTCGGCCTGGAGCGAACGAGCTTCGGCGGCTACCAGGAAATCTCGGAGTTCGTCGACATCGACTTATTGCCAGTGCCGCACCGCGAAGAGTTCGCGCATTTAGACGTCGTGTTCAACATGGTCTCGGAAAAGCTTTGTGTCGCGTGCACCAAGGCATTGCCCAGCGAGTTCACTGACTTCCTCAACGGCGAAAAAATAGAAATAATCGACATCACTCTTGAGCAGGAAAAGGAGCTGAGCGCCGACGTGCTGATGCTCGAGCCCAACAAAGTCATTATCGGCGAGGAATGCAAGGCAGCAATAAAGGCGCTTGAGCAGCACGGCGTCGACGTAATCCCCGTGCGCCTCCACGAATTAAAGAAAGGCAAGGGCGGGCCGGGCTGCCTCACATTCACTCTTTTGAGGAAGTAATCCTCTCGATTATTTTCGACGTCTTGTGCAGCTCGCCTTCGGTCAATTCCTCGACGCGCACTATTTTTGGCTTGAGCCCGCGGCACTCCAGCTCATACGCGAGCCTGCCCTCGTCGTGGTCCTGGTCCGGGCCGAGAATGATGACGTCCGGCTTTTTCTCGGCAATGACTTTGTACTTGTCCACCGGGTCGCCGACCAGCGCCTCATCGACCGGCTTCAGTGCCGCGATTACTTCGCGCCTCTGCTCCGCTGGGACGAACACTTTGCCCCTCTCCTTTTCCACGGTCTCGTCGCTCGCCACCACAACAACCAGCTTGCCCACCAGCGACTTCGCCTTCTCGAGGAACCGCACGTGCCCCGTGTGCAGCAGCACGAACTTGCCGAAAGCCATCCCGACCTGCATGCCCTTTTTTCGTGGCGGCAAAGCTTTTTAAAGCTTGTATTGGTTTAATTAGCAAATGCTGCTCGAAATGGCCGCCCCGCCCAAGGAGGCGGAAGCCAAGCTACTAAGGCTCATACTGCCGGACTTCCTGCTTATTTTCCTTATTCTCGCGGTTGCGGGCAACGTGGCAGTGATTTACTCGGGAATAGTGAAATTCCCCCAAGTCCTGCTCCTTGTGCCCGCGATATGCGTCCTCGCGGCGATACTCGCTTTCGTCCGGTTCTACGGCTTCCTCTCGACAGTGCTGCGCTCGATGGGCGCCCTCTCGTTCACGTACGACGAGCTCGGCAGCGGGCAGTCGGAAGTGACGGTCGACTTCGGCGGGCCAATCCTTTTGTTCGGCATAATCTCCGGGAGGGGCTTCCAGAAGTCCAAGGCCAAAGGCTTTTCCTTCTTCATGAAGTCCGACTCCGCCAAGTACCGGGCCGAGACCTCGATAAGGACTGACCACACTGGCTATTACCTCGACATAAACCTGAAAGACTGGCGCGGCAAGAGCCACGCGCGCTCGGCCAGGGGCAAGGTCCCGCAGCTCCAGACAGCGATGATACAGGCAA
Source organism: Candidatus Iainarchaeum sp. (assembly GCA_023129115.1). Lineage (GTDB taxonomy): Archaea > B1Sed10-29 > B1Sed10-29 > WALL01 > WALL01 > WALL01. Next base: position 3,137 of record JAGMCR010000010.1, on the reverse strand, counting down.
TCAATGACCTGCGCACAGAAGTGCTCGAGTCCACCGGCGTCAAGGTAAGCGAAATCCCCGTGCCGAAGGAAGCGTACAAGCCCGTGCCGAAGCCTGTGCCGAAGGTCGTGCCCAAAGCACTGCCTGTCCCAGCGCCAGTGCCGGCGGAGAAGCCGCCGGAGAAGCCCAAGCCCCCCGCGAAGCCAAAGGTATCGGCAAAGGAACGGGCCATGGCCCCCGTGGCAGCGCTCCCGCCAGTGCTCGAGGAAAAAGCTGTCGAGGAAAAGACGGTGGAAGTAAAGGTCGAGATGGGCAAGGCAAAAACCGAGGCCGAGAAAAAGGCGCTGCAGGACATCCTCTTCCAGCTAGAAGAAATCGACAAAGTTATCAAGTCAGATTGAGGGGAGGAAAAATTAAGATTGGGGGGCGCCGCCGAATCGGCGGCGCCCCCCGAGAGACATTAGGGGCTAATCCTATCCATAGCAGCTTAAACTAAGCCCAGACGAGAATCCCCCGGCGTTTTCCTTTGGGAAATTCGCCAGGTGCCCCGGCAATCCTGTGGGATTCGCCAGGTCCTGCGTGATTCACGTCATGGCACGTTAGACTAAAGCGGGGCCAAAAGGCCCCGCAAATAGGCATGTTTTCTTATGGGCTAATCCTATCCATCGTCCTCGGGAACCCAATCGCCTCGTGTATCGAGTCGAGGCCACAAATCCACTGCACCACGCGGTCGATGCCGAGGCCGAGGCCAGAGTGCGGCACAGAGCCGTACTTCCTCGTGTCCATGTAGAAGCCGTAGTCCTCAAACGTCTCGCCTTCTTTGGCAAGCCTCTTCTCGAGCTCTTCGATGCTGGTCTCGCGCTCGCTCCCGCCAATGATTTCGCCGACGTGCGGCACAAGCATGTCAAAGCCCAGCACAGTGTCGCCTGGCGCCTCCTTCATGTAAAACGCCTTGACTTCTTTGGGGTAGTGCGTGACAATTACTGGCTTGCCGTACATGGCGCACAGCTTCTTTTCTTCCTTGGTGCGCAAGTCCTTGCCGTAGGGAACCTTCATCCCGTGCTTTTCCAGTTTCTCCAGTGCTTCCTTGTACGTCAAGCGCGGGAACGGCGGCTTCACCTTCTCAAGCGCCTTGATGTCCACGCCCAGGATTTCCAGCTCGGCGCGGTGCCCCTCGAGCACGCGCTGCACGATGAACGACACGAGCTCCTCCCCCTGCTTCTGCAGCGCGTCGAAGTCCTGCCACGCAGTCTCGACTTCGGCGTGCCAGAACTCTGTCAGGTGCCTGCTCGTGCTGCTCTTCTCCGCGCGGAACGACGGCGCAATCGTGTAAATCTTTTCCAGCCCGAAAATCGCCGCCTCTGCGTAGAGCTGCCAGGTCTGTGCCAGGAACGCCTTCTTGCCGAAATAGTCTACTTCAAACAGCGTGGACCCGCCCTCTGCAGCGGTCATGGTAAAAATAGGGCTCTGGAACTCGTAGTAGCCACGATCCCGGAAGAAGTCGTCAATCGCTCCGAACACCGTGCTCCTAATCTTCAGCGTCGCCGCCATGGGCTGGCTCCTCACCCAGAGGTGCCTCACGTCGCGCAGGAATTCCTTGCTCTGGTCCTTTGTGATGGGGAACCGCTCCGCGGCATGCACTATGCCGAGCTTGTCGACCTGCACTTCGTAGCCGCCGGGCGCCCGCTCGTCCTTCTTGACAGTGCCCTCTATTGTTATGGCCGATTCAATCAGGAGCGGCTCTGCCTTTTCGTATTCCTTGCCCTTGGCAGTGCACTGGACAGTGCCCGTGCTGTCGCGCAGCACAATGAACACCACGCCCTTGCCCGCGCGGTGGCGATACACCCACCCCCGCAGCGCAATTTTCTTCCCGTCGTAGTCAGGGACTTTTCTTATTTCCTCGAATTTCATGCCAATCACCTTTTTCCTCTTTCGTGTTTATATGGGCACCGGCTTTCGCCGGTGCCGGGTTGTCTAGGCAGAGTACACCCCCGCAAGCTTGGTGAACGGCCCCGCCTCATAGACGTGGTCCAATTCACAAATCCATCTGGTGAGCCGCTCCAGCCCGATGCCGAACCCCGCCGAAGGCGGGATGCCGTCGCCGAGCATCTGGAGGTACCACCCGAACTCGCGTGGGTCTATCCCGGTCTTCCGCATCTGCCGCCTGGTCCCCTCGGGCGTGTGCTCCCGCTCGCCCCCGCTGATGGCCTCGCCGTAGCCGCCGGGATAAACCAAATCAAAGTCCAGGAGGCTTGTGGTGTCGAGCTTGTCGTAGAACCCCCGCGACCCGTCCGGGTAGTGGGTTATCCAGAACGGCTGGTCGAACTGCATGGAGAGCAGCTTCTCGCCGTCCCACGGGATTTCCTTGGTGTAGCTCGCGCCGAACCCGAGGGCACGCAAGCGCTCGACTGCTTCCCTGTGCGTCAGCCGCTGGAACGGGGTCTTGACTTTCTTTGGCTTCGCGCCAACGGCTTCCAGTTCTTTTCCGCAGTGGGTTGCCACGTCGCTAACTACTTTGGAAACCAGCCGCTCTGCCACGCCCATGACGTCGTCCATCGAGGCGCGTGCGCACTCGATTTCTATCTGTGCGAACTCGGCAAGGTGCCTCCCGGTCTCGCGGGAGTGCGGCGGCTCGAGCCTTACACATGGGCAAATGGCGTACACTTTTTCCAGCGTGGGCATCAGCATCTGCTTGTGCAGGTTCATGCTGGCTGTTATGTAGTACGGCTTCCCGTAGAAGTCGACTTTCGCTCTCGCAGCACCGCGGAGCCCGGGGTCGGTGGCCGAAGAGATTACCGGCGGCCTCACCTGGATGAAGCCCTCTTCCGCCAGCTGGCCGGATGCGGCACGCATGATGCGGTCCTGCACGCGGAATATTGCTGCGGCTTTTGGCGTCCTTACGGACAAGTGCTTTTCCTGTATCTCAAGTTGTTTCCCATTTACATCAGTCCTTTGCTACCAGGGTGCCTAGGGCTATACCCAGCAGCAATCAAGAAACAGCAACCACTAGGCAGAGCCGTCCCGGCGCCTAGCAGTTATTCACGGATTTCATAAAAAATCCCTAAAAGATTATTGCCAAACCACTTTAAATACCTTTGCTTTCTCGGGTGGTGTAACCTTAGTGGTGTTGGGTCATTAGGCTCTAATTCTTGGTTTGA
>JAGMCR010000001.1 GCA_023129115.1 Candidatus Iainarchaeum sp. | reverse complement strand
TGGTGGGCCATTACCCCACCAACAACCTAATCCGCCGCAGCCCCATCCTACGGCGCCCGAAGGCTTTTGCCGAAAACACATTCCAGTATTAATCAACTATGGCGTATTACCCTCAGTTTCCCAAGGTTATCCGCCACCGCAGGGTAGGTTAGCCACGTGTTACTGAGCCGTCTGCCGAGGCCTCTAGGACCTCTGACTTGCATGGCTTAGTCGAATTCCACAAGCGGCGTTCTCCAGCAGGATCGACTGGAGTTCAGCCAACGCGCGACAAATGCAAGAGTTGCGCGTCGTCTTGTTCGCTGTGAGCTATCACCTAAAATTGGCAAAGGAATTTTCTTTTTCCCCTTGCTAAAGCAGTTTCCCACATCAGACCCGAGCGCTCCACGATGGGCAGCGTTGTTCGGGTCCTCATGAACTCCCGCGGACGGGAGTCGATGAGCATGAATGAGCATAACTCAGTTCAAGACATCTATCAAACCCCAAAGCCCAAGAAAAGCGCCTGTAACGGGGTTTTCACGTGTGTTTGGAATCAACCCCGGTCCGGGGTTGAAAAATAATTGCACCAAAACGGTGCAGGCTATACTTTGTTCAAAGTGACTTATAAAGGTATCGATTTTTACGTCGATTGGCGGGCGATATCGGGCAGTACAGCGGAAACGCGTGCGGGGCGCGCCACTCCGGTTGCAGGGGCGCCCCTACGCATATGTAAAAAAAGAAATAAGGCCGAGGGCTTATTTCATGAAGTAATAGTACGCGCCGATTCCCATGAGGGAAATGACGGCGATGCCGTTGGACATCACGGGCTCGTACATGGCCGCGATGAAGACGACGGCAGCAGCCGCGAACGGCAGCGCAACTTCCAGCATTTTGTCATTTTTTGCCACTTAGAATCAACTCCAATGAATGGTTAAGGGGGTAATACAGCGTTTTCCTTTTTAAAGTGATGCCCCTAAAGGGCCGCCAGGGCCTTCTTCATCCGCCCCCGCGCCGAGAACAAGTGGTAGACAGAGGCAGCGAACGCCACCCACCACGCGAACCACAAGGGGGTGTAGGGGCTCGTCTCTATGTACACAAGAAGGATGTAGAGCCACGACACGAGAATCAGCAGCATGGCCGCGAGCTCGAACTCGCATATTGCCGCAGTGCACTTCTTTGCCTTGCCCATACCATTAGATACAAGGCAGGGCCAATATAAACGTATGGAGAGGGGAGCGATAGTACTGCTTCTGCTGCCTGGCACAGCCTCGGCGTGGAGCGGGGGCACACACCATGCCCTCGCGGCAGGGGCTTGCGCGCGCCTGCGCTGTGGGTGCCCCGAAGAAATGCTGGACAGCCCAACCACCCCTACTCCCCCCTCTGCCGCGCTCCCACCGCCCCGCCCCCCAGGCGCGGAGTGCATGAGCGACTCGAAAAGCGGCTGCGTGCGCGGCAAATGCGTGGAGTGGTGGGAAAAAGTTATAAATGACTTTTTCGAAATACTAAACCAGTGGTTTTGATGGAAGACGAACCAAAAAAATGGAAGCGGCGCAACCCGTTCTTTGACCTGTTCTCGGAGTTCGACCGGATGGACGAAATGATGGACGAGATGATGGGCCGCGCGTTCAAGGGCCTGCCCTCGGGCAAGCCAATGACTTACGGCTTCTCGATGAAAATCGGGCCCGACGGCAAGCCCAAAATCCAGGAGTTCGGCAACGTGCGCCCCACCGAGGAAAAGCTCGAGGTAAGGGACCACCGCGAGCCGCTCATCGACGTCATGGACCGCGAGAATGAAATCGACGTAATCGCTGAATTGCCCGGCGTCGAGAAAAAAGACATTGACCTGCGGTTCGACAATGGCGACCTGGTTATCTCCGTGCCCAAGAAGTTCCACAAGCGGGTGCACTTGAAAGAAAAAGTGGACGAGGACAACATCAGGGCGACCTACAAGAACGGCGTCTTGACAGTAGTGCTGAAAAAGTTGATGCCGGCAAAGAAAAAAGGGAAGAAGGTAAGGGTCGAGTGACCCCTACCTCTTTTTCAAAATGCGTTTGGCAGAGCTAACGACTGACCTGGCGGCCTTGCTTCCGATTTCTTTTCTCTTGGTGCCGTAGGTCATTTTAGCGACAATGGACGGCTTCCTGCGCGCGAGTGACTTGACGTCCTTGACGCCAGCCCTCTTGAGGCCGCGCATCATGGTCGCGCCAACACCCTTGACGTCGCTTAGCTTGGCCACTTTCTTTCTGGTGGCCTTGCGCTTCGTGGTCTTCCTGCGCGTCGTCTTGCGCCTGGTGGCCTTTCTTTTGGTTGTCTTTCTCTTGGTTGTCTTTCTTTTGGTTGTCTTGCGCTTAGTAGTCTTCCTGCGCGTGGTCTTGCGCTTTGTGGTGCGGCGCGTCGTCTTGCGCTTGGTCGTCCTGCGGGTGGTCTTCCGCTTGGTTGCCTTGCGCTTGGTTGTCCTCCTCGTGGTCGCCCTCGCCCTGCTGGTCCTGCGTTTGGTGGTCTTTCTTCGCGTCACCATAAAGGAAGAAAAGAGTTACTGGTATTTAAGCGTTCTCACAGCAACCAGGGAATTAAAGCCTATAGCCACCACTGGAAGAACTGGAGCACCATGCTCATGCCGCCGTAGCCGGCGTAGGCCAGGATGAGGCAGCGCGGCAGGCGCCCGGCGAACGAGGCGAGGGCAAACTTTTTCCAGTCGTACCTAAGCGCGCCCGCGAAGACCCCCATGGCGTCCATGGGCAGTGGGGTCAAGGCAAAAAAAGCGATTGCCCAGAAGCCGTACTTCGTCAGGTAGTCCGCGGCCTGCTTGTACTTCTTGCCGTGCTTTTCCTTGAGCAGGTGCTTGTCCGCCTCGAGCCCGATGGCGTACGCCAGCATGCCGCCAATGGTCGCGGCGACCCCGGCGACGACGCCCACGAACAACGGGCTCAGGAAAAAGTTTTCGGTGCCCAGCGAGCCCGCGAAGAACACAATCAAGTCCGCGGGCAGCGGCAGGACTATGGTGTAGAAGAGCATTGTCGACACAAAAACTCCGAGCAGGTGGTACTGCATGACAAGTTCCTGTGCGAAGAGGATTGGGTCCACCACGGGGCAACATACTCCGAAAAACTATTTAAATGCCCACCATGAGTGCCGTGGCGAGGAAGACAATGGCGGCCCACGCGGTGCCGGCGCGGGGCTGGTTCATGAACCCAAGCACGCCAAGCACGACGCGCGCGGGGATGAGGAGGGGGAGGGTGAGCCAGTGCAGCAGCGTGGACACAATGCCTTTCTGCAAAAACAGCCGCGCCTTGTAGTGGCGCCACAACACTTTCCACCCGCTGTTGAGGTCGGCCTCGCTGGGGAATGCGTAGTACGCAAAAGAAACGCCGAGCCAGTAGAAGAACAAGAGGCTGGCCGCTTTCCCTGGCTCGAAGAAAACCATTTTCTGGAGCCCGGCGTGCCCGACCCACAGCGCCACGGCGGCGAGGGCGGTGTTGACGAAGAACGGCGCGATGGCGACAGCAAAGTTTTTCCAGCCAGTGGTGGCGCTGTGCGTGACGCTCGCGCCCCTGCGGCCCCAGAGCTTTACTTTTGTGACGCCCACGCCGAGCAAGGCGCACGCCAGGGCGTGGCTAATCTCGTGGAGCATCATTCCGGGGAACAGGAGTACGGACTCGAGCATGAGGGTAAATAACCCCCCCTATTTTAATAAAAGGGCTCCCTTTATGTGGACGTGCGAAAGGGATTCACGGCAATCGTGTCAGTCTGCTTATTGGCGGCGCTTGCAATAATGGGGGCAGTAAGCCTTATTTACTGGGTGGGCGGCGCAATCACTTCACAGTCAGCCGCTGAAAGGGCCTTGCCAATAACCGTCGTCCCGATAGCGAATGACTTCGCCACACTAAAGGTGATGGTCGCGAACACGGGCACCAGCACCATTCCCGCGGGCACGGTCTTGAGAATCGCCGAGAACGGGGTGAGTGCAACACTGGAAGACGCTCTCCCGCCAACCAACCAGCGCCAGGTCACGTTCATCGGTTACAGCGACGGCACGCCCCGGTTTTTCCCGACTGGGACATACACTGTTTACGCTTCGCGTGTGGGCCAGGCGGGGGTAATAACCGTCGCGTCAGAGGCGCCAGTGATTCTTTCCCCAATCTCGGTTTCGCCGAACGCGAACAATGACTACAACCCGTGCCTTGAGGAGGCGGGCGGCGACTTGTACATCGCGTGGGACTCTGACCGGCTCGACCCGGGCGGGGACTACGAGGTACTGGTGGCGAACTCGACGAACGGGTCGTTGTGGGCGAATGCAGTCCAGGTGAGCGACTCACAAAGCAACAAGAACCCAAGCCTCGAGCACAACGGCACTCACTTTGGCATAGCGTGGGACATGACGAACCCCTCGAACGAGCACATTTTCACGAAGGAGTCGGCGGCGATTGATGCCTGGAGCAGCAAGAAGCAGGCCGAGAACGAGAACAACCGGAACCGCGAGCCGTCAATGATTATGGACTCGGCGGGCGACTACTTCATTGCCTGGGCGTCACAGGACCTTGGGAACTACGACATTTACATCAAGAAAGCGGATGGCTTCACTTCATTCGCTGGCAACCCGAGCACTGCAGTTGACACGAATGCTTCGGCCGACTCCTATCCCTCGCTCATCCAGGACTCAAACGGCATGTACTGGGTGGCGTTCCAAACAGACCGCTCTGGCTCCATGGGCATTTGGGTAACGAACTCCAGCAACGCAACTACGTGGGGCACGCCGAGGCAATTGCCTGTGAAGCCGGGCGGGGTGGAGCCGTCGCTGGTTCAGGACTCAAACGGCAGGTACTGGCTCACCTATCACGCGATTGACGGGATTTACGACTATATCTGGCTAATGTACAGCGACGACATGCTGGAGTGGTCGCCGAACTCGCGCGTGAGCAGCACTGGGGTGAACGAGCGCAGCCCGTTCCTGATGCAGGCCAGTGGCGGGACTTACTGGATGGCTTACGAGGCCGCGGTCGGGGGCAACTGGGACATTTACATCCGGTCCACGACGAACGCGATGTACTGGGGGTAAACTAAGCCGGCACAAGGCTTGGGGGGTGCCAATCGGCACCCCCCAGAGGCACCCTCTTTTTTAAATAACCGAGCAAGAACTAATCCGGCAATGATGACCCCAGCTTAAACTAAGCTCAAACGAGAATCCCTGCGGGGATTCACGTTATGGCACGTTAGACGAGGGCGGCACAAGGCCGCCCGGCGGCACCCTCTTTTTTAAACAATCAAGTAACAACTATCCCCGGCAATGATGATACCGCCCCAGGTTGAGGCGCCCCCTTCGCGGGGAAGGCCAATGAAATTCGGAGTAGCTTCTGAGCCAGCGTCCTTAGGGGGCGTGCCGCCCCCTGGCTACCCTGGGAAGCCGCACCCCCTGCTTGAGATATAATAGTCCGCTGCGAGCGTAAGCGAGTACGGACAACGTGCCAGCTTAGTTTAAGCTGATTCGGAGTAGCTTCTGAGCCGACCCTTTTACTGTTACAGGGATTTCGCTCGCCTGCGAAACCCCTGAACGGTGGAAAAGCGTCGATGGAAAATTGCGGTGGTGGAAAAATGGCGTTCGTCCGCTGGCCCGAAGGGGCACGGACAACGTGCCGCCTGAGTTTCAGGCGAGCCAATAAGCTTAAATACCAGTTACTATCAAATAATACCATATGGTATATAAACAGATTAACGTCAGGTTGCGGGGCGACGTAGTGGATTACGCCGAGGCGTATGCAAAGCGCTTTGGGTTCAAGAATGTCCAAGAGCTGATTGCAGAGGCATTGAGGGAGAAGATATTCTACAGGAACTATTTTGACGAGTCCTTCACCAGCAAAGAGATAGAGCTGATAGACGGCTTGGTCGAGGCTTCTGCTGCAAAGGGCTTGATAAGGACTGAAAAAGAGCTGATGAAGGCATTGGAATGAGCTATGTTTTCAAGCCCCTTGATATTTTCCTAGAGCAAGTCAAAAAGCTCCCGAAAAAAGAGAAAGAACAGTTGAAGAAAAGGCTGGAGCTAATCCGGCAAAACCCTTTCCGGCACAAGAGAATCCATTCAACAAAATACACTCGCGTCTTCAGGGCGAGGATGAAGATACAAAAAAAGGAAACACGGCTCATTTACGCAGTAATAGAGCCAAACATAATCCTTGTCTGCTTCCTGGACAGGGGCAAAGACTACAAAGACTTGGAAAAGTACTTGGCAAAAATCAGGGGGCTGAAATAATCAGGCAATCATGCCCCTTGGCGGCGTAGCTCCTGGGCAGACCGGCTATCCACACCGTGTTAATAGCGCTCCCCCGGCAATCCGTTGGGATACCGTACATCCCACAGGATGTTCGGTTGGTTCGCCAGGTCCCCAACAGCGCCATACCCGCTACCCTTGTCCACCTGGTTCTTCAGCATACTCCAGGACGATTTTTGCCATCCTATCCACTGCTGCCCAGATTTCTTTTTTGGATTTCAAGCCAGTACACACTATCTCCCCGTTCCTGAAAACAAGGAATGACGCTTTTGGGTTTTTGAGCTTCATCACGGCGCCCGGAAACTTTTCCGGCCGGTATTCCACAGTTCTTTCCCCCATGTCCAACTCCACCAAATTGATGTCCTTGTTCAGTTTGGCCGATGCAACCACGTTCACTATCTGCGCATCATACATGAGCCCCATTATATTGGTTATATGCGCTTCCCAGTTAAGCTGTTTTTGCTTTCGCACGAGGAAAAAGCCGTTATCCAACCCAAAAGACACCTCGCCTGCTGTCGAGCCACCTATAGGGGTAGCCAGCCCGCCATTTAAAAAAGCTTCTGCGAAGGCTTAAATACTCTGGTTGAGATATTAACGTGGGGTTTAAGGAACCACTTGCGCCCTCTTTTGCGACAGCGGATTCCAAAACTTGAGTGATAGCAATGGCAATAACCAAGCAGTGGCAGGAAGAGCTGGAAAACTGTGTGACCGCAAAAACACTGCTGCAGAAGAGCCCCTCCACTGCAAAAGCCCTTGGGGTAACACAGGGAAACATTGAAGCGCTTGACGCGCTTTACCCCATAAGGATAACCCCGCACTTCGCGGGCCTCATTGACTGGAGCGACCCCGCCGACCCGCTCCTGCGGATGGTTTTTCCCACGAAAGAAGAGTTCTCGGAAGAAGGCTATTCCGACACCAGCGGCGAAAAATGCAACACCAAGCTCAAGGGCCTCCAGCACAAGTACGAGCCGACCGCCCTCGTCCAGACAACAGACACGTGCGCGTCCTACTGCAGGTACTGCTTCAGGCGGAGGAACGTCGGCAAAAAAGACGCGGAGGCAATCGATGACTTCGCCGAAGTAGTCGAGTACGTCAAGGCACACCCCGAAATGGACAACGTCCTGCTGAGCGGCGGAGACCCCCTCACGCTCAGCAACCAAAAGATAGACGAGATGCTGGCAGAGCTCCGGGAAATACCCCACGTAAAACTAATCCGGCTGGGCACGCGCGTGCTCACTTACCTGCCGTCCAGAATCACCACCGACCCCGGGCTGGTGGAGATACTCGCGAAGCACTCCACACCAGACAAAAAAATCTATGTCATCGCCCACTTCGACCACCCACGCGAGCTCTCGCCCCAGACAATCGAGGCAGTGGACACGTTGCTCAAAAGCGGGGTACGGGTCTACAACCAGGCCGTCATGCTGAGGGGAATCAACGACGACCCAAAAACGCTCCAAGAGCTGTTCGAAAGAATGGTTGAGGTCGGCATAACGCCGTACTACCTGTTCCAGTGCAGGCCCGTCCGTGGCGCCACGCACTTCCACGTCCCCCTTGTGGAGGGGTCCCAGCTGTTCGAGGACGCCAAGCGCGAAATGAGGGGCATCCCCAAGACCGCGAGGTACGCCATGAGCACCAAGGCAGGGAAAATCGAGATAGTGCGCGTGTTTTCTTCCGGCGGCAAGCGCCACGCCTTCCTCAAGTTCATTTCGGCGAAGAACAAGCGGGTCATCGGCGAGCTGATGCAGTTCACGTACGAGGGCGACGCGTACTGGATGGACGACATCCTCAAAAAGGACTACAGGTACCACGGCAGCCAACACGCCCTCGCCGAGCTAAAGAAAGAGATGCTGGGCGCGTAACCGCCAGGGGAAAAGAGCCGCTTCTCGGGCCAATGAGTTTAAATACTTAAACGTACGCAAAAGTATGTGGGTGAATTCAATGGCCCTGAAGCAAATTAGTGTTACAATGCCTGCAAATCTCTTTAAAGCGTCCAAGGAATACTCTCAGGAATACGGGTACAAGAACGTGCAGGAGTTCATCCTGGACGAAATACGGAAGAAAATCATGGCAAAGAGAATCGCCAGATACGAACAGATAGAGGCGCAGCTAGACGGGGAAGCCCGGGCCATGAGCAAAAAGGAAGCGATTGCGTACCTGGAAGGCCTTTAGGTGCAGTACAAAATCAAGTTCAGCAAGCAATTCGATAAGTCAATGAAAAAGCTGAAGAAAAAAAATCGGCCTCTCTTCAAGCAAATACAAAAAAAGCTGATTGAGATTATCGAGCATCCGGAACACTACAAGCCACTAAAGCAAGACCTGGCTGGATACCTGCGAGTGCACTTTGGAAGCTTTGTACTTGTCTACACAATAAGAGATGACATTGTTAAGATAATCTCAGTAGACCATCATGATAAAGCATATTGAATAATCAGGCAATCGCTCCTATTACGGCTTGGGGGGAGTAGCTTCTGGGCCAATTAACTGTCTCTGGGAATCTTTAGATTCCCAAGCCTAACGTGCCGGCTGAGTTCCAAGCAACCCTTTTTCTGTTACTCGCTAGCGCTCGCTCGGTGGAAAAGCGTTGATGGAAAAATGCCTATTTGCGGGGGCTTTATGCCCCCGCTTTAGTCGACCTCGCCAGCTCAGGTCTGGGCTGAGTTTCAGCCGCTTCTGGGCCAGACTTTGCTTAGATGCCCAAAGCAAAGCTTAATAATCTGGGGGGTAATTATAGCCATGAATAACATGCTCAATAATAAAACAGGCTATGGGCTGGCGGCATTGTCCGGGATTTTGCTTTTGCTTAGCTACCCGCCTTTTAACTTCGGGAGCTTTTTGGCGTGGTTCGCGCTGGTGCCTTTGATTGTTGCCATTTACAATGAGACAAAGGTAAAAAGAATGGACAGGCTGCTGTGTATTACAGGTATTTTTCTCGCACCAGTATTTATTTGGCTCTATAACGAATTTGATGTTTTTTTGCCTTCTATTATCGCTTGGCCATTAGGCATAATCCTGGCTCTCTTGACGACATTTTATGTCACGTGGCATGTTGAGGATTATTGGAAGCCCAAGCAACTGCCCCGTAAAGAACTGGCTTACCTCCCCTCCACACTGCAGGTCCTCATTATACCGATTGTTGGGACAGCAGTGGAGTTTCTCTTAATGAATCTGCCAGCAATTATGAAAATTGGTGGGGGGATTGGATTTGTCTCGCTGTCAAGAACGCAGTGGATGAATACTCCTATCCTGCAGTTGGCGTCATTCACAGGCATGTACGGAGTTACTTTTCTAATCCTGCTTGTCAACTGCGCTCTCGCGTATATGGTAATTCATTACAAGGAAACAAAGAAGATATCCAAGCAAGCGATTGCAGTCCTCTTTATATTTGGGGCAATATTTGCTTATGGTTTAGTTAGCATCCCGGAACTCAGTGCTGGCGATACCACTGTAATTATTATCCAGGCACAGCCAAAAGTGATGGAAACAGAATATGTCAATGAACTCTATTTTAATTTAACAAAAAATTCATTGAAATATAACCCAGAAATAATATTGTGGTCGGATTGGATGAATTATGAGCCATTTGAAACAGTAGGCCCTTACACGACCCAGTATGTGAATTTCAGCAAAGAGCATAATATTTACTTGACGAATTCAGAAGATTTAGTGTATCCTGATGGCAAAACTGAACGCCATGAGGCTCCTTTTTTAAATGCATTTCCTGCCGGGATAATTGACGGCTTTGTCCCATTTGACCTTAGCAAGATATTGCCAAGAACCCATGGCTACGATACAAAGCTTGGGAGGCTCGGCATTCTTCTGTGCATAGAATCCGCATCAACAATCCCGGCAAGGCAGCTGATTGAGGACGGCACACAATTCATAATTGTAACTTCATGTGACAGGCCGGTTATTGGCGCTTTCCAGGGACTAATTGGCGGTAACGCAGTTTACAGGGCTGTTGAGCACAGGGTGTACACAGCCCTTTTCTTTGGGTCCAGTGGTTCCATAATAATTGACCCCTATGGTCGAATAATACAGGACACGGCCCCAGAACCAGAAATAGTCGCTGGAAAGGTTTCCTTCACCAACAAGAGAACTTTTTACACCAAATACGGGGATGTGTTCGGCTGGGCTGTTGTTGCACTGGCGCTGGCTTTGTTTGGCTATGACTATCACCTCAAAAAGAAAGCCAAGGCAAAGCCCCGGCAAAAGAAATAGCTTCCGAGCCATGAACGTTTATATTCCCGCGCCGCACCCGTATAAGCAGGGGTTTCAAATGGGAATTAGCAAGAAACAAGCGCACGCAAGGGCCAAGGGGCTCAAGGAAAAGATTGCCAGAATAGAACAGGACCTCCGCATGCCCATCATGGACAAGAAGAAGCGGGGGGACCTGGAGTACGACCTCGCCCGCCTGAAGAAGCAGCTCTGACCCTCCTCTGGCGAAGCGATAGCCGGGCACTATTAAAACAGAGCCGGTGCCACGCAAAGCAATAAAAACACGGGGCGTGTCTTGAAGGGCATGGAGCGCATTAGGACAGGCATTACAGGGCTGGACAAGCTGCTGGGCGGCGGCATCGTGCCGGGGAGCAACATCATAGTCAAGGGCACGCCAGGGACAGGCAAAACAACGCTCGGCATGCAGTACCTCATCAACGGCGTGAAAAAATACAGCGAGCCCGGCATCTACCTCTCGACAAGCCAGGAAATCGGCAACGTCGTCGCCGAGTTCGATGGCTCTGACTTCAAGATTGCCGAGCTCGCGAAAGACCCGGACAAGCTATTGCTCTCGCAGTTCTCCGAGGCCTCGTTCCGCAAGAAAGGCGGGGGCAAAAAAGCGCTCCAGCCCAAGGACCTCGTCGAGGCAGTGAACTTTTTCCTCCGCGGCAAGACACAGTACACGCGCCTCGTCATCGACTCCGTGTCCACGCTCACGTACAACTACAGCAACCCCAACGAGATGAGGCACGAGCTCGACCGCGTGTTCAACTTCACCAAGAGCAAGGGCCTGACCACTGTCTACCTCACAGAAAACGCCAGCGGCAACGCCCCATTCGGCTTCGAGGACTTCCTCGCCGACGGGCTGATAGAGCTCACCGAAATCGAGGACAAGAAGCGCCGCCTCCGCAGGGGCGTGCGCGTCATCAAGCAGCGGGGCTCAAAAATAGACCGCGTGCTAAGGGAATACAAGATAACACGCGGCGGAATCGACGTCTACCCCGAAGAAGAAATGTTTGTCTAGGTGCACCGCAGGTCAAGCGCCGCGTAGTCAATCGTTATCGGCGCCTCATTCGGGTGGCCAATCAAAATTTTGAACGTGCCATTGGCGTCCTGCTGCATCACGCCCGACAGGTCCGTGGTCTTGCAGGCCTCGGGCGGGAAATAGCAAATGAACCCGTCCACGTACTCGTATCCGTTGAACGTGCGGATGGTAACGGCCTCGTCTGTCAGCACGCGCATGTCCAGGACCGCGCCAATCGTGAGGCACGGGTTCGTGTCGAACTGGATTTCCACGCCCTTCGTTATGTCGTTCGAGGAAAGGGTGTAGTTGGTGCCGCCCTGTGTCAGGAGCGCGTTGTTCAATTCGGCGGTCTCGTTTCCGCCGATGAACGAGCGCGTGGTCACCGCGGTCTTGACCAACAGCAGCGCCGCCTCCGCGACCTCTGCCGTCGCGCCCTCGATGCGCTGCGGCTCGGGGATGACGGGGAAGACGCGGAAGCCCTCGGTGCTCGAGACAATCACGAGGTCGCCGTACTCGACGTCGGCAGTGAAGTTCGCGTTCTCGAGCTGGGACAGCATGGGCGATACCAAAGTCGTGTCCAGGCCCGACGAGGCCACCGTCACCTCGACGTTGCTCAGGGGAATCGCGCCCGAGTTGCGCACTACGCCGTCACTGTCCAGCGGCGTCGGGGGCTGGAAGAGCTCGAAGTCGGCGTCAGACGCGGCCCTTTGCTCCAGCACGGCGTAGGACTGTGCCTCGGAAAAGGAAAGCGCTTGCGTCGAAATGGACTGCGTCACCATGAGCACGAAGACAACGAGGATGCCAATCAGAATCGGGAACACGATTTCGCTTTGCCCTTTCTTCATTGCGCATCACACCTCCGGGGTATACAGCGGCACGGCAATCAAGTAGTCGAGGAACAGGTAGCCGCCCACTGTTTTCTGGATACAGACGTCAAGCTCGTTGCCCGGCGTCGCGGCGTCGCCTGCGTAGTAAACGCCTTCGTCGCCGTCGCTAGAGACAGAGTCCAGGACAGAAAAGTTGCCGCCGTCCGTGACAATGAAGTAAGAATAGCCGCCCTGGCTCTTGGCCCACGCCACGACGTACAAGGAGTCAGGGTCCACGGTCAGGTTGCAGGTGAACGTGTTGTTCGCCCCGCACGTGTTGGAATAAATCGTGATGCCCGAGCCGTCCACTGCGCTCAATTCCGGGCCGCCGCACACCACTTGCTTGACGCGCTTGGGCGCCGTGTCGAACGACTTGAAGGCGTACGTCTCTTTGCCGCCGACGACGAGCAGGTCGCCCTGCTGCGGAGGAGGCGCCACGGTGACGAGGCCTACCCTGTCCTTAAGGAGGGAGGATATTGGGCTGCCGCCGAGGTCGGTCACGGTGAGGGATGTCTCTACTTCACCGGACTTGATGAACGCGGACAGGCCCGTGATTGTGGAGTGGCCCGTGTTCTGGACCACTGCGCGGTAGGGGATTCCCTCCCGCACTGCGCCGGGCGCGTAGAGGCTGAGCGAGGACGAGATTACCCTGGCCTGCTGCCGCGACTGCGTGTGCATGATTGTGCCTATCTCGCTGGAAGTGCTCGCGAACATGTAGAACAGGGCCACGCCCAGGATTGCGCCTATGGCGAGCAGCATGACATAGCCCACGATGTTGGCCTGGCCTTTTCGCATCAGGGGGGTAACTCACCGGAGTTATATATAAATATGCCGTAGCCCTTGCTTTGTGCGGGAAGTGAGCAGAGAGTGCCAACTGAAAGTGAGCTCGAGAAAAGCCTTGAGGCGCTGAGGGAGCAGCGCGAGTCCCTCAGAAAGAGGGGCAAGACAGCGAAAGGCAAGAAAAAGGGGATTACTCTCAAGAAAGCCACGGCAATCCGCCTGAAGTCGCCACGGAAGAGCGGGCTCGGGAAGCCGGAGGCCGTGCCCGAGGGCGTGGTTGACGAGTATCCTGTGGGCGAGAAGTACGCACGGGTGCGGATAACGCACAAGGCGGGGGAGTACCTGTACGAAGTGCTCGAGCCGCCAAAGGACGAGGAAAAGTACAACCGGATAAGGGCGAGGGTCGTCGAGGTCATGGACGCGACGCTGCGTTCCGGCCGGGTGGAGCAGCACAAGTTCATGAGGAACGCGATGGACGACGCCATCAAGGTCTACGGCATGAAGGTGGGCGAAAAGGAGAGGCAAGTGCTGGACTACTATCTCGAGAGGGACTTCCTCGGCCTCAACGAGATTGAGCCAATCATGCACGACCCGAACATAGAAGACATTTCTTGCGACGGCATACAGGTGCCGCTGTACGTGCGCCACCGGGAGCACGGGTCCATAGTGACGAACATCATGTTCGAGACCAAGGCAGCCCTCGAGTCCTTCACGATAAAGCTGTCGCAGAAGTGCAGGCGGTTCATTTCGTACGGCAACCCATTGCTGGACGGGACGCTGCCGGACGGGAGCAGGGTGAACGCGACGTTCGGCGCTGGCGTGACGCTGAAGGGCCCGACGTTCACGATAAGGAAGTTCAGGGAAGTGCCGTTCACTCCGCTGGACCTCGTGAGGCTCGGGACGTTCAGCAGCCAGGAAATGGCTTATTTCTGGCTGACGATTGAGGCCGGCGTGAACCTGATTCTCGCGGGCGGGACTGCGAGCGGGAAGACCGCGACGATGAACGCCCTCAGCCTGTTCATCCCACAGAACCTCAAGGTCGTGAGCATCGAGGACACCGCGGAATTAAACTTGATGAGGGACAACTGGATACAGAGCATTTCGAGGCCTGCACTGGGCACCGGGGGGTTGACGGGAGAGGTCACGATGTTCGATTTGCTGAAGGCGTCGTTCAGGCAGAGGCCGGACTACGTGATTGTAGGCGAAGTCCGTGGGGAAGAGGCGAACGTCTTGTTCCAGGGCATGGCGTCGGGCCACTACTCCATGGGCACGATTCACGCGGAGTCCGTGGAGACGATTGTGGACAGGCTGACGAGCCCGCCGATTAGCCTGCAGAAAGAGCTCATCAGCCTCGTCGATATAGTGATAGTGATGGAACAGGCGCCGAGCATCGCGCCCAACGCGAGGCGCGTGAGGGAGGTCGCGGAGATTTACACGGCGACGAGGGGCGACTACAACATCGTGTTCAGGTGGAACCCGGGCGACGACACGGCGGAGTACACGGGGAGCAGCATAATGCTGCAAAAGCTCAGCAAGGCCGGGACGTCGCAGCTGGTCGACATTTACCGGACCCGGGAAAAGAAAAAGAAGAAAAAGAGGAACATTGCGGAAGAGCTGCACAAGAGGAAGCAGTACCTCGAGCTCATGATGGAAAAGAACGTGGGCTTCGCCGACTTCACGCACTGGATAAACCTGTTCAGGAAGGACAGGGCGGCGGCCGTCAAGCTGCTGAAGGGCCGGGGAAAGAAATGACAGACATGACTTCAGTCGCCCGGACGTTTTCTACCAGGATAGGCCACTTGTTCACCCACGACTCGCACCAAGAATTCAAGCAGACGTTCCTGCGCTCCGGCATCAAAATGCTTTACGCGGACTACGCGTCGCTGATGATTGCGGGGGTGGCGGGGATTCTGGGGCTTTCAATCGTGGGGGGGATTGTGAGCGGGATGTTCGTGCCGTTCGTCGCGGCCGGCGAAATCGCGTGCGTGGTCTTCCTGTTGATGTTTTTGCTGTACCCGATTGAGGAGGCGGAGTTCAAGAAGAAGAGGATTGCGATTGAGCTGCCGCCGGCACTGGCGTACTTGTCTGCCATGATTGGGGCGGGCGCGACGCCTGTGAAGGCCCTAGAAATGATTTCGGGCGTTACCGAGTACGAGGAATTGTCCAGGGTCACGAAGCGCATCATCCAGCGGATTGAGGATGGGGGAATGGCGCTGCAGGACTCACTGGAGATTGAGGCGGATAGGTCACCGGCGCCGCGGCTGACGGACGTGCTGAAGAGCCTCAGGAGCGAGATACTGACGGGGGGGGACTTGACGAGGTTTTTCGAGGAAAAGGCTGATGACGCGATGAGCGAGTACGTGCGGATACAGGAGGGGTTCGAGAACTACGTGGAGACACTCTCCACGGTTTACACGACTGTGTTCCTCCTCGCGCCGCTGCTGTTCCTGATTATGATTATCGTGATGGGCTTCCTCGGGGGCGGCCAGTTCATGGAGATGCAGGTGACTGACCTGCTGGCGATAGGGACTTTCCTCGTCATCCCCGTGATGAACATTGGCTTCATCGTGCTGGTGAAGGCCATCCAGCCGGAGGGGATGTGAGTGGAGGACATAGAGCTGGACCCCATGCTGGTGAAGGTCGCGGCGGGCAGCGTGCTTTCCGCGATAGTGGTGGGGCTCGTGCTTCACTTCGTGCTCGAGGTCACGACCAGCATTTCGCTTCCGGCGGTGGCCATCATCACGATGGTGCCGCCGTTCGTTTACACGTACGCGCAGCAGAGGAAGCTGAGGCAGTACGAGCTCGCGTTCCCGACGTTCCTGTCGAACGTGCACTCGATGCTTGAGGCGCAGCTCACGCTGCCGCAGGCGATTGAGGTCGCGAGGGACGCGGGCTACGGGCGCCTTGACCCGCTCGTCGCGAGGATGCAGAGCCGCATGGAGATGGGCGTGACGTTCCCCGAGGCGTTCAAGCTGTTCGCGAAGGAGACGGGCAGCAAAAGCATTGCGAGCGCTGTGTCGATTTTGTTTTCGGCGTACACTGCAGGCGGGGGGAGATTGACCATGATATTCAAGGCGACTGGCGACAACTTGAGGAAGGCACAGGCGCTGAGGATGAACCGCGAGTCGCAGATGAAGGCCATGGTGCTGACTGGGTACATCGTGTTTTTCATGTTCCTTGCGGTGGTGATAATACTCAACAGCAGCATTTTCGCGATGTCTGGGATGGGGGTCACGGACAACGCGACCGCGATGGAGGATAACCCGTTCGCGCAGGACAACGCGTTCATGGGAGTGGGCGGGCAGATTGACTACACGCCGAACATCTTTTACTTGTTCCTGGTGCAGGCGTTTTTCTCGGGCTTGCTGCTGGGCGAGATTTCCGAGGGGAGCCTGGTGGCGGGGCTGAAGCATATAACTATTCTCACGGTCATCACGTTTGTAGTGTCAGTGATATTCCTGTTCTAGCGCTTACAGAGGAGAAGGGCGCTTCTTTCCCTTGTGGGACGCAATGAATTCCCCTAACCAGCTGCCCCCAAATTTTGTCTTAAGGCTGGAAACGAATGCTGGAAGCTCATGCTTCCCAGCATCCAAGACAGTGTGTTTGGCTCCTTCCTCGGCTCCTTTCACACCAAGCTCCTCGGCTCCTTTCACACCAAACTTCTCGGCTCCTTTCACAGCAAGCTCCTCGGCGCCTGCCACACCAAACTTCTCGACTCCTTTCACAGCAAGCTCCTCAGCTCCTTTCACAGCAAGCTTCTCGGCTCCTTTCACAGCAAGCTTCTCAAGGCCTCCCCCCACTAATTTCGCTGCAACGCGTTCCATCCCAGTCCCGGCGAGCCGAATCCCCACAGCGCCGCTCTTGCCTCCTATTGGGATTGGTGCTAGTGCAAGCCCCCAGACACCTGCTTCTAGACCCGCTTCCACACCAGTGAGTACACGCTCCTTCAGGAGATATTCGTTGTATTGCCTCATGCCCTGCTCTTCGCCGTATTGGTTGGTGAATTCCTTTTGCTTCTGCTTGAGGAGTGCCGTTCTGGCGACTCTGCCTTCAGGGGTGAGATTCCTCCAAGCGACGCCCCGCAAGTGCTCTGGAGGGACAAAGAAGAACTTAGTGGAGTCCACGGCGACCTGCCCGACTCCGGTTTTCTCCCTGCGCAACTCCCTTGCCTTCTCGCCGAGCTTGTTTAATGCCTTTTGGTAAAACAGTTCCTCACCCTTGTGCAGCTCAACCCGACCTTGTTGCGAAAAGTATTTTTTCCATGCCCCAGGCTCTTTCCCGGCCCTAAATTTATCGACCACGCGCTCTTTCCGGGCCACGGGCTCTTTCAGGGCCCCAATTTTTTCGGAACCGCGCGAGTAAGGAGACCATTTTTCCTTCGGCTTAAGTACGCGCTTGCGGCGTTTCTTGAAAATCGGCACTGCATTGCTTAATGCTTTTTTTGCAATAAATACTTTCCTGTTCTAGCGCTCATAAGTCCCGATTAGCTGGGCTTCTGCAAGGATGTGGCCGTTCATTGCCATCTCGAGGTCTTTTTCTGACGAGCCGTCCTCGAGGTCGAGCTTGGTGTCGAGGGCGTAGAGCTTGAAGAAATAGCGGTGCCTGCCGCTCGGCGGGCACGGCCCCCCGTAGTCCAGCTTGCTGAAGCTGTTCATTCCCTGCAGCGCCCCAGCGGGCAGGGAGTTCTCGGGAATGCTTGCCGCGGGAAGGTTCCACACGACCCAGTGCACCCACACGCCGACTGGCGCGTCGGGGTCGTCCACAATCAGGGCGAGCGACTTCGTGCCCTCCGGGGCGCCAGACACGTCGAGGGGAGGGCTCATGTCGTTGCCGTCGCACGTGTACTTCGCCGGAATCGGTTGCATGTCCCTAAAAGCAGTGCTCGTAATTTTCATGCCGGTTGCCTCCTGCTGCACACAGCCCGCCAAAAGCAGGAGCAAGGCCATGTGCCAGGCCTTCATGCAAAATAAAAAGAGGTGGAGATTAATTAAGTTAATGTTTCAGTACTCCTTCAGCTCAAAAGCCGCGGCAACATTACGCAAGTGCTCCAGGTAGTCCCCTGCTTTTTCGAGTAATTCCTTGGCTTCCGGAGTGGCTTCGTCAGCACTCTCTGGCTTAGCGGCAATAGGCCCCTTGCCGTCCCCCAAATCCTCGTAGTCCTCGAACTGCGCGGGAAGTGCCTTAACCCGCCTAAATTGCCTGGTAATCTTTTTCCCCATTTCAATGCGTTGCCGGTCCCGGCTAATAGAGTCCTGTAGCCCCAGCATGGCCAGCTTATTACGGGTGATTGCCTGTTTAAGAGAGTCCACTGCTACCTGCGCCTTGCTCTCACCAGACTCAATCCCGGGCAAGGGATGGCTCTTGATTATGTTGCGGATTATGTCGTGGTTGGTGGCGAGGTCCATGCCCGCTATGTCCCTCCTGAGCCAGCCATCAATCTCCTTGACCCATGGCTTAAAGCGTTCATGGGCCTTCAGGAGGCTCTCGCGCTTTTCGCCGCCCCCAGGCGTGTAGGGCTTTTCCCCCGCCATTTCCGCGTGCATTGCCATGAGTAGTTATTACACGGCAGCCAATAAAAAGCCTTATAAACCAGAAGGGAGTAGTTGGAGGCAAGGGTCGAGCAATCAAGGATTGAATTAGGTTGAACTTCGGTTTAACTTGATTTAATATAGAAGTTTCTTCGGAAATTTCCCTTGGCTTTGAGGCCCTCACCCAACTCCATGAAGCCGCTGCTTTTTTAAACCGCCCCACGATAATTCAACCCATGCAGACAGTTGGGCTCTTCAAGCAAGTAACGCTCGTGGGCAAGAAAAAAGTAAAGGCCCTCGCCAAGTTCGACACCGGCGCAAAGACAACAAGCATAGACACCGCGCTCGCCAGGGAAGCGGGGCTGGGCCCCGTGCTGCGCCACAAAAAAGTAAAGAGCGCCTCTTCTGCAGGGCACCGCCGCGCGGTCAAAAAAGCAGCAATCACAATCGGCAAGAAAAGATACGTGACAGAGGCCAACATCACGGACCGCAGGCACTCAAGGTGCAAAATACTGGTCGGCCGCGACATAATACTCAATAACTTTGTTATAGACGTGTCAAAAACGCACAAGGGCCCAGGCGAGGGCAAGGTCAGGACTTAGCCCGCTTGAAGATAAACTCGCCCACTGCCTTGTAAAGGTCCACGGTCGTGACAGTGCTTATCCCCTTAAAGCTCGGGCCGTCATTGATTTCGATAAGCACCGGCCCCTTCTCGCTCGGGATCAGGTCGACGCCACAGATTTCCATGCCAATGGTGTTCGCGGCCTTCAAGGCGATTTCGACTTCTTCCTTCGTGGGCTTGTAGGGCTCGGGCTTGCCGCCAATCGTGATGTTGGTGCGGAACTCGCCTTCCTTCACGGCCTTCCGCTTCATCGCCGCCACGACCTCGTCCCCCACCACGAAGAGGCGGTGGTCCTCGCCCGGGTTCTTGATGAACTCCTCGACATTGACCGTCTGGTGGAGCTTCGCCATCGCGTCAATGATTGGCGGGAAGTCGTTCTGCGACGACACGAGCATGACGCCCTTTCCGGCCATGCCGTGCTGCAGCTTCACCACGACAGGGAACTCAAAGTCTTTCACGACGCTCTCGACAATGCGCGGCGAAGTGATGAGCACGGACTTCGGCGTCGGGAGGCCTGCCTCGGCCATGATTTTTAGGGTGTAGAACTTGTTCTTCGCGATGGTAATCGCGTCCGGCTGGATTGGGGAATAGACGCCGGCGTCAATCAGCATGTCCAGGATGATTGGCGCGTACTCAATGTCGGGAGAAGAAGTGCGGGGATAGACGGCGTCGAACCCGCACAGGTTTTTCTCGCCGAAAATCACTGCGTTTTCTTTGCTGGACGCGACCGCCTTTATTTCTGGGAACGGCGCCTCAACCGCTTCGGTGAACAGCTTGCCGGCCGCCTTCAGCAGCTTTTCGTTTACTTCCTTGTAGTTCGTAGAGCCGGCCAGGAGCGCGAACTTCATGGCTTCCACAGCCTCTCTATGCGCTCGCTTTCGGCGGAGCGGAACTCGTCAAGGAACTCGCGCACGTACTCGGGGAAGACGTCCTCGCCCGCCCTGTTCGCCTCGCGGAAGATTTGCTTGAGCTTGCGCTCCAGCGCCTTGCTTAGCGTCTTGTAGTGCACTGGGTCCGAGTAGTAGAGCTTGTTCTGGATGCGCCAGAAGGCCTTGGTGCCCTTCGGCGCGTACGCGATGTAGCTCCTCTCCTCGCCCTCGAACGGGCCCATCGCGCGCTCCATTTCCTTGTAGTTCACGAGGTAGACGCCGCCGGTCTTGGCGTTCGGGTCCATTATAAGCAGGCCGTCGCCCTCCACGCCCAAACAAAGCACTGCGTGCTTCTGGTCGCGCTTTACGCCGGGGAATAGCGCCGCCTTGTAGAAGTTCAGGATTACGAGCCCGCCCTCGGCGAGCCACGCCTTGACCTCGTCGCGCAGGTTGATGATGTTCTTGTGCGGGACCAGCAGGCCCTGCATGTTGTTGTCCGTGAGGTCGGCCACGGCCTTCAGGGCGTCCGCGGGCTTGGTCCCGCCGGGCACCACTGTCTTGCACTCTTTGGCGATTGCCTTTTGCCCGCCCTTCACCGGGTAGCCGAACATGTCGAGGATTACGTTGATGACCGCGGGCACGCACAGCGACTTTTCCTGTGCAATGTAGTGCCTGCGCATGGACTCAAGTGTCTTCAGCTCGAAGCGCGACTTTTTGAGCCGCACCTCGTCGCCCACGAGCCGCGAGTGCGGCACCGCGAGGTAGTAGCCCTTGCCAGTGTCAAGGAGGGTCGAGAACGAGGAGAAGCCAGCGACTTCGCCGTCGGCCTCGTCCACGAACACGCGCTGGCCCATCTTGAGGAAGCGCGAGGACTTGAGGTAAAAGCCCGCGAGCCAGTTCGTCACCAGGTCCTTCGACGCGAAGAACACAAGCGCCGCGATGAGGAACGCGAACGCGTAGCTGATTGCCGACATCGAGCTCTCGACAACGCTCTTGGGGATTCCGAGCTGCGCCATCGAGACCTGCAGCACAATCAGGTAGAGGAACAGGCGCAGGCCAAGCAAGAGGATTTTTATGAGTGACTCGTCGACGCCCAAGCGCTTCGAGTATACCTGGAGCTTTATCTCTGTGAACAAAAGGTCCACGAGCTCCATCACGAGGTTCACGAGCATTATGCCGAATATCAGGAGCAGCAGGGTGGACGCGAGTATGGGCATGTAGCCGCCGAGGTTCGTCACCATCATGCTCGTCAGTGACGGGTCAAGCGAGTACACGGCGAAAAAGATTGTGCCGATTATGAGGACGTAGTCGACTGCCTTGGCGAACACCCTCGCCACTGCCGACTTCCTTTTTATCTGCGCGCTCGCGATGCTGAACAGCCTCAACAGCACGAGGCCTGTGACGAGCACTATAATAACCTGGATTCCACTAATCCATGTGTTTACGCTGACGCCAAGGAATAAGTCCGACATAATCATACCTCTTGTCCTTTACTGCTCAAAGGTCTTTAAAAGCATTTTTATTTAAAAGGGGGGGTGGCACCAAAAGGACTGGAACAACCCAAAGAAAGGGGGGTGTTGGCGATTTGCCAAGCTCCCCCGAAAACACGGGGGCTGTTGACCAATTGTCAACAGCCCCCATTGGTTTCAAGCCCCCTGTTGGTCTCGGGGAATAGCCCCCAATTGCTTTCTAGATAACCCCCCCAAAGTCAACGTCTTCCGCGTCGTCTTCCATATTGACTTCCGGAATCACTTCGTCGGCAAGCGCCGGCGCGTCGTCAACTGATTCTGGTGTTGGCGTCGCTGTGACCTCTGGCGCGGGCGTCGGGGTCGGCGTCACCTCGGCTTTCTTGCCGCCGACACAGCCAACCGTTACCAACAAGCACGCGACCAGCGCGAGAGCCAGTACTTGCTTCATGCCATCGCCCCCGTGTTGTTGGCAGTGGTGCCATTGCCAGTGGTGCCATCGTCAGTGTCCGCAGTGGGCTTGGGCTTCTTTGCGGCCCTGGCCTCGCGCTCTGCCCTGGATGCCTCGAGCGCGGCCGCCCGGGCCTCCTGCAGGGCCTCCCTGATGCCCTTGAGCGCGTCGACATAGAGCTCGCGCGCTTCCCTGGTCTTGTCGCGGCCGCCCGCGAAGTCGCCGTCGGCGTAAAGCGCTTCGGCCTCGCCCAGCAGTGCACGGATTTCTTCGAGGTCTTCCTCGTATTCTGTGGTGTCGATGTCAAGCGCGAGGAGCTTTTCCTCGTCCGCGTCCAATCGCTCGCGCATCTTGTCGACCCAGTTCATGTGCGCGGCCTGCAGTGCGAGGCGCGCGACTTCCTTGAACCCTTCGTGGGTCTGGCGGCGGTACTCGACGTAGTCAGTGAACTCGTCGCTGTCGCACACGAGAATCAAGTCGCCGATGCACGCGTCGTACGCGTCGCCCAGCTTTTCCTCAAGCGTGCCGCGCATGCCCTTGACTTCGTCGAGCTCAGCCTCGGCGTCCGTGGTGTCGGCGCCCTGTTCCTCAAGGCCGGCGAGCTTTTCCTCGGACACTTCGACGCCGTTGTCAAAGATGTTCAGCACTAGGTCGACGTGGTTGTCGTACACGTCCTTCTCGAGCGACGCGAGGTATTCCTCGTTTTCGAGGAGTGCTGCCGCGACCGCGGCGCGTGCCGCGGCGGTGTCGTCGCCGAGGATTTCCCGGGCCTCGGTGCGGAAGTCTTCCGCGACGTCAATCATTTCGAGGCGCGTGTCCCAGAGCGCGTCGAAGTCTTCTGCCGCCACGGCGTCCTCGAGGCCGTCGTAGGCCCCAACAAACGAGTCGTACGCGTCTTGGAGGTCCGTTGTCACCGAGTCGCCGAGGTATTCGAGCACTGCGCCCATGCCAATGCGGTGGGCCTCGGAGCGGGCGTACATTATAGAATACCTGTATTCTATTCGCTCGTCGTTCGTGTCGCTCAGCTGTGCCGCGAACGCGGACAGTGTGAGCATGCACACGAAAAGCGAGAGTATTAGTAGCTTTTTCATAGTGGTTCACCTAAAACCTGCTGCGGAAAGGGAGGGATTTGTTGTTTAAATAGGTTGCGGGGAAAGCTTATTATATCAAATTGGCGTAGCCTTAGGCATGGAAGAGAAAAAGAAGGCCTACTACAAAGAAGGGGAAAAGAAGGCCGGGGAAGCGGAGAAGAAGGCCGGGGAAGCGGAGAAGAAGGGCTACTACAAAGAGGGCGAGAAAAAAACCGGGGAAGAGGAGAAAAAAGCCCAGTACTACAAGGAAGGCGAGAAAAAAGCCGAGTAATCGCCCTGGTTGAAGGCCCCCAATTCCGATTTCTTGATAGGCGTGACTATGCGTGAGGATGTGCCGTTCAGCGAGTAAGGCAATCTAATCAAGCGCATTTCCCCCTCGGTCACCCAGCGGTCTATTCCGAAGCGCAGGTAGTCGGAAGCGATTTTTTTCCGTTCGTCGCGGGTTAGCGTTATCGTGTCCTTATCGAATACATGTATATGAAACCCTCTTCCCGAGAAAACGATGCGTAGGTCCGAGTAATTTTGTGTGAGCGCGTCGAAGAGGTTGCTTGTGTTCTTGCGCGCGATTTCGAAGGCTTTTTCGCAGAACGAGAGGCCTTCGCCGCGCTTCATACGTTCTTTCAACGTGCCGTGCTCGGGGCAGGTGACGTTTTCAGAGTCAATGTCGAACGCGAGCTGCTGGCCCGCGAAGTTGTCCCAGTCCCACGCGTCCTTCAAGTCGTGCGAGTGGCACAGGGAAAAGTCGTGGTAGTAATTCCGGTCGTAGTAAATGCCTTCGGGCAGGTACTTCATTACGTACTTCATGACATCGTCCAGGGTCTTGTAGTTGTCAATCACGAGCGGCACGCTCTTGTCTTCCTCGAACTGCGGCGGATAAATCCCGGAGTGGCGGCCGATAATAACTACATAGACCACTTTGCGGCCAATCCAGCCCGTTGCCTTTTGCAAGTCAAAGCCTTCGTAGAATCGCTTTCTTTCCTCCAGGGTGGAGGCACGCATTCCGAACGGGAGATTCATTTCGAGCCCTTTACTGCCTTCTGTTTCTTCGCCTTTTTCTTGACGTGGCCAAGAATAGTCTTGGACATCTTCCGGGTGTGCTCGTCAGGAGACTTCAGGCCGAGCTCCCTCAAAACTTTGAGCGCGTGGGGATTGCCTTTCAAGGCCTCAGCACCAACGCCATAGACCGCCCACTGGTGGTCGTTGTGCGCGCGGCAATAAGTTTCACCCAGCTCTTTCCTGAAAATTCGTAGCGCCCATTTCGGGGGCGTGTAAGTGGTTATCACGGAGTTTTTGTTCTCGAGGGCCTTGCGGAACTGCTGGACCTGCTCTTTTTGTTTCTCGTCCTCAGTCATGTTGAGCGCGTCAAGCATCGCCTGGGCGTCCCCGCGGGCGCGTGCCATCGAATCCAGGTGGGCGTTGCCGATTGTTTTTACTTCGGGGTCGTCGGTGGCCTCAACAACCTCGGCCAGCTCCTTCGCCAGCGGCGTCTCTCCGCTTTTCACGAGGGAGTTTGCAATAGACCGCTTGGCCCGTTTGGGAATGTCGGGCATGGACTCCACACCAAAAAACGAGTACGCCCTGCTCTTGATACTAGAAGCATACTTCATAACATCTTCGTTGCCGGCGTGCTTCTCCATAATCTCTTCGGCTGGCCCCCACTCAGCCATGGCCCCCAGAAGGGCTGTGGCAACAGCGTGCGTGCTGGTCAACTTGAATGGGTTGTACCCTTTTTTGCCGAGCGTAGTCGTGCTGGTATAGCCAGATTCAGTCTTCTTGGTCTCGGTCGTGGTCACGCTGGGCGTGAGGCCGTCAAGGAAACCCATTTTCTGTACTTTCTTTGGGTCAAGGGAGCGGCTCTCCTCTGACAAAACTTCCCGCAGGAGGTCGGGCGAGAGGGCGTGGTCGGAACGCGCCAGCTGCCCAAGGCAATACATTTTGATGTGTGGGTCTTTTGTCGTGCTGAAGAGATCAACCAGGAACCGGCTGTTCCGCTTTCCCGTGAGGGAGTAAATGGCTGCGGTGCGCCTCTCGAACTTTTCTTTTTCGTTGCCTGCGATTTCCTTGAGTTTGTGGGTGCCGGTCTCCCCCGAGTTGATGAGTATTTGTTTTGCCTGGAGGTCAGTCCCAAGCAAGGCGAGAAGGGGCTTGAGGCTTTCTTCGGTGTCTATCTTCGCGAGGGAAACACCAATTTTGAAGCGCAGCTGCAGCGCTGGCGATGGCTGGAATCCCGTGAGAAAAGCCGTCATGAATTGGCTCATTTGGGCGGCTTCTTTCTTTTTCTTCTCTTCTTTTGCAGAAGGCACTATGCCGTAGGCCTTCTGCCAGTCCCCTGATAACTCAGGGTTTTCCATTCGGTAGAGATTGGCGTAAAAGTCCCACAGCACGGAAGCCGCATACGGGGACCGTATGGACTCGATTGCCTTGAGCGCGTCCTCGAAAGAGATTTTGCCTTCAGACGCGCGGCCAAGTGCCTCGTCTACGCCCATGTTGCCAAGTGCCACAATCTCTTTTGATTCCTTGCTGGACAGGCGCTTTGGCTTAGGGGGTGGTACGGGCTTCTCTTCCTGTGCCTTTTCAGCTTCCGCCATGCGCGCCGTCCATTGCTCCCCCATCCTCTTCCAGCGCTTTAGTTCTTCCAAGGCGTTGGCTTTCTCTTTTGGGGACAAGGAGTTCACTGCTGCGCGTGTTTGTTTGGTGCGCGCGACCTTGTTCGCCGCGAGAATTCCCATGGCTGCATACTCCTTTTCGTCGCCTGAGGTGTCGTCCGCAGCACGAATTTCGAGGAGCTTTTCGACGACGCCGGGGTCGCCTGTCTTGATTGCAATCTCTGCCAGGCGGCTAACGGCCTGCTCCCGTTCCATGCGCCGCTGGCCAAGGTCATGCTTGCTGAAACTAAGCGTCTTTTCGTCAAAGAATTCGCTTACGCTTTTGGTGGAGAATAAATCGTAAAGGCCTTTGGCGTACTTGATTATGTCTTTCGCGAGTTCGGGGCGCCGGTCGATGAGGCCCTCGGAAGCGGTTATCATCATGCCAGTGGAATTAAAGAGCACGGACGAGAGGGCGCCATTCGAGTAGGCGTTGTTGCTGTGCGCGAAATTAGTTATTAGGCGCTTGGACTCAGGGTAATGTTCAGGCGGGTTGAAGAGCTCTTCTTGTTTCAGGGCGTCCATTAGCTTAAGGGCCAGGGGCTTGATTGCCGTGGCTTTTTCCCACACTGGCTTCTTTATGGCAATTGTCTTAAGCGCGTCGTCTGCCTGGACGCGGACTTCCTTGCTGCGGTCGCTGGCTGCGTTCTCGATGAGGTTGACCAGGTAAGGGAAATAGTGATTACGCAACAAGTGGCGTGCCTTGATTACAGCCATTGCCCTGACACTGGGGATCGTGTCAACGGCTGCCTGTTCAAGCGCCTTTTGGATGTGCTCCTCACCGGGCAAGTCGAGCTTAAGAACGGCTCTTTTTCTTACTGCGGGGCTGGAATGGGAGACGAGGGATGCCAAGAGCTTCTGGTCCTCGACGTAGTCAATGGCCTTGACGAGCGTGCGGGGCATCTCTTTCTTGTCGAGTGAATTCGCAATCCGCCCTGCTTCGTAGTGCCGGTCCCAGTTGTAGAATTCGCGCTTTTTCATCCGCTTGCGGAGGTGGGTGGACACCCTCTTCGCATAGCCCGCTCTCGCCATGGTATAATTAACGCAGCCAGGATTTAATAGGTTATCGAGAAATCGCTGTATTCCCGCTTTTCGATGTCGCTGAAGTCTTTTTCCATCGAGGCCGCCATGCGCGTGCCGTCGTTGATGAAGCACGCCTCGGCGAACCGCTTTACTTCTTCGTCGTCGCCCTCGGCCACCACTTCGACAGTGCCGTCCGCGCAATTGCGGACAAAGCCGGTTACGTCGAATTCTCTCGCGGCGTCGCGGACAGCTGCGCGGTAGAACACTCCTTGTACCCTACCGGAAATAATCAAGTGCGCTCGCTTCATGCAAAAAGAAAAGTGCTTTGGGAATAAAAAGCCTAGTCCTTTGTCAACTTGAAGTTTACGGTTGATGGGACCCACGGCACCATCGAGCGAGTGGCGCCAGTGACCGTCAGTTTCACTCTCTTGTCAATCGTGACTGGCTTGTTCAAGTTAAACGTCTTCTTGCTGAACCTTGAGCCAGTCCTCATGCACATGTTCGCGGTGACTGCCGTCACTTTGCCGCCGCTTGTAGTGACCGTAAAGCTGGTTAGCATAATCTTGCTCTTGGACCCTCGGAGCCCAACAAGATCGGTAAGGGCCATGCTGAAGTTGCCGCTCACTTTCCGGTAATTGGAGGCCCCCGTGAAGTTGCACGGAGGGCTAGACGCCATGGGCTGGTACGCCCTGGGCGTGTACCTCGCACGGGCCATTTGCCTTGCGGAACGCCACCCAACAGGGGCGCTGCCGAGCTGCATTACCGCGAAAGCCCCGCCCAAGACGAGGAACAGGACTGTAAGGGCATAAACGTGCCTCTTCAAGGTCATGAAAGATTTATGCACGCATTCATTTAAAAGCGTTGCTGCAAAAATAGTGGCATGCCCTGCACCAAGTGCGGCAAGAAAGAATATTGCTCGGGGTTCTGCAAGAGCCATTTCATGGAGTACTTCGAGAAGAAGGTACGGTACACGATACGCAGGTTTTCCTTAATCGGGAAGAAGGACAAAGTCGCGGTCGCTGTGAGCGGCGGCAAGGACTCGACCGTGCTGCTTTACCTCTTGCACAAGTTCGGGTACGGCGTCGAGGGAATAACTGTGACGGCGTTCGGGGGAAAGCACTCCGACAAAAACGTGGAGAACCTGCGCGCAGTGTGCGAAAAGCACGGCATACCCCTAACTGAATACTTGGTCAAGGAAGAGCTTGGCCACTCCGTGCCCGAGATAAAGAAAATGCTTGCCGCGAAAGGGGTGGACCAGCAGATGTGTGCCTTGTGCGGCGTGCTGCGCAGGCAGATGATCAACAGGCACGCCAAAGCGTTCGACGTTGTCGCGACCGGCCACACCATGGACGACGAGGCACAGGCCTTTCTTATGAACGTGTTCAGGAACGACACGAAACAAGTGTACCGGGGCGGGCCGCGGAGCAGTGGAAAGGGGTTCGTGCCGCGAATAAAGCCACTTTACCTAATCAAGGAAAGCGAGACCGCGGCGTACTCGAGGGCTATGGGCTTCCCAGTCCAGTACAGCAGGTGCCCGTACTCCATTGACGCGTACAGGCGGAATTTCCGCGGGTTTTTGGACGAGTTCGAGAAGAAGCACCCGAACGCCAAGAACAACATCGTTAATTTTTATCTCTCGGAGTTCTGGGGCAAAAAAGCGGGGACTGCGCCGAAGGTGTGCAAGGCGTGCGGGGAGCCGTCGAGCGGGGAAACCTGCAAGGCGTGCCAGATAATCGGCAGGATTAAATAGTTAGGGCGCATAAAACATTCACCAGCCAAAAACCAGTTATCAATAGTTTTTGCACTGCAAGAGGTGTTCAATAAATGATAGCAAACGAATTTGTTATAGAGCTTGACGACTCGCCCGGCGAGCTGGCCAGGGTATGTGAACTGCTTGGCAAGAATGGCGTGAACCTAAAAGCAATTGCCACAGACCGCGTGGGCCACCAGAGGTTCATCCGCATCGTGGTCGACAACGACAAGAAAGTAATGCAGCTCCTCGAGGACGGGGACTTTATGTTCACGGCGAACGACGTGGTGATAAAGTCAGTCGCCGACAAGCCGAACTCGCTCACGGAAATCGCGAGGAAGCTCGGCAAGCAAGGCGTGAACATTGAAGCGATTTACATGTTGAGCAGGGGCAACGACAAAGTCAACCTTGTGTTCTCGCTCGACAACGCACAGCGCGGCGCTGAAATCCTCAAAAAGTAGGCCCGTAGGGCATTTTGTCTTCTTCAGGTGCTTGCTTTTCCTGCACCACTTCTTCTTTTTTCTTTTCTTCCATTATTTCTGCTACTCGCCGCTTTCTTTCCTCTGCCTTCCTCTGCTCTTCCACCGCCTTTCTTTCCGCCCATATCTTCCTGCCCGCATAGATTAGGAAGACAAGCACCAGCACGCCGACCACTGCAATCGCCAGGGTGGTGAGGCCGCCAATCCCGTCTTTTTCCGGGAGGGCTGTGTTTATGGTGCGGGCCTCGCTATGGGGCTCGCCGTTGAGGTCGGTCCACGCTATGGTGAGGACGTAGACGCCCCCCCCGACCTGGAAAGTGGCGTTGCCGGAAACCAGCGTCTGCTGCTGCCCCGCCATGGAGAGCGTGACTTCCCGGACAGAGTTCGAGGAGTCCACCGGAATGGCCACCACCACGTTGCCATTGGCCGGGGCAATGGAAGCGGTGCCGACCTCCACCCACGGCTCGTCGTAGACAGTGACCGGCAGCGTCTTCGTGTCGGAAAAGCCTTCGCCCGACACCTCGACCACGAGGGTCTCGTTGCCGGGATAGCCCGGGCTGAAAAAGAATGCTATGTCCGCGCTTTCCTCTATCACGAGGTGCGTGAGCTGCTCGACGTCCCCAATCGAGACCCTGATGCTGACTTTTTCCTCTTTACTGCCGGCGTTGGAGAGCGTGATGTTGAAGTCGGACTCTTCGCCGACGAGCACGCGGGCGGGCGTATCGATTTTTTTGATGTATACCTTTGCCTCTTTCTCGACCGTGTACTGGAGCTCCTCGACGCCGCCGCTCTCGGCCGCGACAAACACGGAGTGCGTACCGGTGTGGGTGGGCGTGAACGAGAACACGATGGCTCCCCTGGACGCGGGGCGAGTGTGGAGGTAGCCGTCGCCGGCGACAGTGATTTGCTCGCCGCGCTCGGCGTCGGCGTAGACCGAAACCTCCTGTCCCGGCGCGAGGGCAGAGTCGTAAATCGTTGCCTTGAGGCCGCTCGGCTTGTGCGTTTTCTGGATGGAGAGGGCCGCGCTTTTTTCGTCGAGGTAGCGCGAGTTGAGCGTGAGGGGGCACGTGTACTTGATGCCGGGGTCCAAGCCAGTGGCCGTGGTGAGGAGCCAGGCGGCGTAAGAGGTCTTGCCGGGCTCGAGGACTATGGCGCGGCCTGGCGCTTCGATTTCAATCAAGTCGATTTCGGCCCTGCACGGCACGAGGCGCAAGTCGAGGACGCGGTAGTCAGTTCCCTCAATCGCGAGGATGGCGAGGGTCTGCTGGCCGAACCCGAGGGACGGGGCCACGAGCGAGAAGTTGTAGTCGGCCCTTTCCCGGGAAACGGCAACGTCAGAGATTTCCACGGTAACGCCGTCGGCCTCGCCGCCGAACTCGGGCGTCTCTGCCTGGATAGACGCGTCGCCGCTTACCTTCGCGACTACTTTTTGGGGGGCGCTGGACTCGGCGCTCCTGAAGAACTCTATGTGCGTGGCGTCGAGGTGGCCGACCTCGAGCCATGTGGCGTCGACCGGAACCCAGTCGCCGATGTAGGCCTCGTTCCACGCGTGGCCTAGCCAGCCGTACTCGCCGTAGGACTTGCCGAGCACGTAGCGCGTGGGGTAGCCGAGCGAGCGCGCCAGCGCGGCGAAGAGGCTGGAGTACTCGACGCACACCCCCCTCTCGTTCTGGAGTACCCACGTCGCGTCCTTGCGCTGGCCGACGATGGAGAGGTCGTACTCTATGTTGTTGTGGACCCATATCGCGAGGGCCGAGACCCTCTCGAAGTCCGTGACAAGGCCCGCCGTAATCTCCTGGGCGAGGGCTTTGATTGCGGGGTCGTTGCTTTGGGCGCTTTCGCTGGGCTGTGTGTAGACGAGGTAGTCGTCGGGGACTTCGTAGCCAGTTGGGAGCCATTTCGTGGTGCGCTCGCTGGTCGATACAGTGCTTTGGACCGAGTAGGCGAAGGGGTTGGGGGGGCTGTCGTGGGACAGCGTGGCGAGCCGGTTGCCTTCGGCGTCGTCGACTAGGGTGCCGCCCATGTCTACTTTCTGGTAGAGGCTCTCCTGCGGCACGGTGACGTTGATTTCCACGGAGTACATTTGGCCACCGACTACGCGTATGGCGCCTGTCTGCGTGATTACTGAGTCTAGCTGCTTGACTAGCTTGGGCTCTTCTATTTGGGCGAAAACAAGCGAAAAGAGCAGCAGGACCAGCAAAAGCCTTTTCATTGCTTGGATAACACGGGCTTCCCATATAAATTTATAGTTCTTCCGCGTTTGTAAGGGCAATGAAGAAGGTGCTCGTAATACTCATTATCGCAGTGATTTACTACTTCACGATATTCCAGCTACTGCTGAACACGTTCGGCGGCAACATGGTCGTGTTCCTCTTCTCGAACCTGATATGCTTCGCGATGATTTACCAGTGGTTCAAGGGGCAATTGTACCAGCTATAGGTGCAAAGAAAAAGCAACTGGGGGCAGCCCCAGCAAAACGGGGGAAAGCAAAAGAAAAAGCAACTGGGGGAGCCGCAGCAAAAAGACAACTGGGGGGGACGCCAATTGGCGTCCCCCCGGTTAATTACTCGGTTTGTTGTGGGGGTTCGGCCTATTAGCGGGGCTTTACGCCCCGCTTTAGTCTAACGTGCCATAACGTGAATCCCGCAGGACCTGGCGAGTTTCCCGAAGGAAAACGCCGGGGGATTCTCGTTTGAGCTTAGTTTAAGCTGATTACATCATGCCGGGCATCCCACCGACCCTTTTTCTGTTACTCGCTTGCGCTCGCTCGGTGGAAAAGCGTCGACGGAAAAAAGAGTTAAAACCGCGAGCTCGTTTCGCCCGCGGGGGTTCGGCCTATTAGCGGGGCTTTACGCCCCGCTTTAGTCTAACGTGCCAGCTTAGTTTAAGCTGATTACATCATGCCGGGCATTCCGCCCATGCCACCCATTCCGCCGGGGGGCATTTCGGGCGCGGCCTTGCCGCTTCCGCTTGAGGCAATGATGTCGTCAATCCGCAGAATCATTTCCGCGACCTCGCTCGCGCTCGTAATCGCCTGCTTCTTGATTTTCGCGGGCTCGAACACGTGCAGTCCACTCATGCCAGCGGTCTTCGCGGCCATTACGTCGACGCCGAGGTCCCTCTTGCCCTTCTCGTGCTTCGCGCGCAATTCGACAAGGGTGTCGATGGAGTCCATTCCCGCGGACTCGGCGAGAGTCCTTGGGATTACCTCGAGCGCGTTCGCGAACGCGCTGATTGCCAGCTGCTCGCGGCCGCCCACTGTCTTGGCATAGTCCTGCAGATCGAGGGCCAGCTCGACCTCGATGCACCCGCCGCCAATGACGTACTTCTCGTCCTCGAGAGCGGAAGAAACAACGCCGATTGCGTCGACCAAGGCGCGCTCGGCCTCGTCAACAACGTGCTCGGTGCCGCCGCGGACCAGGATGGTCACGGCCTTGGGGTCCTTGCATTCTTCGACGAAAATCATGTCTTCGCCGGCAATCTTGCGCTCCTCGACGACTCCCGCCTTCCCGAGGTCGTCCTTGGACAAGTCGTGGATGTTCGTCACGACGTTGGCGCCAGTTGCCCTGGCGAGCTTTTCCATGTCGCTCTTCTTGACCCTGCGCACGGCCACGACGCCTGCCTTCGCGAGGAAGTGCTGGGCCATGTCGTCGATGCCCTTCTGGCAGAAGAAGACGTTGGCGCCGCTGTTCACGACTTCGTTGACCATTTCCTTCAGCATGTTTTCTTCCTGTGCGAGGAATGCCTGGAGCTGGTCCGGCGAAGTAATCTGGATTGCCGAGTCCGTCTCAGTGGACTTTACCTCAAGCGCGGAGTCGAGCAGCGCGATTCTCGCGTTCTTGGTGAGCTTGGGCATGCCGGGGTGCACGCGCTCCTTGTCGATGACGACGCCGCTGATGAGCGAGGTGTCGACTAGGTCTCCGCCCTGCTTCTTCTCGAGCTTGATGTAGTCGCTGTCAATCGAGACTTTTCCGTCTGCGTGGTCAGCGACCTGCTTCACGGCCTTGACCGCGATTTCGGAGAAGTGCCCGCCCGCGCGCCCTGATCCTTTGCCGGTCATGGCGACGAACGCCATTTGGCGCAGGAGCTTGTCGTCCGAGAACTCGACTTTTTCGGCTTTTTCTTCGAGCGCCTCAAGGCACTTCGCGGCAGCCATGTCGTAGCCGCGGATGACGATGCTGGGGTGGATTTTCTTTTCGAGCAGGTCTTCCGCGTTCTTGAGCAGCTCGCCAGCGATGACCACTGCAGTGGTGGTGCCGTCGCCGACTTCCTCGTCCTGTGTCCTTGCGACCTCGACCATCATCTTGCCGGCCGGGTGCTCGACACTCATCTCGTTGAGGATTGCCGCGCCGTCGTTCGTAATCACTACGTCGCCCAAGTCGTCCACGAGCATCTTGTCCATGCCCTTGGGCCCGAGCGTGCTTCGGATTGCGTTAGCTATTGCCTTTGCCACAGCGATGTTGGACCGCTGCGCGTCCCTGCCCAAAAGGCGCTGCGCGCCCTCCGGGAGGACCAAAATCGGTTGTCCGGTTAATTGAGTCATTTCATATCACTCCGTTTAAACACGTTAAAATAATCACTAAATCAGTGGATATCCATTTTGAAGAGCGTTTTATTTAAAGGTAACGCTTTGATGGATATGGGCTTTACGCTAGTTACATGGGAGCCGCACAAACACCATCCCAGCAGTATTCATAAAGTCCACAGTCCGTTGTCGACCCATCGCAACACTGTACACGGGTGTCTTCGTCAACACAGACATATGCATCAACGTCTTCTCCGTCGCAAACCGAGTCAGCGAAAGAGCATCCGGATTTCCCATCGCAGTTCTTGTGGCAAATGCCGTCAGAGCCGGAACCGCCGACATCGCCCGTGCAGTTGGACAAGCAGCAATCGTTTGGGCAGCCCACGACGTCTTCATTTGTTTCGCAGATGCCGTCGTTGTCACATACGACACACTGGGCAGTATCCCCATACTCGAAACACTTTCCCCCAATAGCGCTGCAGTCCTGCGTCGCGCCGCCGCAGCAAGTTAGGAGAGTGTAGCTGTCGGAACAAGACTTCCCTGGGCTCTTGCTGTCACAAGAGGCGCTGACCGTGGTACAGCCATTGTACCCCTTGCACTCGTCCTTGCAGTTGCTGCCGGGCGGGCCAGTGCAGTCCGATGCGCAGCAGTCCTGCGGGCAATTGAAAACGTCTTCGCCGCTTTCACAGCCAAAGGAGCCGCAGGTCCACGAGGGGTATCCCGTCGCGTTCTCGCAATACGCAGACAAGTAAGTGTTACAGGCAGCGCATTGTGTGCCATCAGTCCAGCAAGTGTTACACGAATCAGCAAAGCAGTTCTCGTCGGGGCATGCGTCCTTACATACTTGCAGGCCAAAGACATAGCCACGCCCCGCAAAGTCGTTCGCGTCATAGGGGCAGTCGCCGGGGCAGAACCAGGAGTCCTCGCCAGCGTCACAAGTCTCGTCGTCGTTGCACGAGCCGCTGCCGCCCCCACGGATGCCAGCGCCAGTGCTCGTGGCGTAGCACTCAATAATCGACCACCGCCGCTTGTCCGCCGGCTTGCCGCTGTAGCTCTCGCACGCAGTAAAGTAAGTGACGTTGCCGCCGATGGAAACGTTGCCATCCTCCGCGTAGTAATACCTGTACGTTGTTGACTCGATGTTATAGGGCATGTCCCACCCCATGTCATCAAAGTAAATCTCGGAAGTGGACATCCTGCACACGCCGGGTAGGTCTAGCTGGTGATACATGTTCAGCCAGCACCCACTGGAGGAGCCAGTGCTGCTCCCACCAACAGAGAACGAAGTGGACTTCACGTTGCTGTAGAGCGTGAGGACAATCGTGTTGCTTGCGTAGGCCTCATTGCCCCACGTGTCGTTGCACAGGCTGTGCACTGTCTTGGTGCCATTCCCTGTGGGTATAGTCCACGGCGTACTTGTTATCCAGAGGCTGTCGTTGTAGCTGCTCCACGTGAACGTCACATTGTCGTTGCTGAAGCCGCACATGTGCACCTCGGACTCCGCGTCGGAAGCGGCCAGCAACACCGTGACTGCTTCAGTGTTGGTGCGAGTGGAACTGTGACCAGTCTCCAAGTTGCCCTGCAGGTACATTGAGCTAATCACCGGTGGTGTGATGTCGGCGCACTTGTTGCTGACGCACTTGAAGCCCGCGAGACAGTCAGAGTCGGTCGTGCAGCCCTTGGCTACACAGTCGCCGTCCTTGCAGACATAGCCAGTGGTGCAATTATCGTCATGCGTGCACTCAGGTCCCTTTACACAGGAGCCATCCTCACAGACATAGCCCCCGTCGCAGTCGGAGTCAGACTCGCATTCGTCTTCCTCGACACAGGAGCCGCCCGTGCACACATAGCCCTCGTCACAGTCATCGTCGTCCTCGCATTCGTCTTCCTTGACGCATTTTCCAGAAGTGCACTTCTCGTCCTCGTCACAGTCAGAGTCGGACTCGCACTCTGGCTCCGGAGTCGGCTTCGGCTTCTTTTTCTTGACGTGGTAGCTGCCGCTGCTGCCGCCCCCTCCACCACTGGTGTAGAGGGTGTGCTTGTCTCCGCTGGAGTCAGTGATTTCCCCGATTTTCACGGCGTCGTCCGGCGGGGCGCTGTCATTGTAAAAGTATTCACTGCCGCCGCCCAGGATGGACGTGGGCAGCGTGTCAGGCTCTCCCGGCACGTACGGCTTGTCGTACCCCCTCACATCGAACCCCTTCAGCGCGAGGTTGTACTTGTCTTGCTGCGCAACCGCTGCCTCGGACGGAGTGCCCAGCACAGCGTTCGCGACAAGAACGACTACAACGGCAATCGCGAGAATCGCCGCCAAAATAAGCAAATATTCAAGAGAGCCCTGGCCTTTCCTCAAAGTAGTCACCGCATAATAATAGGGTGATTAGGGTATTTAAGCGTAATCCACTGCCGTGGCCACTGGCTTCGGCAAAGCCTCGATTTCGGACTGCTCGAGATACGTCGTGAAATTCACCTGCGTCACCCAAATCTCGTTCCTGCCCAGCCTCACGAACCACGCGGGGTGGTAATCGTCCAGGAAAATAGGCTCATGCGTATACGACAGGTCCCGCGCGGTTACGCCCCACCTTGCCGGCACCTCGTCCACCACAAAGACCGTGGCCGGCTCTTCAGCGTTGTTCTTGAGCTTGAGCCGCGTAATCACGACACCCTCCTCAATCCACGACGGGTAGTTGAACCAGTCCCGCGCCGCGGAAATGCCGCCGCACGCGCCGGTGCCCGCGAGCGGGCCGAGGTAGTCGTCGGCCAGCGCGCTCTCGCCGCAAGTGTCGCCGTAGTTGATTACCCCCACGACCGGCTTGTCCAGCTCGTTCTCGCCGATTACGTCCATGTAGTCGTTCCTCGACAGCGGAATCGACCGCACCAGAAGCTTGAACGGGCCCTTGCTGCCGCCGACGCCGTAAAGCACGGAGCTGCTTAGCTTTTCTCTCGCGCCGAGCACGCCCTTTGCGTAAAGCGGGGAATACCACTGCACCGGGTACTGCCCAGAGTCGCCGTGGAGCTCGTAATCGAACCAGTACTCTTCTTCAGTGCCCGCGGTGTTCTGTATCCCAAGGTCCACGCGGTAGTCCATGACTTCCTCGCCGAACGGCGTCGTGTGGGTGTATTCCCCGACAGACACAATCGTTAGCTCGAAAAGCCCTTTCTCCAGCACCTGGCCCACGTCGACGGACAAGTACGGGTCAGGGGTTGGGGTTGGGATAGACTCGTTTTCCCGGGGGCTGGCGGACTCATTCCCAGAAGAACTGGGGGGGCCGTCAACCGACGGCCCCCCGGTTAGAGTGGGAGTAGGCGTTGCGGCCGGAGCAGGGGTCGCCTCTGGCTGCGTGCAGCCCACGAGCAAAACGATTAGTGCGAGAACAAAAAACTTTTTCATAACAATCACGCGAAAGTGTTTACGGCGCCCGAAAGCGCGGACACGAAAGTGTCTATTTCTTCTTCAGTGCTGTAAATATAAAGGCTTGCTCGGACAGTCCCCTTCGGCAGGCCCACCTCCTTGTGGTAAAAGTGCGCGCAGTGCATGCCCGACCGCAGGAAAATATTGTGCGACTCGCTCAGTATCATCGCGATGTCGTGCGGCTCCACTCCCTCAACAACGAACGACGCGAGCGCGGTGCGCTCCGGAGCGTCCCCGCCAATGACCGTGAGCTTGTCAATCCCCGCCAAGCCCTCGAGCAGCCTTGCGCCCAAAGCCTTTTCGTAGTCCCGCACCTTGCCCATGCCAATGCGCGTCAAGTAGTCCGCCGCCGCCGCGAACCCAAGCACTCCCGCGTAGTCCTGCAGCCCCGCCTCGAACCTGCCGGGCACTTCCTCCGGCACCCAGCCGTCCGCCGAAACGTCCTTGACCGTGCTGCCGCCAACGATGAACTGGTCCAGCTCCTCGAGAAGGGCCTTCTTGCCGTACAAGGCGCCGGTCCCCGAGGGGCCGAGCATCTTGTGGCCCGAGAACGCGAGGAAGTCCACGCCGCTCTTTTTGGCGTTGATTGGAACGTGGGGCGCCGCCTGCGCAGAGTCCAGCAGGAGAAGGGCATCATTGTCGTGCGCAATCTTCGCTGCCTCGCGCGCGTCAATAGTCGCGCCGGTCACGTTGGAAGTGTGCACGAGCGAGACCAGGCGAGTGTTTTTGTCGACGGCCTCGGCAAGCTTTTCCAAGTCGAGCGCGCCGTTTTCCTCGACCGGGACCATTTTGTGCGTGACTCCCTGCTTGGACAGGCGGAGCCACGGCAAAAGGTTGGAGTTGTGCTCCAGGTTAGTGGTGACGACCGTGCCGCCTACCAAGTCAAGGCCGTTGGCGACGATGTTGATTGCCTCGGTCGTGTTGCGCGTGAAGACGACTTCGCTGCTTGCCGCGCCGATGAACTTTGCGACCGTTTGGCGAGCGGCCTCGAAGCGGCGCGTGGTCTCCTGCGCGAACGCGTGC
This sequence comes from Candidatus Iainarchaeum sp., assembly GCA_023129115.1. Taxonomy (GTDB): domain Archaea; phylum B1Sed10-29; class B1Sed10-29; order WALL01; family WALL01; genus WALL01. The sequence continues at coordinate 32,975 of JAGMCR010000001.1, read as the reverse complement.
GCGCTCCTGCCGTGGCACGCTGTGAAGTCTGTGTAGTACTCGTTCATGGCGTCGACGACTTGCCTTGGCTTCAGCGCCATGCACGCGCTGTCCATGTAAATGATTGGGCTTCCGTTAATCCTCTTCTCGAGTATTGGGAAGTCCTGGCGCACGTTCATTTTGATTTGCTCCGGTAGTCCTTGATTGCATCGTGCAGCGCGTCGGCGGCGAGGTTGCTGCAATGGACTTTTAAAGGGGGGAGGCCGCCGAGCTCGTTCGCGACATCGTCGCGCGTGATTTTCTCTGCCTCGTCGAGCGTCTTGCCCTTCGCGAGCTCGGTCATCATCGAGCTCGTGGCGATTGCCGCCGCGCACCCGAAGGTCTCGAACTTGATGTCCTCGATTACGTTGTCCTTTACCTTGATGTATATGTACATCACATCGCCACAAATAACGTTTCCGACTTTTCCAACTCCGTCCGCGCCCTCGATTTTCCCCATGTTCTGCGGGTTCTTGAAGTGCTCCATCACTTTTTCGCTGTAGAGTGCCATCACTTTTCCCCCCCGAATCCCGCGTACTCTTTCTTGAACGGCGACATCTTGCGCAGGCGCTGGACCACGGGCGGGATTTTTTCGAGCGCGTAGTCGACTTCCTTTTCTGTCGTCGGCCGCCCGATTGTCATGCGGAGCGAGCCGTGCGCCTGGTGCGCCTCGAGGCCCAGCGCCAGCAGAGCGTGCGACGCCTTCAATTCCTTTTGCGAGCACGCCGAGCCCGTGGAAGCGGCGATTCCCTCGCCGTCAAGCATGAGCACGAGCGCCTCTCCCTCGATGAACTCGAACCACACGTTCACGTTGTTCGGCAGGCGCTTTTCGCGCGGGCCGTTCAAGTGCGTGCGGTCGATTGCGAGCAAGCCATCGATTAATTGGTCGCGCAAAGCCGTTTGCCGCTTTGCTTCCTTGCCCATCTCAGCGAACGCGAGCTCCGCTGCCCTGGCGAAGCCCACGGCGCCAGCGACGTTTTCTGTGCCCGAGCGCCTCCCGGTCTCGTGGCCGCCGCCGTGCAGCAGCGGGTCGAAGTCAATGCCTTTGGTGCAGAGCACTCCCACCCCTTTCGGGCCGTAGAGCTTGTGCGCCGAGACAGTGAGCGCGTCTGTCCTGGCGAGGGGGATTTTGCCGAACCCTTGGACTGCGTCGGTGTGGAACGGCACGCCTTTCTCGGACGCGATTTTTTGTAGCTCTTCGATGGGCTGGATTGAACCAATTTCGTTGTTCGCAGTCATTACAGACGCGATGATTGTGTCGTTTCTAAACGCGTTTGCAAAGTCGCCTGGCGAGACAATGCCTTCGTTGTTCACTGGTAAATAAGTAACGTCGAACCCGCGCGTTTCGAGCCACTTGCACACGTTCAGGACGCAGGGGTGCTCGATGGCGGAAGTGATGATGTGGCCCTTTTTTTTGTGGAAGGCAGTGCCTTTCAGGATTGTGTTGTTGGACTCTGTGCCGCTGCCCGTGAAAATGACTTCTTCTGGGTTTGCTCCAATAAGTTTGGCGACAGTAGCGCGGCTGGTTTCGAGTGCCTCGCGGGCCTCCTGCCCGAAGCTGTGGAGCGAGGACGCGTTGCCGTACTTCTCGCTGAAGTAGGGCTGCATTGCCTCGAGGACTTCTTCCCGCACGGGAGTGGTGGCGGCGTGGTCAAAGTAAACACGGTCCATTGGGGACATTATTATCTCCCTTTTATAAAAGCGTTAGAGTCTGCTCGGGTCGACACCGATTGCTTTTATCGCGCACTGGGGCAAGGGCTTTATCCCTGCCTTTTTGAGGGCCTCGATTAACTCGTCGGACTCGGCGCCGGGTTTCACAAAAACTTCTTTTGCGCCGACCTTCCGCAATTGGCTCACGAGCTTGGCCCCCTCTTCGGGCGGGACGTACAGTGCAAAGCGGTCGAGTTTGTACGGCACTGCCGTCACGGACTTGTAGGCCTCGATGCCCTCGACTTCTCTTTCGTGCGGGTTGATGGGGAACACTGTCCAGCCCATGGTTTGGTACGCACGGACGGCCTTGTTTCCCCAGTTGTCCCTGTCGTTGGACGCGCCGATTATGGCGACGTTCATCAAGCCAGCTCCGCGTCGATTATTTCCTTGAGCGTTTCCTCGGGGGGGATGCCGGTCAGCTTTATGCCGTTGATGAAAATCGTTGGCGTGGCGACGACCGCATACTCCATGGCCTCTGCCTGGTCGCCAAGGATTTCGTTGAGCGCGTCATCGCCCGCGACGCACGCTTGGAAGGCCTCCATGTTGAGGCCGGCGGCTGCCGCGACTTCGGCCAGCCTGGCAGTGGACACGTTGCGGCCACCGTAGAGCTCATACGTGTAGGTCCAGAACTTGCCCTGGCGGAACGCGCACTCCATCGCCAGTGTGGCGGGGAGAGTGTACTCGCTGATGGGCATGGTCTTGAACACAAACCTCACGTCCTCGGGGTACTCGTTCTCGAGCATGGATGTGGTGTTTTGGTAGAAAATCCTGCACGCGCCGCACGTGGGGTCCGTGAACTCAATGATTGTGACTCCCGCGCTGTTCGAGCCCTTGCTCGGCTCGCCTGCCTCTGCCGGGGGCTTGAAGTACCTCGCGGGCAGGTCGGGAACAGCACGCTCGTCAAGCACGTAGTAGTCGCCTTCCTGCCGGAAGGATGCCTGGGTGTTGGTAAAGTTCGCTGTTTGGGTGATGCCCTCGCTGAACACGTACGCCGGCAGCGCCTTGATGTTGAGCGACTCAATCAGGCCCTGTGCGTCGGCTGCGTCGACTTCAGTGATTTCGATTTCAGAGAAGACCATAGCCATTACTTCGGGCAGGTTGTTTTCGCCGCACACACCGCACGTTGGGTCATTGATTATGGTGAGCGTTGTGATGGACGCGGGCACGGGCGTTGCCGTTGGTGCCGGGGCTATGGACGGTGGCTCTCCCGCGGGCGCGAGAACCTGTGGGAACGAGAGCCACACGAGCGCTGCGATGGCGATGGCGACGAACGCGGCAATGGCGTAGGCCTGCCTCTTCGTGATGCGGGGCTTGGGCTCGACCTTGACTGCTTGCTCTGCCGGCTTCTCCACTGCCGTTTTTTTCTTCACGGCTTTCTTGGCCGTTGCTTTTTTCTTTGTCGCTTTCTTTTTCGCCATTTGTTTCACCCAAGCAATAATTTCTTCGACAGCACATACCGCTTGTCGATGTCGAACACCGGCAGCTCAAGCCGGGCCATCACGGTGTTGAACACGACGTAACTGCCCGCAATCCCGAGCGAGAACAGCCCACGCTCGAGCGCAACGACTGGTATGAGGCCAATCCACAATGCAGCGGTGGTCGGCACTGCGTAGAGGAACGCGACGCTGCCCACGGCGTGCGCGGTGAACGTCGCCCCCACGGAGCGCGACACGAGGCCGGGCTTGAGGGTCACCACAATCGGGATGAGCCAGTACAGCGCATAGAACCAACAAGCCTCCTGCCCCACTGGGTGGAGCCAGAACGCGGCCATGGCCAGCAGGGGAATCACTGCGAAATAGCGCTGGCGGAGGCCCTTTGAGCCGAAGTACGCGGCCGCGAAGAGCATGGGCGTGAGGCGGAATAAGTTAATTATTGTGACTTCTTTGCCGGCGAGCACGAAGTTGGCGAGCTGCGCGAGGAGCACGGATGCCGCTCCGACGACCGGCCCCAAAAACGCGCCTGCGGTCGGGCCGAAGAACTGGAACAGCGTGAAGAACTGGTTGTCTGCCCCGAGCAGCGGCGAAAAGTTTATTTGGCTGCCAACCAGCACGAGGACGCTGAAGGCTAGAATGAAAAATAGTTGTTTGGGGGAAAGCATTTGTTACACCTGTGTGGTGTTAGAGGAGAAACAATATATAATGGTTTTCCCGTCAAGCGACGAGGAAAAGATTAAATAGGCGGTGCGGCAACAAACCAGCATGGCCATTACAAAGGACATCAACATCATGGAGCTCGTGACGAACCACCCCGAGGCCGTGCCAGTCCTCGCCGAGGCGGGGTTCCACTGCATCGGCTGCGCGCTCGCGCAGTACGAGACGCTGGAACAGGGCTGCCAGGCGCACGGGATTGACGCCGGCGGGGTCGTGAAGAAGCTCAACGAATCCATTAAGGAGTGATAAACCATGGTTAAAGTGAATGCAACTTGCATCGGGTGCGGCGCGTGCGTTGTTGTATGCCCCGCGAGCTTTGAGATGGGCAGCGACGGCAAAGCCCACGCCAAGGAAAGCAGCGATTGCGCGGAAGCCGCGAAGAACGTGTGCCCCGTCAACGCAATTGAGTTATAGGTGAAACAAAATGGTTACCGTAAACAAGGAGCTGTGCATCGGGTGCGGCGCCTGTGTCGCCACGTGCCCGGACGCATTCGAAATGGGGGACGACGGAAAGTCACACGCGAAGGACGGCGCGGCCGACGCAGACTGTGTCGAGGCGGCAAAGAACGCGTGCCCCGTCAGCGCCATCGAGGCCTAGGGCACGAACGCAAGCCACACGAAAGCCTTAAATAAAAGAACACAGCCAATTTTTGCCATGCTTTGCGTTGTGGCGCTTGTTGTTTTCGGGGTAATGGGAATTTTTTCGGCGACGCACCGCGCCCTCGCGCGCGAGGCGTTCGACTGCACGTTCCGCATGGCGACTTTGAGGCCGTGCGACACGGGGTTCGACCAGAAAATCAAGGGCAAGATTGTGGGCAAAGTATTCAAGAAGAGCCCAAAGGCCGCTGGGCTGATACACAAGAACTACAAGGTCGTCTCGTGGTGCTTCACCATTCTGTTCTTTGGGTCAATGATTTACACGGGGTATGGGGCGTACAACCTGCTGGCGTTCGGCACTTGTGACCCCACGGACCCAACCAACTGCGTGTTCAACCCGCAGGACCCAAGCGCGAGCGTGTGCCCGTTCCACGACTATGACCTATCGCTCTCCGCCGAAACCGTGGGCTACTTCCGCATGGTCAACGAAGAGCCGAGGCCGTTCGCGTACTTCTTTGGCGCGACGTGGTGCCCGCACTGTGGGTGGGAAAAGCCGATTTTCACCCGGGTGTCACAAAAGTTCCCGTCGGTCACGACGCATATTATTGAAGTCGACCTTGAGCCGGACCACCCCGAAATCGCGACGTTCAAGCACTACTCGCCGCTGGGCAACATCCCCATCGTTATTCTGGGGGGCAAATACTACCGCATCGGCGCGGGCGAAGCGCTCGGAGAAGAAACAGAAGAGCTCTTGCTCACCGCATTGTTCTGCAAAATCAGTGGCAACGAGGCAAGCGACTGCAGCGAGCCGGAAGTGCAGGCGTACATCAGCCAGCTCTAGCAAACAAAGATAAACCAGAACCGCTAATTCTTGGTTGAATGCGCAAGCCAGTGTTTAACGACAAGGGAATCCAGAAGGCGCTCGGCAGGTACGTCAAAGTCGTGGAGGGCGACGAGAAGGCGCGCTACCTCTCTGCGGACATGGAAAAGAAGTCCAAGGCCGCGGACGGGCTAATAACGCGGTGCGGGTTCTGCGAGCGGAACTGCAAAGTAAACCGCAAGGAAGGCGAGCTCGGTTGGTGCCGCGTTGGGTACGAGTCCCGCGTCGCGAGCGTGTTCACGCACATCGGGGAAGAAGACGTGTTCGTGCCGTCGGGAACGATTTTTTTCTCGGGATGCAACGCGCGGTGTGTTTATTGCCAAAACTGGGACATCTCGCAAAACCCGGCGGCAGGCACAGTGTGGCCCCCCGCCAGGATAGCAAAGTGGATTGAAGACATAGAATGCATCAACATCAACTTCGTCGGGGGAGAGCCAACGCCGAACCTGCACTGGATACTCAAGAGCCTCGCGCTCTCGCAAAGGAATATCCCAATCATCTGGAACAGCAACTTCTACATGAGCAAAGAAACCATGTCGTTGCTGGACGGCGCGATTGACGTCTACCTCGCCGACTTCAGGTACGGCTGCGACGAGTGTGCGTTGAAGTACTCCAGCGTGCCTCGGTACATGGAAGTGACCACGCGGAACTTCTTGCTCGCGAAGAAACAGGCCGAGGTACTGGTGCGCGTGCTTGTTTTGCCGGGACACGTCGACTGCTGCGCAAAGCCAATAGTCAAGTGGATTGCAGACAACCTGGGAAACGACGTGCGCACCAACATAATGAGCCAGTACGCGCCGCAGTACAAGGCGAGCGAATACCCCGAGATAAACCGGCGGCTCAAGAGGGACGAGTACTACGAAGTCGTGGACTACGCCAAAGAATTGGGGCTGTGGAACATCGAGGTGCAGGAGCTCTAGGCCCTTCTCCACCGGGTTCCCTCGGGGAAGTCGTCCAGCAAAACGCCTTTTTTCTTTAATTCGTCGCGGATGGAGTCGGCCTTCTCGAAGTCCTTCGCGGCCCTTGCTGCCTCGCGCTCCTTGATTTTGGCCATTAGCGCCTCGCCGAGCGCTTCGCGCTCGCCCTCTTTCTCGAACAAGCCGAACACATGCAAGAGAGTGCGGAGTGATTCCTTCGCCTTCTCGAGCGCCTTCTTTTCCTTTGCCTCGTACCTGTAAATGTCAGACACAAGCTCGTGGATGGCGCGCAGCGCGCGTGGGGTGTCCAGGTCGTCGTCCATTGCCTCGTTGAACTCGGTTTTTCTTTTTTCGACTGTTGCCAAAAACTCTTTGTCTTCCTTGCCTTCCTTTGCGTTCGCAATGAAAAAGTCCAGGTTCTGCAGCGCCAACTCCAGTTTGGCGGCACCGCTCGCCGCGTTCTTCATCGCTGGCTCGGTGTAGTTCAGCTTGTCGCGGTAGTGCGTCGACAAAAACAAGTAGCGGATTTCGTTATAGCTATATTTCTCTAACAGGTCGGTGAGCGTGAAGTAGTTTCCCTTCGATTTCGACATTTTGCGGCCGTCCACACTCAAGTGCTCCCCGTGCAGCCAGTAGTTCACGAACTTCTCGCCGTACGCGCCCTCGGACTGCGCGATTTCGTTCTCGTGGTGCGGAAAGATTAAATCGACTCCACCGGTGTGGATGTCGAACGGCTGGCCCAATTCCTTGCGGCTCATCGCCGAGCACTCGATGTGCCACCCGGGCCTGCCCTTGCCCCACGGCGTGTCGAAGAAAATCTTGCGCTCGATTTCCTCTGCCGACGCGGCTTTCCAGACCGCGAAGTCGCCGGGCGCGTCCTTTTCGTACTCGTCTACGTCGACGCGGTGGCCGTGCTCTAGCTGGCCCAGGTCCATGCCGGAGAGCTTGCCGTAGTCGGGGAACTTGTGGATTGAATAATACACCGAGCCGTTGACTATGTAAGCGAGTTCCTTGTCGAGGAGGTGCTGCACGAGGTCAATCATTTCGGGGATGTTCTCGGTTGCTTTGGGGTAAAAGTCGGCGCGCTTTATGTTGAGCGCGTCGAGGCCCTCGAAAAAGACTTTGGTGTACTTGTCGGTGAATTCTTTTAGTGATACTCCGGCTTCCTTGGAGTCGCGAATGGTCTTGTCGTCGATGTCGGTGATGTTCATGGCGAACTTTACTTTGTATCCCTTGTATTCCAAATAGCGGTGCAGCGTGTCCGCGAAGAAGAACGAGCGGAAGTTGCCGATGTGCGGCAGTGCGTACACCGTGGGGCCGCACGCGTACAGGGTTACTTCGCCGTCGCGCAGCGGCTTGAACTCCTGCTTTTCCCTGCCGAGCGTGTTGAAGAATTTCATTCTACATCTCCGATGATTTGCGTATCGCGTCGATGATTTCAGTGATGTCGCCGCTGGCCTTCCACAGCGTGATAGAGCTTTCCGTGCCTGTGTTGGCGTGGGCGTGGTATTGTCCTGCGGGGATGTCGAGCTTGTCGCCGACTTCCATGACGATTTCTTTTTGCTCGTCGCCGTCGAACATAATCATCGTCGACGCCCCTTTTATCTGCATGAGTTGCTCGAGGACCGGGCGGTTGTGCTTGGCGAGCTCTGTGCCTGGCTCGAGCTCGAGGTAGCCGGTGCTGAAGTCTTTCCCGGAGTAGGCGATTCCTATTTTGCCTTGGGGAATGTTGTATAGCTCGAAACTCATTCCAAAACTTCCCACGCCTCGTCTTCTTTGTTATCCCACAGTTCTTTCATTTTTGGTTGTTGGATTTTAAGAAGAAATTCCTCGTGTTTTGAGTTGTTGTCTTTTAGTTTCACTCCATCACCGCGATGACGTCAATTTCGACGAGCGCCCCTCTCGGGATTTTGGCTGCCTGGATTGTTGAGCGGGCGGGCTTGCTCGTGAAGTGTGCCCCGTACACCTCGTTCATGAGGGCGAAGTCGCTCATCTGGGCGAGGTAGACCGTGGTCTTGACGACGCTGTGGATGGTTGTGCCGGCTTCTTCGAGCACGGCCTTGAGGTTCTGGACCACTTGCTCTGTCTGCTCCGCGATGCCGCCGTTGACCAATTCGCCTTCGGGCGTGAGCGCGATTTGCCCGGCGGTGAACACGAAGTTGCCTGCCTTAATCGCCTGCGAGTACGGCCCAACGGCCGCAGGGGCTTTGTTGGTCGAAATGGCTTCCATGCTTCCCACTTAGGCAGAAGAACTATATATTCATGATTCGATTTGCATGACGACGTAGTCGAACGTCACCGGGAGCAGGCCTTCTGTCGTGACGCCGCTCGAAATGATTTTTCCGTTCGGGAACACGAGGAACGTGACTGTTGACCCCGGCACGTAGTTCGAGAGGGCGAGCGCGGGGAACTCGTCTGGCTCGTATTGCCCGCCAAGCTTTTGGTGCAGGGCGGGGATGTCCAGGGTTTTGTTGAGGTTTATTGACGCGACAATGTTTTTTACCTTGGCAGGGCCTTCGGGCGTGGCCTCGAGGCCCTTGGACTGCAGGAGAGCCGTGACTTCAGTGGCTGCCGCGTAAACGCTTTCGCTTGACTTATAGCCCGTCAGGATTACTGTGCCGCTGGCGAAGAGCATGGCGCTGCCTGAAATCGAGGGAGGCGCCAAAATAACTGCGTCGGGGAACGACGCGTCAAACAGGGCGTCCTCGCCCAAAGCAAGAATCAATTCGCTTTGCGTGTACGAGGGAGTGTAGTTGAAGGAGCCAACGATGTTTTCCACAGTGATTTCATAAGCGAAGTCGCCTGTCTGCGCGGGGAGAATTGGCTTAAGGGGGGCAGTGTTGCTCGTGCAGCCCGCGAGCAGGATCGCCACTGCCAAGAATGCTATTCCGGCGTACACGAATTTGTTTCCCATCTTTCACCCCTGCACTACGTTGGTGGGCTTTCCTTCCAAAAAGTTTTGGATGTTGTCAACAAACATGTCTAATTTGGCCAGCGTGGCTTCGTCCGATATATAGCCAATCGGGGGGTACATGATGCAGTTCTTGTATTTTGAAAGCTCTTTTGCGTCTGCTTCTGACAGCTCGTCAGAATGGTCCAGAATAAATGTTAGGTCCCCTTTCCCCAGCCTTTCCGCGAGGGCGCTGATGTCCACCACGTCCATTGGGGCAGTATTGACGACCACTGCACCGGGCTTGATTTTTTGGACGCGGCCGTGGCCCAAGAAGCCGTTTGTTTCTTTGTTTGCCTCCATGTGAATGGAAATAAAGTCCGCTTCCTGCAAGAGAGAGTCAAGGCCCTGGTATTTCACGCCTTCTTTCTCGTATTTTTCTTTTCGTTGCCTGGACCAGTACCGGGCGTCGGCCCCAAAGCCGTTCAGCGCAATCTCTGCTGTGCGGGCGCCGATTCTGCCGAGGCCAATGACCCCGAATACCTTGCCCTTTATCTCGTATGCCCCGAAGCCGTCTTCTGAATAATTGGCTTCCCTCGCCTGCTTTTTTGCTTTTTCTATTTCGCGAATGTGCTCAAGGATTAGGGCAAATACCAGTTCGGCGACACTCTCGGTGCTGTAGCCAACGATGTTGCAGACAGTAATGCCTTTGGAAGCGGCGTGGGCCACATCAATCCTGCCGCAGCCTGTGCCGAGCATGCCAATGTACTTCAGGCCGGGCATGCTGTCAATCATGCTTTTGTCAACTGTCGCACCCAGCTTGACGAGAAGGCAGTCAGTGCCAGCAAAATGCTTTGGGATTTCGGGGCTGCCCTTCGGCAGCAGAACGCGCTCTTTGGCCAAGCCGTCGAGGCGCTCCCATTGCTTTGGCTCAAGAGCCTCTTCGCCATAGCCGACCAACAAGATTTTGTTTAGCTGCATAGACAGCACTCCAAAAAAGCAGAGGGAGGGATTTGAACCCCCATCTCCCGCTCTGCAGGCGGGTGCAAAGCCATTTTGCTACCTCTGCGTTCTCTCGTATGCCGGATGCGAAGCATCCGCATACACGGTGCCATGACGTGAATCCCAACGGATTCTTGTCTGTGCTGACGTTTCAGCTGGTTTGCTACCTCTGCAAGTCAAGAATGTTATAAACTTCATTCCTTTAAATTAATGTTGTACACGCCATTGCTCAGGTACCTCATCCCCGAGTCCGGGGCAAAGGTCAATACTTTCCCGTGCTTTTGTGCCTTGAGGGCCGCGAACAAGTTGGCTCCCGTGGACACGCCGCCGAGAATGCCGTATTTCCCGGCCGCCAGGCGAGTGGCCTCAATTGCCTCTTCAGTGCTCACGCGCACGACTTCGTCGACAGCCCCGCTGTCGTAAATCGCGGGGACAAAGCCGTCACTGATGCCCGCGATTCCGTGGGAGCCCGCCCTTCCCTCGGAGAGCACGGGCGCCTCTGCCGGCTCGACAGCTACCAGCCTGGCGCGCGGGTTCGAGCGCCGCACTGCTTTGCCGGCGCCCATGAGTGTCCCACCGGTCCCGATTCCCGCAACGACTGCGTCAAACCCGCCTGCCTGGCGCATGGCTTCTTCACCGGTTTTTTCGTGGGCGGCTATGTTTGCCTGGCTGCTGAACTGGTCCAAAAGGACCCACCCCCTTTCGCTGGCGAGCTGCCTTGCCTTTTCGACCGCGCCGGCGACGTGGCCGCCGACAGGAGTCAGCACGACTTCGGCGCCGAAGGCCTTCATGAGCTTGACGCGCTCGACCGTCGCGTTTTCCGGCATGACGAGCACTGCCTTGTAGCCCTTCATTGCCGCGACAAAAGAAAGCGCGATGCCAGTGTTGCCGCTGGTGGGCTCGACAATAGTGTCGCCTTTCGACAGCAAGCCTTTTTGCTCGGCGTCCTCGACCATGGAAGCAGCCACCCTGTCCTTTATGCTTCCCGTGGGATTGAAGTACTCTAGCTTCATCCACACGCTTGTCCCCGGGATATTTGTTATTGGCGTGTCGCCAACCATTTCAATCATTTTCACCTGTCGTCACCTCGGATTTTGTTTGAGGGTTCATGCAACAGGCGAACAGCAATGGCTGTAGGCGATGTGAAATGCTTTTGTGGCCTATTGCAAGAAGTAGTTGGATTGCTTTCTCAGCAACAACAGCAACAGGCCAAACCTTGCATTAGCATGATTATTGCCAAAGGGAGTATTTAAGCTTTATCCCTTCAGCTTGGCTGCGGCGAGCCCCGCGGCCTTTTCTCCGGACAAGAACATTGCCCCGAACAGCGGGCCCATCCTTGGCAGGCCGAACGCGCTGTTTGCCGCCATTCCAGCGACAATAAGCCCGGGATAAATCTCTTTCGTGTTCTCCAGCGTCGCTTTCTCGGCCTCGGCCATCCACATGCTGCCCTCGCAGCCGTGGACCTCAAAGCCAAGTTTTCTGCCCGCGATTTTCGCGATTTCCGCGCCGTGGCCCGTCGCGTCAATCACCATCTTGCTCTTGAACGCCAATGGGTCGACACAAGTAAGCACTTTCGGCAGGTAGCTTATTGCGTGCCAGTTCACGACAACGCCCGCGATTTTGTCGGGCCGGTAGACAACGTCCGCGACCTCGACCGCGTTAAGCATCTTGGCGCCAGCGTCAAACGCGCTCGCCAAAAGCTTGGTCGAGACCTCATACGCGTCCGCGACGTAAAGCCCTTCCTTGTAGAGCTTTAGTGACTTGACCCCCACCTCTTCCAGCAAGTAAATTGCGGGCTTTTCGACGACGAGCTTGTTCATGAGCATGCCGCCGAGATACATGCCCCCGCCCGGCTTCACGTTTTTTTCAATCAACAGCGTGTCAATGCCTTGCTCCGCCAGCTTCCTGGCGGCGACTGCCCCAGCGGGGCCTGCACCGACAATGATTACGTCTGTCTCTGCCATTGCGTCCAGCTCCTTCATGAACTCCCGGATAATGGCGCGGCTCACGTCCGCCTCGTCAACAGTAAAATTTTCGAAAACCATGTCAACACCTAGAGCTGTAATTGCAGTTGCAAAGCTATAAAAGCCTTCAGCCGCACACGCCGTCGCTGCACGCACTGGACGAGCTGCACGTCTGTATGTAGGTCCACGTCCCGTCCTGGCACTCCCACACGTACTTCTTGGAAGCGTCGGCGTCCTTGCCGCCGCACACGCGGTCGCCGTGCTCGGACTTGCCTTCATACGTAACGCAGTCGCTAGGCAGTGGCGTGGCTGTGGGCGTAGCAGTCGGGGTGGGAGTGGCAGTGGCGTTGGGTGCGGGGGTAGCGGTCGGCGTGGCCGTCGGAGTGGCTGTTGGCGTCGGAGTCGCGGTCGCGGTGGGCGTGGGCGTGATGGTGACCTCTGCGGAGTCATTGTACGAGCTGTAGTTGAACGTGCCGACGTTTGGGTTGGACTTGAGGTACAGGTAGCCGACGACGCCGAGGGCCCCCACGAGCATAATGATTATGAGGAACACGATTGCTGCGGCCCCGAGGAGGGCCAACTGCACTTTTTTCATGGAGCATCACTCTTGGCGATAGATACAGAACAAGAGTATAAAAACGTTTTTATTCCGGGAGTGCCTTGGGTTGAGCATGGACCCTGTTAGAACCGCGACGATACGCGTCAACGGCAAAGAAGTCAAGACGTGGGACGAATTGCCGCCCAAAGCGGCAAAAACATTCGAGGAAAAGGGGTTCAGGCACGGGTCCAACAACGAAATTCTACCTCCGCCAATAGAACAACTTGAAAAGCTTAGCAGCCCCACCCAAGCCCACGTCTCCAACCAGGAAGAATACGCAAAACGGGAAAAGCCCGTGTACTCGTGCAAAAAGTGTGGCTACACAAGCGAAACGAAGTTCAAGCAATGCCCACAATGCGATAGCATACCGCCAAAAACCCTGCGGATAAAAGTCCCACGGTTCATCGCGGACCTCGTCATGCGTCTCGCCAATTTCTTGAAAGGCAAAGAAAAACTGTTGCTTTTTGTTATAGGCATCCCAATCCTGGTTGGCATGGGGTACGTGCTCTTCGTACTCCCGATAACCTTCGTAATAATCGTCGCGACAACACAGGGCGCCCTGGCAGCCCCGGCCTCAATAGCCCTCGCCTCAATACAAACGTTTTTCGCCAACAAGGTCAGGAAAGGCGGGTCATTCATATCAGCGTTCATCGCAACCATAATCCTAGTGGCGCTAGTGTTCCAGTCAGTGGCACGATTCGGCGGCCAATACGTCGTCTACGCCATGCTCCCAATAATAATCATTGTCACACTTGGAATCATCAGCCTCGACCCGCACACGCCTGAAATCGTCAGAAAACTTTATTGGGCGTGCTCACTGCTGGCTAACGCAATACTTGTTGGGGCAAGCATATTTCTGGCCGTCGCGCCATGAAACCTTTTTAATCCAGAAGTACGTCTTGGTGGGGAGATAAGGGTCACGCCAGCAGGCGACAGGTCTTACATGGCCATTCGCCAGCCGGCCGAATAAAAAAAGGGTTAAGGGGCTGGTGGGCCCCTTTTGTCCTTAGTCACCAAGTAGTAGATGAACCCACCAATGGGCCCAAGGACTAATATTACCAGCCACCAGTTTTCATTGACACCGATTGCCTTGGCATCGTTGTAGACCACGTACATGAACCACAGGTGAATGCCGAACATAAGCAGGTTGCCTATAATCGACAGCCCCATGAAGACTAAGGCAATTGTAGCCACAAACCCAGCCAAAAAAACGCCAACATAAATCAGCAGCTTTTTCAAAAAAGCGTCCATAAGCCTAAATACGCCTAGGGGGTTTATAAAACTAACTCCATTACGCGGATAACCCACGAGCCAACAATTACCACGCCAGCACCCAGGAGGAACACCGCTATCACGCCGACGCCAACCAACGCCCTCTTCGCTTCCTCGCCCGGCTTGCACTCCATCTTAACGCCTTGCTTAACGAACAAGTACCCCGCCGCCAAGAGTATTGGAATGCCCACAATCGACATGAGCCCCAGGCCAGCCGCGAACCCTAGGGCAAGCAGCGACAAGTCAGGGCGTTTCTTGGCGTGCCTGTGGGCCAGGAAAACCAGGCTCCCGCCAACAAGGTACACCAATAAAACCCCAATCCAAAACAACACACCAAACAAACGCAGAGGAGGGATAAAAGCGTTACTTTTTCAGGGGCTTGCGTTTACGGGGATTGGTGCCAATCCAATGTATTTTTAGGAGCTTGGCCCCCGGTTTTTTGAGCACGTCTTTGACACGGCCTTCCATTTCCCGGTGGTCTTTCTTACGCTTGAACACATCCTTGAAGAAGCCATCCCTAACTTCTTTCGGTATCCTCCACTGGTCCTCCCACTTCGGGAAAGCCACACTCTTCCTCCCTAAGTCCTTTTCCACAAGCGTTAGTATGCGTTTCGCGAGTCTTCCGAGCCCTTTCCCTCGGTCTTCTGGGGAGGCTATAGACAAGTGCCATTCATGAGGTTCGATAGGAGAGCGTTTGCTCGTGACCTCTGGTGGTTCTTCGGCCTCAACTATCTTCCCGTCTTTGAGCTTGGCGGACGTTGCATACACCTGCATCCATGGCAGCGTGTTAGACTCCTTTCGCCACACCAGTACGTCTTTAGGGTTCTTGTGGTGAGCGGTGACAGCGATTATGTGTGCATCCCTCTCCTTGCGCCAATAGCCGTTCTTCATGTAAGGCACTACGTAGTCCTTTCCATTAATACGAATTACGCGCTCGTCAGCCATTCACTAAGATAACACAAGCTAGAGATAAAAACGTTACTTCTTTGCGTGCTTTATTGAGTGCACCCAAGTGAGCATTTTGCATTACGCGAAAGCCAGGGCCGGGCTTTTGTGCTTGAATCCGGGGACGACTATGGGCGCAGCCAATTTCATGTCCATGGCCACTACACCAAAGCGGACAATCAAGTTTCCGCCCTTGACCTCAGAGTCCAGGCTAACAGCAGTAATCGAAGAAAGCATTTTCTTCGTCACCCTCAATCCAACAATCCCCGAAAGCGTTTCAGTCGCCTCAATAAACTGGAGGGCGTTGACACCGTTCTTGTCGAAGTCAAGGATTATGTTGCCAAGCTCGACGCTGCCACTAGACTTTGAGCCCTTACGATACAAAAACAAGTCATCGCTTTCTGCGTCATAACTGAACTCACTTTTTGCCACGTTTCTCAATCCTCCTCTGCCAGCGCTTCTTTATCTTGATAATCGTAACAACCACGGCTTTGGCGTTAATAACGATTACGTATCTGTGGACCATTGTCCGGCTATAACCAAAATAACAATTGTATTTGGACTCCCCCTTGCGAGACGCTTGCCTCTCAGCATACCTCAATCGCCGGGGGCTCAAAAGGTTTTTCTCCACTTCCTCAAGGCTCACCTGGCGTACTTTGGCCTGGAGAGCGGCATGAGTCGTGAAGACGATACTCCCCTGCTGCAAGCCCTTGAGCTTCTTTAATACTTCTTTCTTGCAGTCCACAACAAAAAGTTGGGGGCAACCCCATTTAAAAACAAGTCTCCCTACGCCCTGCCGAGGGGCATGGTCTCGTACGCAGAAACGCGGGAGGGATAAAAGCGTTACTGGAAGTACGCGTCCGTAAGCGCGGGGACGTCGAGCTTGGCCTCCTCTGCCTCCAGGGCCTCAATGGTTGCTTTTGTCGAGGGCTTGTCGGGCACGATGGAGCAGCACACGGCTTTTTCGATGGAGATGCCGAAGGTGCCGATTTCCTTGGCGATTTTCTCGATTTCTATCTTGTCCATGCCCACGAGCGGCCTCGCAACCGGGAGCGACGAAGCATTTTCGGTGACCACGATGTTGTAAAGCGTCTGCGAAGCAACCTGTCCGAGCGAGTCGCCCATGACGAGGAACCTGGCGCCCTCGCCCTCGCCGAGCCGCGACGCGACACGGACCATCATTCGCTTGCAGAAGAGGCACTGGTACTTGCGGTCGCAATTGTCCGCGAACGCTTTGAGCGCTGGGCCGTGGCTGAAGACAATGGGGTCAAGAATGTTTTTGTGTAGCGAGCGGAGCTTGGCTATTGCCTTCAGTGCGCGCTGCCTCGTGCCCTTGCCGGCGAACGGGTCGTTGTCGAAGTAGACCGGGACCAGGTCCGCTTTTTTGGCCGTCAGGTGCGCGGCCACTGGGGAGTCGATGCCTCCTGACACGAGCGCGATGCCAAGCATAACTTTAATTAACGGGCGTTGGGTTATTAAGCGTTATGCGCGTCGTTACCGAAAAAATCAAGCTGAAGCCGACGATTGAGCCGAAGATGCTGGACATCACGAAAGACGTCCAGGGCGTGTTGGACGGGACGGGGATGAAGAGCGGGCAAGCACTTATTTTTGTGCCGGGCAGCACCGCCGGGGTCACGACGATTGAGTACGAGGCGGGACTACAAACGGACTTCCGCGAGGCAATGGACCGCGTGTTCCCGAGAGGGATTTACCACCACGACGAAAAGTGGGGCGACGGGAACGGGTTCTCGCACATCCGCGCCAGCATGCTGAAGTCGAGCTTGACAGTGCCGTTCGACAACGGTGACCTGCTGCTCGGGACGTGGCAGCAAATCGTTTTCTGTGAGTTTGATAATAAAAAGCGCAATAGAGAACTTGTTGTACAATTCACTGGGGAGTGAATTATTTCTTCTTTGCCTTGATGCGATAGAGCCTGCCCTTGTATTCGTGTGTTGCTTTAAAGCCGTGCTTCTTCAGGAGTTTTACGACTTTGCGGACGCTGGCGAGCTCTTTCTTTTCGTCTCGCTTCGGCAGCATGTAACCCCACGGAGAGTATTCCTCGACTCCGGACACACCCATTCGAAAACTCTTGTCCGTGATGAACATTGTCCCGTCTTTCTTGAGGGACTTGGCCGCGTTCTGGATTAATTCTTCTCGCTGGCCCCAGTCAAGGTACTCAAAAATCAACTGGGCATCTATGTGGTCGGCGTCATGGACCACTGTTGTGGTCGCGTCTTTTTCGAGGACCGTGACGTTCTTGAGGTTCCTTAATTCTTTGAGTGTTTTCGCGGCTTCGGCAATGGTGGGGCTGTTGTCCACGAGGACGAACTTCCGGTGCGGGTCAGGCTTTTTCGAGAGGTAGCCGAGCCCCGTCCCGCCGAACCCAAGCACCACAACCTTGCTGCCTTTTTTTCGGGGGGCGCCCTCCAGCAGCTTCGACGCCATGAACGTCGGGAAGCCGCGCCTTACGATGTACGCGCCGTAAAGCCTGCCCATCTCGCGCTCAACGGGCTTGAAATAGCCTTTGTCGAAAAGCCGGTCTTTTTTCAGGAGCATGCAGAGCTCGAATTTTATCTTGTCTTCTTCCGAGCGCTCGCCCACAACACCGGGGAGGTGCTCGTAGCCTTCTTGTACCAACTCTGTTCCAGTGCCGCGCGACGTCAACTCCACGAACTTTGTTTGCGCGAGGTAGGCATAAAAGTCGGGGCCAATTGTTTTGGCACCGGGAACAAGTTTTTCCATTTCTTTCGCGATTTTTTTGTGTGACTTGCGGAGTTTGAACCACGCCCTAACTCTTTGCACGGGCGTAGCGAACGACCTGCCGAACACTCGCTGCGCGAAACCAGGCTCCCGGACACGCATTTCTCTGCGTCGTTCTTTTTCCCATATCGCCCACGCCCTTTCTTCGTTAACGAGGGGATGCCGTTTCTTGAATTCTTCCGTGAATTCTTTGTGTTTTTCTTTTTGCTTGAGGTACTCCGTCTTAGTCAGCTTCTTTTCATAACCCTTGCCCTTGAACCGGCTGGAGAACGTTGGCTCTGCGTACCAGTATTCAGGAACAGGCTTCTTGAGGACCCGCTGCTTCCTGCGCTTCTTCACAGGCATGACTATAACAAGGGCGTTCAAGGATAAAAAGTTGCTTATTTTTTGCGCTTTTCCACGACGATGTGGCTGCGGCCCTCGCTCTTGACGTGGAAAGGCACGTCACGTGGCTTTATGAAGTCTTCCTGTGGGTCAACGACGTGGATTGCCTTGCCGCCGGGCTTCAAGCCATCGTAAACGTTTTGGTGCATGTCCCTCGATATTATGGGGAACACTTCGTCAAACTCGCGCTGGAGATAACCTAAGGTGTCGCCCATATCCTTATCGATGAGCTTCCGCCTTTTCGCAGAAGGAATGAAAGTCGTCATCAGCCCCAGCCACGAGAAAACGTTTTTCGAGATGATGAAGTCGAACTCGCCCATGCTCTTGATTGCGCTTTTGTGGTCGACCGCGCCAAACCGCACGTCAATGCCCTCGTTCTGGTGCTTCTCGCGGTCTTTCTTCAGGACAACGTCCCGCGTGATTCCAGACCACTCGATGTCCCTGTCGCCGAAGTGCTTCTTCAGCGCGATGAGGCTTTTGAAGTCCTCTGTTGAAGGCCCGATTTCGAGTATCCGCAGCTTCTTGTCTTTTGGGATTTCCGCGAGCTCGGCTTCTAAGAGTTCAACAAGCTTTTCGTACTTCGGGAGAGGGTTCCTCACGCCATCACTCCAAGCGCGTACGCAGCCGCCTGGCAGGAGCGCATCGGCTCGCTGCTGCGGGGGCCTAGGTGGACGACGCCCACGCAGGTTTTTTGTGTTGATAGTTTAAGCCCGCGCTCCTCGTTGCCGAAAACAAGCGCGTCCACTTTTTCTTTTTTCAGGAAGCCTTCTCCCTTGTCGCCCCACAAGGAAAGGGCGACTGCTTTTCTGTCCTTGATTGCCTCAAGAGTGGTCTTGTAGGTCATGACAGTCGTCTTCTCGTGGCCCTTCACAATGGACTTTGCCTCCTGCAAAGCGTGCAAAGTGCGCAAGTCGCCCTCGAGTGAGATGCGGAGCGGCACCTTGAAAACGATTGCCAGGCGCAGGAAGTCGGCAATTTCGTGCGGCGTCTTCGGCGACTCGAGGACCAGCACGAGCGGGATGTCTTTCTCGGTGTGGAATAATTCGGGCAGGCCCACGCGGACCAATACGTAGTCCGCCTGTTTCTTTGCCTCGATGTAAAGCGTGCGGCCCGGAGTGTTCTTTGCTTTTTTCTTGACGCGCTCGCGGAGGGCCCGCTGGTGGAAGGGGATGTCGCCGAGGAATTTTGCGCGGATGGTGAACGAGGAAAGGTTTAGTTTTTTGGTCGTGTCCGCGATTAGCTTTGCTGCCTCGGAAAGTGTTTTTGTTTTTGCCTCGGCGTGGATTGGGATTACCTGGGAAACGCCCTCGACCTCAAACAATTTTCCCGACGCTTCCCCCTCGACGATGAGGCGGCGCTGCGGCGCCCACGGGTCGGACTGGACTTTGTAGCCCATCGCGGCGATGCGGCTGGCTATTTCTTTTTGTTCCGCGGGGGAAACAAAGCGCGCGAGGGTGACGAGTGTCTTCATTGGTTAACTATTGCAGCAGGGAAATAAAAAGAGGGGCGGCGCACGAGCCAATCGCCGCCTCCCTTAAAGCCGCGTCATTCTCACGAAAACGCCGGCGAGGACACCGGCCTGGAGAAACACGCAGTATTGCTGGAGTACCTCCTGGATGACCCCGATGATTGCTGAGAAGGCCACAGCGTATTTCGTGAGTCCTGTAGAGCACGCCCCCAGCGCAAAGCCCAGGACAAAGAGCCAATACTTCCAGCCCTGCACTACGAGGGCGGACGCCATAAAAGGTCGCTCAACGCCATTCCAACCACCCCCATCAATCGGAATGAACTCAGCTTTCATGGACCTCGCTCGAACCAATACTCACTGGGCACTGGATATTATGTGCAAACAGATAGATAAAACCACCGATTGAAAAACAAACAATACGTAAAAACAGTATTGTAATAATAGTAAAGTGTAACCTTTTTATTTGAAAACGTGTATAAAATTTTACAGGTGTGCCCATGGTGAAGCTTAGCAAGTCCGAGAAAAAGGTGCTGTCGAGCCTCGTGGTAGACGCCAGGAGGCCTTATTCAAAAATCGCGAAGGACAACAAATTGACCAGGCAGACAGTCCACAATGTGGTGAGGAGGCTTTACGCGTCAGGGGTGATACAAAAGTTCACGGCGCAGCTGGATCTCGAGAGGGTTGGGCTGGACATAAAGGTGTTCAGCCTCATGACGCTGAAGAGGAAGAACAAGCTGGTCGAGGTCGAGAAAAGCCTTAGCCACATGAAAGAGATATCCCAAATCCACCGCGTGCTTGGGCCGCACGACTACCTACTGGAGATAAGCGTGCCCAACAGGAATGCGTTGACCAAGCTGTTCGAGAAAATCGTGAATATACCGGACGTCGAGAGGACTGAGTCTCTCCTGGTGTTCCAGACAGTGAAGTACTCACCCAACGACCCCGTGCACTTATTTCTTGACTAGGCGCGCAATCACGTCGTCGGCGTAGAGCAGGCCAACGAGCTTGCCGCCTTCTATCACCGGCAGGACACCCGCCTTGACCATGTACATCTTCTTGGCCGCGCTGCGGAGCGTGTCGTCCGGAGACAGGTACACATTGTGCGTCCGCATGACGTGCCTCACACTCTCTGGGAAGAAGCTCATGCCGAGCATGGGCTCGGACATAATCTGCCGCGTGGACATGTCCCGTGGGTCAATCACGATTTTCAGCAGGTCCGCCTCCACGACTTCGCCGAGGTAGTTGCCGCCGTCTATGACCGGGAGCATGCTGAGCTCGCTGGTGCACAGCCACTTGATGGCCGTGCCCACCTTGTCCGTTGGCTTCAGCTTCTTTATGTTTTTCTTGCGCATGACGTCCTTTACGGGGGTTTGCCTTATTTTTTTCATGTCAACCATTACTGTGCCTCCTTTTTTATAAATATTTTCAACATCACGGCGGTAATCAGGGCGCCGAACAGCACGAGGAACATTACCGCCGAAAACATTTCCTGGCCAATCGCCGGCGTCACGATGAGCTGGCCGTTCATGCCGACCATGGTTATGCCAATTGAGACGAGGATTAGGTTTATGTCGCCGCGCGGCAGCATGCTTATGCTCAGCAGGAGGTTCTCCTGGGTCGAGAACCCACTGAGCTTGCCCGCGAAGTACGCGCCTATTGCGTTTGCTATGAGCACTGCGCCGGTCACGGCGAACGCCAGGAGGGTGAGGGACTGCAGGTTCAGCAGGAGCCCGGTCCACACGAAGAACAGCGGCACAAAAATCGCGTACGAGATGCTGGACACGCGCTCGATGAAGTTCGTGCCCGCGATTGGCGACCGCGCGAGGACAGTGCCGGCGAGGAACGCGCCGATGATGCCGTGCAGCCCAAAGGTCTCGGCGACGAGCGCGAGGAGTATCATGAAGATGAACGCGAAGCTGAACTCGGCCTGCTCGACCGTAAGGTGCTCGACTTGGTCCATCAGGATTGGAACCAGCTTTTGTATTATGAGGAATACGACGAGGAACGCGAGGATTGAGAGCACGACAGAGCCTATTTGCACGAAGTCCAGCGCGCCGACCGCGAGGTAGGCCATTACTCCAGTGAAGATAACCAGGCCCATGGTGCCGTCCATCACCGTGACACCAATCATTGTTTTGCCGGCCCTAGTGCCAAGCTTGCCGACGCTGTTGATGCTCTTGAGCGTGATGCCCGAGTCAGTGGCGGACATTATGAGGCCGAGCAGGAGGGCCTGGTTGAAGCCGAAGCCGAAGCCCATGGCGACCGCCATTACCGCGGCGTACGGGATGAAGTACCCCATTGTCGAGACCGTGAAGATTGCCCTGAAGTTCTTCATCAATTCCGCGATGTTGCCCTGCTCGAACCCAGTGACGAAGAGCATCAAGATGATTCCTAGCTCGGCGAACGCAGAGACGTCGCCCGGGGCGCTGATGCCGAGCAGCATTGGCCCCGCCGCTATGCCCGCGAAGATGTACCCGATGACGCTGGGCAAGCCGACCCGCTCGGCTACTTCGCCGAGGAGCTTGGCGCCAACCAGAAGGACGATGAGGCTTATGACAAACTCTACCACAATTACACACAACGGGAAAGGGGTTTTTAAAGGTTAGCTAGCCATGTTGTCGGCGAGTATCTTCATTGCATTTGAGACATGCTCCACGTGGTTTGGGCCGGGCCTGTAGCACAGGGCAAGGAAGTGGCTCATCTCGGTGCGGTTAAGGAGCCAACGCTAGCAAGATCAAAAAAATAAAGAAAAAGATGAACTACCGGAAGAGCATGCGGGAGTTCAACAAAACAATCGACAAAGTCTTTGACGCAATCGAGGCCGACGCCGACCACGACGAAATCGAGCGCATAATATTTGGCTAAGACTTCTTCCAAAAGTTCCCGAGGAAAGGCAGCAGCGCCGTCAGCGACAGCGGCAGTATCAAGAGCCAGTCGTCGAGCGCGAGCGGCACGGTGCCGAACAAGGTATTCATGAACGGCACGTAAATCACCGCGAGCTGCAGCAGGAGGCTCAAGCCAATGGCGCCCACGAGGAAGCGGTTCTCGAACAATCCGTTGAACAGCGACTGGTGCACCGACCGGCAGTTGAACACAAAGAATAATTCGAATAGCACGGACGCGGTGAACGCCATTGTCCGCCCTTTTTCGACGCTCGTGCCGAGGCCCGTCAGGAAAGCGATGAAAGTAATCACTGCCGCAATCAAGCCAGCCATTACCACTACGTTGCCGATGCCGTGGAACACGCTCTGTTCCTTTGACCGTGGCTTCTGATTCATCACGTCCGGGTCAGGTGGGTCCAGCCCAAGCGCAAGCGCCGGGAACCCGTCCGTCACGAGGTTAATCCACAGGATTTGCACGGGCAGGAACGGCAGCGGCAGGCCCACCAATGCCGCGCCGGCGACCACAATGATTTCATCGCAGTTCGCGGACAGCAAGTACTTGATGAAGTTTCGTATGTTCCCGTAAATGCAGCGGCCTTCCTCCACAGCCGCGACAATGGACGCGAAGTTGTCGTCCGCCAAAATAATGTCTGAAGCCTCTTTCGAGACGTCGGTGCCGGTGATGCCCATCGCAATGCCGATGTCCGCTGTCTTCAGCGCGGGCGCGTCGTTCACCCCGTCTCCCGTGACCGCGACCACCTCGCCCTGTGCCTGCATGGCGCGGACGATTTTGAGCTTGTGCTCGGGCGAGACGCGCGCGTAAATCGTGGTCCTCCCGACGATTGTTGGCAGCGCCTTGTCGCCAAGCCGGTCCAGCTCCCTGCCGGTGACGACGCCCTCTTCCTCGCCAGCGAGCCCGAGCTTCGTCGCGATTGCCCTCGCGGTCAGCTCGTTGTCGCCGGTAATCATCACAACACGGATTCCCGCCTGCCGGGCCCTGGCGATTGCGGACTTTGCCTCGGGCCGCGGCGGGTCAATCATGCCCGCGAGCCCAACGAACACCATTTTTGACTCCGCGTCCTTCTTGCTGAATTTTTCGGGCAAATCACGGTACGCGAACGCGAGCACGCGCAGCGCGGACGATGCGAAGTCGTTGTTTTGCTTCATGATGCGCTGCTTGTCGCGGGCAGAAAGCTTTACGGTTTTTCCGTTCACGAGCGCGTGGGTGCACACCGAGAGGACGCTTTCGGGCGCGCCCTTCATGAACGCGACGGTGCCGCCGGCCGCGCGGTGGAGCGTGGTCATGCGCTTGCGCTTGGAGTCGAACGCCAGCTCGTCGATGCAATGGAGTGACTCGTGGACGCCCCCTTTTGCCGCGAGCGTCAATAGGCAGCCCTCGGTCGGGTCACCAATGATGCCCCACGAGTCGTCGTGCACGAGGTCCGCGTTGTTGCAGTGCACGCCAATCTCGAGCAAGCGCTTCAGCTCAGCGCTTGTCTTGCTGAACTTTCCGGTGGGCTCGTAGCCCGTGCCGGAGACGTCAACGACTTCGTTGTTCACGAAGACTTTTGTGACGGTCATTTCGTTGCGGGTGAGCGTGCCAGTTTTGTCCGTGCATATAACCGTGGTGCTGCCGAGTGTTTCTACTGCCGGGAGCTTGCGCACGACTGCGTTGCGCTTGGCCATTCTCTGCAGGCCAACTGCAAGGGTGATTGTCACGACCGCGGGCAGGCCCTCGGGTATCGCGGAGACCGCGAGGCTGACCGCGACGAGGAACAGCTCTACTATTTCTGTTCCGGCGAGCTGGGCGAACAGGAGGGACAGGTCGCCGCGGAACGCGAGGAAGTGGGCGAGTATTTCGGGGGACTCAATTATTTCGAGGACAAACAGCAGGCCGCATATAACCAATATCACGAGGCCGAGCTTTTTGCCCAACTCGTCCAGCCGCCTCTGCATGGGGGTCTCGACGTCCTGGATTCCCTTGATGAAGTGCGCGATTCTGCCCATTTCGGTCTGCATGCCTGTGGCGGTGACGACTGCCCTGGCGTGGCCGTAGGCGACGGTGGTGTGCATGTATACCATTGACGTGCGCTCGGCTAGGTGCGCGTCCTTGGCGGCGTGGCTGGCGGACTTGTCCTCGGGCACTGACTCGCCCGTGAGCGCGGACTCCTGGCACTTGAGGTTCATTTTCTGGATAATGCGGGCGTCGGCGGGAACAGAGTCACCGGTCTCGAGCACGATTATGTCGCCGGGCACGAGCTCGCTGGCGGGAATGACTTTTTCTTTGCCGCCGCGGATTACTACTGCGTGGGGGGCGGCCATTGACTCGAGGGCTTCCATGGCCTTTTCGGCGCGGTATTCCTGGATGGTGCCGAACGCGGCGTTGAAGATTACGATTGCGGAGATTACGATGGTGTCGATTAGTTGGCCGAGGGCAGCGGAAATCACGACGGCGGCGAGGAGGATGAGCACGATGAATGACTTGAACTGGCCGAGAAAGATTTCTGGGATTGAGACGCGGTGGTGCTTGGCGAACTCGTTTTTGCCGTATTTCTCAAGGCGCTTTCGTGCCTCGGCGTTGCTAAGCCCTTTCTCGGTTGTCTTGAGTGAGGACATCACTGCCTTTGCGCTTTGTGCGTGGTAGTCCATTCAGCTACACTAAACCAAAGGGTATATATTAACCTGGGCAGTAACCTTGGTCAATGATTCCGGAGCTCTTGGTGCTCGCGGGCAGCCTTGCGGCGCTCGTGGTGTTCAGCAACGTGGTAATACACGCGGCAATGAAGATTGCGGACTACCTCAAAATTGGGGAGTTTGCCCTGGGCTTCATAGCCATTTCCATCTTCACGAGCCTCCCCGAACTGGTGGTCGCCTTGACGGCGGCGTACACTGGTGAAGTCGGGATTGCAATCGGGAACGTGCTGGGCTCGAACATCACAAACATTTTGCTGGTGCTCGGCCTCGCCGTTGCCATTAAAGGCGTGAGGGTGAAGCGCAAGGAGTTGATGGAGAACGCGGAAATCCTGCTCTTGATTACGTTCGCGCCGCTGATTTTTTTCCTGCGGGGCTCGATTGGCTTTTACGAGGGGCTTCTGCTGCTCCTGCTTTTCGCCCTGTACGTGTTCTTCGTGGCCAAGCGGGACTATCGGTTCGAGCTCACTGACCACGTGCGCACAAAGGACTGGGTCCTTTACAACGCCAAGTTCTGGTTCGGCATGGTGCTCGTGGTAATCGCGGCACAGTTCGTGGTGGGCTCAGCGGCTTCGCTTGCGGCACAGCTCATGATTCCAGAGTCAACGATAGCCGTGACCATAATAGCCCTCGGCACGTCGCTGCCGGAGCTCGCCATCGCAATCGGCGCGGTAAAGAAGGGGCACACGAACCTGGCGCTGGGCGAGGTGCTGGGGAGCAACGTGGTGAACATAACGCTGGTGCTTGGGGCTGCCGCGCTGCTGAACCCATTGAGTGCCGACTACGAAACGTTCGCGTCGACAATAGCGTTCCTCGTCGGAGTGTCCCTGCTGCTTTGGTACCTGCTGGTGAAGCACACCCGGCTAAGCAGGCGGCACGGCGTGATGTTTGTCCTGCTTTACGCAGTGTTCTTGATGATGCATATGTTCATCAAGTCAGTCTAGTGTTTCCTCGAAAAAGACGCCGTCCCTGCGCGGCGGGTGCCCGGGCTTTTCGGCGGGGTAGCCAATCGGCAGCAGCGCAACTGGCCTGCCACTCGCGTTGACTGCTTTCGCGACAGCGTCCTCGTCGAAAGCGCCGACCCATACCGCGCCGAGGCCCAGGTCAGCGGCGGCGAGCTGGGCGTACGCGCACGCGATGCTGGCGTCCTGGACTGAATAGAGCTCTGCCCCGCGGTCGCCGTACTTGGCTGCGCTGCGCGGCGGGTCTGCGACGAACACCATCACGACCGGCGCGTCTGACACCTGGGCCTGGCCGAACGACGCTGCGGCGAGCGCTTTCCTTGTTTCCTCGTTTTTTACGGTGACGACTTCGTAGGCCTGGAGGTTGCCTGCGGAAGGCGCGAGCCTGGCGGCCTCGAGGATTGTGTCGACTAGCTTTTGTGGGACTGGCTTGTCGAGAAATCGGCGGATTGACTTGCGCTTCTGTGCGAGTGCGAGGAAGCTCACGGCTCGGTCACTTCAGTGTTTTCGGGGGCTGGCACCGCGGATTCGGGCTTGCCTGCGGTTATGTCGATTACGCGCTGCTGGCCGTCCGGGGTGAAGTAGATGACGTGGATGACGCCAAAGGCCTTGCCGCCGTCGACCCACTGCTGGAGCGACGCGAGTGAAGCAGTGTCCTTTACGCTTACGCCGCCCTCGAAAATGATTTCGGCTACCTTGAAATCGTTTGTCTTGAGCATTTTGTAAGTGGTCTTGACTTCGTCTTCCATGGTCATTTGGAGCACCCTGCAATAGAAAAGAGGTTCTGGTTTAAATACCTTTAGCCCACAAAAAAGGAGGGGGAATAAATGAATCGGCCGCATGTGACCATTAATTGCGCGATGTCCTGCGACGGCAAGATAGCCCTGCCTGGCAGGAAGCCGCTGAAGATTTCGTGTAGAGAAGACGCGGAGCGCGTGCGCGCGTTGCGGAACGGGTGCGACGCAATTCTTGTGGGTGTGGGGACCGTGTTGTCCGACGACCCCGGGCTGAACGCAGAGCAGCGGCCGGTGCGCGTGGTCCTGGACTCGCAATGCAGGACACCGGAAAACGCGCGCGTGGTGGACGCGGCGGCAAAAACACTGATAATCACTTCAGAAGAAAGCGGGGGAAAATACGGCGGGAACGTGGAGCTCGTGCAGTGCCCGGGCGGGGAGGGCTTGCTCGACCTG
Organism: Candidatus Iainarchaeum sp.; assembly: GCA_023129115.1. GTDB lineage: Archaea > B1Sed10-29 > B1Sed10-29 > WALL01 > WALL01 > WALL01. Next base: position 5,695 of record JAGMCR010000001.1, on the reverse strand, counting down.
GAAGAAGTGCTGGAGGCCTTGTACAGCCGGCACGGAATCAAGAAATTGCTTGTGGAGGGGGGCGGCACTGTCATCTGGGGCTTTGTGCGGCACGGATTGGTCGACGACCTGTACGCCTATATCGCGCCCATGGTGGTAGGCGGCAAAGACACGCCGACAATGGCGGACGGCGAAGGCACGAAAGGCGAGCCGATTCCGCTTGAGGTTATAGAGACAAGCCGGCTGGGCCCCGGGATTCTGGTGCACTACAGGCTGAGGTAGTGCTTCATCAGTTCCATGGAGCCGCGGAGGTTTGCCTTGTTGTCGAACCCGCGCCACTCCGGCTTCTTTTTGGCCAATTCAATCATGAGCGGCACGGCGCGCGTTATATTATCCACTATAGTAATGTCGGCCTGCTGTGCAGTGCGGGACAGGGGGTTCAGGTCAATGGCAATCACGAACTTGCCCATTTTCTTCAAGCACTCGGTGCGGTCGCCGTCCTCCAGGGGGACGAGCACCGTGTCGCGGGAATAAATGCCGCGGGAGTCCACTTTGCGCCGCTCGCTCTCGAGAAAAGGCACTTCGGCGTCCTCGCGCACGCCAAGGACTTCTTTCGCGCCGGCCCCGCGGAAGCGCTCCTCCATTTTCTTCATTCTTTCGGGCGTGCGGTAAAACAAGTTGATTTCAATGGGCGCGCCGAGGGCCTCGCTGAGCGCGACGTATTCCTCTCCGCACAAGGCAGCGACGTTGCCGTTCGCGGAAAGGGCGGAGCTCGTGGACAATAGCTTGGCGACCGCGGCCTCGCACGCGGCGCGCGCGTACCCAGTCGTCTTTTCGCCGATTAAGTAGTCAAAGGCCTCGCCCCGGCCGTGGGCGACCAGCCCAACCGGCGTGGCATAGCCAGCCTGGACCGCGGCCTCGACTTTTTCGCGTGCGACGAGCGAGCCGTGCCGGGGATGGGACTCCGGGATTTCGATGTCAAAGGCCCCCCAGCAAGTGGCCCATTTTTTTCTGCTTGGTGAGCAGGTAGTCCCGGTTGGCTTCGTGGGGAGCGACCTCAAGGGGCACGCGCTCGACGACCTCGAGCCCGTAGCCCTCCAGGCCAATGATTTTCTCTGGGTTGTTCGTCATCAGCCGGATTTTTCGCACGCCGAGGTCGAGGAGGATTTGCGCGCCAACGCCGTAGTCGCGCAAGTCCACGCCAAACCCGAGGGCGTGGTTCGCCTCGACTGTGTCGAGGCCGCCTTCCTGGAGCTCGTACGCCCTTAGCTTGTTCAGCAGGCCAATGCCCCTGCCCTCCTGCCGCAGGTAAACGAGCACGCCGCCCTCTTTTTCTATTTGCTCCAGGGCAGCGGCGAGCTGGTCGCCACAGTCACATTTTTTGGAGCCGAGGACGTCGCCCGTAAAGCACTCGGAGTGCACGCGCACCAGCACTGCACCGCCGCCAATCTCTCCCTTCACGAGCGCAATTGGCTGGGCCGAGCCAGCACCGGTGGAATAAGCGATGAGCCTGAAGTCGCCGTGCTTGGTCGGCAGGAGGGTCTCTGCCTCCCTCTGCACCTGTGCATCTATTTGCTTGGGGGAACTCAACTTCGTCACTCCTTAACCAGATAAAAAGCGGCTTTCACGGCGCGCTTGGCATAGCCCTCGAGGCGGTCGGCAGCGACTTCCTGGCTGGCGTCGGGGCCGATTATGCCGAGGGTGACTGGCTTGTTGAACTCAAGCGAGAGGTCTGCCGCGAGCCGCGCAGTGTTTTCCGCGACAATCACGTCGTGCGCGGTCAAGCCTTTTTTCACGACGCCGAGGAGGGCGAGCGCGTCCACGGACGGAAGCATTTTTTTGGCCTGGAGCGGCATGTCGTACACGCCGGGGACCCAGCGGACAGTGGTCTCGATGCCGAGCTCTTTTGAGGTCGCTTCGGCCTTCGCGAGCATTTGTTCGGTCATTTCCTTGTTGAACTCTGCGACAATAATGCCAAGCTTCATTTTTTCACCGCTATTTGGCCTTCGTTGTCCAGGCCCTGCCGCTCGCCGGTGCCGGCGCGCTTCGTCAATTCTTCTGGCTTGCTGAGGAGCCAGTACGCGTTGACCGCGTGCTTGTAGGCCCGGTTCTTGCAGAGCTTGTAGAACTCGAGGTCGTCCTTGACTTCGTTGCGGTGCACGATGACGTCGATGACGTGCTTGCCGGTCTTGAGCATCACGCCCTGGATGCCCACGCATGCCTCGTGGACGCACGTGTAGTCCACCGGCTCTCCGCCGCCCATGCCAAGCGTGAGGACGATGGCGCAGCCCTCTTTTTCGAGTAGGTCCAGTGCCTCGACGGGCATGTCTTTGACCCCGGGGACCGTGCGGCGCACGATTTCGGGCTCCCAGCCAACGTCCTGGAACGCCTGGACCACGAAGGGGTACATGTCCACGCGCGCGAACATGGTGTCTACTACTCCAACTTTGTCTGCCATAGCTATGGTTTTAGGTACTCCAGTATAAAAAAAGATGTGCGGCAATCAGCGAGGCAAGGACTTGGAGGACGCAGTGAGCAAGGAGTTGGGGGGTGCCAATTGGCACCCCCCCATACACCGGTTGTGTCAGCCCCCCATAGGCCGGTTGGATTACTGCCCGGCAGCTTTTTATAAACCCCTTGATTGTTGGTAATCCCAATGATTCCAATCGTGCTCGCGGCGGTGCTGACAATCGTGCACTTCTTCAGCGAGAAGACGGCCAACCGCGTGAAGGAGTTCCACCACGAAATCACTAGCTTTTCCGCTGGAATATTCATTACGTACATAATGCTTGAGGTGCTGCCGGAGCTCACGATGGGCGTGGGGTTCATCGGCGAAAACGTCTATTTGCTGCTGCTGCTGGGGTTCACGGCGTTCCACGTTGCCGAAAAATACGTGTACCAGCACGTGCAAAACAAGAAAATGCTCCTGAAGGACCTCGCGCACCTGCACATCGCCGGGTTCATCGCGGACTCGTTCATACTGGGGTTCGCGCTGGTGATGTTCTTCGGCATCCCGCTGAGTGGCGGGAAGCTGGGGTACCTCGTGTTCATCCCGTTCCTGCTGCACACGCTGTCGTCCTCGATTTCTGTGAGGCACATCCACGAGCACTTCAATAGCAACAAGCTGGAAGAGCTCGTGCTCTCGTTGTCCACGGTGTTCGGCGCAGTGGTCGCGACCGCGCTCGAGCTGAGGGCCGTGGCGTTCTACGCGGTGTTCAGCCTCGTGATGGGCGTGCTGCTGTACGTCGTGATAAGGGACCTCGTGCCCGACGGCCGGGAGGGCAGGCCCATGTACTTCCTGCTGGGCATGGCGCTGTCGCTCGTGTTGATAGCGATTGCGGGAATGCCTGCCTGAAAGAAGTCGGCCTCTGGGGGAGTTGAACAATCAGCCTATGGGTGAGTGGAACAACTGGATGGGTGAGTGGAACAATCGGCCTATGGGGGGATGCCAATTGGCATCCCCCAAGTCCTTTGGGGTAGCGCGGCAGGTTTCCAAGTCATTTGTTACTCGCCCCGGTAGAACGCGACCTTGCTCAATGCGAACCACGGCATCAGCGCGAACAGCACCACCGGCCCGACAAAAGGAATCACTGCCAGCACGAGGAAGATTAGCCCCATCACTGCCGTCAAAAGCAATTGCTGCGGGAAGTTATTGAGCGCGAACTCGAACGACTTTGCCCACGCCTCGAGCGGCGGCTTTTTCTCGAACACGGTTATGGGCGGCGCCAGCATCACGAAGAACAGGAACACGAGCGCGAACGGCAGCGCGAGCAGCACGGCGTCGAGCGAAGAAGTACAGATGTACGGCACGCCGAATATGACGAGCAGCGCGAAGGCACAGGCGTACGCCAAAAGCGCCGCGTTCTTCCCCTCGCGGCTCGCGAACTTGAAGATTGTCATGAAGTCCGGCTTCTCGTCCGCGCGCACGCGCTTCTTTTTGCTGGCCTCGGCATAAGTGATGCCATAGGCCTGTGAAGTGAAGCGGATGTAGCCGGCGCACAGCACGCCCGCGACGCCGAGCGCCACGATGACGAACAGCGAGAACAGTGACAGCGAGATGAAGACCATTTCGGGATTGGAGAAGACGAACAGCCCGAGCAGCGGCAGGAAAGCGAACATGACGAGCAGCACAATCGCCACGAGCAGTATGGCCGTGCCAATGATGAGCCTCGCCGCGTTGGACCGGTAGGCCTGCCAGGCCTTCTTCATTGCCGTTAGCGCATTCATGGAAAACACCTGCAAATAAATTCTCAAAGGATTTATTTAAATAGGGTGGGTGGTTTAGTATCGGCATGGCGAATGTGATAGTTTATTCTACCCCGACGTGCCCGTGGTGCGACCGCGCCAAGGACTACCTGAAGGAAAAAGGCATTGATTTCACTGCCTACGACGTGGCAGCGGACCAGGAAAAGGCGGTGGAAATGATTGAGAAGTCGGGGCAGCGCGGAGTGCCGGTCATCGACATCAACGGAACGATTGTCATCGGGTTCGACCAGGCAAAGGTTGACGGGCTGCTGGGGTTGTAAGAATGGACAAAGTCGTCGACTTGGTCAAGCGCCTTGCGGCCGTGTACGGCCCGTCAGGCGGCGAAGAGAACATCAGGAAACTCATAAAGAAAGAAATCCGGCCATTCGTCGACAAAATCACTGTTGACTCGTTCGGCAACCTCATCGCGACACAGAAGGGCCGGGGCCCGCACGTGCTCGTGTTCTCGCACATGGACGAGATTGGGCTAATGGTCAAGGAAGTCGAGAAGGACGGCAGGATAATCTTCTCGCGCGTCGGGGGCATAGAGCCGGAAACGCTTCTGGCGCAGCAGGTGCACATCGTGGCCTCGGAAAAGCGCGTGGTGCACGGCGTGATTTCCTCGAAGAACCTCCACGAGGGGCTTGTCTCTGAAGAGTTCCCGTCAATCGAGCAGATGTACATCGACGTGGGCCTCAAGAGCAAAAAAGAAGTGGAGCGGCTGGGCATCGGCCCGGGCGACTACGTCATCCCGCGCCGCGCGTTCGCCACGCTTGGAAAGGAAAACATCATGTCGGGAAAGGCCATGGACAACCGCGTCGGCTGCGCCGCGTCGATAATGCTCGCGAAGAAAATGAAGAAAAAGAAGCGGAACATTTCGTACGTCTTCACTGCGCAGGAAGAGATGGGCATGTACGGCGCCAGGGTTTCCGCGTTCAAGCTCGAGGGCGACTTCGCCATAAACGTGGACACCACGCCGGCGCAGGACTACGACGACACCAACGGGGGAATGAGCCACGGGCCGTACCTCACTTACAAAGACGAAGAATTCATTGCGAACACGGTGCTCATGAAAAAGATTGAGAAGCTCTTGAGGAAAAAAAGAATTCCGTACCAAATCGAGGTGAGCGACACGGGCACGACCGACGCCCTCGCCATCTCGCTGAGCAAGGGCGGGACGCCAACCGTGGTGATTTCAATCCCCGTGCGAAACATCCACTCCACTATTTCTATCGCTGACATAAACGACGTGAAGGAGACCGTAAGGGTCATTGAAGCGATTGCCACTGACCCGCCGGTCTGACAGGCCACGGGCTGGGGGAGATAAAGAAAGAGAAAGAGATATCGAAAAAGGGGTTCAAAAAGACCATTCAACAAAGAACAACGTGGTCCCTTACTTCTTTCTCTTCGTTGTCCTGCGTGCAGTCTTTCTCTTAGTGGTCTTCCGCTTGGTTGTCTTGCGCTTCGTGGT